>NZ_FNTV01000001.1:3027158-3632590 GCF_900105965.1 Arthrobacter alpinus
TGGCACGTTCCTGAAATTTGATGCTATTTACCGTCCGGCCCCCGGTACACCAGCAGATCCAGCAGACTGGGCAGGGCTGGCCAAGCCAACCCGCTGGTACGTGGAGCTGGTGCCCTTCGACGGTTTCTTCATTATTAACTACATCGAGCAGAAGCCAGCAGCAGGATACTGACCCAGCTCGATTGCGGCATTGTCCGCTGTGTCCAGCACCGAAAATATCGATAAACGGATATGCCTGATCCGACATCGCTCCTCCCTAGTAGGCGTAGCGCAGGTATACGCGCAACTCACCGCCTGCGTAGCTGGAACCAGTGCAAATTCGGGTCAATGTGAGCAGGTTCCTGGCGCTACAGCGCTCCTGGGACAGATCCATCTCATTGATGAGCTCGTTAGCCACCATGGTCGAACCGGCTTCGATGGCCATTTCGCGCCAGCAGCCTCCCGAACCGCACTGCATCGAAATGCCCTTCACGACGGCCGGCCCGGGGACGCCCGGGAACGCTGAGTCGGGTGGTGTTTTCCCTTCGTTAACGAAGGTCAGTCCAACACTGACCACCCACACAAACGCCAACAAGGACATGGCAATGAAGAATAGTTTTCTACGGCGCTTTCCCATTGCACAAACCTATCCGGAATCGTGCTCTGACACTTCCGTTAGACGGCGAGGTTGCTTATCCTCGGACCATGAGCTGTTCAAGCGAAGCCGTGGTCTGGCTGACTGTCAGCCCGGTGAAAACGCACTGTGCGCATCAAGGGAGAGCAACGAGATGAGACCACTTCGATACTCGATCAACGTCACACTCGACGGCTGCTGCCATCACGAGGCCGGGCTCCCCCCGGACGAGGAGTCGATGCGCTACTGGACCTCTGAAATGGAGCGAGCCGATGCCCTGCTGTTCGGCAGAGTGACCTACGAGATGATGGAGTCGGCGTGGCGGAAGCCGGCCACGGGCACGTGGCCTGGCTGGGTGGATGGGTGGCAGATCCCGTTCGCCGAGGCCATCGACCGGGCGAAGAAGTACGTCGTGTCGAGCACGCTAAGCGGGGTCGACTGGAATGCCGAGCTGGTGCGAGGCGACTTGGGGCAAGCGGTTCATCGACTCAAGCAGGAGCCAGGCGAGGGTCTGTGGGTTGGTGGTGTGACGCTCCCCCTGGCGTTGGCGGATCTGGGACTGATCGACGAGTACGAGTTCCTCGTGCAGCCGGTCCTTGCCGGACATGGGCCGACGTTGCTCGCCGGTCTCCGCGAGCGCATCCAGCTCGAGCTCGTGGATCGCCATGAGTTCCGGTCGGGGGCGATCGCCCTGCGTTACCGACCTACCCGAGTAGCGGCTTGACTTGATTTGTCCTGGCACGTTGGCCGCTGCCTCGCGACGAGGCAGCGGTTCTCGCGCCTGAGATGAATTCTCCGTTATCTGCCGCCAAAAGAAACGCTTGGGACAAAGCGCCGACGACTTCACCGACGCCCAGGCCACAGCCACAGCCACAGCCACACACACGACGCCCAAACGCCTCAAGGAGCACCCCACATGACGTTCGATCTACGGGCGCGGACGCTCCCAAATAAGGACTTGGGCTAAAGAGCAGCATCCGGACGATTTGCGCACCGTTTCCCGTCGAAAAAATCAGATCTCAGGGCAAATGGTTGTTGGCACTAATGACGACGCGAGAAGGCAAACCTTCCTCGTCCACTGCAACTTGGAGACCGCGCAAAGGGTCCCCGGGTACAGGCGCCGGAGCCTGCATTTGACCTTGTCGTTCAAGCTCAATGCGAGCTTCATAGCTCGACGGTGCGAACAGGCTCTCCATCAAACCGATTCCGGCTGCCCCACCGGTCCCCGTGCGACCGCCAGGTTTGGCAAGATGCCGTTGGAACGCGACCAAAGAACTTACGACGACACCGGCGACGCCAACTATGAGTACGGTGTTCCAAAACCAATCCATCGGTTGAGCCTAACTCAGGGTGACGCTCAAAATTTCTGACTCAGTTCGCCTCCCGTTTGCACCGGACGCCGAAGACCATGCCCCTGCGAGCATCCCACTCAACACTGTCCGGTTCATGTTCGTGGTGGTGTGTCGCAGCGGCCTGCGCACACTCCATCACACTTTCCTGACGGCGGAAGCCCTGCACCGCCGGGGCTTCGCAGCCGGACCCCCGCATCTTTCGCACACTGGCACCAGGGAGGCTGTAACTGCCTCCCTGGTAGGGAATGGCCCTACTTTTGTGCCGGAAGAACCAGTTCCCCGGTCTTGTCCGTGGACAGGGCCAGCGAGGAGACGTACTGCGGTTCACCGTCGGGCCCGTCCTGGGCTGAGCGGATCATGTCCGGGCGTTCGAACTCTAGCCCAGTGACATGGCAGAGCAGTTTGTGGTCGCTGGGGTTGCCGTCGGCGTCGAACATGGGCAGGTCAATGCCGTCATCGGTGCGCCGCAGGTAGTACTTTCCGCGGGTCAGCACGGCCAGCAGGGGTGGCAGCAGCAATGCCAGGCCGACGGCGAAGATGGGTGAGTACGGCTGGATGGCCGAGCCAAACGCCCCGAAGAAAACAGCGATGGAAACGCCGGCCGAACCCAGCATGGAAACGAAACCCACAGGGTTGATGGCATAGAGCATCCCGCGGCGGAACTCCGGAACCCTGGGCGAGATCTTCAGCAGGTACTTGTTGATAACGATGTCGGAGGCAACGGTGACTATCCAAGCCATGGCACAGTTCGCGTAGAAGCCCAGAATGGTATTGAGGAACTCGAACATGTTTGCTTCCATGAGTGCCAGGGCGATCAACAGGTTGACCATCACAAATACCATGCGGCCCGGGTAGGTCTTGGTGACCCTTGTGAAGCTGTTGGTCCACGCCAACGAGCCCGAATAGGCGTTGGTCACGTTGATCTTGAGCTGCGAGATGACCACAAGAACCACGGCAAGGGTCATGGCCAGCCAGGCCGGCATCATCTCCTGATACACGCCCAGGAACTGGTGCACCGGTTCGTTGGCATGCACGGACGCCGCCGGATCCAACTTGGCGATCAGGTAGATGGCGATGAACATGCCCACGATCTGCTTGATGGCACCAAAAATGACCCAACCGGGGCCGGCAAGTATCACTGCACGCCACCAAGCGCCCTTGTTCGCGGCAGTTTTGGGCGGCATGAAGCGCAGGTAGTCGATCTGCTCGGCAATCTGGGCCATGAGCGACAGGCACACGCCTGCGGCGAGCATCACCGATGCGACATTGGTGCCTTCAGCACCGGACTTGCCCGTAAAGGCAAAGAAGTCATCAATGCTGCCCGGGTGGGACAGCAGCAAATAGCCCACCGGCACCACCATCAGCAAAAGCCACAGCGGAGTGGTCCAGACCTGAAGCTTGGCCAGGGTTTTCATCCCGTAAATCACAAATGGAATGATGACGATCGTGGATATTGCATATCCAATCCATTGCGGAATGCCGAGCCCCAATTGCAGCCCCTGGGCCATGATTGACCCTTCGAGCGCAAAGAATATGAAGGTGAACGTTGCAAAGATGACGTTCGTGACCACGGATCCGTAATAACCAAACCCGGATCCTCGCGTGATCAAATCAAGGTCAATATTGTACCGTGCGGCATAATATGCCAGAGGGAAACCGGTGGCGAAAATGATTACCGCGGCCACAATAATGCCGAGAATCGCATTTGTGGTGCCATAGGCAATGCCAATGTTTGCCCCGATGGAGAAGTCCGCCAGATATGCGATCCCGCCCAAGGCGCTGGTTGCCACCACCCCGGCAGTCCATTTCCGGTACGAACGCGGCGCGAACCGGAGAGTGTAGTCCTCCAGGCTTTCCTTGGTCGCGCTGATCGCAGCGTCATTGGCAGGCGCCTGCGGTTCAAGAATTTGAGTGCTCTTTGAATCAATACTCATCCGGGCATCACTTTCGTAGCGGGAAGGTCAGGTGAAACGCTATCCACACCATGCGACAGCCGGGTCACCGATTTGTTTCCAGAGCGTTAATTGCCGATTCCCGCAATGCCCACCATGAATTGTGAATCAAACAAAATAGATGACCTCCCGTTTCTGTGAACTGGGCACTGATTTGAGCATCCACAGGGCTGAGGATCTTGACTGGGTCGCCGCTCCTGACGTGAACGTTCCCCGCGCAGTGCAGATGACTTCTAAAAATGACAGACAGTTTGGAGCGTAGCTACTCCTGGCGGATCAGATCACGTTCAGTTGGACTGACCTCACCGAGAACTTTGTCATCCCACGGCAGTCTCAATTGTTTGGGTACTTACTACCCGCTACCTTTTGGACATATTCTTGCGAATCCTTGATGAATGCCAAGATATGTAGTTGTGCCCGCATCACCAGGGTATATGGGGGCCTTACGACGCCAACATAGTGTTGGGCGTACTCAGCCCCTCATGTTCAATGGCACAGCAATGGGTCTACAGACCAGTGATGTTTGTCTGGATTTTGGTTTTTGGAAGGAAAATGGATGAGCGTGCCAGTAAGAAGATCACTTTTCGGTGCCTTGTTTGGCCTGGTCGTTGGGGTTGCCGCTGAGGGAATCCGTTACGGCCTTGGGGATCGTCGATCTCTCGGAGAAATGCTCTTCATGGTCATAGGCCTCATGGTGATCGGCCTAATCGCAACTCTGTTTCGCATCTCAAAAAAGCGAGTCCAAGGGAACGTCTCGAACAAAGACTGACCACAAACACAATGCGAAAGAGGGGTCTGCCCCGCCCATTTGTCGACTCCCCAGGGCGGGTTGATGACATATGCAACACTGAGGCTATGGACCTAAAGTATCTCGCTCGTGGCGCGGCAGCG
Organism: Arthrobacter alpinus; assembly: GCF_900105965.1. NCBI lineage: Bacteria > Bacillati > Actinomycetota > Actinomycetes > Micrococcales > Micrococcaceae > Arthrobacter > Arthrobacter alpinus. The sequence goes on from NZ_FNTV01000001.1 coordinate 3,031,967, forward strand.
TTCTTAGTCGTTGGCGCCATGACTGGCTGCAACTCCGGCGCTGAGTCCGGAAGTGTAAGCGTCGAAGTTCGCACCATGACACCCGGCGCCCAAGGCGGGCCTTACGAGGTGAAGGTCCGAGGCTCCGATGGAGAGCTGGTCAATTCGCGAGAAGTGTCGGTCGGATCCACCTACGTCATCGAAGACGTCCCCTACGGTTGGGTGTCAGTCGAGGCAACTTCAGGGTGCACGGTTGAAAATGAGCTGACTTCAGAGTCGCCCACGATGCGGATGATCATAGAAGCGGGCAACTGCACCCTCGCCGACTAGTCCACCCGGACCCGCCCCTAGGTCGCCGCGGTGGTTGTCCTTCGGTGAATGCCAATGGAATCACCTTGACCTCAACATGTTGCGTTCGAGCGCGCTGTCACGCCAGTGTTTCACCTTCGGGAGTGAGCGAGGTCCGGCAGAACACGAGCCTGTTCGTCAAGGACCGCCTTTGCCGTTGGGGCTGCCCCGGTTGGCCCGGAATCAGTTGCGTGTGGCGCGATCGTGAACAGTGACGGAGTACCCGTCGAGATCCTGAAAGACGAATGTCATTCCGAACGGGCCCTCGAAGGGTTCCCGCAGGATGGTCGCACCCGCCCCCGCTACGGCACTGTGCAAGGCGACGGCCTCAGGATCATGCAGCCACAGCGCAACGCCGAGTCCCAATGGGCCAGATTCGAGATCCAAGCCGGGTTCGGGGTCGCGAACCGCGAAGGTCGGCTGGGTATCGAAGACGACGGCGTGTGGAGGCGAGAAGGGTGCGCGGGTCAGACCGACGGTGTTCTCGTAGAAGGCTGCCGCCTTCTCTAGATCGCGGACCTGCAGGGCAATGAAGTCGGGACCGGTGACGGCCATAATAATTCTCCTTGTATGTCAGTTTCCTTACATCCAGACTCTATGTCAGAATTCTTACATGAGCAACCGGGAACAACAGGTCGGATACGTAGTCAAGCAGGCACAATCAGTGCTTCGTCTTCGCATGGAGGAGGCGCTGCACCGGCACTCCCTCACTGTTTCCCAGTACTCATGCCTTCACCATCTGCTCCGCGATCCTGGTATCTCCGCTGCTGGGCTGGCCCGCGCCACGTTCATGACGCGCCAGTCCATGAACTCGATGCTGCAGCAATTACTCGAACGTGGACTGGTCGAACGCCCTACCCGCCCCGAGAGCGGTCGCGCTTTACCGACAGCACTCACGGCAGCTGGTGCTGATCTCCTCTCCGCCGCACAGGCTGATGTGGACGGAGTTGAAGAGCGGATGCTGTCAGGACTTAGCCCCTCCGAGCTCACCTCACTCACTTACGGACTCAACGCTTGCGTCAAAGCGCTGGAGGACTGAGCTTGCAAGAAGGACCACCCGCTAGACGTTTCGCAAAGGATGTACCTCGAACATGCACTTTCCGGAGCTAAAATCTTGTCAATCCAAAGTCTTGGCACCGCCCATGTTGGAGCCAATCACCCCCTTTCCCACTACCGAGGACATGGCCATACGCTCTTGGACGCCGTTCTACTGGCCACACTGTACGGTGGACGGAAAGAGCTTTTCTTGGCACCACCAACTTGGTGGTGCCAGATAGTTGGGGGTTTAGGTGACTGGAATGTTTGGAGTGTATGGCGGCCTATTGGTTGGGCTCTACCTTTTGGTGGTGGCCGTTGTCGCGGTACTCCTCGTCTGGGTTTTGATTCTGTCCATTATTTTCCTGAGGCTGCGTATTGCGGAGGTTCGGGGAACGATGGACTCCAGAAACCGAAGTAAGTAGAACTCGACCATTGCGTTTCGAAGCCTGAGCCCTCAGCGGTTTCAAGAAGGCTTTGTGTTCGATCGACTGTCCCGCAAACCGTTCCATTATGAACACCCCCGACGGTGGCGCGATCGTCTCACGATGCCGACATACCCGTCTGCCGTTGGCTCGTTGGGCAGTTGAACAGGAATCACCAGGAGAAGTCGTCACCGGTTGGCTTGTGAAAACGTGAAATATCCAACGCGAAGATGTGGCCGAGCGCCGTACCGGCCTGCATTTGTCGGGTTTGATCTTATTGGTGCGTGGCCAGGCGCCATCCGGCAGTGAGCCGCTCAAAAAATCTACGACTGAGACCAAGATTCTATGGCCAATCGCCGCCCTAGTCCTCACCAGGGCATTTTAGTGCCGCATGACTAAAGCAGGAGGAACAATGTCAAAGAGTCAAATATCAAAGTACTCTGGCTGCTTCGCAGTCTTCGTTCTAGCCGTATGCATTGAGCCAGTCGTCAGAAACCCAACTGGTAGTCACTGGCTCTTCCTCGCAGGCTCCGTAGTGTTCTTCACGCTGTGCTTCTATTTTGGTTTGTTGCTCATAGCAAAATACAAATCGCTCCACCGTTAACAACACCGCATCAGATTCAAGATGGTCACCGCAATTTTGTGGCGACCATCTTTGTTGATGTCGATCGTCCCAGAATCCTCCGAACGGATTTCTAAACAGTGGTCCCACCGATTTGGGCCGATGCAACCTATGTTCTAGCTACGGTTTTCACCGGGATTCATCGCAAAAAAGTGAGACACCAAGAGGACCAACCTGCCCTATGCCCCGGAATCATAATAATTTTGACCGTTGACATGAGATCCTCGAATTTCCGACTTTAGCGGTGTTTTGTCCGACGTTCTTGCCGCTGGAGGTCACGTAATGTTGTTGCAGGGCCTGCCTGCTCCCTGTGCCAAGCCTTGATGGCAAGAAGGGAGACAGTCACCAAAGCGCCGGTCGACAGCAGCCAGATCGGAAAGCCGCCAATGTCGCCCGCTGCGCCATCCGGACTGCCCAACGACATCAGCAGTCCGCTTGTCACCGCCGCACACACCGCCGAAACCACCGTCGCGATGTACAGCCAAAGAAAAGCCCGGTTCTGCCGGAACAGGCTCTTGGGCGCCACCACCAGGAACGCCAGTGGGGTTGCCAATGCAAACGTGATCGAAGCAATGTAGGCGGGACCGTACAGGGCATCCGTGCGAGGAAAAACGAGGCCACTGACAGCCGATAACACCGCCAATACGCCGGGCATGGCCTGGAGCCGGGGTGACCGCAACTGTTCTGCCCATTGCTTTCCCATTCGAACCCCCAAGTATCGGCATGACCTGCAGCAGACGTCTTCCAAATTTCGGATGCATGAACAGCGTAACCCGACAAGAATCCTGAATTCAGGGTTCGCCTGACCCTGGAGCCGCGGCGCCCTGCGCCGTCGTCCTCTCGACCAACCACGCGATCAGCATCTCCTTACCCTTTGTCGGCCGATACGCTGGGATCGTGCGCAGTACTTGGGACGTTGACGAGACCGGCGTGATGTGTTTGCCGTCGGGCCGACTCCTGCGCGGCCGTGGCCTTCACAAACCGCTCGCCAGTGGCGCTACCCCCGACTTCGCGCTCTACCTTTTGGGGCAGAGACCGGCACCGGTCGAATGGGAAGCACGTTGGGTGCCATGGCCCGACTTTCGGCTGCCAAGGGACCACGGCGATGCACGGGACGCGCTGCGTGAAGCATGGCTTCGCTCTGAGAAAGAGCGAGTCGAGATCGCTTGCGATGGCGGTCGCGGGCGCACGGGCACCGCACTGGCGTGTATTGCCGTCCTCGACGGCGTACCTGCTGACAAGGCAGTGAAGTTCGTTCGCGAGCATTACAACCCGCGCGCGGTCGAGACGCCATGGCAGCGCCGGTACATCGCGCACTTCACCGCGGACTGACCCACCCACCTGGCGACCGGCAAGGGCACGCTGTCCTGCAAGGGGTTTCTTGCAAGACATGCAATCACTGATGTTCCTCGCCCAGGTCCCACGGCATAGCGTCCCGCGTGTAATCCTTGTGACGGAGGTTCAGCACCTCACCCACTTGCCCCGGAGCGGCGCCACCAATGCGTAGCCGGAACCGCGGAGCGCTAAACTCACGTTATGGGTGAAAAAGCGAAGAGCGTCGAAGAGTATCTCAGCGCGCTCGACCCCGAGTACCGAGCAGAACTCGAACGGATCCGCGCACTCGTAACGAAACTCGTGCCGGACACCGAAGAGACCATAAGTTATGGGATGCCGACGCTCAAATATAAGAACCGGGCACTGGTGTACTTCACCGCATCCAAGAAGCATATGAGCTTCTACCCCTCTTCATGGGCGATCGAGGAGTTAAGGGACCAGCTCAAGAACTACAAGACCACCCAACACGCGATCCAATTTACGCTGGACAAGACCCTGCCCATCCGCCTGATCGAAGATCTGGTTCGCGTCCATGTGCGAGAAATTGACGCCAACAAGCAGTAAGCCGCCAGATGGATCATTGGTCAGAAAACCATCTAGGAGCTCCGTGTGAAAGCTTTCATCGCATCTATACTGGCCGCAATATTCGGGATTTTCACTATTCATGTTCCCGGGTTCTACATAGCCGCCATAGTTATTTCCATTGCCCTCTCGCTGTTAGCTGCGGTGCTTTGCTTCGTTTCGGCAAAGAGCAATCGTTCTCAAGCAGCCAGCGCCTCTCCTGTCTATGCAGTGGCAGGCATTCTTGCTCTTCTGACCGCTGTAGCGGGGTCTTTCCGCCTGTCAGATCTGACCAATATGGTGCCCGTCTCCGCCGGTTTTGATCTACTGGGGTGGCTGGCCGCCGCGGCACTGACCATCGGGCTATCCGGCGCAGCTTTACTCGCCTCAGGCTCTAAGCAGCGCGGCGCAAACAATTAGGATTCCAATAACAATGTCTTGCTTGTTCCCGGCGGCCCTTTGCGATGTTTCTTCTCACCCTCGACATGGCCAATGTGGATCTGATCATTGTTTAGCCCCGCTTGGGTAAGACTCATTCCGTAAGGCACCTTCGACTCAAGCGATGCGCCAGAGCATTCCATTTATTGAAACGGCAGACCGGAAAAGGCACAAATGGCGGCGACGAAGGGCGTCAGGGCTGACGTATTTTTCCTTTTGAAGCCAACCCGTTGATCAAAACTACACCAACGCAGGCAAGTAAAGTAGTAAGAAGAAGCCCAGTGAATGGTTCTAGATACCTGCCAAAGTTATACGCGGCGAAGGCACAGACTAAAACGGTCAAGCTAATCACGAGCTGTTTTACTCTCATGCTGCTGATCGTCTCACGAGCGTTCGACGTTTGACAGTAACTCACGGGGAGATGACTGAGGTAGATCCGCCTCTCAGGGTTCCAATTGGGGACGTCGCCGGACTGCGCCAACGCGGCTTCCGAAATGACGCGGCCCTACAAGCAGGCCGGCGGCGGCGGTGAGTACGTTTGCCCCAGGAAATAGAGGCCTAGTTTGATGAGTGCCGGCGAGTGTAGTGTGTTGATCAGTGCCCCACTCGTGCTGGTCTCTAGGAGTTGGCAATTGTGAAAGAACTTCGGAACATACCCCTCTGGGCGATGATACTTTCCCTTTGCGTCGCGGCAGCAGCAGCCACCTTTGTAGTCATCGGGCTATTCCACGCCCTAACTGGTGCCGGGGTGACGCAAGTCTTTCTTGATGCTGTGATTGCCGGCGCACTGACGCTCGGCGCGTGGTCAGTCGCGGTCAAAGGAAACCCTGCGCTTTCGAAGCATCGGGACAACCCACCGAACCGTCGGAGCCCACTCGAGTGGTAACTTCGGCCAACTTTGTTGCTTGGTGCCACCAGTTTCCTAGCTTTGGGTTCGCGAATCTGGCCTAGGTCCAATGCGTTTGTGGTCCTAAACGCAGCGAGCAACGGGCCATCCACTGAGGTGACTGTTGCGGGCTGGCCCCGCCAGCACGGAGAAGATGCCTGCGCTAATCAGAGACGCCCGAACAGGCAACAATTGCGGCGGGCACGCCGCCGGAAGGCTGGCCGCACAGGCCCAACCTGGCAGAAGTGGCTGCGCCACCCAAAGTATGAGCAGGCCCAGAAAGACGACACAAGCTGCGACTACTGGTGAGCGCGTGGCGCCGCGCGTCTTGATGGGCATGTCACCAGACTATCCAGCCGACACGTCCGTCGCGCGACGCCGGAGCCGAGGAGTCACGTTCTGGAGCGCAATCGTTGTATGCCTCGCGCGCTTCCGCAAGACGGTTGCCTAGAGACCTGTTCCAGTGAACAGTTCTCGAACAAACAGCGCAGGGCCTCTGAGTGAGAGGATCCAGAAGTATTATCGCCTTTAGATATCGGTTCCCGATATCAGGGACTTTGAGCGAGGTCTAAATGCGCGAACTAACTCGTGCAGCCGTCCGGCTACTCATCCTGCATCATGCCGCGGAGGAAGATATTCACGGCGCCTGGATGTCAGAGGAACTCTCCAACCATGGATACTCAATTTCCCCGGGGACGTTGTATCCAACCCTGCACAGAATGGAAGAGCAGGGACTGCTCAGCTCCCGCCGGAGGTCGTTAACGGGCGACCGCGCCGAATCTACCGAACCACATCACAAGGCATCCAAGCACTGGCCGAAGGCCGCATGGCCGTTGCTAAACTAGCGGCCGAAGTACTCCCCACTCGGCAAAGGGATAGTGAAAATGAGCCATCAGCCAACCTTGGCGCGCCGCCTGGGCACCACCGACGCTGTGGTCATCGGACTGGGATCGATGATCGGCGCGGGTGTCTTTGCCGCTTTTACTCCGGCCGCAGCGGCGGCAGGATCGGGTCTTTTGGTGGGCCTGGTAGTGGCTGCTTTTGTCGCTTTCTGCAATGCCACTTCCTCGGCACAGCTGGCCGCGGTCTATCCGGCCTCGGGCGGAACCTACGTATACGGGCGTGAGCGCCTCGGCCCATGGTCGGGATACCTGGCCGGTTGGGGGTTCATTGTCGGCAAGACCGCCAGTGCCGCAGCGATGGCGGTGACGTTCGCCGCCTATGCAGCCCCGAGTGGTTGGGAACGACCGGTCGCCATCGCGGCAGTCATTGGCCTTGCGGCTGTTAACTACCGGGGAGTCACACGGACCGCACGACTGACACGAATCCTGGTTGTTGTTGTGCTGATTTCCCTGGCTGTTGCCGTGGCAGCTGCATGGGGTGGCAGAGGCCCTGCACCACTGAACATTCTTGGTGAAGGCCTCCTGGCCCACGGGTGGTACGGGATCATGCAATCCGCGGGTCTGCTGTTCTTCGCGTTCGCGGGGTATGCACGGATCGCTACGATGGGCGAAGAAGTTCACAACCCCCGTCGAGCCATTCCTCGTGCCATCGGGATCTCCTTGCTCATCACGATAATCATTTACGCGGTCATCGCAGTGACGTTGCTGGCAACCATCGGACCCGATGGAATCACGGACTCTGCAACACCCCTGGCCAGCGCCGTAGGTTCAGGCACTTGGGCGTGGGCCGCACCTGTTGTACGCGTTGGTGCTGCCGTCGCCGCACTGGGTGCGTTGTTGGCCTTGGTTGCCGGGTTGGGCCGCACCAGTCTGGCCATGGCCAGGGAACAGGACCTGCCGAATTGGTTTGCAGCCGTCCATCCCCGATATCAGGTTCCGCATCGTGCCGAAGTGGCCCTGGCCGCCGTGATTTGCGCAGTGATAGCCGTGGCAGATCTACGCGGCGCCATCGGGTTCTCCTCCTTTGGCGTCCTCGTCTACTACCTGGTGGCAAACATTGCTGCATTCACCCAACCCGCCGCTGATCGCCGATACCCCAAGGCGCTGCAAGTTATCGGTGCCGTGGCATGTGTTTCCTTGGTAGCGACGCTGCCACAGTCTTCGATCCTGACCGGAGTGGCCGTGTTCGTGGTCGGTATTGGGCTGCGAATGCTCCGACTACGCCAACACCGGTAACTTCCAGAACGGCTAGCGCCAAATACTCACCCCGCTCCAGCCCCCTCCTGTTGAAGGTTCCCCAACCAGACGCCCTGGTGTAAGAATGAGGCCATGAACATAGAGAACTGGTGGCCCCTTCTGGACTCATCGACCCAGCAATGGTTAATCAACAACAACGGAGACGTTGTGCCGGCATCCATCCTTGATCAGATCACGGCTCTAGCAGGCCACCCCACGGCAGATACTTCTTGGGTTGGATCCAATGTTCCGGAGGAATTTTACCTCGCGGATGAAGCAATCGACTGGATAGAAAAAATAGCGAACGACGAGGACTCTGAGAGCGAGTAGACGATCCAAATTCGGGTGTCCACTCGCCTGACATCAACGCCCTCGCCCTCCGCTGGAGGGGTCGCCAGTACGCTAGGCGAACCCGAACAGGGGCGGGAAGATGAGAACTACGACGGCGGCCCAGGCGCCGTAGACCGGCAGGTACCGTGTTTGCCAGCATTCGACTGCGGCGAACGGGCGCCGGCCGCGCAGGAAGCCGAGGGCGTGCCATGCCGCGCCGAGCAGGTGGACCAGAAGAACAACATTGAGGCCAAATGCGGCGATCTTGTTGGGGCTGTAGCCGAACTCGGCAATACGCGTAAGCATCGCCGTCAGCATCACCACATCGACGGCAAGTGCCGCAACCACCAGGACCAGCTGCAGCGCATCGAACAGGCCGGGCGGAGCAAGCGAGTCGCGGGCGGAAATTGAGTAGAGCAGCAGGCACAAAACCAGCACAAGAATTGCATCCATGAGGATGAGCAGGTTCCGGTCAATAGCGGCGAAGCCACCCGCTGTGGCAAGCACGGGCAGAAGCGCCAGCAGCATGACAACCGTCAAGGGCGTGAACACGCGTGTGAGCACGGGTGCGATGTTTTCAACGACCTGTTGCTTGGCCTCGACGAGCCAGCTCGCAACCACAAGCGCCCCCGGCACCGCAAACGGCAGAATCCAGTTTTCCAGGACCGGTTCGAAGTCGATCCCAATGATCCGGAGGGTGGCGAGTGTGAGCGCGATCAGGACGGCACCCCCAAGTGCCAGCAGCGTGAAGTAGATTGCGAACTCACCTGTAAACCGGACAAAGTCCATGCGGCGCCTGTCGGACCGCCACCTCCCTCCTACATACGCCACTCCCACCAGAACCCACAGGGCCACCAACGCGTGGAGGGCAGCGAGCATCCCGGTGGAGCCGCCTGACACAAACGGGTAGACGTTGAGAGCGACTGCCAGAAGAACAAAGGGAACGCACAGTGTCACCAACACCGACACAGAAAATCGGCGCTTCCATGCGAAGAACCCGGCCAGGAATGGGAAGACGAGAAGGCCGGCGTTGCGCATCAGCGCTTCGCCTCCGCCGATCCAGGCAAGGCCAGCCTTGACAGCCATGCCCGCCCCGACAGCCAGGGCAAGGACGACTGCCAGTTCGCGCCAGTGCGGCGTGCCGGCGTCGTTCGAACCTTCTGGAACCAGGACAAGCTGCTTCCACAGCCGGTCGGAGTGTTCACGGGCAAACTCTCGGGAGACGGCATCGAGGTTGCCGAGGCGCTTGATGGCGACGAGGAATGCCTCCTCGTCATCCAGGCCTGTCGCCTGCCGCTCCGAAATTTGTTCGCGCAGGTGGTCCTCGAGCTCGTCAACGTCAGCGGGTGAGATGGCTTGGCTGCGCTGAACAAATCCACGCCACCTGTCGATCTGGGCCTCCAATTCGGCGTGTCCCTCCACTATGCCCATCCCTCCACCGAGGTGGGAAACCGTGGCGTGGTCTCCCACACTTGGCGTAGCGCGTCTGCGACGACGGTCCACTGCGCCTGCCGGTCGGCGAGAGCTTCCCGGCCCGTGGACGTGATGGCGTAGTGCTTGCGCCGGCGTCCGGCGTCGGAGGTTCCCCACGACGACGACACGTAACCGAACCGCTCGAGCCGGTGGAGCAGCGGGTAGAGCATCCCGTCGGTCCACTGCATGTTTCCGCCCGACAACTCACTCACCCGTTTAAGGATTGCGTAACCGTACAGGTCCCCGTCCGAAAGGATGCCCAGCACCAGCGGGGTGGCCGAGGCTGCGACCAAGTCTTTATCAATGCGCACTGCAACTCCCATACATAGATCAGAAGGGTATCTAACATAGTAGCTCTATGTATGAAAACGGCAAGTGCCCGACGCCCCTTCGAGTGCCCGTATCCTGACCTCATGGAGATTGTTTTGCTGGATCAGGTTGTCAAAACCGACTATGGGCAACTAGACGTCATCTGGATTTTGGACGGTGGCTTCGATGGTGACTCCGACCGGTACTTCGCCGGTCAGGTCAACGGCTTGGTTGGTGCATCCGCCTCGAGCGGCGTGTACATCAACCTGGCCCGCCGTTCAGGAGGCTCTCACGTACGGATGGTCCTACGCGAAGCGCCTCCGGCCAACGACGACGCGCGCTGGGAAGACGTCGTCGAGGTTTCGTTCGCAATCCCCACCGGGCATGAAGTGCGGTGGTGTAGTTGGGCGGGCGAGAGCTGGGGAGCGCTGAAGGCCATCATCCCGGGCAGTTACCGGATGCGGGTCAGCGCAAGCGGCCGCGATGAGGGCCGAGACGGCGAATTCTTCCATGGCGTGGTGGACACCTATTTAGTTCAACTGTGGCCTGACAATCTGAAACCAGATGCCATATTGCGCGCAACGAGTGAAGACGGCCAATACTGGCATAGAGAATTCGGCTCCCGCCGATAGTCACGCTTTCCAATGTCCTAAATTAATAACTCATGGTGTGATCAAGTGAAAGAAACGGCAATGAACCTTTCAAAAAAAACTCATCTGACCCGAGGGTCAGCAGCCGTAGTGCTGGCTGGCCTGATTGCAGCATTCACCGGTTTTTTCTCATACATAACACGATACGCAAATCTGGATTCCCTTGCCGGCACTATCGATGAGTCTCTCTACGAACAGATCACTCAAATGTTCATCCCAGAGAAGGTGCTACTTCTTGGGGAACTATTCTCATTGTCATTGGTGCGATCGGTATTGTTTGGGGCCTCTCCGCTAGATCGAAAGTACTCCGAGCAAGGTGACCGGTATTCGCACGAGAAATTTCTAACGTTCAGCGATGAGAATGTTCTCGGCGATCTTTATCCAGCCAGATTCGATTTTTCCAGTGTCGGAGTCGTCGCCTAGAAGAATCGTTGAAAAAGCCCCCTCCGATGACGACAAATTAACAATTTCGCCGGCGTTTTTCGTATCTCCGCAACCTACATGCGAACCGGAGGCATCACCCGACGGAACAAGGGCCATGCAGGTGGTTCTGGCATCGTCGCTTTGGGCCGCGAAGTATTGCACACCGTCCTTGGAGGCGAGCAGGCGCGCACTGTCCCGGTTCACCTGGTCCGGGAGAGCGACAACCGCAGGTAGCGCGTCCTCGACCGTGGCGGCACGGTTTAGTTCCTTGAGCCCGGCCTGACCGGAACAGCCTGTCAGAAGGAAAAGCACAATTCCGGCCGCGCCAACGAACCGAAGTGAAAAATGTTTCACAATTGCCCCCAGTCAATTTTGGATTGAGGCTACAGGATGTTTCGACCTCAAGGAAGGGGCAAGAGAAATCCATGGCAGTCAATCTGGGACGAACTTGAGGGCAGCTGTGGCGCCACGACGCTGGAGTTAATCGGTGCGCCTTGGTAGCTTTCAACACATGGCCATAAAACTTGAAAACGTTGGTATCGCCGTTCGCGACCTCGAAGAAACCATCGCCTTTTTCACCGATCTGGGTCTTACCGTGGTCGGCCGTGACACGGTCAGCGGCGATTGGACCGACACCGCCGTCGGACTTGATGGGAATCATGCCAATATCGCTATGCTCCAGACCCCGGACGGTCATGGCCGGCTCGAGCTCTTCGAATACATCCACCCCGAAGCGATCGAGACGAACCCCACCCGCCCCAACGACATCGGAATGCACCGCGTGGCCTTCTCGGTAGACGACATCGATGCGGCCCTCGAAATAGCTGCAAAGCATGGATGCCATCCACTACGTGGCGTGGCAAATTACGCCGACATCTATAAGCTCACATATCTTCGCGGCCCCAGCGGAATCCTCGTGATGCTCGCCCAAGACCTGACGAAAGACTGAAACCCGAATCGGTTCAGCGTTTCTTCCCTCCAACACCTGGCACTGACGTGACTTGTTTCATCCACGCCGCGATCTGGTGTTCGTCGAGGTCCTCCATGGATTCGATCTCCACGCCCCGCGTCGCCTTGCCCATGCCTATTGGCGTCACAGGAGGTACTGGATCGAGCGCCGCGCCATTGATAAACATGAGCTTGACGTGGCCGGCAAAACCGCCGCAACTAAAGCACCAACCGTCACCGACACCGTAGTAGGACATGCCCCACTTCACGGACCGCTGGAGGTTGGGCAGGGTCTTGGCCGCCAGCGCATCCACTGTTTCGGCGAGGCTGCGCTGCGGCTGCGGCAGAGTGGCGATGTACGCGAAGACCGGTCTATCTCCGACCGCCGCTTTCGCTGGACTTGCCCTGCCGGTCATGGCTTCCGGCAGTGCGAACGTGGCGTCAATGGGCGCCGCTGTGCGCGTGTCCGGCTTTTGTGCTTCCTTTTTGCCGTTCTCCCCGCTGGTCATGGACACTATTCTTCCTTACGCATAGCTGTACGTCACCGGTCTGGAACTCAGCCAGCGGTCATCCGTGCGCCTGGAGTAGGCTGGTGACGTTCGCTTCTGAACAAGAAATCCCGTGGGGGGAAAAGCTTATGGCATTCGTTCTAGCTATCGTATTTGCGGTGATCTTCTTTTACGTCTTGTACGGGGTCATACGGTCAGGAACGCGGGACGGCATTATTGACGCCCGAAACGCCGAGATTGCTGCCCAAAGACGTGACGCAGACTCCACAAATCCCAGCTAGGCGAATCTATTCTGGGTGGTCCATCCTTGTCCCTAAGAGGCCGCCGAGGACTGCATCATCGTTCGTCTTTCGGTACCCAGTCAAAGCTGGATCCACCTAGTTTGTCAGCGATACGCCAAAAACTAGGGGCAGCTGAAGATAGCGTCAGGCGCAGCCGGCGGGCGGAGAGGAACCCCATGTCCAAGGCGACAACGATCGTGAACGCGAAGGTGTTCGACGGGACGACGCTGAAGGACTGGACCTCGGTCCGGTTCGTTGGCGGCTTGATCACAGAGTGCTCTGTGGCCTCGGCTGCCCAGGAGGGCGACGAGGTGATCGATGCAGCGGGTGGGACCGTGTTTCCCGGGCTGATCGACGCCCACGTGCACATCGTTTCCGGGGCACTGGCCCAATCTTTGAACTTCGGCGTCACCACCGTCCTGGACATGTTCAGCAAGCCAGACGTTGTCGCCAGGGCCAAGGAGCAGGCTGACTCGCGCCCTGACGTGGCCGATGTTCGTTCCTCGGGGGTCGGCGCCACCGCGCCAGGCGGGCACCCCTCTCTGATGTACGCCCCGTTCCCCACGTTGACCGCCGCTGAGCAGGCAGAACAGTTCGTCGCGGAACGGATTGCTGAGGGCTCGGACTACCTCAAGATTATCTCCGGCACCGGGGGCCTGTGGCCCTCGCTAAATTCCGGAACCATCAAGGCACTGGTCGTTGCGGCCCACGCCCGTGGCCTGCTCGTCGTCGCGCATGTGAGCTCGACGGCGGGGCTCGAGGAGGCCGTGTCCGCCGGCGTCGACGTGCTCGCCCACGTTCCCGCCGACGTCGAGCTTGGCATGTCCCTGATCGAACGCATTGCCGACGCCGGAATGGCTGTTGGTCCCACGCTTGCGACCATCGAAAATACCCTCGGTGAACAGGGCGGCGCGGCCGTGGCCGAGGATCCTCTGCTCGCTGATGCGCTCGGGGATGCCTGGGTACACCGGTTGACATCGGCTTCCAAGGGGTTCCGTGGCCGCGCAATGCCGCCTTATTCACGTGCCGAGGAGAACGTGCGGCGGCTGGCCAATGCTGGCGTGACACTCCTTGCAGGCACCGACGCTCCGAACCCCGGGACCGTGTTCGGGGCAAGCCTGCATCGGGAATTAGAGCTCCTTGTCCGGTGCGGCCTGAGCCCAACGCAGGCACTGGTCGCTGCCACAAGCCAACCGGCACGAGTCTTCGGCCTGGAGGACCGAGGACGCGTGGGCGTTGGACTTCGAGCAGACCTGGTCCTCGTTTCCGGTGACCCGCTGGAGGACATCACCGCGACCCGAGCCATTGAGTGGATATGGCGCGGCGGTTCAGCCTGCGATCGAGGCGCTTTCGTTGCGAGCGCAGCCGAGGCTGAACAGTTGGACGCTTTCGACGCTCAGATTACCAAGGTCGTTGCGGCCGTGCGCGAGCGCCGGGCCGTCGGGAGCCGTACGCATAGCCGCCGCCTCAAGTGAGCGTCCACCAGTTTTCCCCACGCCAACGTTGCCTGATGACTACATCTGGGACCATGGCGGTATGAATGAGTTCATGAGATCACTGGCAACCGACATTCTCGCCGCAGTGGGTCCCGGTCGGCGGTTCCTGGGAGTTGACGGCGTCGATGGCAGTGGAAAGACTGCCTTCGCCGCCAAGTTAAAGGCCGCGATCCAGGATCGACCCGTGATTGTCATTCACATGGACGACTTCCTTAATCCCTCGGCCATTCGGCACGCCAAGGGCCGCAGCTCGGCCGAAGGCTTTTGGCAGGACACCTACAATTACGCAGCCGTGCGGAACCAATTATTCGCACCCCTGCAGCCGAACGGGAATGGGTGGTACTCGCCTGCCTCCTATGGCCACAAAGCCGACCGCACCGCACCGGCGGAGTTCATTCAGGCTCCCTCAGATGCGCTGATCTTGGTGGAAGGCATGTTCCTGCACCGTGACGAAATTCGCCACTACTGGGATGCGTCAGTGTTCCTGGACGTACCCTTCACCGAGACAGCAGCGCGAATGGCCGTTCGCAACGGCAGCAATCCCGACCCGGAACACCCCACACTGCGCCGGTACGTCGAGGGGCAGCGTCGCTACTTCGAAGCGGTTCAGCCGTGGAGCCACGCCACCTTCGTCATTGATAACACCGACTTCGCCTCGCCCACAGTCATCCGTCCTAATGTGGTGGCAAACGTCCCGAAAACCGGAGCCAACTCATGAGGAACGTAGCCCGCTTTGTTAGCTTTGCCGATGTTCACGATGGAGCCAACGGTCAAAACGTTTCAGTGTCAGTGCTGCATGAGGCCGAACTCGATACTGGGAAGTCAATTTTAGTGCTGGACGACCGCGGTTGGGCTTCGAGCCAACCCTGGTCTGAGGCTCATCCCCAGGAGATCGAGAAGACAGCGCGCGACGTAGTGGGTCCCGATGAACCATTCGGCGAGCAAAACGCCGAGGACGCCACACTGGCTTACTGGAAATACATTCAAGCGATACTGGCCAGGAATGGTGTCAAGATCAGCGTTGAGTTGCTCCAGAAAGTCCCGCATGACGTGGCGCTCAGTAAGCGGCTTCGAGAACGCATTGGCAATTCCGGCACTACCGTCGAGTGAACCGGTGGGCCCACAATTCGATGCACTAGGCTCACACTATGGCCAAGATATTCGATTCCATTGACGAAAAGTTGAAGACGTGGATCGAGGAGCAGCCCATGTGGTTCGTCGCCACGGCACCCCTCGGAGCGGACGGACATGTGAACATGTCGCCCCGCGGTCACGACTCGTTCTCGATCTTGGCCCCGCACAGGGTCGCCTGGGTCGACTACACCGGCAGCGGCGTCGAGACCATCTCGCACATTCGAGAAAACGGCCGCGTATGTCTGATGTTCAATTCGTTCGGCAGCCGGCCCCGGATCGTTCGGCTACACGGGCACGGCTCTGTCCACCTTCCCGGCGAGCCAAGCTTTGAAGAGGTGGTGGCGCTCCACCCGGATCACCCGAGCACCAGGGCGGTCATCGTTGTAGATGTCACCCGGGTCAGCGACTCGTGCGGCTGGGGTGTTCCTGTCATGGAGATGACCGGAGAACGTGACCTGCTCCGCCTGCAGGCGGAACAGAAGGGCGTGGACGGCATGTCCGCGTACCGCCAAGAGCGGAATGCAAAGAGCATCGACGGTCTCCCCGGACTCCCCTCGAAGATCAGCTAAGTGGCGCGGGGCTCCTAGCAGACGGCGCCACTGCATGAACTAGACTTTCGACGATGCAAACAACTGCCTTTTCAATACGACGAACGGTTGCTTCAGACTGGCGTGCGATCCGTGATCTGCGCTTGGAAATGATTCGCGATACGCCCACTGCTTACGCCGAAACGCTTCATGATGCCCTGAGCCATGATGATGCCGAGTGGAGAATGCGCGGAAGCCGGGGCACTGCTGAGCACGGCATTTCGATCGCGGCGATCACCGATTCCGGCCGCTGGGTGGGGGCGATGGGTGGTTACGTTCCAGATCCAATAACCGGCCCACTCCTTGTTGGCGTTTACGTTGCCCCCGCATTTCGTGGCCGGCAGGTGGGTCTGAGCGATGCGCTCCTGTCCGCAATGGAAGATTGGGCCGGCACCGAAAACAGCCGGCTAACTCTTCATGTGCACGAGGAGAATTCCCGCGCACGGAGGTATTACGAGCGCAACGGCTTCAGCGCCACTGGACATAGGGTTCCGTACAATCTCGACCCCATGAAAAACGAACTGGAAATGGTCAAAAGCCTGACCTTCCAGGGAAGCGCAGGCTCCTGAAGGCGTTGGTGGGGCACAATGGTTCCCCTTTCTGCCCCACCATTGCTCAAGAGCACCGCGGACTAGTGGCTGATGGCGTCCAAACGGCTGGCGAACCGCTCCAACGGTGAACCCCAGCCGGACAATACGGCCTTGACGTCCGTCCTCTTCTCAGCATCCATGGCCTGGGCGTAGGCGGCCATCAGAACATCATCAATCCGAACACGCTGGCCGGTTTCTGCGGACTGCACAGCCGCCTCCACCATGGCCAAGGAATGCACGTTGGAATGAATCTGACCGTCCGGCATTACGCCAGTCCGCACAGCAGAGACGAACTCGGCCAGGGAGCCGGCAATCTGCTCCGGGCCCTCGCCTGCAACTGGCACAGCGAGCTGGCTGCCGGTTGCATCTGTGGCATCAACAATGGGAGCCTGCTCACCATCCCACAACGCTGTTCCGCGTTCCCCGTTGACGCGCCATTGACCATTCCAGGACGTTTCCTGGCCATCTGCGCACCACGAACCGGAGTACACATAGCGCAGGCCGCTGGAGAACTCAAAGATGGCGGTAGCAGCGGCGTCGGCCTTGTACCAGCTCCAGGACGGGTTGAACTCTTCGCAGTACACGCTGACCGGATCCTGCCCGGTGAGGTACCGGACGGCGTCGAACGGGTGAATGGCCATGTCAACGAGCAGCACATGGTCCATGTCCTCACGGAAGCCACCAAAGTGCGGCGCCTTGAAGAACTCGGTGGTGATGACACCGATCTCGCCCAGCTCCCCGGTGACCGCCTTGAGCTGGGCCAATGAGTTGAAGTAGCGCCGGGACTGGCTAATCATCAAGAGCTGACCGCTGGCCTCAGCACCCGCCGCGAGGGACAGCGCCTGGGCAACCGTAGGCGCAGCAGGCTTCTCACACAGCACGGGCAGGCCCGCAAACATGGCCTCAACGTTGACGGGATGGTGTGCAACGGGAACTGTCACGTTGACCACCGCATGGGCGCCCGTTGCTGCCGCGACCTCGCTGACGCTGGTTCCCACCAAAACGCCATCGAGTCCCTTTTCGGCGAGCGCCTCCCGGGCCGTGTCCGTATTCAGGTCAACCAAGCCCACCAATTCCACGTCCGGGTTGGCGGTGATCGCTTCGATCCAGGCCTTCCCCATGCCGCCAGCGCCAACCTGGACCAGGCGGAGCGGGCCGGGGGTATCAATTGTGGCGAAAGTGCTCAATTTGAGATCGCTCCCTGGTAGCCGTGGCCGGTGTAGAAGTCTTCGGTTTCATAGCGCAGCAGAACTGGTTCCGCGCGTTCCGGGCGAAGCGTCCTGGCCCATTGGACTCCATTGGCAATGACCTTGCGAACCTCTTTCTGGTGGTACACGGGGTAGTCCTGATCGCCGGGGCTGAAGAAGAAGATCTTGCCGAAACCGCGGCGGTAGGTCATGCCGCTGCGGAACACTTCTCCACCTGTGAACGTGGAGAGGAAGATGAGCTCATCCGGGGCGGGAACGTCAAAGTACTCGCCATACATTTCCTGGGCCGGAATGATGAATGGATGTGGCACTCCTTGGGCGATGGGGTGGGTGGGGTCAACCGTCCACACGATTTCGCGGTCCTGCTCCGAGCGCCAGCGCAGGGTGCACGAGGTGCCCATGAGCTTGCCGAAGATCTTGGACCAGTGGCCCGAGTGCAGCACCAGCAGCCCCATGCCGGCCAGAACGTGCTTGTGCACGCGTTCAACTACCTCATCGGAAACTTCACCGTGAGCGGCGTGGCCCCACCAGACGAGGACGTCGGTTGCAGCGAGGACGTCCTCGCTCAGACCATGTTCGGGATCGTCCAGGGTCACAGTTGTTACCTTGGCGTTGGCGCCGAGGTTCTCTTCGATGCCTTCCTTGATGGTGGTGTGCATGCCGGCGGGGTAAATGTCCCGGACGCTCTGCTCAACTTGCTCGTGCCGGTTTTCTCCCCAGACAACTACGGTGATGGGAGTTTCGGGGCTGGTAATTCCAGACATTGTTGTCACTTTCTTTACATGGTTTTGTGTGGTTTGCCCGTTGGGCTTCATGCTGGCTAGCTGGTGGGGTGGCTATTTCACGGCTCCACCGGTGGCACCGGCGGCAATGTATTTCTGCGCCACCACCAGAAGCACAATGGCCGGCAGCGAGGACAGCACTGCGGTTGCCATGACGGCGCTCCAGTTGGAGACCTGGGTGCCGAGGTATTGGTAGACGCCCAGTGTTACGGGGCGGATCTCATCCGTGGTGGTCAACGTCAGTGCGAAGAGGAAGTCGCTCCATGCGAACAGGAAAGCAAACAGGCCTGCCGTGATCAGCGCATTCTTGGCGATGGGCATGGCAATCGAGACGAAAGCCCGAACCTGGCCTGCCCCATCCACGCGTGCCGCCTCAATGATCGACGCCGGAATGCTCATCATCGACGCCCGCATGATCAAGATCGCGAAGGGGATGGCATGGCTGGCGTCCGCCAGGACCAGGCCGGGGATGGTGTTCAAAAGTCCCAGATTGTTATAGGCGGCGTAAAGCGCATTGGCGATGACAACACCGGGAATCATCTGGGCGATCAGGATAGCCAGCAGCGCCCAGCTGATCCACCGGAATTTGAACTGGGCCAGCGCATAAGCGGCCGGTGCTGCAATGGCGAGCGTGACCACTACGGTTCCGAGGGCAATGACAAGGCTCGTCAGTAGATTCTTGCCCTGGTCTGCGATGGCCTTTTCATAGCCGGCGAAGCTCGGATTCCATGGAAAGAAATCCGCCGAGAGGGTGTTGCCAGACGGTTGCAACGAGGCGTTGACCATCCAGTAGATGGGGAACAGCATGAAGGCGAGGAAGATGATGCCCAGGACGGTTGATGCGCGGGTTTTCAAGGCTCGGCGCCGTAGTGCACTCACGCGAACACGGGATTGATTCAAGGTTGCAGTAGTCATTGAGATCTCCTACTCATCGACGGCGCGGCGATTGGCCCGCAGGTAGATGACGGCGAATACGAGGGAAATGATGATCAGGATATTGGAGAAGGCTGCACCCACCCCGAACTCGAAATTGACGAACGATTCCTGGTAGGAGCGCACAGCAATGGTTTGAGTCGAGTTCGCGGGGCCACCGTTCGTCAGGCCCAAGATGATGTCCAAAACCTTGATGGTGTAGACAACGCCAAGAATCAGCACCACGCTGACAACGGGGCGTAGGTTGGGCCAGGTGATGTACCGGAAGGCCTTCCAGCCGGTGGCACCGTCCAACTGCCCGGCCTCGTAGAGTTCGCCAGGGATGTCCTGGAGGCCACCGTAAATCAGCGTGACATTGAAGGGGATGCCCACCCAAATGTTGACTAGAATGACCGCGATGAGCGCCACGTCCGGGCTGGTCAGCCACCCGATGGCCGGGATGCCGAAGTTGCTCAGGAATTGGTTGAGGATTCCGGAGTCCTGATCAAGGATGGAGCGCCAGGTTGCGCTGGCCACGATCAAGGGCAACAGCCACGGGAGCAGCAGCATGGCCCGCAGGAAGCGGCTGAGCGGAAAGTTGCGGTTGAAGAAGCAGGCCAGCGCAAGGCCAATTGCGAACTGCCCGGCAATGGAGGCCACCGTAAACAGCGCCGTGTTAAGCAACGCCGGCCCAAATAGGTTTGAGCTGATGACGGTTACGTAATTCTGGAAGCCAACCCACGGGGCTTCACCGGTGAAGAAGGTCTTTGTGGTGTAGTCCTGCATACTCATGATCAGGTTCTTGAACACGGGATAGCCGAAGAACAAGAGCATGTAGAGGCCAGCGGGAACTACAAAGAGGATTTTGGCAAGGTTTTCGCGAGTCCAAAAACTCTGCCGTGGCCTTGGTGCCGTAACCCCTGCATCCTTACCGGAACGGGTGGCTGGCGCAGAAGGGGCGTCTGTTGAAAGGGAAGTCATGGTGGCCTCTCTGCCGGCTCCACCGCCTCAGGGGCTGTGGAACCGGCGTCGAAATGGTGGTGGCGTTAGCCCTTGGCGGCTTGGGCGAAGGCCTCATCGACGGTGGCCTTGTCCGTCAGCACCAGCTGGATGGCCGTGTAAATGATGGTGGCGGCCTTGGGCCACTCGGCGCCAAGATTTCCCGTGCGTGAGCGTGCATTGGCAATTTGTTCGGTGAATGAGGCCATGTCCGGCATCTTCTCAACGTATTCCTTGGCAAGCTCGGGCTTGGTGGGAACCGTGTAGCGCTCTGTTCCCAAGGCCACCTGGGTGTCTCCCGCAGTGAAGCAGCTAATGAATTCGGCAGCCTTGGCCTGCTTGGCTTTGTCCCCTGTCTGCGGAACCGTCCAGACCTCGCCACCCAACGGTGCGGTGGGTGTCTGGCCTGCCTTGTTGACGGGCACCTGGACGGATCCCCATTCGAGGGAGGCGTCGTCGTTCAGTGCGGGGATCTGCCACGGCCCGTTGATCATCATGGCGGCCTTGCCAGCCATGAACTGGTCCTTGACATCGCCCTGGCCCCAATTGATGGCGCCCTTGGATACCGAACCGCTGCCGATCAAGTCCTTCCACAGCTGCAGGGCTTCCTTGTTCTCGGTGGTGTTCAACTCCGTTTCGCTGCCACCATTGGTCCACATGAACGGCAGGAACTGCCATGCGCCTTCATAGGTGGCAATGGCGGAGAAGGCCAGGCCGTACTGGTCTCCGGTGGTCAGCGCCGCGGCCGTTGTTTTCAGTTCCGCCCACGTTGTGGGCGGTTTCAGGCCGGCGTCTGCCAGAAGCTTCTTGTTGTAGAACAGGCCCAACGTGTTGGCGGTGGGAGCCAGGCCGTAGACCTCACCCTCGAACGTGCCGGCGTCGAGCATGCCTTGCGCAAACCCGGAGGTGTCCACACCAAAATCGCTCAAGGGGGCCAGACCGCCAGTGGAGGCAATCTCCTGCACGTCCGGGTTATCCAGCATCAAGATGTCAGGCAGCGTCTTGGAGGACGACTTTTGCAAGACCTTCTGGATCAGGTCCTTACCGGGAACTACTTCACGGGTGATCGTGACGCCAATGTCTGCGGCACATTTATCGATGGCCGTCTGAATCAAACCCTTGTCAGGATCGTTGTTGTAGTAATCCATGAGGGTCAGGCTGGTTGCGTCACCGGAGGCACTGGCGCCCCCTCCTCCACAGGCCGTCAGGACAAACGGTGCGACGGCGGCCAGGGCCAAGAACTTGGTCAGGCGGGTATTGCTTTGCTTCTTCACGAGTAGCTCCTTTGCTTGGTTACGTGATGCGTGATTCCATGCGCTTTGTGTAGTTCAACTTGTGCGCGCAAGCCAGGTTCCGGCGTGCAGTGGCTGAGTGAATTCTCGCCATTGGTGAGTTCCAGCCAGCTCGGCATGGTTTACAGTAAAGCGCTTTACTTTGCTTGTGACATTGATCATGCCTGTGCCGAGGCTGCCGTGTCAAGGAAAAATTAAAGCGCTTTACTTTATGTCAAAGCTAGAGCAAACTATGACTAAAGTTGGGTGAGGTAGCTTTGACCCAGAGCAACTGGGAGGAGCAACGTGGCAACCATGCAGGATGTGGCCAATCTGGCGAACGTGTCTTTGGCGACGGTTTCATTCACCATCAACAATTCAAAACCCGTCTCACCCAAAACGCGGGCCAAGGTTGAAGCCGCCATGAAGGATCTGGGCTACCGCCGCAACGCAGTTGGCAGTGCCCTGGCCCGGGGCCGCACCCACGTCCTCGCCCTGCTGTACCCGGCCCTGCAGCATCGCTTCTCACCAACCTCGGTGCGATTTTTCACCAGCGCCGCAGATCAGGCCCGGCTTCGTGGCTACAACTTGGTGCTGTGGCCCATGAGCAACGACGCCGAGGCCATCACCGAGCTGACGTCCTCAGGCCTGGTGGATGGAGTGGTTCTCATGGAGGTTCAACTCGATGACCCGCGCGTGGTTGAGCTCTCCGGAAGCAATATCCCCTTTGCCCTCATTGGGCGAACCCGGGACACCACAGGGATCCCCTTTGTTGACGTTGACTTTGAATCTGCCGTTGAAAACGCCGTGGACCGGCTCATTCAACTAGGACACACCGACCTTGTGTTGATCGACGGCGGAGTGGGCAACCAGCTGCTGGGCGGCTACGGCCCCGTGGCCAGAACCCGCAAGGCGTTCGGCGAAGTCACAGCCCAACGCGGCCTTACGGGCGCCATCATGAGTGGATTGCATTCTTCAATTGGCGGCCGCGAGCTGGCCAAGGAATTTGCAGCAAAGCACCCTAAAACGACGGGCGTTTTGATGATGAACGAACACGCCGGACCGGGGTTCATCGCCGGACTGCAACAGGCCGGTTACCGGCTGCCTCATGACATTTCCGTCTTGGCAATAGCCTCGTCACTGGACACCGCCAGCATGTCTGAACCGGAAATGGCCGTACTCATTTCCCCGGCCGATGAACTTGGCCGGCTGGGCGTTGACGCGCTGATTGACCAGATTGACAAGAAAAACGATCCGCTCCCCCAGCTATTGATCGAGTGCTCATATTCCCCCGGCGCAACCATGGGCAAGGCTCGGTCCAGAAAGGCCTAAAGCGACCGGCTACTTCTTGCCTTCGCCCAACATTTCTTCGACGGCTTCGCAGGCCCCAAGGCTGTGCTCAGAAACGGCCGGCGCCTCACAGGCCACGCGCCGCAGCAGCGAACGGAAGACCTCGCGTTCCTCATCAGCCAGGACGCCAAGAACCGTATTTTCGGCCTCGAGAACAGCGTGCTGCAGCCGCTCCAGTTCGTTGCGGCCGCCATCCGTGGCCACAACCAGGCGGGCGCGGCGATCGGCCGGGTTCAGTTGCCGCTCCACCAGACCGGCCTTAACGAAGTCATCGATCAGATAGGTCATGACGGTTCGATCTATGCCCAGGTGCTGGGCCAGCGCCAATTGATTGGGCTGCTCCCCACTCACCACGGCCACCAAAACCTGATAGCCGCGCGGGCCATGAGGGAACTCACCCATGGCCGCCATGGAGGCGTTTTGATAGTTGCGCACCAGAACACCTAGCGTCCAACCAAAGTCATCCCGGGAATCGACGGGCCGGGGTTCCATTGCGGTGCTATTGCTCATGGCATCCATCATAACGGACAATTGAGCTTTACAACAGATCATATTTGAGTAAGATGATCTGTATGACAACGCATATTCATGATGCGGTGGTTGCATCACCCGGATTTGAGGAGCACTCGATGGAACTTGGCATTTACAGCTTTGGCGACGTCCATGCGGACCCCGTAACGGGAGCCCTGATCAGCCCCGAGCAACGAATGGCGGATCTCCTGGAACGGGCCCGACTGGCCGACGAAGTGGGCTTGGACTATTTCGGCATCGGTGAACATCACCGTGCCGACTACGCCGTCTCCTCCACGATTCCCGTCTTGGCCGCAGCCGCCGCGCAAACCAAACACATCAAGGTTGGTTCCGCCGTCACGGTCCTGAGCACCGAAGATCCGGTTCGCGTCTACCAACAATTCGCCACGCTTGATCTACTCTCCGGCGGCCGCGCCGAAGTAACGGCAGGGCGCGGCTCCTTCATCGAGTCCTACCCATTGTTTGGCGCCAACTTGAACGACTATGAGGAACTCTACGACGAGAAGATCGATCTTCTTCTGGCGCTCAACAAGGCCGGAAACAACGAAGAACCGATCACCTGGAGCGGGAAGTTCCGCCCCGCCCTGGACCAGGCCACCATCTACCCACGTCCGGTAAACAACAACCTCGACATCTGGATCGCCACGGGCGGCACTCCCAGTTCAACGGCACGCGCAGCCGCACTTGGCACCAACGTCATCTACGCACTGCTGGGCGGTTCCATCAGCAACTTTGCCCGGCACGCGCAGCTGTTCCGCACCGGAGCACAGCAGGCCGGGCACGACGCCAGGGCACTGAAGGTGGGTGTCAGCGCCGTCGGACTTGTGGCCAAGAACGGTGCCACGGATACCTTCTACCCGTATTGGCGCCACCTCATGGAGGGCATTTCCCGCGAGCGCGGCTTTTCACAGCCCAACCGGATCAGCTACAACATGCAGACAGCACCCGCCGGAGCCATCTATGCCGGCGCCCCGGAACAAGTGGCGGAGAAGATTCTGCTCACGCACCAACGCATGGGCCACGACCGCCACATCCTGGAAATGGACCTCGCCTCGGTGCCGCAGAAGGATGTTTTGAAGTCCATTGAACTCTTCGGCACCGAGGTCAAACCATTGATCGATGCCGAACTCAAAACCACCAACACCAAGGGGCCCACAGCATGACTACACAAACCATTGGCATCCTCGGGGCAGGGAAGGTCGGCACGGGCGTTGCCCGGCAGGCATTGAAGGCCGGATACCGTGTGCTGATCGCGGGCTCCGGCGACCCGCAGAAGATTGACCTGATCATCTCCGTCATGGCCCCCGGTGCCAGTGCAGTGACCGCCCAGGAAGCGATGGCGCAGGCCGATCTAGTGGTCCTGTCCGTTCCCCTGCACAAGTTCCGCACCCTCGACCCGGCCGCCCTGGCTGGCAAGCACGTACTGGACACCATGAATTTCTGGCACGAGACCAACGGTGACATGCCCGAGCTGGAGGATGCGCCGTCGAGCTCTGAAATGGTCTTGGCGCACATCCCCGAATCCCATGTGGCGAAGTCGCTGAACCACATTGGATATCACGAACTGGAGCTCGACGCCCGCCCCTCCGGCTCGGCGGACAGGCGTGCGCTGGCGGTTGCCGCAGACCACGAGGACACGCGCGCCATGGTTCTGGAGTTTGTGGAGCGGTTGGGTTTTGACGCGGTCGACGCCGGCCCCCTCAGCAACGGCGCCGCTTTTGAACCGGGCACGCCAATCTTCACCGGCTCCTACGATATGGCAGCTTTGGAGGCTGAGCTGGACGCACACCCAGCCGGCCGCGGCGAGCTCACCGCGGCCGCCTAGGCGCGCAATTCCGGCGATGGCCGGTACGTTCGAATCCCTTTGCTTATTCCTCGATGACGCACCGGACAATGCAACCCGCTTAGACCTTCGTGATCACCGTGCTGAACGGCGTGGCGTTGCTGAACAGGTCCTGGACGGGGCAGCGGGCCTCCACCGTCCGGGCGAGTTCGTCATAGCGTTCCTGCGATTCCGGGCCCGTGATGTTCACGGCCAGCCGGATGTCGCTGAATCCCGGGCGGATGGTGTCGTCGATGCCGAACAGGCCGCGCACGTCCAGATCGCCCTCGGCGTTGATGGTGATGTCATCCACTTGGATGCCCAGCTGCTCGGCGTACAGGCGGTAGACAACCACCTGGCAGGAGATGACCGCGCCCAGGGCGTACTCGACCGGGCTCGCGGCCGTGTCATCACCGGCCAACGCGGCGGGCTCGTCCACCGTGAACTGGTGCTTGCCGGAGCTGATGCGTGTGGCCACCGATCCCACGCCAACTCCGGCCACCTTGTAGGTCAGTTTCGCGTTCTCCGGGTTCGCCCCGATCCGCTGGGTCCAGGCCGCACCGGCCTCGCCCAAGCGGGCCGACCGCTGTGCGGCGTCGTCGATAGTTTCGGACTGCTGTGATTGCGCCAGAGTTGATTCGCTCATGGTTTTTCCTTCGCGTGAAGGCGAGTGCCGTGCACCGCGCCATACTTACGCCATCGGCTGGTGCCGAGGCGTCGAATCGTCACCTGGGGCACCCCACTATGGTTGCGAGGGTTGCCGTTCGACCGGCCAGGGCCGCATGGTCGAAACTCTTGATTCTGCTCTCCAGTGTGCCCGTGGTCAGCGCCCGGCCCCAAGGTTGCCGTCATCTGGGGCAACAATGTCCCATGCCCTACGCCGGCACCTCCTCCCTGCCTGGCCGCCGTCTCGCTGCCTCGGGAAAGAATGCGCCCGCCTCCCATAAATGCGCCCCGTAGACCGGGCGCATTTATGGGAGGCGGGCGCGCTTTTCGATGGAGCCCGAGCCCAGACCGCATGCGGCGGAGGGTGAGGAGCCCCGCTCGCCCCGGCGAGACCCATGCCACGCCCGTCCGGCGGGCCGCTGGAAGCAACTTAAGATGGAATCATGAGCGCAACCCTTGTCGCAAAGGACCTCTCCGGAGGCCACGCACACCGCACCCTTTTCAGCAACCTCTCCTTCACAGTGGCCCCGGGCGATGTGATCGGAGTTGTGGGCGCCAACGGCGCAGGAAAGTCGACCCTGCTAGGTCTGCTGGCCGGTGCCACCACACCTCAGGGCGGCACCGTGAGCACGGCCCCATCCGATGCTTTCGTGGGCTGGCTGCCGCAGGAGCACGAGCGGGTTGAAGGCGAATCAGTCGCAGCTTATATTGGCCGACGCACGGGGTGCACCGAGGCAACTGTGGCGATGGAAAGCTCCGCGGAAGCCCTCGGATCCGGCAAATCCGAGGATGACAATCGTTACGCGGCAGCCCTTGACCACTGGCTCGCCTGCGGTGCCGCGGATCTCGATGACCGCATCCCGGCAACCCTGGCCGAGCTGGGTCTGGACATTGGCCCCGAGGCACTCATGACAGGCCTCTCCGGTGGGCAGACCGCCCGGGTGGCCTTGGCCGCCCTCCTGCTGAGCCGCTTCGACATCGTCCTTCTTGACGAGCCCACCAATGACCTTGACCTGGCCGGACTGGCCCGGCTCGAGGAGTTCGTCAAGGGACTGCGCGGCGGCGTTGTGCTGGTCTCGCACGACCGTGAATTCCTGGCCCGCACCATCACCTCCGTGGTGGAGCTGGACCTGGCGCAGAACAAGGTTGCCGTGTACGACGGCGGATACGACTCCTTCCTCGAGGAGCGTGCCATCGCCAAGCGCCACGCCCGTGAGGCCTATGACGAGTTTGCCGACAAGAAGGCTGACCTCGTGGGTCGCGCCCGGACGCAGCGTGAATGGAGCTCTCAGGGCGTGCGCAACGCCATGAAGAAGGCCCCTGACAATGACAAGATTCGCCGCAAGGCAAGCTCCGAATCCTCCGAAAAGCAGGCCCAGAAGGTACGCCAGATGGAGTCCCGCATCGCCCGCCTGGACGAAGTTGAGGAACCGCGCAAGGAGTGGGCGCTGCAATTCAGCATTGCCGCCGCTCCGCGTTCCAGCACTGTGGTCTCCACGCTGAATGCGGCCGTGATCAAGCAAGGCGACTTCACAATGGGCCCCGTCTCACTGCAGGTCAATTCCGGGGAACGGATCGGCATTACCGGCCCAAACGGTGCCGGCAAGTCCACCCTGCTGCGCCTGTTGCTGGGCCGCACTGCCCCGGACAGCGGTGTTGCCTCCCTTGGCGCCAATGTGGCAATCGGCGAGATCGACCAGGCCCGCAGCCAGTTCCCCGAAGATGTACCACTGGGAGACGGTTTTGAGACCCTGGTTCCGGAGATGAACCAGGCAGAGGTTCGGACCTTGCTGGCCAAGTTTGGGCTCAAGGCAGACCAGGTGACGAGCCCGGTGGGCGCCCTCTCCCCCGGCGAACGCACCCGCGCGTCGTTGGCATTGTTGCAAGCCCGCGGGGTGAACGTCCTGGTGCTCGATGAGCCAACGAACCATCTCGACCTGCCCGCGATCGAGCAGCTCGAAGAAGCGTTGGAAAGCTACGAGGGCACGCTCCTATTGGTCACACACGACCGCCGGCTCCTTGAAACCGTACGCCTTGACACGCGTTGGTCCGTGGAAAATGGCCAGGTGGCACAGCTCTAACACCCTTGACCGGTAAGTATTCCTAACCCATTGCTTCACTTTGACTTAAGAAATCTAAGATGTTGCAATGGGTAACGGGTTTGCTGCCTTACTGGATCGGCAGCCAAACTTTCTCGAATCCTTGGCGGCTGGCTTTGCCGCCGCCAAGATCAGGGCCGTTTCTCCCGCCTTTTAGGTTGCTGGGATCGATTTTCTTGGGCCCCGGGCAGCATCCGCTGCCTGCACAACTGCCGCAGTTTGTACTGCCGCCGCACATCATGTGCTTTTTAGCTCCGCCACGGATGCGCCGCCCTTGGCCACCCACTTTGCCGGAGTGTGGATTCGAACCGTCACCTGCGACGAACGAAACGAACCAGTGGTTGAGGAGTGCAGCATGACATTGCGAGTCGGAATCATTGGGGCCGGTCCCAGCGGCATGGCACAGTTGCGTGCCTTTGAATCAGCACGCCAGAATGGCGCGGACATCCCCGAAATCATGTGCTTTGAAAAGCAAAACGACTGGGGCGGCCAGTGGAACAGCAGCTGGCGTACCGGCCTGGACGCCCATGGCGAGCCCGTGCATTCGAGCATGTACCGCCATCTCTGGTCCAACGGGCCCAAGGAATGTTTGGAATTCTCCGATTACTCCTTCGACGAGCACTTTGGACGCTCCATTTCATCCTTCCCGCCCCGCGAAGTCCTCTTCGACTACATCAAGGGCCGTGTTGAAAAGTCCGACGTCCGCAAATACGTGCAGTTCAACACCGTCGCCCGCCATACCAGCTACAACCCTGACACTGAAGAGTTCACGCTCACCGTGGAAGATCTCGCCACAGGCACCACCACAGCGCACACCTTTGACAAGCTCGTCGTGTCAACCGGCCACTTCTCCACTCCCGCCGTCCCTGAATTCAAGGGCATCAACAGCTTCCCCGGTGAGGTTCTGCACGCCCACGACTTCCGAGGCGCCGAGCGCTTTGCCGGCAGCAACCTCTTGTTGATCGGCAGCAGCTACTCGGCTGAAGACATCGGGATGCAGGCTCACAAGATGGGTGCCGCATCCATCACCTTCAGCTACCGCTCTGGCCCCATGGGTTTCGACTGGCCTGAAAACACCGCTGAACGCCCGCTCGTGACACATTTTGAGGGCACCACGGCGCACTTCAGCGATGGCACCCAAGGCGAATTTGACGCCGTCGTTCTGTGCACCGGATACCAGCACAAGTACCCGTTCCTGCCCAGTGACCTGTCATTGACCTCCAAGAACGTTTTGTACCCGTCCAACCTCTACAAGGGCGTGGTGTGGCAGCAGAACACGAACCTTTTCTACCTTGGCGCGCAGGACCAGTACTACACATTCAACATGTTCGATGCACAAGCATGGTTTGCCCGCGATGTCATGACGGGCGCCATTGGGCTGCCTTCGGCCGCCGACCGAGAGGCCGACATCCAGGTGTGGCTTGAACGCCAAGCCGCCCTGGTTGACCACAACGCCGAGGCCGATTTCCAATCGGACTACCTGCGCGAACTCATTGCCGCCACCGACTACCCGCCCTTCGATCTTGACGCCGTCTCGCAATTGTTCAAGGACTGGATGGGCCACAAGGAAAAGGACATCCTGGGCTATCGCGACATGGTCCATCGATCTGTTGTCACCGGCACCATGGCCACGACGCACCACACCCGATGGATCAACGCCATGGATGATTCGCTTGGCCGCTACATGCACGGCCCGTCACAGAATGTGGACACCGCAACACTGGCCACGGTCACGGCTGCATACAGCGCCAAGTAACGCCTTTCGCTGGATACAACAACGCCCCGGGCGCGAATGGCACCCGGGGCGTTGCTGTATCCAGCAGTTGTTTCCAGCAGAGGTGCTTAGCTGCCTACGCCTGCATAGGAGTGCAGGCCGGAGAAGTACATGTTCACAATGGTGAAGTTGAAGACCACGCACAGGTAGCCAACAATTGAGAGCCAGGCGGCGCGGGTGCCCGTCCAGCCCTTCGTGGCACGGGCGTGCAGGTAGCCGGCGTAAACAACCCAGATAACAAAGGTCCAGACTTCCTTGGTGTCCCAACCCCAGAAGCGGCCCCACGCCTTTTCAGCCCAGATGGAACCGAACATGAGCGTCAAGGTCCAACCAACAAACGCGATGCCGTTGATGCGGTATGAGAGGTTTTCCAGGCTCAACGCGTTGGGTACCAGGCGCATCACGAGCGCCTTGTCCTTCTTGCCGGAAGCGATGGATGCCTCGCGGCGGGACTGGAAGAGTTGCAGGACCGACATGGCGAACGTCAGGGTGAAGAGCGCCGAGGAAAGCACGGCGATGGAGACGTGGATGACCAGCCAGTAGCTCTGCAAGGCCGGAACCAGGTGGCCCACGGGAGTCCAGAACGCCACCGAGGCGGCCACCACCATGAGCAAAATCAGGCCCACGACAAAGGTGCCGAGGAAGCGCAGATCGCGACGGGTCAGGACCAGCAGGAAGACGATGGCTACGGCAAAGCTGCCCGTGGTGCAGAATTCGTACATATTGCCCCACGGCACGCGACCTGCGGCCAGACCGCGGAAGACCACAGCAAAGCCCTGGACGACGGCGGCAACAACTGTCAGCGCCACGGCAACCCGGGCCACCACGCGGCGCTCCTTGCCATAAAGCATGGAATCTCCGGCGGTTACTCCGTCAGATCCAGAATGGGTCTTGCTGCTGGGGCGCACACCGCGATCCTGCGGTCCGCTTTCAAGGCCCTGGCCTGCTGCTCCGCGAGAGCCGACGCCGGCAAGCACGCCGGTCTGGGCTGCTGCCTCTTGGCCGGCCAGACCCATCTTGGCGGCCTTGCTGAAGGTGAACAGGTCCCAGACGTAGGCACAGAATGCCACCGCGTACGCCATACCGGCAACCAGCATGAGCTGCTCGCTGAGTTGGGCAAAGCCCTCATTGATATCTTGCATTACTGATCCTTAGTTGCGGGGGTGTCGCCGGGTGCGGGATTTTCGGTTGCCGTTGGGGGCTGCTCACTATTTTGCTCTGCATCCTCCAATGGCACCAGCCACTTGGCGTGCAGCGCCTTGTTGATGGCGATGTACTCGCCCGCCAGGCGATGATCCTCACCACGAGCCAGCAGGCCAAATTCCACCATGGTGCACCCATCCGGGTGGTTGCCCGTGCGGACCCACACGCGGCGGCGGTTGAAGAACAAGGACGCGATCAGGCCGGCCAGGGCCAGCACGGCAAAGATCAAAACGAAGACCTGTCCCGGGTCATGGCGGATGTCCAGGGCCGCAAAACGCTTGATGCCGTCAAAGCTAATGGTGCCGTTGTTGCCGGGAAGGTTGTAGCTTTGCCCCGGTGCCAACGTGATTCCACCGGCGTCAAGGTTGCGTGAGTTGATTTCGGTGAGTGTGGAGGTGTCCAGCGTGTACACGTTCCGCGGCACACCGCTGTCCAGGCCAAGATCGCCGGTGTAGGCGTTCAGGTTGAGCTGCGGGTTGAACGGGTCAGGGTCGGAGCCAAAGGCCACACCCTTGTCATCGACCAAGGCCGTGGGGAGGAAGAAGCCCACAAAGCCGAGCTGGTTCGGTTTGGCATCGGGAACTTTGATGACCACTAGCGAGGTGTAGGCGCCATCGGTGGGGATGGTGATGACAGGTCCCTGGAATGAGACGTTGCCTTCACCGTCCTTGACAGTGACAACCGGGGCGTATCCGTTGCCCACCAGGTAGATGTTGGTTCCACCAATGCCCACAGGCTCATTGACCTTGAGGGTCTTTGTCTCGGCTTCAGCATCCGGGCTGTCCTTGACCTTCAAGGTGGCGTTGAAGTCCAGCGGCTGCCCATAGTGGGCCTCGGTGGACCTGTCATACTTGACCGCCAATTTTTCCAGCTGCGCCGAATACGGAGACAAGGTGTCGTCGGAGAAGTTGGTGCCGGGGGTGAAGGTGTCGTAGCTGCTCAAGGTGTTGACGAAGGTTTCTCCTTCAACGAGCACGCGCTGGCCGCTGTAGCCAAAGAGTCCGCTGTAGGCGATGGCCGCCAAGACGCCGATCATGGCCGTGTGGAAAAGCAGATTGCCGACTTCCCTCAGGAATCCAATCTCTGCACCCACCGACGGCCGGTCGGTGTCAAGGTCCCGGACATCCACGCGGTATCCACGCTGCTTCAGCGCAGCTGCGGCGTCCTTGACTGCCGTCTCCGCGTCGATCGCGTTGGCGGCGGGGATGGTCACCGTGCCATATTCGGCCAGGCGGGAGAGCCGCTTGGGAGTCCGCGGGGGTGCCGAACGCATGGCCTTCCAGTGAATTTTGGCGCGCGGAATGACACAGCCAATCAAGGAGGTGAACAAAAGCAGGTAAATGGCGGCAAACCACGGCGAGGAGTACACGTCGAAGAGCTTGAACCAGTCCATGATGGGACCCGAGCCCGGGTTGTCCTTCAGGTACTGGGTGACCTCCGACGGCGCCGAGGACCGCTGCGGGAACAAGGAGCCGGGGACGGCACCCACGGCCAGCAGGAGCAACAGGAACAGGGCCGTGCGCATGCTTGTCAGCTGCCGCCAGGCCCAGCGAATCATCCCGAAGAACCCGAGTTGCGGCAGCACCACCTCACCGCCGGCGGGCTTCGGTGCCTTGCTCTTGGGTTCTTTCACCACTGTCTCTTTCATTAGATTGGCAATCTCACTTCATTAGCAAACCAAAACTGCAGTTCGTTGATCCACGTGCCCCACAACCCGGTCACCATCAACAATCCCAGAACAATCAACATGCCGCCGCCAAAGTACTGCAATCCGCGCCGGTGCTTCCGGAAGAACGCCAGCGCACCCAGCCCCTTGCGAGCACCCAAGGCGATCAGCAGGAACGGCAATCCCAGTCCCAGGCAATAGACAAAGGTGAGGAACGCCCCCTTGGCCGCGTTGGGACCATCGGAAAAAGCCAACAGCTGCACGGCACTGAAGGTTGGGCCAATGCAGGGCGCCCAGCCCAAGCCAAAGGTCAGGCCCAGGATTGGTGCACCCCAGAGCCCGGCTGGCGGTTTCGTGTGAATCTTCGCTTCACTCTGGAACCAGCTCATACCACCGAGGAACACCACACCCATGAAGATCACCACAAGGCCAAGGACCTGGGTGACCCAAGCGGCGTCGGGCCCCATGAGCCACGCCCCCAGCTGTCCAAAGACGGCGCCAATGAGCATGAAAACCACCGAGAAACCGAGCACGAACAAGCCGATCCCGGCAAACATTCGTCCGCGGCGCTGATCTTGCAGATCGGCCCCGCTCAGCCCGCTCACGTAGCCCAAATATCCCGGCACCAATGGCAAAACGCAGGGCGAGAGGAAGGAAACGAGCCCGGCCAGGAGTGCAACGGGAATGGCCAGCAGCATGGAGCCGGTCAGTACCGTCTCAGCAAAGGGATTGTTCATGGAGTTGGAATGCCGCTAGTTTTCCGCGAGCGCGGAGGTGATGAGGGCCTTCAAGGTGCCCTTGTCGGCCACGCCAAGGATGCGGGCGGAAACGCGGCCCTTCTTATCCAGCACCAAGGTGGTGGGAACGGCGGCGGGCGGCACAAACTTGGTCAGCGCCAGCAAAACACCGCCATCTTTGTCCACAATGCTCGGGTACGTCAGGGAGAAGTTGCGCTCAAACGCCTCGGCCGCGGCGATTTCATCGCGGACATTCACGCCAAGGAACTTCACACCCTTAGGGCTGAATTCGGTGTTGAGAGCCTGCATGTCCGGGGCTTCCAAACGGCACGGGGCGCAAGCCGCGTACCAAAAGTTCATGATCGTGACCTGGCCGGGGAAATTAGCCGCGTCCACCTTGGTGCCGTCGAAGAGGGCGGCCGTGAACGTGACCGGATCCTTGCGATCGTTGGCCCCGTATTCGGTGACAGACCCGTCGCCGGCAATGTAATTCTTGTTATCGCCGGCATTGGCTTGGTCCGCCAACGGATCGTTGCTGGAGCATGCGGCCAAAGCCACCGTCAGTGCGGCGCCGCCGGCGGCAAATAACGATCTACGGCTCATCGAGGAAGTCACGACGCAAGTCTTTCGTTTCAAGTGGAAGCCATCGGGCGGACGCAGAAATGGCATTGTCTTCTACGCTACGTCGAATAGCTGATTGTCAGCTGTGTACCTTGAGCTTGTGGGGCTAGGCGCCGGGAGTGGTTGCGGCGCCCGGAAGCAACGCGGCAGCCGGTTCGCTGTATACAACCTTCACAATGTCATCACCGTTGAAGGTCAATGACGTCAATGACGCCAAGGTGCATTCGCGATTGCGCGGATCATGCCACAGGTGCTTGCCCTCGGCGCTGCGCCGGGTGGACCAGATCGGGAGCTGATGGCTGACCATAATGGCTTGTGCGCCGTCTCCCCCAATTTCGAAAGCACGACGGCGGGCATCCCGTGCCGCTTCCAACATGCGTTCTGCTTGGGCTGCGTACGCTTCACCCCAGGAAGGGCGCAACGGATTCACAAGGTAAGGCCAGTGCTTGGGCTTGAGTAGTTCAGCCTTGTTGACCTTCATGCCCTCGAAGTGGTTGCCCGCCTCGATGATGCGCGGATCGGTCACGATCTCCAGACCCAACGCCTTCGCCGTGGGCTGCGCCGTTTCCTGGGCGCGAGTCAAAGGTGAGGCCACAAGGTAAACGGGAGCGGCGCCGTCGTTCTTCAGGGCCGTGAAGTGCTCGGCAACCATCACCGCCATGGCTTGGCCACGCTCGGAAAGGTGGAACTCGGGGAGCCGGCCGTAGAGGACGCCATCGGGGTTGAAAACCTCGCCGTGGCGCAGAAGATGAACAGTTACTTCAGACATGCTTCCCAGTTTCTCAAAGTTAGTTGGCTAGGGGTTAATCAGTCCCTGGAAAGTTTTTTTGGAATCTCGGGAATATTAGATACAAACGCATGCTTATACGTGGTGAAGGGCAACCACTACGGATGCCCTAACAACAGCTTTGACCCAATAATTTTTCTCAAGGAGACTCCCATGTCAGTAACCACCATTGAAGCCACTGGACTCACACAGGGCACCTGGAACCTCGACGGCTCACACAGCACCGTTGGCTTTACAGTCCGCCACGCAGGCATCTCCAAGGTTCGCGGCCAGTTCACCGAAATTGAAGGCGCCCTGACCCTCGGCGAAACCCTCGCCGATTCCTCCGTGACCGCCACCATCCAGGCCGCCAGCTTCAGCTCAGGTGACGCCGGCCGCGACGGCCACGTCAAGGGCGCCGACTTCTTCGACGTCGAGACGTTCCCCACCCTCACCTTCGTCTCCTCCAGCGTTTCCGGTGACGCCGAGGACTTCGAGCTGACCGGCGAGCTGACCATCCGCGGCATCTCCAAGACCGTCACCTTCAAGGGTGAATTCAACGGCGTTGCAGTTGACCCGTTCGGCCTGACCCGCGCAGGCTTCGAAGGCAAGACCGTCATCAGCCGCAAGGAATTCGGCCTGACCTGGAACGCAGCCCTGGAAGCTGGCGGCGTATTGGTCTCCGATAAGGTCACCATCACCTTGGACGTTGCATTCGTCAAGGCCGCATAAGGGTTCTCCCCACCGCAAAAGCCCCTCTTCCCAGAGGTCAAAAGGGCCGGTCCGCCACCATGGCGGGCCGGCCCTTTTTGTCACCGCCAGCGAGGCCTATGCAAGTGTTCATCCCACAGCTAGGGTTTTGACTATGAGCACACCGAATGAGCAATCAGGTCCCAGTCAGCCGGTCCCTCCCGGTTATGGTTCTACGCCAATTCCTCCCAACCAGCCCGGCGCTCCAACACCGCCGCCTCCGGGATACCAGACCCCGCCGGGGTACCAGCCTCCTCCGGGATACCAGCAGCCGGGCTATCAGCAGCAGCCGCCACCCCAGCAGACTGGCGACTTCAAGTTTGAAATGCCCAAAGACATGCCAAAGTCCATGAACGATGTGATGCCCGTGGGTGGCTTCGCCGGGCTATTCAAAATGAACGGTCTGCCACAGATGCTGAAGGTTTCCTACATCTTGTGGCTTGTCACCGCCGGATTGGGGCTTCTCGTTGGCGTCATCTCCTTCCTGGGTTCCTTGGTTTTCCTTGGCTCAGGCTTTGGCAGCGTCCGGGGATTGATTGCCACACTGATCTCCCTGGCGTTGATGGTTGCCGTGGTCATCTGTGCCATGAAACTCAAAGAAGGCATGCAATGGGCTCGACTGGCCCTTTCGGCCAGCGTAATCGTGAGCTTCATACTCCTGTTCCTCGGTGGCGGCGGCGTGGGCCTGCTCGGCGTTGTGGCAGCCGTGTTCATGTGGCTGCCGGAATCGACAGCATGGCTGAATTCACGCTCCAGAACTCCGGGATACTAGTTTTCGCCGGCGGCTTTACACGGTAGGTGCCACAGGAGAGGTCGCGTAGGGTTATTAGAAACCCGCCGCGGCCTCTCTTCACATTTGGTGACGCAATGGCTCCACGGAAACACTGAAAGAGCATCTCTCATGACCACCTCCGGTGAAGAACCCCAAGAGCAACCCACAACCCTCCCGGGAAGCTACGGCGAGATCGCCCCAGGCGTCCCCCGGTACGGCCAGTACGCTCCGGCAGGATGGGAGCCACCCCAGGAGATCAAGGACGCGCAGGAGGCCGCTACATCGGCACAGGCGCTGCCTCCGGCTCAGACTTACCCCGGCTTTGGCGGCTCGCAGGCCGGCATGCCTTCACAGCCGGGCCAGCCCGGCCAAGCCAACGGCTTCGGCACCCACTTGGCGCCACCCAGCCGGGTTCTGATGGCGACCAGGATGATTCTGGCCGCTGGTGTCATGCAGGCCATCTCGGTTGTGGCCCTGTTGGCCGTGATGCTGGTGCCCTCCGTCAAGTCATCGGTCATTGACGCCCTGCAATCAGCATTGGGCAGCACACCCGAACTGGCCGAGGTGTACGCAGATCCGACACTGGTCAATGTGGCGTTGTTCTTTGCCTTCATCTTCAGCATTGCCATGACGTTGACTTATTTTTGGCTAGCCAGGAAAATCCGCAAAGGCGCCACCTGGGCCAGAACCACAGGCCTGGTTCTGGCGATCCTCTCGCTGGTCTTTCTGAGCCAACCAAATCCGCTGACCATTGTTCAGGTCGGCCTGGGTGTCATAGGCGTCATCTTGCTTTTCGGCTCCCCTGCCAAGGAATTCTTCGCAGCGCAAAAAGCCAACCGAGCCACTAACAAGAGCTAGCCGATCCCACCCCGACTCGGACTCCACGGCGGGAGGTCACCTTTGCAACAAAGGTGACCTCCCGCCGTCGTACATTTCGAATCGGTTAGGCGCCGGGACGCTCCTGTGTCAGCCCCGGGGCCTGCAAGCTTTGCGCGTGATAGGCCAAGATCTGCAATTCCGTGGCCATATCCACCTTGCGCAGGTTGACATGCTCGGGCACGGCCAGCGCCACGGGGGCAAAGCTGAGGATGCTGTGGACGCCGGCTGCCACCACGCGGTCGCACACCGATTGGGCCACAGCAGCGGGTAGCGCAAGAACAACCATATTGGCCCGGGTGGAGGCCAGGACGGCTTCAAGATGCGCAACGTCGCCCACGCGCAACCAGCCAATTTCGGTGCCAATGATGAGCTCGTCGGCATCCAGCAGGGCCACCACGTCAAAGCCGCGCGATTCGAACCCGGCATATCTAGCCAACGCACGGCCCAAGTTACCGGCACCAATAATGGCCACACGCCACTCATGGGTCAGCCCCAGGGCTTGCGCAATTTTTCGGCTCAGGTTGGCCACATCGTAGCCCACGCCGCGGGTTCCATAGGAGCCCAGGTAAGAGAGGTCCTTGCGAACATTGGCCGATCCAACGCCGGCTGATTCCGCCAACGCTTCGGAAGAAACGCTCTCGGCACCCTCGGCCAAAAGCGCGTTCAAGGTCCTCAGGTAAAGGGTGAGGCGCGAGACCGTGGCAGACGGAAGTTGCCGGGCCGGCTCGGCCATCGACTCATCCGGGGTCTGTACTGGGCTCAAAACACAACTCCACATTCTCGCATCATGGCTGCGCCTGATTGCTGGGCACGAGGCACCAACACCCATACCCACTTTCAACCACTTTAGGACCTGGCCCGGCGCAGCCCAAAACGTGGGTCTCCGCGAGTGCGTGTTGAGCTACGCCTTGCCG
Organism: Arthrobacter alpinus; assembly: GCF_900105965.1. Classification (NCBI taxonomy): domain Bacteria; kingdom Bacillati; phylum Actinomycetota; class Actinomycetes; order Micrococcales; family Micrococcaceae; genus Arthrobacter; species Arthrobacter alpinus. The sequence goes on from NZ_FNTV01000001.1 coordinate 3,070,186, forward strand.
ATGGCCCGGGCGAGGATGCCGCGCAGCCGGACCGGATCGATCTGCCAAAAATCGCGCTGGACACCGTCCACCAAGACCACGGGGACTTCCTCACCGTAGCGGGCAGTCAGCTCAGCTTCCCCGTCGATGCGAATTTCGTGCCACGACAGCCCGAGCTCGCGCGCCACGTCACTCACAATGCCCACGGCATCCTCACAGAGGTGGCAGCCATCCTTGGTAACCAGTTCCAACAGGGGTGCCGGCCGGGCTGCGGGTGTCGTATCAGTGGAGTCCATGCTTACAACGGTACCCAATGTCTGGTCCCTGGCCCGCAGCCCAAAATACCCGTGGGCCTGCCCGCGAATGAAAGTTTCACCACAGTTAACCCCATGGGCAGGTGGCGGATCAGGCACGAAACGGTGGGAATGACTAGACTCGTTGCATGCCCGACGTGACTACCAACAGTGCCGAGGCCTCCTCGACTGCTGCACTACACCAGGGTGAGGCCGCTTTCTTCGATGTGGACAACACGTTGATGAAGGGCGCCAGCTTGTTCCACGTGGCCCGAAAAATGTATCAAAAGCGTGCCTTCACGCTCGGGGATGTGGCCGGATTCGCTTGGAAACAGCTCAAGTTCATCACCCGTGGCGAGAACATGAAGGACGTTCATTCCGTCCAGGATTCCGCCCAAAAACTGGCTGCGGGCATCAGCGCCGAATTTGTCCGCCAGCTGGGCGAAGAAGTCTACGACGAGATGATCGTGTCGAAAATTTGGCCAGGCACCAAGGCCCTGACGCAGGAGCATCTCAAATCCGGCCGCCAAGTATGGCTTGTGACGGCCACCCCCGTGGAGGTTGCCGGCGTCATTGCCGAACGCCTGTTCCTCACCGGCGCCTTGGGCACAGTTGCCGAGATTGAGGATGGCATCTACACGGGCCGGCTTGTAGGCGAAATCCTGCACGGACCCGCAAAGGGGCGTGCGGTTCTTGATCTGGCGGCCAGTGAAAACCTGGATTTGACCCGTTGTTGGGCGTATAGCGATTCCTTCAATGACATCCCGTTGTTAACCGCTGTAGGCAATCCCGTGGCGATCAACCCTGATGCGAAACTTCGCCAGCACGCCAAGGACAACAACTGGCCCATTTACGATTACCGCTCCGGCCGCCGTGCAGCCACTCTTGGTTTGCGTGCCGCCACGGGGGTGGGCATCGTGTACGGACTCTGGAAGGGCATCACCATGGTGCGGAAACGTTGAGCACGGTTACGGTCCCGGCACGCGCCGTGAGGGCATAAAAAAACACCCGTACACCACAAGGGTGAACGGGTGCCTTCGCAAAAATAGAAGATTTACTTCTTGTTGCGACGCTGGTGACGCGTCTTGCGAAGCTGCTTACGGTGCTTCTTCTTGGACATCCGCTTGCGGCGCTTCTTAACTACTGAACCCATGAAAGTTCCTCACAAACTGCATAGAACAACCTCGGATGAGGCCGTAAACGATTAGGTCGACCGATCTCAGGAATCGGTCAAAGCCGAAAATGGATCTTTCCTAGGGTACCGCCTTTACCCTGTATGCGCCGAACTGGAGGGTCCTTGGGTATCTGTGCCATCGACCACGGCGGAACGAAGGTAGCTTTCGACGGCGTTTGCGGGCACTCGATATGACCTTCCAAAACGCACTGCAGGGAGCTCGCCAGCGTGCACCATGCGGTAAACGGTCATTTTTGACACCCGCATGAGCTCGGCCACTTCCTGAACTGTCAAGAAGGTCACATTGGAGAAGTTTTGCTCCTGAGTCATTGTTGTCCTCGGTATCCAATTTCTTTCACTGTGGAGCTGCCTGTTGGCGCCCAGCACCTTATGCTCCTAGCGCTAACTCTAGGGGCAAATGTGGCCCTTGTGAAAGTTGTTGCCTGTATCAACGCGTATGCAGCCCCCGAAGCGATCTGCGGAGGCTGCAGCCAGTGCCCCCGCACAATTTAGGCGGTGCGGCGGGCGCGTGAGCTGCGAGCCAAGTTCGCCAGAACATCGGCCGTGACATCCCAGTCCATGCAGGCATCCGTGACACTTTGCCCGTAGGTCAGTTCAGCCTCGCCGGCGGCTACCGTTTCCACGTCCAGGCTTTGCGCGCCGCCCACAAGGAAGCTCTCGAGCATGATCCCGGCAATGGTGTGTGCGGAGTCGTCACCGGATTCAAGTTGGGCGCCGATTTCCAGGGCCACCTCGGCTTGGCGGTGGTGGCTCTTGCCGGAATTGGCATGGCTTGCATCCACGATCAGGCGGGGGTTGACACCTGCCGCGGTTGCCTTGGCAGAGGCTTCTGCAACGTCCGCAGACTTGTAGTTGGGGCCCTTGCGCCCGCCGCGGAGGATCACGTGGGTGTCTTGGTTTCCAGCCGTGGTGACGAGAGAGGCCCGGCCGTCCCCGTCGATCCCGAGGAATGACTGCTCAGCGCTAGCGGCGTTGCAAGCGTCCAGGGAAACCTGCAGATCACCGTCGGTCCCGTTCTTGAAGCCCACCGGCATGGAGAGGCCGGAGGTCAGCTGGCGGTGGATTTGGCTTTCGGTGGTGCGGGCACCGATGGCACCCCAGGAGATGAGATCGGCAGTGTATTGCGGGCTGATCGGTTCCAGGAATTCGGTTCCCGTTGGCATACCCAGCCTGGCCACGTCCAGCAGGAACTCCCTCGCCATTTCCAGGCCCTTGGCAACATCGTGACTGCCGTCCAAATTGGGATCGTTGATCAGACCCTTCCAGCCCACGGTGGTGCGTGGCTTTTCGAAGTAGGCCCGCATGACTATCAGCAGGTCTTCTTCATGCTCCTTGGCCGTTGCGGCCAGGCGGCGGGCGTATTCCAGACCGGCAGCCGGATCATGAATGGAGCAAGGACCCACCACGACCAGGAGACGGTCATCGAGCCCGTCCATGACGGCGCGGACCTGATCACGGCCGCGTTCGACGACGTTGCTTGTGGCGGCGTCCAGCGGCAGCTTCTCTGAAAGATCCGCGGGCGAGGGCAGTTCGGTGAACCGGCTGACGCGCAGGTTGGCGGTGGAATGCGCGGCGGCGGGAATGGCTTCTGTGACGCTCATGGGGGTGGTTCCTTTGGATGAGGGCTGGGAGCGAGCCCGCATCGGAGCCCGCCGGAAATGGCGAAGGACAGAGAAAAAGATTCTCTGTCCTGTTGGCTCTGAAGGAAGGTTGGATGCGTGTCAGTTAGACGCGGGCCCCTCCAGAGCCAACGAAAAATACGCATACCAACGGTTTGTCATGCCCACACCATACGCCTGAAATTATCCGGCCAGCAAATCGGCCACGTAATGGAGCTGCCGCAGCCGGTGATGCTCCTGCCCGCCTTCGTGGTTATTAAAGCGGTAATACTCCATCTCCTTGACCGGCGGCTGGGGTGTGGCGGTGCCGTAATTGTTGAAGGAGGCATACACCGTGGAGGGCGGGCAAACGTCATCCATCCCCGCACAGGAGTAGAGGGCCGGAACGGTGCAGCGGCCGGCGAAGTGGACGCCGTCGTAATAATTCAGGACATCGAGAACGCTGTCGTAGGAGGTGCGGTGGCGGTTCAGGAAGGACGCGATTTCCGGATATGGCCCCCGCGGAGCAATGTCAATGGAGCGGGGGAAATCCTGCAGGAACGGAACATCGGCCATGAGGGCGATGACGCCGTCGAGCCTTCCGGCCGTGAGGCCTGCAGCGGCAATGGCCAGGCCACCGCCCTGGCTGATGCCGGTCACTAACACCTTTGCGGCATCCACTTCGGAGTGGCTTTGGGCGGCCTCAATGGCACGGAAGGCATCAACATAGACGCGTCGGTAGTAGTAACTTTCGCGAGAATTGACGCCGCGAGTCATGAGGCCCGGGTATGCCACATCGCCGGCGGACGGATGCGGATCGGCGGTCTCCCCCAAGAGACCTCCATAGCCCTGGCCGCGGGTGTCCATGATGAAATGCGCGTAACCGGCCTGAGCCCATGCGGTGTCCTGTTGAATCAGGCCGCGACCGCCCGAATAGCCAATGAATTGCACTACGACCGGGAGCCTTTCCCCGGCAATCCGGTTCGAGGGGAGGTGCAACCAAGCCTTGATCGGGGCGCCGTCGAACCCTGCGAAGGTGACATCAAAGCTGTCGATGACCGTCAGGAGATTCTCCGTCGGGGTGAAACTTGCCGCGAGAGGAAAGGCGCGTGCTACGGCGATGGTTTCATCCCAGTAGCCCTCAAAGTCCGTTGGCTCCGTGGCGCTGGAGGTGTACGTGGGGAGTTGATCAACTGGCATATCAAAGAGCGGCATGGCTCGGAATCCGTTTCAGTCGGGGTCCGGCGTCTGCTCCGGACAGGCTCACTGGACATCCTATGTCCTTCGCGGTGCGGGTTCGGCAAGTCCCCCTATCTCGGCGAAGGGGAAAACACGCGCGCACATCCACATGGAAAGGATGACGCACGACACAATATGGCAACGCTTCCCGGTTTGGGCAGAATTACGGTTATCCAAGTAGGTTAGACATTATAGATGGTTACAATTCCGTCCAGCCAAACGCGAATTGAACATCAATTATGAATGCTAATTCGTTGAGTTGAGAGGCTGCCCGTGCACGATGTTTTCTGCGTTGCACCACAGGTGAACAATGCTTTCCGAAAAGCCTTCATCAGCTCCCCCATGCGTGGTCACCTCACAGCTCTCGCAAGATTCAGTCATGACGCCTGCTGAGGGCCCGGTGAGCAGGCCGGCAACAATCCGTGAGGTTGCCGCTTTGGCGGGGGTTTCGCATCAGACAGTGTCTCGATTCTTGAACCAGGACACCAGCATGCGCCCGGCTACCATCGAGAAAATCAAGATAGCGATGGCGGAGCTCCATTACTCGCCCAACCTGGCGGCCAGGGCTCTTCGTTCTCGTCAAAATTACCGCGTTGTTGTGGTCCTGCCAGAGGCTTCCCAATATGTTCCCATCCGGGTCCTCAATGGCGCCGCAAAGGCGGCCCATCTCGCGGGATACCGTGTGGATGTGGTGGCCTTGGAGGGCACGGCCAAGGAGCGCATGGAAAGTATCGCCACCTTGTTGGCGGGAGCCGATTTGGCTGGAGTGCTCTCCTTCGCCCCGCTGCCGCCGGAAGCTCTAGGCGGTGCGGAACTTGTCACGAGAGTGCCAATCGTGGTGGCCGGTGCCTATGATGACAAAATGAGAGCCAGCGGCACTTTTGCCAACGGTAAGGCCACCATCAAAATAATGGAGTACTTGCACGGTTTAGGTCACCGAAATTTCTTCCACGTTGCGGGCCCCTTGGACTGGATTTCAGCCAGAAATCGCAAAGATGCTTACGAATTTGCAATTGCTGACCTTGGATTACACTCGCATGGAATTGCCCGGGGGGATTGGAGCTCGAAATCCGGTTACCTCGCCGCTAGCCAAATCATGGCTTCCCCTGATGTTACGGCCGTGGTCGTTGCCAACGATCATATGGCCTTCGGGGTTATGCGGGCCCTTCACGAAAATGGGATCGCAGTACCCACTACGGTGAGTGTCTTTGGTTGGGATGATCTGGCCGAATCTGAGTACTTCATGCCTTCCCTTTCCAGCGTCCACATGGACTTGGAAACCCAAGGCTCCATCGGAATGAAACGTTTAATAGCCCTCATGCGCGGCGAAAATTTGGCACCAGAACTCTTGTCGGAGCCGACCATGGAGCTGGTTCTTCGCGAATCCTGCGGCCCGGTAAGACCAAGTTCCCAAGGTTTAACCATCCCGACCAGTTAGCGGCCCATGGTGGTTGAATTCCTCGCCAAACCCACCGGCGAAACTGCCTCACCTGTGAAGAAGGGAAGGGTCTTGGTGAGTACGCGTAGCCAGTTCACCAGCCGCGTTTCCTCACCAAGCCCCTTCCCTAATTTTTGGAAACGACCTACTTGATGCCCGTGGTGGCGATGCCCTTGATCAGGAACCGCTGACCAAAGAGGAAGACCAAGAACACCGGCAAGAGGGACACGATTGACATGGCAAACAAGGAGCCCCAGCTGGTGCCGGCCTGGGAGTCAACGAAGGCCCGCAATGCCACCGGAACCGTGAACATATCCGGATCCGTCAAGTAAATCAGCGCGCCGAAGAAATCATTCCACGTCCAAATGAAGGTGAAGATCGTGGTGGTGGCCAAGGCCGGAACCATGAGCGGCAGGATGACGCGGAGGAAGATGCGGGGGTGGCCGGCGCCATCGATCCTGGCAGCTTCATCGAGATCCTTGGGGATGCCGCGAATGAACTGCACCATCAAGAACACAAAGAAGGCGTCCGTGGCCAACAGCTTGGGCACAATCAGGGGCCAGAATGTATTAACCCAGCCGATCTGCGAGAAAAGCACATACTGAGGCACAATCACCACATGGAATGGCAGCATGATGGTCAGCAACATGATGCCGAAGAATATCTTGCTGGCGGTGAACTTCAACCGGGCAAAGGCATACGCAGCCATGGAGCAGGAGATCAGGTTTCCAAGGATGGACCCGATCACCACAATCGCCGAATTGAGCATGTAGTGACCGAACGGATGTGTCAATGCCGACCAACCGCTGGTGTAGTTGCTCATATCCAGCTCACTCAACCACAGCCCTGGATCTTTGAAGATGAGCTCGTTGGGTCGCACCGATGAAACCACCATCCACAACAGCGGATAGATCATCACGGCACCGCACACAATGAGGACCAGATGCTTCACCATGGCTCGGGTGCGGGCCTTGCGGCTATAGGACAAGGTCCCCCGGGACTCACGGACCTTTTCTTTCCTGCTCTTGGGCGCTTTCGGCGCTGCGGGAATGGCCGGAGTTTCAGAGACAGTTTGCAGATTAGTCATCGTAGAACACCCAATACTTAGACGCGACGAAGTTGATGGCGGTAAAGGCACCGATGATGACCAGCAAAACCCATGCCATGGCGGATGCGTAACCCATGTCGAACTGCCCAAATCCCTTTTGGTAAAGGTACAAAGTGAAGAACATGGTCGAATCGGATGGGCCGCCACTGCCGCCGGAAACGATGAATGCCTGAGTAAAGGACTGGAAAGCACCAATGATCTGCAGGACCAAGTTGAAGAAGATAATGGGGCTGAGCAGCGGGACTGTGATCTTGACAAATTTTTGCCAAGCCGAGGCGCCGTCCACTTCAGCCGCCTCGTAGTACATGGCAGGGATCTGTCGCAAGCCGGCCAGGAAGATGATCATGGGGGCACCAAACGTCCACACGTGCAAAAGGATGATTGACCCAAGGGCTGTGTTGGGATCAGAAATCCATCCAGGCCCTTCGATGCCAACCATGGCCAGGAGCTGGTTGACCAGCCCCGTGGTGCCGAAGATCTGCTTCCACAAGATGGCGATCGCCACGGAACCGCCCAAGAGGGACGGCAGGTAAAAAACCGAACGGTAGAAAGGCAATCCGCGAATTCCCTTATCCAGGACGAGCGCAATCAATAGCGCCACGGCCAACTGGATGGGGACTCCCACCAGAACATATGTAAAGGTGACCCCGAGCGAATTATGCAGCCGGGTATCCCGGAGCATGCGCGCAAAATTCTCCAGTCCAACCCAGTTGGGCGCCTGCAGCAGGTTGTAGTCAGTGAATGACAGGTACAACGAGGCCATCATGGGACCTATGGTGATGAAAACCAGCCCTATGAGCCACGGCAAGAGGAAGATGTAGGCGGCTTTATTGTCTCGCCGGTCATCCCTCTTCTCGGCTGCGGTCTTAGGGCCGGTGCGGCGCTTTATCTTGGAGAGTTCACCCAGCGCACTCATGGCCGGACCTCCATTTGCGCTATTCCGGCCTCGATCATGCGTGCGATGCAGCCACCAACGCGTTGGTCATGAACCAGCATGCGAACCTCCTTTGGTTTCATGTCGGGGAAATTGACGGTTATTTACTACGTTCAATAGGTGCGTGCGTGAAGGCCGGTTGCCAGCCAGTGGGAATCCCTAAAACGAGATCCACGCCACAAAATCCAAGTGACTTAATCCAAAGTAAACGTTTTCTCGACGCCTGTACAGCCCATTTGGGTAAATTTAAGAAAACGCTTTCTTAAACTGTAGGATTCACAGCGCCAAGTCCTGCATGCTCACCGGCAGGCCGGATACCTGCCCGGGGCCCCAGGTTTGCAAGAACCCGCACATTCCCAGGCCGAACACCTCGGACGTTGGCGAGGCTCGCCCCACGGCGGCTCTAGCGAAGTGAGCGTACCGCCCTGCCGCCAGCTCTGTGAGGTAGGCCTCGGTGTCGGCTGCCTCCGCGGCCACCCGCCCTTCCCACAGTTCACGCCACTGCGGTACGTGAGCTCGAATTAGCCGGACAGCCTGGGCATGAAATTCCTCGACCGGACGCCAATCGCCAGCCAGTGCCGCGTTCTTTAGTCTCTGATACCCAATCATGGCCGCATCCCGCCTAGCCAGCGCCGCGCGTTCCCCTGCACCCACCGGCAGTTGCGCCGTGCGTCGGTAGCCTTCGGGATCCGCCAAGATTTCAGGCAGAAATGTCAGGACGGCATCTCCAGCCTCTGGAAGGCCCGAATTCTGCATGACGACCAGCAGATCCAGATTCCCGTCATTGATCAGCCGATGAATGGTGCCGGGACTAAACCACAGCAGGTCCCCCACCGCCAGGTCGTGCACGTCGCAGGCCCCGGAGCGCAGCGTTTCCACCCGTCCTTGCCCTCCAACCACCAGGTAGGCCTCTGTGGAGGCAGTGTGCATGTGGGGAGCTCCCCCGCACAGCCCGTCGGCCGCTTCCCAATCGTAAACAGCAAGCCGCGTCAGTGCCGTGCCACCAGGAAAGAACGGCACCTCTTCTTCGATCGATTCCTCTTCCTCACCCATCACATCTGCACCGTGCCGACCACGCCCTGCAATTCCGAGGTGGCTGTCTCGGCTAGTCGGGCAAGCCGGGCGGAATCGGATGCACCGTCGGCAATCACCATGGCATATCGGTTGTTCATCGTGGTTTCAGCGGCGAAGACCACCTCGGCACTGAAGAACGGAGCGGGGCCCATGCACGCGAACGGCTCGGATCGGGTAAACCATTCCGGTGGATGCTGGGCATTGCGGGCATCGTCCACCATGAGGATCGTCGACACTTTGTCGGTCTCGTCATGCTGGCCAACAAACGCCAGCCATGGGGCTCTGGTACCCCGAAGCTCCTCGCCTGCCTCCCCGTTCGGCCCTATGATCGCACCACCTGTGAATGACCTCGGCCCCCGCCAAAACAAGCCGCCATAGCCGGCATTTTCCCGCCCCTCGGTGGTGGGGGAACCAATGGCGATGTCCTGGCCGGAGATGTTGCGCATTCGGGTTTCAAACACCAGGGTCCAAGACTCCCCTTCGGCACTGGGCACCAGCCCGAACGTGCGAGTCTCGCCCACCACCTCCTCGCCGGACTGCGTCAGCCACATCAGACGATGCGAAAACGTGAACCGTCCACCAGAGATTCCGCACTCGAGGATTTCGATGTGGTCCATGCGGCCATTGTTGGGCAGCCACTGATAATCATGGCCCTTGCGGTAGCTGGGCCCACCCCAGAAATTGTCGTCCCCGAAATGCGGCAGCGACCAGGCCAGGCCCTTGTGCCACAAATGGTCGTGAGGGCGGTAGATGGTGACGTCGCTGCCGCACGGGGTACGCAGGGGATGGAAATACGGCCGGGGTGACTCGGTCAGGGCATCGGTGGCTCGAAAGGTGTAGTTGGCCACGCTCGTGCCGTTCAACGTGACCTCAACAGAATCAGTGGTGAGTTTCCAATCCAGCACATGGACTGGATTGTCTTTTAGCTGCTCTTGTGCGAAATTCATGCGAATGACACTTCCTGCTTCCAGGGATCAAGGTGACCGTCCATACGGCCAAAAAAGGGACTTTCGGGGCCAATATCCCCGCTGGCGATGGGTTTTCCCGTGATGCTTGAGGCATAAATTGCGGCGGCCAGTTCCACAGTTTGGTATGCGTCCCGCAAACTGACTGGGGGCTCGCTGCCTTCACGTAGAGATTTTGCGATGACGGCGTATTGCGAGGCGTGCCCGCTGGGCGAATTGGCGCCTGAACTCCACAGCTCGGTCAAATATTCATGCCCTGGGGCGGGTGTCAGCACCCAATTCCCATCGTCGTAACCGTAGAGGTGCTCCAGTTCCACAGTCGCGTACTCAAAATCGAGCCGGATGCTGGACGTTTCACGAGGTGAGATGACCGAGTTGATTACCGTGGCGATAGCTCCGGATTCGAAACGCACCACGCCCGCCGAGATGTCCTCGGTATCGGTCTTGCGCGCAAGTTTGGCCGCAAAGGCGCTCACCTGCGACCAGGGACCCCACAGGTGAAGCAACAGATCGAACTGGTGAATGCCATGCCCCATGGTCGGGCCACCGCCTTCTACATCCCACAAGCCGCGCCACGGAACATCAAAGTAGGCCTGGTTCCTAAACCACAAGGTGTTGCAAACGCCCACAAGCGGCCGCCCAAGCTGCCCGGACTCCTGCAGCTCCCTCAGACGCTGAACGGCGGAGCTGAATCGGTGTTGGAAGATGCAACTCACCGTTCCGCTGGACCCTTCTTCGGCGGCCTGAAGTTGCTTCATTTGCGCCAGTGACATGGCGGGCGGCTTTTCAATAACCACATGCAGGCCGTGACCTAGGGCCTCCAGGGCCAGCGGCACATGGCTGGAAGGTGGAGTGCAAATCACCACCACGTCCGGCGCAGTTTGATCCACGGCGTGGGCAATTGATGCCGCCGTAGTGCCTATCTTCCACTTCTGCGCGAATTCCTTCGCCCGGTCCGGGTCGATGTCGATGGCTGCGGTTATGGCCAGGCCGGGTTGGGCAGATAAGGCTTCGGCGTGTGCGTTTGCGATCCCTCCGGTACCAACGATGGCAACGCTAGTGGGACGGACAGGAGAACTTGTGACTGGGCCTGCGGTTAGGGTTTCTTCGATCCTCATGGCTACCTTTGAATAGTGGTTTTAATTTCTTCGATGAACGCCGTCGCCGCGCTCACCGGAGTTGTCTTTTCAAAAAGTACGTCGGCCATGTAGCGTGCCAAAATACTCTCGATGATGCTCCCACCAACAGGCGTAATGGGTGGAGCGGGGCGTGCTTCCTCAGCAATGGCGTTGGAGAACTCGACGGCAGCAGTGTCTTCAGGACCTAGCTTTCCGGTGATGGATTCGCGAATCTTGGCATTGGCTGGAATGCCGCGCTCTGTCAAAATCAGATCGCCAGCCTCCTGACTGTTGGACAAATAATTGAGGAACGTTTCTGCGGCCCCCTGATGCTTGGTTCGGGCAGAAAGGGACCAAAACATGGAGGACTTGTAATAAGCGGCGCGTTCCTTGGCCTGAGCCTCTCCCGGAATCCGAAGTAGCTTGAGGTCCTGTCCCTTGGCTGCGTTGTACGCCGGCAACTGGGTATTGAAAATGCCTCCAAAGGCCATTTTTCCCGTGGCAAGGCTGGACTGGTCCAGCGGCGCACCTGCCGATTCAAAAATTCCAGCCGGCTTGTCCGTGGAGCCGCTCTTCGAAGCGTCTAGGCGGAGTTGCCAAAAGCTGGACAACGTTTCGGGTTTGATGACAACCTTTGCCTCACCGTCGTAGAGCCGGTCGCCTTGTTGACGTGCCCAGTAGTACAAATCGATGTCCGAATAACCCAAGCCAATACCAATGGACCCGGGGACTTTTCGGCTGACCTCGGACCCCAACTCAAGATAATCCTGCCAACTCCAGCTCTTGTCATCGGGCATGCTGATCCCCGCCTTCTCCAGAATTTCTGGATTGACGGCGATAGCAAAGGTACCCAGCCCAATCACGAGTCCATGGAGCTTGCCATCAATTTCACCGCTTTTGACGGCGTCCGGCGCGAAGTCGGCGATTTCTAGGCTCTCCAGTCTGTTCAGGTCCAAAAGAGCACCCCGATCGCCGTACTCACGAACATACTTTTCGTCCATCTGGATAATGTCAGGGGCGTCGTTGCCAGCCACCTGAGTGGCCAATTTGTCCCAATACCCGGTCCAGTCGCTGTATTCACCCTTGACCGTGATGTTGGGGTGTTCCATATTGAATTTCTCAATAATCTGTTGAGTCGTTTTGTGCCGGGCGTCCCCTCCCCACCATGTGAAGCGCAGCGTGACGGGTCCATCCGCACCGGCTTCGCTGCCGCAAGCAGCAAGCCCAACAGCGCTTGCCGCGAGAACCGATAACTTGAGATATGTACGTCTGTCGGGCATGAAATTCATGGCATTTCCCTTCATGGCAGTTGCAACTTCTTCGTTAGCCGTGCGCAAGGAACACTCCTAAAGTGATCGATCACCCTAGTATTGTGAACGTTCACTTTGTTGTCAATGGTTCTCGGTAAGCCTTTTCCGTCCGCGCCATTATTGCCGGGACGGCAACGGCACAAGGGTCACGACTTCGTCTGAGTAAACGTTTTCTTGACGCCTATGCAGTCCATTTGCTAAATTTCGAGAAAGCGTTTTCTGTGATGGGGACCACAAGGGTGCCAGCGCCGCGGAACGCAACAACGAGAGGTTGGACAATGATGTTTCAGCTCAGGAAATCCATTGCGCTCGGCACAAGCGCACTCGTCGCGGCATCGCTGCTATTGACCGGCTGCGGGGCTTCCGCCTCGACAGAGAAAGTTGGAACCGCGGACGATCCGGTCACCATCCGCTTTGCGTGGTGGGGCAATGACGCCCGGGCCAAGGCCACATTTGACGTCATCAAGGCCTTTGAGGCAGAAAACCCCGGTATCAAGGTCAAGGGCGAGAATACCGAGTTCAGTGCCTACTGGGACAAGATGGCCACACAGGTTGCCGGCGGCGACACCCCGGATGTACTCGCCCTGAGCGGCTCCTATCCCAGCGAATACTCCAGTCGGGGCGTCCTCTTGGATCTGGACAAGGTCAAGGATGAAATCGATACAACCAAGTTCGCTCCCGGCACCGTGGAGCTTGGACAAATCGAGGGCAAGCAGTACACCATCACAGCAGGGGTGAACTCCATGTCCATGGTGGTTGACCCGGCAGTTTTCAAGGCAGCCGGCGTCGAACTTCCTGATGACGAATCCTGGACGTGGAAAGACTACGAGGACCTGTCCGCCCAGATCACGGCCAAGTCGCCCAAGGGCACTTTTGGCACCACACCCATGTCCAACGACTCCTTCCTCGCGGTCTGGGCCCGGCAGGGCGGTGAGCCGCTGTATGCCGATGACGGAACCAAGGTGGGCATCAGCGAAGCTCGCGTCGCAGACTGGTTGCAGATGAACCTGGATCTGCAAAAGTCCGCGGGATCGCCGTCCGCTTCACAAGTGGTTGAGGACGGTTCGGCGCAACCGGAACAGACACTCATTGGTCAGGGAAAACAAGGGATGAAGATTTCCTGGAGCAACCAAATGAATTCTTATTCAGGCAATGAGCTGGTCATGATGAAGATGCCGGGCGAGACACCCACAGGAGGTGCGTGGCTGCGTTCTTCCATGGAGTACGGCATCTCAGCCAAGTCCGAAAACACGGCGGCCGCAGCAAAGTTCGTCAACTTTCTGGTCAACAGCGAGGAGGCCGGAAAGCTGATCAAGAGTGACCGCGGCATGCCCGCCAACCTTGATGTCCGTGCCACTGTCCTCCCACTGCTGAAGGAGAACCAGCAAAAGGAAGCCTCGTACCTTGACCGCATTGCGGAGATGGATCTGACCCCGCCGCTGCCGTTCCCGGCCGGGTCCTCGGCTACCTTGGAGATCTTGAACCGCAACATGACCGATGTTCTCTTTGAAAAGACAACTCCGGCGGATGCTGCCAAGAAGTTCGTCGAAGAAGTCAATCTAAATCTGGACAAGTAGTTCTCCTCCCCCGCTTGCCGGGTGCCTGAACATTCTCGGGCGCCCGGCATCCTCATCGAAAGGCTCCTGTGGATCCCTCCGCCCGGCCCAGTGCCATCCCCGGTTACGAAGACTGGCCCGGATATGTCCGCAGCAGTGGCCCGGCCACGGTGCCGCCCCGCTCTCAACGGCTGGCGGACACCTTGGGGGTTCCCTCGCCCCCCGCCGCCATTGAGGCAGCAACGCAGTGGGAGGAAACGCACGACGGCGTCACCACCACCGCACTCAGCTGGCAGTTGGGCTTTGGGCCTGCCACGCGTGCCTGGCTGGTCCGGCCGGCCGGCACCGCTGAACGTCTACCCGGAGCACTCGCGCTGCACTGCCATGCCGGCAACAAATACACCGGCGCCAGCCGGCTGATCGAATTCCCTGCCGGCCGCAGTGAGCCCGGCGCGGCAGACGACCCCGCCCGGCACGATCTTTATGATGGCAGGGCATCGGCAACTGAGCTGGCCAGGGAAGGCTTCGCAGTCTTGGCCCATGACACGTTTTCATGGGGCAGCCGTCGTTTCAACCTGGATGAGCCGCCATGGCGGACGGCCGACGCCCTGGCCGCGAGGCAGGCCCAGTGGCGCGAAGCCGACCATGTTCCCGGCCCGGCAGAGGCGTACAACGCGGCCGCCGCATTTCACGAGGACACGGTTGCCAAGGCCGCCGGGCTGATGGGTACAAGCCTTGCCGGAATGGTGGCCCACGACGATCTGGCCGCCCTCGGCGTATTGGCGTCACTCCCCGGCGTCGACCCTTCACGTCTGGGCTGCTTCGGGTTCTCCGGTGGAGGCGGGCGGGCATTGGTGTTGGCCGCGCTCTCACCAACTGTTCGCAGCTACGCGGTAACGGCAATGATGACCACCTTCGAATCACTCTTGCCCGCGTATTTGGATGCACACTCCTGGCTCCTGCAAACGCCCGGCTTGGGACGGCTCGGTGAATGGCCCGAGTTCACGGCCTTCGCCGCCGCGGAAAATTTCATGGTGCAGTACGCCTCTCAGGATCCCCTGTTCCCGCCGCAGGGCATGAGGGATGCCAACAGGCTGCTGGATAATCTGCATTCCGTCGGCAGCTACACCGGCACGTTTTGGCCAGTCGGCCACGAGTTCTCAGCCGGGATGCAACAAGAGGTTTTTGATTTCTTCCGCACCTCGCTCGGAACAGGAGTCACGCCATGAGCCAACGCCCGTGGCGGGAAATATTTTGCCCTGAAGAACTTGCCGGGCGGCCCATTTTCATAGTTCTTCCTGGTGGCGGCTACCACCGGCAGGCCGATCATGAAGGTGCGCCTGTAGCGCACTGGCTCAATTCCCTGGGGCTGAACGCCATGGTGCTGCACTACGCCGTCGCCCCTGATTACCCCGGCAAGGCCCTTCATCCTGCACCGCTGAACGACGCGCAAGAAACCCTGCGTTGGTTGCGGTCCGGCGAATCCGGGCTCGAGATTGATGCGGAGCGCATTGGCGTCTTGGGATTCTCCGCTGGAGGGCACCTGGCCGCAGCGCTCAGCACTGGAGCAGGCTCAACTCCGACAGCAGACAGGCCAGAGCTTGCAGTCCTCGCGTACCCCGTCATCTCCCTTGTCTCACACTGCCATCAGGGTTCTGTGAACGCCCTGCTAGGCCCCGAAGCCACGTGGGAGCAGCGGCGGGCGCTTTCGGCTGAGCTGACAGTCGATACCGACACTCCCCCAACCTTTCTCTGGCACACCGCGGACGACGACGCCGTGCCGGTGGAGAATTCGCTGGATTACGCGGCCGCGCTGGCCCGCCACCATGTTCCCTTCGAGTTGCATGTTTTCCCACACGGGCACCATGGCCTGGGCCTGGCTCTTGATGAGGGGGAAGCTGGACGGCATCCGGCGGCCGAATGGACCAGCCGGTGCGCAGCATGGCTAAGCGGCCAGGGTTGGCGCACCACCGCCTAGTTCTTTCTTTTCCTGTGAGCTCCTCACGTCAATTATTTGTAGTCAACCGAAAGCAGGCACAATGCGTTCCTCGATCAACAGGCGCCAGTTTGGGCAGCTCCTTCTCGGCACCGCTGCTGTGGGACTCCTAGCCACCGGCTGCGGCAAGGACACCGAACAGTCAGCGGATGGAAGCGTCACCCTGGGCTTTGCGTGGTGGGGCAATGAGTTCCTCAACGCCCAAACCAATCAGGCAACTGCCGCCTTTACGAAAGCAAACCCAGGCATCAAGATCGATCCCCGGCCAGGTGACTGGGCTAGCTACTGGGACAAACTTGCAACCGTAACGGCAGGCAAGGACTCACCTGACGTTATTCAGATGGATCAGAAGTACATTGCCGAATATGGTGGCCGCGGCGCCCTGGCAGACCTTTCAACGCTTGGTGTGGATATCACGGGGATTGATAAGGCAGCGCTTGCCACCGGCGAATACTCAGGCAAGCAATACGGCTTTAGCACGGGTCAAAATGCTTTGGTCGTTATGGCCAATACCGCCGTATTCAAGGAGGCTGGCGTTGATCTTCCAGACGATCTCAGCTGGACTTGGGACGACTACACAAAATTGGCCGCCAAGATTACCGCCGCCGGCAAGGGCAAGCTTTTTGGGGCGTCGTACGGCAACAATGAATCGAGCCTCATCATCTGGCTGGGCCAACACGGCGAACAACTGTACACAGATGACGGCCAGTTGGGTTTCAAGGAAGAAACTGCCGCCAAATTCTGGGACCAGTTGAAGTTGCAGCGGGACCAACAGGCAAGTCCGCCGGCAAGCATCAACAGCGAGGATGCCTCGGCAAGTTTGGAGAGCAGCCTTTTTGGCACCAACCGGCTGGCCATGGGCTGGAGCTGGACCAACCAGCTTGCGTCGCTGGAAAGCGCCACGGGCAGTGAAATCAAGATGCTGCGTGCCCCGAGCTTGAAGGGGACGGCCAAAGACAACGGCATGTATGACAAGCCCACCATGTATTGGGCAGTGTCCGCACAATCCAAGCATCCGAAGGAAGCCGCCGCCTTTGTGGACTACCTGCTTAACAACGTAGACGCCGGGAAGATCCTCATGACCGATCGAGGCATTCCAACCAACAGCGCCGTCCTGACAGCCATCACCCCTGGTCTCAAACCATCTGATGCAACCGTGGTGGCGTTTCTGGCAGACATCAAAGCCGACATCACAGTGGCGCCGCCCATTCCCCCTGTCGGCGCAAGCGGCATGCAGGACTCCATCATTCGCTATACGGCCGATGTCCTCTTTGATAAGTCATCACCCGAACAAGCAGCCAAGGCCTTTGTTACAGAGGCTCAAGGAATGCTGGATTCGGCCCGCAAATAGCCGTGTCTCCCGATGGGGCGTTGGAGGGCATCGAACGCCTCCACAGCCCCTCTTGTTAGTCGCATCACATTACTCTAGGATAAACCGAGAAAACGTTTTCTCACAACTTGAAGGGACCGTCATGTCTTTGGCCGCAGCACCCCTGCAAACACCCCAGGACGTAAATTTGGGCAACCGGATCAAATGGGTCAAGTTGTCTTCGATTGCATTGCCATTGGCTGTCCCCATCAGCGACGCGAAGGTCTTTACCGGCCGTCAGATGCCGATGACGGAGGTCGTCTTCCTCTTCACCGAGATTCGTACCGCCGATGGGACTGAGGGGATCGGCTTCAGCTATTCAAAGCGCGCCGGCGGCCCCGGCCAGTTTGCCCATGCCAAGGAAATTGCCGGAGAGCTTCTCGGCGAGGACGCCAACGACATCCAAAGACTGTGGACCAAACTGGCCTGGGCAGGCGCCTCCGTTGGCCGTTCCGGACTGGCCACCCAGGCCATCGCCTCCATGGACATCGCCCTGTGGGATTTGAAGGCCAAGCGGGCAAGCCTTCCCTTGGCAAAATTGCTGGGAGCCCACCGCGATTCCGTCCGCTGCTACAACACCTCCGGAGGGTTCCTCAACACCCCGCTTGAACAGGTCTTGGACAATGCGGATGCAACGGTTGCCAACGGCATCGGCGGAATCAAGATCAAGGTGGGGCATCCCGATTCTTCAGTGGATTTGGCGCGAGTAGCTGCCGTCCATGAACGGCTTGGCGGTTCCGTCCCTCTCATGGTTGATGCAAACCAGCAGTGGGACAGGTCCACTGCCCAGCGCATGGGCCGAATCCTGGAGGAATACAACCTCGCCTGGATCGAGGAGCCCCTCGACGCCTACGACGCCGAGGGCCATGCCGCGCTCGCTGCGTCGCTGGACACACCCATCGCCACGGGCGAAATGCTGGCCAGCGTGGCCGAACACTGGGAGCTGATCCGCCACAAGGCGGCGGACATCATTCAGCCCGACGCTCCCCGGATCGGCGGCATTACCCAATTCCTGAAACTGGCAACCTTGGCAGATCACAACGGCCTGGATCTGGCTCCGCATTTCGCCATGGAGATTCACCTGCACCTTGCGGCCGCCTACCCACGGGAACCCTGGGTGGAGCACTTTGACTGGTTGGAGCCTCTGTTCAACGAGCGGCTGGAAACCAAGGACGGCCGCATGCTGATACCCACCCGCCCCGGATTGGGCATCACACTCACTGACCAGGCCCGCGCCTGGACCGTTTCCACCGCAGAATTTGGTGGCCCCAGCCGAAACCTTCTGTAAGCGGCTCTTCACCGCATGCCGTGAAACATCGGCCCTAAACCATTGGTACACCCCGCAAGAATCAGTCAATGTAGATTGGATTATTCAGTGTCAAACTCCTCAAAGAACGCAGCTCTTTCCGCCTTGGAAGCCCCCATGTCCCGCAGGGGATTCCACCGGATGTTGGGTGGCGCAGCGGTGGCAACCACCGTTTCCCTGGCCCTTGCTGCTTGCGGGTCGGGTGCTCCCGCCACGAATGCGGACGGCCAGGTTGAGATCCGTTTCAGCTGGTGGGGATCGGACACCCGCGTCAAGGTGACCACTGCCGCCATCGCTGCATTCGAGAAGGAAAATCCCAGCATCAAGGTCAAGGCCGAATACGGCGACTGGAGCGGCTACTGGGACAAGCTGGCCACCCAGACTGCCGGCAACGACGCCCCGGACGTCCTGCAGATGGACGAGAAATACATTTCGGAATACTCGTCCCGCGGCGCCCTCCTGGACCTGTCCAAGCAGACGGTGGACACCACCAACCTCGTGGCCGACGTCCTCAAGGCAGGCGAGAGCTCTGACGGGCTGACGGGCATCCCCGCCGGCATCAACGCCGCCACGATCATTGCCAACCCCAAGGTTTTCAAGGATGCCGGGGTTGAGTTGCCGGACGACAAGACGTGGACCTGGGAAGACTACAAGCGAATCGCCGCGGAGGTCACTGCGAAGTCCAAGGACGGCGCCTTTGGCTCCACAGCCTACAGCGGCGACCAGGCATCCCTGTGCGTCTGGTTGCGGCAGCGGGACAAGGAATTTTACACTCCGGAAGGCGGCCTTGGATTTGTTCCGGAGGACATGGGCGGCTGGCTGGCGTTCCTCCTGGAGCTTATGGAAGCAAAATCAATCCCGCCGGCATCCCAAGTTATTGAGGAGCAGGCTTCGCCGCTTGACCAAAGCTCGACGGCAACAGGCAAGGCTGCCATGTCCTTCTGGTGGTCAAACCAGCTTCCAGCCCTTGAAAGCGCCGCCGGTTCCGAGCTGGTCATATTGAACTACCCCACCCTGACGGGCAAGGCGGCAGACGCCAAGCTTTGGTACAAGGCATCCCAGTTCTGGTCTGCTTCCTCGAGAAGTAAAAATTCGGAAGCGGCCGCCAAGCTCATTGATTTCCTGGCCAACAGTACGGCAGCAGGCGAGGCGCTTTTGGGTGACCGTGGTGTACCCGTCAGCACGGTGGTTCGGGCAGAGGTTGCCCCCAAGATGAAGCCGGCGGACGTGCGGGTCATCGAATTCATCGATGGCATCAAGGATCAGCTGGGCCCCGTCCCGCCGGGTGTCCCTCAGGGCGGAGGCGCCATGGAAGACATCATCAAGCGGTACGCCTCGGAGGTCTTGTTCAAACGCCAGACACCTGCCGAGGCGGCAGGAAAGGCTGTCGAAGAAATGACCGCAGCGATCGCCAACTAATTCTCCCCTGTCCGCCGGCTGGCCCGCAGGCCAGCCGGCGGACATTACCAACCGCAACACACCGAAATTACACTAGGAAAGCGCTTGCCGAGTAATGTAGAGGCAAACCCCGCAATGATGCTCGGACAGATTGGACTCCTCCATGGAACGCACGGCACAGCTCCCTGCAATGGCAGCCCCGCTCCCCTCCCCAACACAACTTCCACGCATCGCGTTGGTGGGCGTGCATGGCTTCGGCGCGCACCATTTGGCAAACCTTGACCGGTTGGCGCAGGCAGGGGCCTTGCAGTTGGTGGCCGTGGCTGATCCCAACCCGCCAGAGCCGGGTCAGCTGTCGGAGGACGTACGCATCTTCAACAACCTTCAGATGCTGCTGGCCGCCGGTATCGCACCGGATGTTGTCATTATTGCCACCCCCATTCAGACCCATGCAGCCTTGGGACTGGTGGCCCTGGCTGCGGGCGCCGATGTCTACCTGGAGAAGCCCACCGCCGCCTCGATGGCCCAGTTTGACGAGCTTCGCGTGGCGGCGGTGGCAGCCGGGCGGGCAGTTCAGATCGGCTTCCAATCCCTAGGTTCGCTCGCGTTGCCGGCTCTGGCAACCATGATCGCCGACGGAAGCCTGGGCGCCATCCGCGGCTACTCCGCCACCGGCACGTGGCTGCGGGACAAGGCCTACTACCAGCGCTCCCGCTGGGCCGGCAAGCGGACCATCAACGGTGTCGATGTGGTGGACGGCGTCACCACCAATCCCTTGGCCCACTCCATCGCCACGGCCCTGCGCATCGCCGGCATCCGCAGCGCCGAGGACATTGACACCGTGGAGACGGATCTCTACCGGGCCCACGACATCGAAGGCGACGACACCTCGGCTGTTCGGATCACACCCAAAGAGGGGCCCGCCGTCGTCAGCGCCTTGACGGTGTGCGCACCCGAGCAGACAGAACCGTTCGTAACCGTCCACGGAACATTGGGAAATGCCGTTTTCCACTACACACAGGACATTCTGGAGGTCACCACAGCATCTGGAACCGCCAGCGAAACATTCGCCCGCACCGACCTGTTGGAAAACCTTCTGGCGCATCGGAAAGACGGGACACCGCTGCTGAGCTCCCTGGAAAACAGCGGCGCCTTCATGAGCGTCCTTGAGGCCGTCCGCACGGCCGAGGACCCGCAGCGGATCGCCCCTGAATACGTCGAATGGGTCGGCGAAGGGCCGGCCGCGCACCCCGTGGTTGAGGACATTGGCGCCTGGATAGCACGCGCGACGGCGGCGCAAGCCACCTTCTCCGAGTTGGGTGCACCCTGGGCGAGGCCCGCCACGGCAACAGACGCCATAGTGGTTTCCGGCATCGAGGTGGCTCGCGAAATCAGCGGCCACCAGCTCGCCCCCACCCTTTCGCCGCGCCCCTACCTGCACCCCGTCACCACGCTGGCCGGCACCATAGTGACCGATGCGATGCCGCTGGACCATGTGTGGCACCTGGGTGCGGGGGTGGCCCTGCAGGACGTCAACGGTGTGAACTTTTGGGGCGGCCGCACGTACCGGCGCGAACAGGCCGGGTACGTGTGGCGCCCGGACCATGGCCGGATCGAAAGGACCTCCTCCCACGACGACGGACCATCCCGGACAGAGAGCCTAACCTGGTTCGGCCCGGACGGAGCTGAAATCCTGCACGAGACCCGCAACTGGAGCTGGATCCCCGCCGGGGACGGCGCGTGGATGCTGACGCTTTCCTTCACGCTGGCACCGGCCGGAACCGGTCCCGTCAGCCTCGGAAGCCCCGGCTCCAACGGACGCGAGGCTGGCGGCTACGGCGGCTTCTTCTGGCGCCTGCCAGCTGTCGAAAACGCGCACATCCGCACACCGTCAGCCTCCGGGGAGGATGCCGTGCACGGCAGCCGGGCCCCATGGCTGGCCTGGTCCGGCAACTTCTCCGGCAGGCCCGCAACCCTCGTCTTCACAACACCTCCGGAGGCCACTGACCCCTGGTTCGTCCGCGCCGACGGCTACCCGGGGGTGGGCTCGTCACTTGCCTGGGATGCCGCCGTCGTGCTTCAACCGGGAGAAACCCTGGCCCGGACCATCACGGTGACCATTGCCGATGGCCTGGCCACCGACGAACAAATCAATGATTGGACGGGCACCAAATGACCACAATGACCGTTGCAGCACACCACAGCGGTGAAAAGGCCGCCGATTGCTCGGCCAAGCGTGCCCGCGTACTGGACATCCTGGCCGCGGCCGGGCGGGACTCGGTGCTCCTCACCAGCCACAGTGCGCTCAGCTGGTATTTGGACGGCAGCCGCGTCGGCATCAGCCTGGCCGGGGACCCCATCGCAGCCCTGCTGGTCACTGCCGACGGCGACCATCTGGCAGCCTTCAACAACGAGGCCGAACGCCTGGCCGCCGAGGAACTCCCGCCGGGCGTCACCATCCACCAGGTGCCCTGGCCTGATTCGCTGATGGACGTCGCAGCCTGGTTTGGCGCCGGGGTTGCACCTGCCTCCGAAGCCGAGCTGGCTGTTGAGCTGCGCCTGGCCCGCCGCTCGCTGCTGCCAGGCGAATTGGACCGCTACTCCCGCCTCTGCCAGGACGCTGCAGGGATCCTGACCGATGTCTTGTCCCTCGCGACGCCGCACACCACCGAGCGGTCCATCGCCGCCGAGCTGGCCGGGCGCACGGTGGCCGCCGGCGCCGACCCCCTGGTGCTGCTGGTCAACGGCGCCTCCCGGGTGGACTTCCGCCACCCGCTTCCCACAAATGCTGTGCTTGGCCGGCGGGCCATGGCCGTGGTGTGTGCCCGCCGCGATGGCATGATTGCCAACGTGACGCGCTGGGTGAGGTTCGACGCCGGCACCCCGGCCGAATTGGATGCGGAGGCCCGCATTGCCGCCGTTGAGGCCGACATCTTTGATGCGACAGTGCCCGGTGCAACCGTTGCAGAAGTCCTGGCGGAAATCCGGACGGCCTACGACCGGCACGGTTTCGGCCCCGAACAGTGGAAGCTGCACCACCAGGGCGGACCTGCAGGGTACGCCGGGCGCGACCCCCGAGCCACTGACGCCGTGACGGACACCGTGACGCTGGACCAGCCGTTCACGTGGAACCCCTCCGGGCCAGGCGTGAAGATCGAGGACACGGTACTGCTTTCGGCCGACGGGATCCGGCCGCTGAGCGTGGATTCGCGCTGGCCCGCCGTCCCGGTGAATGGCATCCTTCGCCCCGAGACTCTCCAGCTCTAAGCATCCGGACGCCAGCTCTCCTCTCGAGGGCGTGCCAAAGTGGCGGGGACCCATGAAATTTCATGGGTCCCCGCCACTTTGGCACGCCCTCGCAAACGAACATCTACGCCAAGCGGAGCACACCGTCCACGCGGCGCGGCACACCCAGCGGGTTGGCCTCACGCAGCGCCTCGGGCAGGAACTGATCGGGCGCATCCTGGTAAGCCACGGGGCGCTGGAAGCGGCGCACCGCCGTAGCCCCGACGGACGTGAACAGCGATGTGGTGGCCGGGTAGGGGCCACCGTGCTGCTGCGCCCAGTTCACGGACACGCCCGTGGGCCAGCCTCCGAAGAGCACACGCCCAGCCAGGCCTGTCAGCTGGGCCACCAGGGCCCCAATGTCCTCGCCATCCTCCGCGTGGACTGTGGCTGTCAGACTCCCGGGCACCAACGCGAGGGCCGCTGCCAGTTCCTCCTCGGATCGGTACTCGATGAGCAGTGTGGTGGGGCCGAAGCACTCCTCCAACAGCTCGGCCGGGCGGGCGATGACGCTGGCCGCCGTGGTGGAAAATACGACGGCGCCAGCCCCGTCCGCTTCAGCGTTCTGCTCCGTTGAGCCGCTGATGACATCCACGCCAGGCTGGGCCGCGAGGGCCGCCAGTCCTGCCGGGTAGGCTTCGGCGATGCGGTCGGTGAGCATGGGAGCAGCAGCCTTGCCAACGCATTCGGCAGCCACTGTGGCACCAAAGTTGGTACCGGCCGGAATAAAGACCAAACCGGGTTTGGTGCAGAACTGCCCAGCCCCCATCGTGAAGGAAGCCGCCAGGCTTGCGGCCAGCGCACCGCCACGAGAGGCAATGGCCGCCGCTGTGATGACAACAGGGTTCAGGCTGCCCAGCTCACCGTAGAACGGGATGGGTTCGGGGCGGGACACCGCCAGGTCGAACAGGGCCCGACCTCCGGGGATGGAGCCGGTGAAGCCGACTGCCTTGATGAACGGGTCCTGGACCAGCGCGGTGCCTGCTTCGCGCCCGGCGACCAGGGCGAAGAGACCCTCGGGTGCGCCGGCGTCGTGCAGGGCCTGGGTGACGATTTCCGCTGTCCGCTTGGACAGTTCAAGGTGCCCCGAGTGAGCCTTGACAATCACGGGGCAGCCAACGGCCAGCGCCGAGGCGGTGTCGCCGCCGGCCACCGAGAAGGCAAACGGGAAGTTCGACGCCGAGAACACGGCAACCGGGCCCACGGGATGCAGCATCCTGCGTAGCTCGGGTGACGGCGGGGTGGAATCCGGATTGGCGTGGTCGATGACAACCTCCAGGTAGGAGCCCTCGGTGACAACCCTGGCAAAGAGCCGCAGTTGGCCGGAGGTGCGTGCCACCTCACCCGTCAGCCGGACGGGGCCCAGCCGGGATTCGGAATCTGCAATCGCCACCAACTCGGTCACGTTGGCGTCGAGCGCATCGGCGATCGCCAACAGCCAGGACGCCCGCTCGACGTCGCTGGCTGCCGCGGCCGGTCCGGCTGCCGCGTGGGCGGCTGCCGTCAGGTCTTGAAGTTCTTGCGTTGCGGTCTGCACGAGAATTATTCCTCTTACTTGTTGGTAGTGATACCTGGGAAGGGCTAATGGGAGGGGATGCCTGCAGCAAACTGCAGGCCAAGCCCGGGGCGGCCAGTGCTGTAGAGCCTGCTGTTGCGAATGGTGATCGGTGAGGGGCCGGAAAGAATCCCGAGTTGCTCAAAGGAAGCATCCTCCACGTCCTCCACGGCCACCGGGCTGGCCAGCGTCAGCGCCAGCTGTCCGGAGAGTTCCGGCAGCAGGTGCGGTGCCACCGCGATGCTGTTGGTGCGCGCCAGTTCCACGATTCTGCGGAACGGGGTGATGCCGCCCACCCGGACAATGTTGGGCTGGATGATGTCCACGGCCTCCGCGTCGATGAAGTCGCGGAAGCGCTGGATGGTGTGCACGTTCTCGCCGAGGGCAATGGGCACGGGCGAGTGCTTGCGCAGGCGCTTGTAGGCCCAGAGGTCGTCGGCGCGGATAGGCTCCTCCAACCAGTGGAGGTTGAACTGCTCCAGTCTGGACAGCGCCCGGATGGTGGTTGGCAGGTCCCAACGCTGGTTGGCGTCGATCATAAGCGCGCGATCCGGACCGATCACGTCGCGAACGGCGGCCACACGCTCCACGTCCTCCGCGATGTCCGGTTTTCCCACCTTGATTTTGACGGCGGAATGGCCGGCGGCCACCCAGCGTTCGGCTTGCGCCACCAGTTCCTCGAGCGTGTAGTGCAGGTTCACGCCGGAACCGTAGACCTCCACGGATTCACGACGCTGGCCCAGCAGTCCCGGCACGGAGGTGTTGGCATTGCGTGCCGCCAAATCCCACAACGCCAGGTCGAGACCGGCCATGGCAATGGTGGTCAGCCCGCCGCCGCCGGCCTCGTGCAGGCGCAGCCACAGGGCGTCCCACAGCGGCTCCGGATCCGATGGCAGCCCAACGGCAAAAGCGGCAATGTCGTTCTCCAGCAGTGCCTTGACGGCTTGGGGGCCGATTGTCGGCGTCCAGGAGAACCCGTGGCCCGTGCCGCCGTCGTCCGTTTCCACTGTGGTGGCGATAATGTGGTTTTCAGGCGCCTCCACACCCCAGCTGCGGCGCAGGGGCACCGTCAGCAATCGGGTGTGGAGGGCTGTGATCTTCGAGCTCATGGGGCGGTCAACCTCAAGCGTTGGTCAGCGCGTGGCTAGCGGCCAGTTCGTAGCCCTTGGCCAAGATGGCGGCCAGACGGGCTTCCTGATCGGCCGTGGGGTCCACCAGCGGAGGTCGGACCGAGCCAACCGGCAACCCGGCTTGGCGCAGCCCGGCCTTGATGAGGGAGACGCCGAAACCGGGCGTTTCATCGCGCAGGCGAACCAACGGGGCGTAGAAGCCGGCAATCAACTCTTCGCGGCGCTCCTCATTGCCGTCGATGTAGGCGCGGTAGTAGGCAGTGGCGATTTCCGGAGCCATGGCAAAAGCCGCTGAGGAATACAGCGGCATGCCCAGGCCACGGTAGGCGCCTTGGGTCAGCTCGGCCGTCAGCAGGCCATTGAAGAACTGGAAGTCTTCGCGCCCCGAGGCGCGGACGGCGGAGACAATTTCCTGGGCCAGGCCCACGTCTCCAATTCCGTCCTTGAAGCCAATGACCTTCGGGTTGGCGGCCAGCTGGACCATTGCGGCGGCGGTGAATTTGGCGTTGGCTCGGTGGTAAACAATTACCGGGAGTTTGGTAGCGGCGGCGACAGCTTCAACGTAGGCCACCAGCCCGGCCACAGGAGCACCCACCAGGTACGGGGGCAGGACCAGCAGGGCATCGGCCCCGGCGGCTTCTGCCGCACGTGCCGCGTCGAGGGCATGCCCCAACGGGCCGCCGGCCCCGGCGATCACCGGGACGGCACCGTCAACAACCTCGACGGTGGTGCGCACCACCGTGGCGATCTCGGACAGGCTCAGGGCATGAAATTCTCCCGTGCCGCAGGCTGGAAAGATACCGCCGGGGCTAAAGGGCAGGCGCGAGGCAATGTGTTCCTTGAGCAGGGCAACATCCACCTCACCGGCGGCATTGAACGGGGTGACAGGGAAGAATAGTACGCCTTCGAAATTCAAGGGTGCTCCTAGTGTGAGGCTGCGGAAGCGAGGTCCGCGCGGTTGGTTTCGGTGAGCTCGGTGCGCCAGCTGCGTTGCGGCGTCCAGCCCAAAATCTCTTGCGCCTTGGCAATGGAGAAGGCCGGGCGGGTGCCGGTCAGCCCGGCGGCCAAGGCTTCACTACCGGGGAGGAACTGTGGCATGAGCTTGTCCAGGGATTCCACTGCGAGCGCGTCCGCGGCGCCCACAAAGAACGTTTGGGCGTTGTCAATGATGTCCATCTTCTCCAGCAGCACGGCAAGGAAGTCCGCCACGTCTCGGGCGTCCACATAGTTGAACAGGGCAGGCGCGGAGAGCGCCGGGTCTGCCAAACGCTCGGCGAGTGTGTGTCCTTGCTGGGTGGGGGCCCCTTCCCATTCCTCGGGAGAGATGACATAGCAGGGGCGGAATGCGGCATAGCGGGTGGTGTCCCCGTTGGCTGTGGCAAACATGCGCATCACCTGTTCGGCCACCAATTTGGACAGCGCGTACGCGTTCCAGGGTTTTGGTGTGGTGTTTTCATCCAACGGGAAACTCTCCGGCAGCCAGCCCGCCGGATTGCCATAGCCCAAAACCGTGGGGCTGGAGGCCGTGACGATTCGGCGCACGCCGTTGCTGGTGGCAGCGTGGAAGACGTTGTACGCCAGCATGGTGTTGGTTTTCAGGATCACGTCCTCTGGTGCGCTGAAGGGAACGGCGATCGCGGCAAGGTGTATGACGGCGTCGGGCAGGTGCTTGGCCATGGCCTGGTTGACGGCCTGGGCATCGAGGAGGTCCACGGACTCTTGAACCACGCCGGTCAGGGCGGCAATCTCCGGCAGCGTGTCCCGGTCCAAGGAGACAACGTGGTGGCCGGCAGCGGAGAAGCCGGCCACCACGCTGCGGCCCAAGCGGCCGGATCCTCCTGTGATGAGTATGGTAGTCATTTTCACTCCCCCTGTGCGGCCTTGGAAAGATCCGCACCAAGGCCCAGCTCGGGGATGCGGATGGGCAGGCCGGTGGCCAGGGACTCATTGCCGGCAATGCCGACGGCGACTGCCCGCAGTCCGTCCATGTAACCGGACGGGCGGCCCAGCGGGTCCTCTCCGGGTCCGTTGAACAGGTCTGCCAGCAGCAGGCTGTCGCCACCGCCGTGGCCACCCTCGCCGTTGACGATGGGTACCTCGTAGGCTGCCCCCCAGTGGCGCTGCACCACGAGGCGTTCGCCGTTGCGGCGCACGGCGTCCTCTTCCTCGATGGGCGTGGCGCTGGGATCGACCACGTTTTTCTTCTCTGTGCTGTCGTGGACTGCGGCGCGTTCCACCACCTCCAGCTCAGCCCGGCCCTCGGTGCCGTTGATGCTGACCCGGTAGCCTTCCCAAGGACTGTGGGCGTTCAGGGAGTAGCTCAGGGTGGGGCCGCCGTCGTAGTCCACCGTCAAAGCCAGGTTGTCCTCGATGGTGATGCCCTCGGAGAACACGTCCTGGTCGCGGATATAGCCGTCAAACTTTTCGTTGTCCAGATACAGTGCCGCAAGTTTCTTGTCCTCGCGCAAATCCAAGGCGAAGGGATCGCCGGCAGCACCGTCAACTGACCCGCGGGCCGGCCGTTCGCCCAGCCCGCGAGTGGCTGCATTGTCCGCACCGTAGAAGCGCAGCCCACCGGAGGCATACACGCGAGCGGGGACGTCATCGATCCACCAGTTGACGAGATCGAAGTGGTGGGAGGCCTTGTGGATCAGCAGGCCACCGGAGTTCTTCTTCTCGCGGTGCCACCGGCGGAAGTAGTCGGCACCGTGGACAGTGTCGAGGACCCAGCTGAAGTCAACGCTGGTGACCTTGCCAATGACCCCGCTTTGGATGATCTCCTTCAGTGCGCTGTTGCGCGGTGAGTAGCGGTAGTTGAAGGTGACCACCACGTTGCGCCCGGTCTCGGCAATCGCCGAGGTGATGCGTCGGCAGCCCTCAACATCGATCGTGAGCGGCTTTTCAACCACTACGTCAGCCCCGGCGTTGAGCGCCTCAACAATGTAGTCGGCGTGCGTGAAGTCCGGCGTAGTGATGATGACGCGATCAATGGCGTTGGCCTGGATGAAAGCCGTTAGCTCGGATGGATCGAATGCCTCGGGAGCTTTCTGGCCAGCTCCTGGCTGTTCGGCTCCAAGCCGGCCTGCCAAGTTCGTGTAGTAGGCGGTGCGCCCGGGGTTCACATCCCCGATGGCCACCAGCTCTGCCGTGTCAGCATGGGTGCCCATGATGGCTTGAATGTACATCTCGGCGCGGGATCCGGCCCCCACCAGCGCTATGCGTGCTCTCTTCCTTGATGGCACTTCTGCGGTCCTGTCGGCGGACGCCACTGCGGTACTCATGAGCTTGGATGACCTTTCACAACGTTGTATGGAATCCTGCCTGTCCCGCCTTGGGTGCTTCCCCTTTGAGCGGTTGAGCCTGATGGAGTAGATTATGAGAAAGCGTTTTCTCAAACCGTTATATGCTTTCTATCAAGAGTCCGGGCATCCCGTCAAGGCCAGGCATCAAGCCGATGCAGTTGATGCCGCCACCTCCGAGCCGTAAGGAACCACCATGGCCAAACGCGCAGGCCCCACCCGCATAGGCATTTCCGATGTCGCCGCCAAGGCAGGGGTTTCGCTGGCGACCGTCTCCCGGGTCATGAACGGCAATTTCAGTGTGGATCCCCAGATTGCCGCCAGAGTTCGTGAAGCCGCCACGGAATTGAAGTACCAGCCCAACCCCATGGGGCGAAACCTGGCCCGCGGAAAGACCGAAACCATTGGTGTGGTTGTTCCCGACTTGGGCAACCCAACGTTTCAAACGGTCCTGCGCGGGGTCAGCCGTGCCGCGGCCCAAGACGGCTACCGAGTCCTCATCGCCGATTCCTCCGAGGTCTCCAGCGAGGAAGCCATCCTGGCAGGCGAGGCCCGACGGCGTTGCGACGGCGTGGTGTTGTGTGCCCCTCGCATGAGCGCGGCGGAGCTGGAGGAACTCGCACCGAGTCTCCAGCCCATGGTTCTGGTCAACCGCAGAACTGACGCCTCCGAGAGCCCCAGCGTCATGATCGATTACGGCCAGGGAATCCAAGACCTGGCCGCGCATTTGGCAGATCTCGGGCACACCAAGATCGCCTACGTTGCCGGCCCTGCCAACAGTGCTTCAAACGCACTTCGCGTGGCGGGCCTTGAAAAATTCAAGCTGACCCATCCACACGTGGACATCACGTACCTGAACAACGGGTCAACGTTTGAGGATGGCTACGAGTCTGCCGACGACGTGATTGCCAGTGGGGCCACAGGGGTCCTCGCCTTCAACGACCTCACGGCCATGGGGTTGTTGAGCAGTCTCAACGAGCGCGGCATCAAGGTTCCCGCGGACATCTCCGTCACGGGTTTTGATGACATTCCGTTCGCTCGCTACACCACTCCTCCGCTGACCACCGCGGCGGTTCCCATCATGGAAGTGGGCGAACACGCATGGGCACAGATGCGGGACCTGCTCTTTGGGAATGCCATCACAGAACCGGTCCAGGTGTTTGAACCCCATGTGGTGGTGCGCGGCAGCACTGGCGTACCGGCCACCGCCAAGACGACAGTGCAGCTTTGAACGCCGCGCAGCCGATTTAGCGCAGAGGGTTGAAGTGGCGCGCGATGGCCGGCCCGGAAGTGCCGGCCAGCCCCGCCGCGACCATCTTGCCGGTCAGCGGACCCAGCGCAATCCCCCACATGCCGTGACCTCCCGCCACATGGACACGCGGGGACGCGGTGGCCCCCACCAACGGGAAACCATCGGTGGTGCAGGGACGCGACCCCACCCACTCCTCGGCACGGTCTTCCCAATTGATGCCCGTAAACATGGGCGAGGCAGCATCCACAATGGCCTTGATGCGGCGCGGGTCCAGGGCCGCATCGGCACTGCGGAACTCCATCATGCCGGCCACCCGCAGCCTGTCCCCCAGGGGAGTGCAGGCCACACGCTGGGCCGGAAAATAGATGGGGCGGGTGGGCATGGCCTCGGGAACCACCGTGAAACTGTAGCCGCGCCCGGCCTGAACCACGCGTTTGACGCCGAACTTGCGCGCCAGCGTCCCCAACCACGCGCCCGTGGCAAGGACTACGGCGTCGGCCTTGATCAAGCGCCCTTCCGAACCAATCACATCCACGCCCTCCCCCGTGTCCCGGACGTCAAAAACAGTGAAGGCCGTGACCAGGGTTGCCCCCCTGGCAACCACTGTGTCTGCGAGTGAGTGCATGAAGGCAGGCGGGTTGATGAAACGTTGGTTGCGGATTTCAATTCCGGCAACAACGCCTGCGCCAAGAGTGGGCTCAAGATCCCGGATCTGATCCCCCGTGATGATGTTGAAGTCCACCTGGCCGCCCGTTTCGCGGATAACGTGGAATTCCCGAATCAGGGCCTCGCGGGCCTGCAAGGTGGAAAACCCGGCCAGGAAGGGATCGGCCAGGTGAGTGGCCTCGGCAACGGTCGGGGTGCCCGCAGCAAGTTCGTCGAAAGCGTCGATCCCGGTCCGGCCGATCTCGGCAAAAATGCCCATCGCCCTACGCCATTTGGCTGGCGTGCAATTACGCGTAAATCCCAACAGAAACTTCAGCAGTGATGGATCGGTGGACAGCGGAATATACAGCGGCGATGCGGGGTCAATCATGGCCTTGAGTCCGTAGTGCAGAACAGCCGGCTCGCTCAAGGGCAGCGTCAGCGCCGGGGTGAGCCAGCCGGCGTTGCCCCAGGAAGATCCTGACGCCACCTCGCCACGATCAACCACCGTGACCTGGATACCGTGCTCCTGCAAATACCAGGCCGTGGACAAACCAATAATTCCCGCACCAACCACAACCACATGTTCAGGCGCCTTTGCACTGACCACGATTCACACTCCTTGAGCATTGGCCGGCCACTTTTCACACCGGCGCTATCCCCAACATAATCTCGTTTGGACATTCCCTCAATCGGCAGGCCCCGGCGTGAGTGGTGATCCCCTGAGGCATAATGTGAGGCAGCCCATAAATGAATCGATACAAAGGAACCCATGCCCCACGTCACCGTCCACCTGCCAGAACCGCCAACGAACGGGCAGCTCCGCATGGGCGCCGCCGGAATCACCGCCAACAGCCAGCACCTTAGCCGGGACGGTGCCGCATGGTTCCCAGTCATGGGTGAATACCACTACAGTCGCCAGAAGCCCCGCCAGTGGCGGACCGGGCTTGAACGCATGAAGCAGGGCGGCATCACAGTCGTTTCAACCTACGTCTTCTGGCATCATCACGAGGAACGCCAAGGCATCTTCCGCTGGTCCGGAAACCGCAATCTCCGAGCGTTTGTTGAGCTCTGCGCCGAACTTGGCCTGGACGCCGTCGTGCGCATTGGACCGTGGGCCCATGGAGAGGCGCGCAATGGAGGCTTCCCGGACTGGCTCCAGGCGCTGCCCCTCAACCACCGCAGCAACGATCCCCGCTATCTGGAGCAGGTGCGGCCCTTCTTTGCCCAGATTTCGCGCCAGCTCAGCGGCCTGTTCCACGGCACCGGCGGCCCCATTGTGGCCCTGCAGGTGGAGAATGAGCTGTATGACCGATCCGGGCACATCCTTTCGCTGAAGGAAATGGCCCAGGACCTTGGCATGGACGCACCCCTATGGACCGCGACCGCTTGGGGCGGCGCACAACTGCCAGCCGGTGAGGTGCTGCCGCTCTACGGCGGCTACCCCGAGGCATTCTGGGAAGACGCCCACCCCGGATGGGCACGCGGCAACCGAAAGCACTATTTCTTCAGCCACATCCGCGACGACCACTCCATAGGGGCGGACCTGCGCCCCACAACTGCGGTCGGGGCGGGAACATCCGGAGTCCCGGCGCCCTTTGCGACCTGCGAACTGGGCGGTGGCATGCCGTCGGCCTATCACCGCAGGCCGATCATTCCTGCAGCAGATGTTTCCGCACTGGCCCTGGCCAAGATCGGCAGCGGCTCCACATGGCAGGGCTACTACATGTTCCACGGCGCCTCCCAAGGCCTGGGCGAGCTTTCCTCGTTGCAGGAGTCCCAAGCCACCGGCTACCCCAACGACCTGCCCGTCATGAGCTATGACTTTCAGGCACCGCTGGGTGAGCACGGCCAGCTCAGGGAGTCCTACCATCGGCTGAGGATGCAGCATTTTTTCCTGGCCGAAGCAGGTCCGGCGTTGGCACGGATGCCCATGACGCTTCCGGCCGCGGTCCCATCAAGCCTTGACGACTCTGAAACGCTCCGCTGGTCCGTGCGCAGCGACGGCCAGGCCGGATTCATCTTCGTCAACAACCACCAGCCCTCCAGCGATGCGCTGGGGGCAAAGAGTGGTGTTCAATTCGACCTCACGCTGGCCGACGGCGGGCAGCTCACTGTCCCGCGGCAACCGGCCACCATTGCCGGAGGCGCGCATTTCGTGTGGCCGTTCAATTTTCCGATGGGCGAGGAAGCAACTCTGTTGCACACCACCACGGAACTGTTGACGACCCTGCCTGTTGGGGGCACAACGTGCTTTGTGTTTTCCCGGACCGAGGGCGTGGAGCCTGAGTTTGATATTGCCATTTCCGCGAACGACGGCGGATTCCGCCAAAGGCTGCAGCTGGCAGTTCCGCCGGGTGCCGGGCCTCTCGAGCTGTCCGTCAGCGATAGCGTGTCCATCTTGCTCGTCGACGGGCCCACTGCCATGCGCCTGTGGAAAGGAGAGTTCGCTGGAGCGGAAAGAATCATCTTGGCTGATTCACTGCTGGTGACCGGCGGGACCCTGCAGCTGGACGTCACGGCGCCCCGGCAGGAGATCGGCGTCTATCCTCCCGTGGAGCACGTGATCGCATTGCCTGATCGGTTGGGAGCCACCGTCAATAAATTGGAGGACAGCGGGCCGTTCAGCATGTTTTCGGTGGAAGTTGAGGCCGGCATGCTCTCAACATCCATGTCGGTGCAGACGCTACAAGGCGCTTCCGGCCCGGCTCCCCTGCGCATCGGAGGAACCCAGAACCGGGCTGGGGCACCGTTGGAGATGGACTACGCCCACGCGGCCCACTTTCATCTTGACTTCACGGCAGAACAACTGCCGGCAAGCGTGCAAAACCTGCTGCGAATCAGGTGGACGGGAGACGCGGCAAGGGCCTTGCTGGATGGACAGCTGCTCTCCGACAACTACTGGAACGGCCTGGCCTGGGACATCGACCTCACGGAACACCGGGACGAACTGCTGCGCCACGGGTTGACCATTCAGGCGTTCCCCTTCAACCCTGCCGCACCAATCTACGTCGAGGAATCCATCAGGCCCGGGCAGGCAACCCTTGAAATCTCAGATGTACGCATCCTGCATCAAGGCTCCATCCACCTGACTCTCCCCTAGCAGGCTCACCGACAAGGCAACCCGCAGGCAGGTTTCCCTTGCCGACAGTGCCGGCGGGGAGGGCCAGTTGTCATCAGGGGCGGACTTCAACGTCCTCGAGGAGTTCATCCCCCAGCTCGTCGGAGGCAGCCGGGTTGGCACCCTTGTTGCGGTAGCGGAACACACCGATGGCCACGACCACGGCCGCCAGCCCCACCGACAACAGCAATGCCTCCCGGGTTTGGGGAACAATCACCATGCCGATGAGCAAGGCCGTGATAGCCACGATGGAAAGCCAGGTCAGGTACGGGAAGAGCCACATCTTCAAGGCGAGATCCTTCGCCTCGGCGCCCATCCGGCGTCGCAAGATCAGTTGGGAAAGCGCAATCACCAGCCAGACGAACAACGCGATGGCGCCGGAGGTGTTGACCATGAACAGGAATACCTTGTCCGGTGACAGGTAGTTCAGGCCCACGGTCACGAAACCCACCACGGTGGAGGCCAGGACGGCACTCACCGGGACGCCGCGCTTGGAGATCTTGCGCCAAGACTTGGGGGCATCGCCGCGTGTGGACAGGGAAAACAGCATGCGGCTGGCCGTGTACAGGCCAGAATTCAGGCAGGAGAGCACGGAGGTCAGGACCACAACGTCCATGATGGTGCCGGCGCCGGGGATTCCGAACAGCTCAATCACGGCGACGTAGGGGCTCTTGGCCACCGAGGCATCATTCCACGGCAGCAGGGTCACAACAATGGCGACGGAGCCAATGTAGAACACAAGGATGCGCCACACTGTGGATTTCACGGCCTTCTTCACAGCGTCTACGGGGTTCTCGGACTCACCGGCCGCGATCGTGGCAATCTCAGCACCAAAGAAGGAGAACACCACTACCAGGACACCTGCCAGCACGGCTCCCGGACCGCTCGGGAAGAATCCGCCGTTGCCTGTGAGATTTGAAAGGCCGGGAGCGTCCACGCCCGGCAAGAATCCGAGGATCGCAACAATGCCCAGTAGGAGGAAAACGATGATCGCGGCGACCTTGACGGAGGCGAACCAAAATTCAAATTCACCGTAAGACTTTACGGAGGCCACATTAGTCAATGTGAGGAGCACCATCAGGATCAATGCCCATTGCCACTGGTCGACGCCTGGCACCCAACGGTGCATGATGGCCGCTCCGGCCGTGGCTTCAACACCGAGGACAATGATCCAGAACCAGGCGTACAGCCATCCGATGCTGAATCCGGCCCACCGCCCAAGAGCCTTGTCCGCGTAGGTGGAGAAGGACCCGGTTTCAGGATGCGCGGCTGCCATTTCGCCCAGCATCCGCATCACCAAGATCACCACAAGGCCGGCCGCCGCATACGCAACCAAAATGCCGGGACCGGCCTGCTGGATAGCAGCGCCGGATCCTACAAAGAGTCCGGCGCCGATTACTCCGGCAATGGCAATCATGGACAGGTGGCGGGGTTTGAGGGTCTTCGACAATTGCTGCTCTGACTGCATTGGTAAAACTTCCTCTTGGGGTTCCCCTGTGCGGCAGCAAGGCCGCGGGATTCCGTGAGTTGGATCACGGGGGACGCCCCAGCCTAAAACGGGCCTTGCCTCTGCCCGTTGTCCATAGTCCCAAAATGACGTGCAGGAATCTGGGCAGGTGCACTAAAAGTGCCCTTCGAGCTGCGGTTTGTTGACCGTGAGGCAACGATCCGTGCGCAATCGTGCCCCTCTGCCAATCTGCCGTGCGGCGCGGACCGCTGCCCCGCTAGATAATCGCCCTGTCCCGAGGTCCGTACGTGATGTTGGAACCGCTGGCCGCAACAATGGCACGCAAGTTCTCCAAAGTCCCCGCCGCCACCCCTGCCGCCCGTGCCTGGATGAGGACATTTCCCAGCGCAGTGGCTTCCACCGGACCGGCCACCACGGGCAACCCCGTGGAATCGGCCGTCAGCTGGCACAGCAGCTCGTTTTGCGATCCGCCGCCAACAATGTGGATCACGTCCACGCGCTTGCCGGAGAGCTCCGCAGCCGTAGCAAGCGTTTTGGCGTAGGCTGCGGCGAGGCTATCGAGAATACAACGCACGACGGCGGCTGGCTGGGTTCCCAGCTCACCTCCCGCCGCCTGCACCGCTGCATGGATGCGGGCGGGCATGTTTCCCGGGGCGATGAACTCGTCGGAATCCACGTCGATCAGTGGGCCTCCCGCAGGCTCGGCGGCGGCTGCCGCCAAGATCTCGGGCAAGGACAGCGCCGGTGCCTGTGAACCCGGCGCCTCGGCGTCGGAGGCGTCTTGTCCCCAGGTGCGCATCGATTCGCTGAGGAGCCACAGCCCGCCGACGTTGCGCAGGTACCGGATGGTGCCGTCCACGCCGCGTTCGTTCGTGAAATTCGCCAGTCGGCTTGCCTCGGACAGGACCGGTGAGTCAAGCTCCACACCCACCAGCGACCACGTACCGGAGGAGATGTACGCGAAATTCGTGGTGGCTGCAGGAACGGCAGCCACGGCAGAGGCGGTGTCGTGGCTGCCCACGGCAACCACCGGGGTGGTCCGGGGCAAACCGGTCCGGGCCGCAATGTCCGGAAGCAAAACGCCGATGGTTTCGCCGGGCTCGATCAATGGCGGAAACAAGTCCACGGACAAGCCGAGCGCCGCCATGAATTCGGTGGCCCACTCCTGTGCCACGGCATCGTAAAGTCCTGTGGTGGAGGCGTTCGTTGACTCGGTTCGACGCTGGCCTGTCAGCAGGTGGGCCAGCAGGTCCGGGATCAACAACGCTTGTTTGCCGGCCAGATCCTGTTCGGTGGCTAGCTGGAAGATGGTGTTGAACGGCAGGTGTTGGAGCCCGGTGGTCTCATACAGCCTGGCGGCGGCGATGAGTTCGTGAACGCCAGCCACGGCGGTGGAACCCCTGCCGTCCCGGTAGCTAAACACCGGTCCGGCGAGGGCGCCGTCGGCAGCAACAAGGCCGTAGTCAACAGCCCAGGTGTCGATGCCAATGCTTTCAATCCTCGAGCCCTCCAACTTCGCATGCTCCGCGGCTGCCTTGAGCCCCGCGAGAACCTCCGCGAAAAGTGCTTCGAAGTCCCAGTGAAGAGAACCGTCAACGGCCGCGACGCCATTGGGAAAACGGTGCACCACCTGCAGATCTGCGATGCCCTCGGCGAGGCTGCCGACAATGACGCGGCCCGAAGACGCACCGATGTCGACGGCGGCAAACAAGGCTGTCATCGCAGAAAGGCTGCGGCTACGCCGGCGTCCACGGGGATGTGCAGGCCCGTGGTGTGGGACAGTTCGGCAGAGGTCAGCACGGCGGCGGCGTTGGCCACGTTCTCGGGCAGCACCTCGCGCTTGAGCAGGGTTCGCTGTGCGTAGTATTCACCCAGGTTTTCCTCGTCCACACCATAGACGGCTGCGCGCTTGGCGCCCCAGCCGCCGGCAAAGATGCCCGAGCCGCGGACAACGCCGTCGGGGTTGATGCCGTTGACACGGACGCCGTATTCGCCCAGTTCGGCAGCGAGCAGGCGCACCTGGTGGGCCTGGTCGGCCTTGGTGGCCGAGTAGGCGATGTTGTTGGGACCGGCAAACACGGAGTTTTTGGAGGAAATGTAGATGATGTCCCCGCCCATGTCCTGCTCGATCAGCACCTTCGCGGCCGCCTTGGAGACCAGGAAGGAGCCCTTGGCCATGACGTTGTGCTGCAGGTCCCAGTCCTTTTCACTCGTTTCCAGCAACGGCTTGGAGATGGACAGCCCGGCGTTGTTGACCACCAGATCCAGCCCGCCAAAGGCCAGCACGGCAGCATCCACTGCGCTTTGAACGGCGGCTTCATCCGTGACATCGGCCTTGATGCCGATGGCCACATCCGGGCCGCCCAACTCCAGCGCAACAGCCTGGGCGGCTTCAAGGTTCAGGTCCGCAATGACGATGCAGGCACCTTCCGCGGCAAGACGGGTGGCAATGGCTTTTCCAATGCCCGACGCCGCGCCCGTAACCAGTGCGATGCGGGTGGCATGCGATTTCGGCTTGGGCAGGCGCGCCAGCTTGGCCTCCTCCAAAGCCCAGTATTCAATCCGGAACTTCTCCGCCTCGTCAATGGGCGCATAGGTGGAGAGAGATTCGGCTCCCCGCATGACGTTGATGGCATTGAGGTAGAACTCGCCCGCCACGCGTGCCGTCTGCTTGTTGGCTCCGTAGGAGAACATGCCGACGCCGGGGATCAAGACAATGGCCGGATCCGCGCCACGCATCGCGGGAGAATCCGCAACGGCGTGGCGGTCGTAGTAGGCCGCATAGTCCGTGCGGTATTCGGCGTGAAGTTCCTTCAGCCGTGCGATCGAGTCTTCTATCGAAGCATCCGCAGGAAGGTCAAGGATCAACGGTTTGACCTTGGTGCGCAGGAAATGGTCCGGGCAGCTGGTTCCCAACGCGCCCAGGCGCGGGTGCTCGGCCGACGCCAAAAATTCAAGCACGGCGGAATCGTCACTGAAGTGACCCACTGCGGACTTGTCCGTGGAGGCCAGGCCGCGGATGGTCGGAGCCAGGGCGGCTGCCTTGGCCTTTCGCTCGGCGTCGGACAAGGCAG
Organism: Arthrobacter alpinus; assembly: GCF_900105965.1. Classification (NCBI taxonomy): domain Bacteria; kingdom Bacillati; phylum Actinomycetota; class Actinomycetes; order Micrococcales; family Micrococcaceae; genus Arthrobacter; species Arthrobacter alpinus. The sequence goes on from NZ_FNTV01000001.1 coordinate 3,108,891, forward strand.
CGTAGCCGGGCAGCTCCGCTCCGAAGGCGTTCGGGCGGCCATGGGCGTTGATATACGCCTCGGCCGCCTCAATGATCCACAGGGAGTTGGCTTCGGCTTCCTCACTTGTATCTCCCCAAGCAGTGATGCCGTGACCGCCCAAGATGGTGCCGATGGCCTCGGGATTGCTCTCCTTGACGGCCGCAATATCCAGACCCAGCTGGAAACCGGGGCGGCGCCACGGAACCCACGCAACTTTGTCACCAAAGATTGTGGCGGTCAGCGCTTCGCCGTCGGCCGCGGTTGCAATAGCAATACCGGAATCCGGGTGCAGGTGGTCCACGTGCGCCGCATCGACCAGGCCGTGCATGGCCGTGTCGATCGAGGGAGCCGCACCACCCTTGCCAAACAGGCAGTAATCAAACGCGGCGACCATTTCATCTTCACGCTCAACACCCGGGTAGGTGTTGACCATGGCGCGCATACGGTCCAGGCGCAGAACGGCCAGGCCGGAGTCCTTCAGCGTGCCCAGGTCCCCGCCGGAGCCCTTGACCCACAGCAGCTCCACGGGTTTGCCCGTCACAGGGTCCGTCGCGGCGCCCTTGGCGGAGGTGTTGCCACCGGCGTAGTTTGTATTGCGCTTGTCGGCGCCCAGACGGTTGGAGCGTGAGATCAAGGCGGCCACGGTGTCGGTGCCCTGAGCCGCGGCGGCCGGAGCCGGCGTCGTACTTGTTGCGTTAGTCATTTCTTATGCTCCCCATCCGGCCTGGGTTCCGCCCACGCGTTCGTCATTGATTTTCTTCTGGTAACCGCTGGCGGCAAAGGCGGCCAGCGGATCGCCAGGCAGGCCGCGGGATTCGCGCCACTGCGCCAACGCCGGACGGACGTCGGTGTAGAAAGCGTCGGAGAAGATCGCGTTGGCACCAAGCACATCGCCTTCGTTCTGCGCTTCGGCGAGTGCCACCCGATCCACGAGAAGGGCTCGCGCCGTCATTTCCTGCACGTTCAACACGGAGCGGATCTGGCCGGGAATCTTCTCTTCCAGGTTGTGGCACTGGTCAAGCATGAGCGCAACGCCGGAATCGGGTCCCAGTCCGTCGCCACGGATAACTTCGTACATGATCCGGAACAGCTGGTAGGGATCGGCCGCACCCACAATGAGGTCGTCATCGGCGTAGAAACGCGAGTTGAAGTCGAAGGAGCCAAGCTTGCCCAGACGCAGGAGCTGCGCCACGATGAATTCGATGTTGGTTCCGGGAGCGTGGTGGCCGGTATCTAGGCAGACCAGGGCTTTATCGCCCAGGGCCAGCGTGTGAGCGTAGGAAGTGCCCCAGTCAGGAACATCGGTGTGGTAGAAAGCCGGCTCGAAGAACTTGTATTCAAGGACCAGGCGTTGGTCCTTGCCCAGGCGGGCGTAAATCTCCTGCAGCGACTGCGCCAAGCGGTCCTGGCGTCCGCGCATGTCTCCTTGGCCCGGGTAATTGGTGCCGTCGGCAAGCCAGATCTTTAGATCGCGTGAGCCGGTGGCGTCCATGACGTCAATGCACTCGAAGTGGTGGTCAATGGCCTGACGGCGAACCTTCGCATCGAGGTGGGTCAGCGAGCCGAATTTGTAAACATCATCCTGGAAAGTATTGGAATTGACGGTTCCCAGGGCTACGCCGAGGTCAGCCGCATAGGCGTTCAGCGCTGCATAGTCGTCCACCTTGTCCCATGGGATGTGAAGCGCGACGGCGGGAGCCAAGCCAGTGAGCTTGTGCACCTGCGCGGCGTCGGCGATCTTTTCCTCGATGGTTCGCGGGGTTCCCGGGGTGCCAAAAACTTTGAAGCGGGTACCGGAGTTGCCGTAAGCCCACGAAGGGACCTCAATGGCCAACTTGTCGAGGCCATTGAGCGCCATTGCCATGTCCGTCATTTGTTCATTCCTTCTGCTTCGTTGCCGGCCGCTGCCAGCTGCTCGTCAAGATTGAAAACTTCTTCCATCACCATGAATCCCTCATCCGGATTGCTGTCCGACGCCGGAAAGAGACGAGCCATTTCGGCTTGCCACTTGGCGTTGACCTCAGTTAGGGCCATACGTGCGCGGGCGGCGTCCAGGTCGTCGCATTCAACGAACCCAATCAAGAGTCCGTCCGCACCGAGGTGAAGTGTGTAATCGTTCCAGCCCGCTTGTTTGAGTGCTCGCAGCATCTCCGGCCAGACGGCGGCATGAGCCGCCTTGTACGCGGCAAGATGCTGCATATCCACCGCGGAACGAAAACAAACACGCATGGCACTCCCGATTTCTTGAAACGATTCATTAGTACGATTCAAAGTACACTTGCAATCAAAGTGATGTCAACCACGGTCCTGCGGTAGGGCACTATCCACAGGGCGCGGAAATGGAGCAGGACCAATGCGGGCAGCAAGCATCAAAGACGTGGCAACTCACGCAAGCGTGGCTGTGGGCACCGTATCCAACGTCTTGAACTACCCGGACAGGGTTTCCGAGAAAACACGAACCCGGGTCTTGGATTCCATCAATGAACTCGGCTTTGTCCGCAACGATGTTGCCCGGCAACTTCGCGCAGGCCACAGCCGCACCATCGGCCTCATCGTGCTGGACATTGGCAACCCCTTCTTCACCTCCATTTCCAGGGCGGCCGAGGACGCGGCAGCGGAAAGTGGCAACGCCGTCGTCCTGGGAAACAGCGGCCACGACGCCACCCGCGAACGGCACTACATAGATCTATTTGAAGAACAGCGCGTCCAGGGAGTGCTTATCTCCCCCGTATCCGACATTGCCGAGCGCCTCGCCACACTAACGGCGCGCGGCACAAAGGTGGTCCTCGTGGACAGCACCTCCGATTCCGGTCAATTCAGCTCGGTCTCTGTGGACGACGTCTCAGGCGGCTACCTGGCCACCAAGCACCTCTTGGATATCGGTCGGCGCAGGATCGCCTTCGTGGCCGGCCCGCAGCAGTTCCACCAGGTGTCCGACCGCCTCGCTGGCGCACGGCGTGCCGTCGCGGAAGTTCCCGAAGCAACCCTGGAAGTCTTGCAGGCCAGCGACCTCACCGTCTTGGCAGGGCGCGAAGTGGGTGATGTGCTCGTGGAACGTAAGAGCACTTTATTGCCCGACGGGCTTTTTTGCGCCAACGATCTGCTCGCCTTGGGAGTGATCCAATCACTGACCATGCTCCACAGCCTGCGCATCCCGGAGGACGTAGCGCTGGTGGGCTACGACGACATCGACTTTGCCGTCTCGGCCGTCGTTCCCCTGACATCCATTCGACAGCCAACTGCGCTGATAGGCAGAACCGCCATCGAACTCCTGGCCGAACAGCTGGAAAACCCCGATGCCAAGCCGCGTTCGGTGGTCTTTGAACCCGAACTAGTAATTCGCGCCAGCACCGGAGGCTAAACAAACGCCCCGCCTGAGTCCCACTTTGACTACGGCAGGGGGAGAATGTCCTCGGCAACAACTGTCCACGTGCCGTCGCGGGGGAAGCCAGGAACGGCTGGCCCGCCGTCATGGCCGGCGGCCATGAGCGCGACGGCTGCGAGCAGGCCGCCATTGCCAGGGAGGTAGAACGGGAGGGCGTCGGTTTGGAAATTATGACCATTCGCCAGATAGGTGTTCTTCCCGCGTTCCATCATTAGCGCGTCCACAGCGTCGTTCGGACGGTTCAGGCGCGCGGCCGTCATGGCAATCATCGGATAGTCCCAGCCCCAAGTACTTTCCCAATCCCATCCCGACAGCACATCCTCGAGCGTCGCATCCATGATTGCCGGGTCAATAACCGGCGTCTGAGGCACAACGCCAAAACCGGCAAGCATCGAGGGATGGTCCGTTCGGATGGTGAAGGGCGGCACCGAAATCGCACTGTAGACCCCGTCCACGGAATGTGGCTTGACCATGTCGCGGGACGTTTCGCTCCACCCTGGTTCCTCAGCCAGGCCCATCCGGCGGCGCCACAGCTGCGCGGTCTCCAGCGCCCAACTCCAATAGGCAAGCTCAAACGTGGGATTCTCAACGTGCCCACGCATGTAACCGTAGGATTCCTGAGCAGGCACCAATGGCGGCGCCAGTTCCACCCCATTTTCCGTGCGGAGACCAAAACTAGCCATGAAAGCCGCAGTTTCGAAGACGAGGCTCGAATACTTCTCCAGCACCGCCGCCCCTGCTGCATTGTTCGGCCCGTGCTGCTGCGTACCGCGCCAAACGAGTTCGGCCAGGTAGATCGGGTGGGGCTGCTGCCAGATGAGAAACGGTCCAATATCGCTCGGGCTTTCGCGTCCATCTTGGGCTACCTGCTTGGGCCAGCGCACACCTGCGAAACCCTGGCTAGCGGCTGTTTCCCGCGCACGGTCCAGGATGGAGAAATACCAGTCGAGGCTGCCGGTCAGCAGATGCGCGCGGTTCCACAGGGGAAAATGCGCGCCGTGCCACCAATGCATTTCCAGATGGAACCGGCCCCGCCAAGAGTTAATGGCAAGTCCAGTCTCTTGAGGCGGCGCAGATCCGCTGCAGTTAACGGCCATCAGGTACTGAGACAGGACAACGCGTCGTTCAAGTTCGCCGGCCCTCGGATCGGAGCTCCCGGAAAATTCGATCATCCCGCCATTAAGCCAATGAGCTTGCCAATGACCGGCCGCCGCCTTCCTGATTCTCGTATACGTTGCCACTGCCTCGTTCCGGCTCCCGCAAGCCGGGGCGAACGCAACACAAAAGGTGAGCTCGTCAGCGGTTCCGGCTAAAAGGAATTCATGGGGCCCCTGCCTCGTGAGTGTTCCGTGAGGGGCCATGATCTTGGCTGTGAATCGGCCGTCGTCCAGAAACCGCCGGATTTCCCATCCACCCGGCACCGGGTTGACTTCGGAAGTGTGCCGATCCGGCTGGTTCCAGTCGGCAGCATTTCCCCAGGCCTCACTGCCATAAGGGAAGGAGAAGCGGACTGCGGGGGGACGTGCCGCGGTGCTCCGGATGGAAACGGCAAGCACGTCCGCGCCAGGGTCCACCACGGTCTGCACCTGGAAGTCCGCGCCCGCCACGGTGAAGTTGCTGGTTAGCAGCCCCTGCCACAGGTCCAGGGTTTGGTCAATGCCTGTGATGTCCTCGGCAGTGATATTCTCCAACCCGGTCGATTCCGGGGCCAGAGCCACAGCGCCCAGCATGAGCCGGTGCGGATTGTTGCGCAGCCACGTCTCGTCGGGGGATCCGCCGTCCCGTGATGTGGTGCTGGTTTTCCCCGCCAGATCCACATAGGGTACCGGGCCTCGGGGGCTTGGATAGTTGCGAACGGACACAGCAAGAGGCGGCTCCACAGCTACGGGTGAGCTATGCCAGCCCCACGTTGCTTGGGTTCCCAGCAGTGAACCGGTTGGTTCCCCATACCTCCCGGGCGCCGGGTAGGCGTCCGGGATCGTTTGCAGACCGGTGACGTCTGCGGTGAAAGCAAAGTTTCCGTTTCCGACGGTCAGGGGTGAGCGCGGATCCACAGCATTGAATGTGACGTTGTGGCGCCGAACGAGGGCTTTCCTATCAATCATGAACTATTCCTTTGCGGGTAACCACAGAATCCGGGCCGGCCGCCCTAGAGGATTGCGTCGGCACTTTCCTGCATCCATTGTTTTGCCGCTTCGGCAGGGCTGGCCTTACCGAACAGGACGTCTGTATTGATGCGCGCGGTAATTTCAGACACTGCGGTGGAGCCTGTGGGTCCAATGAATGTGGGTGCGAACTTCGTTTTTCCCACGATGTCCAGGTAGGCGACCTCCGATTGGCCGCTGGCACTAAGATCGTTCGAAATGGCGGTCCGCACGGCCCCATTGCTTGGCACGCCACGATCTGTCAGAAGCAGCCTCGCGGCGTATTCACTGTTGACCATGAAGTCGATCAGTTTTGCTGCCGCCTCAGCCTTCTCACTCTGGGCCGAGATGGCGTAATACTGTGAGGACTGCAGCCAAATGCCTGGTGTTGGTGTTTCTCCGGGGAGTCTCCTGAGTTCCAAATCCACGCCTACGGCGGAGCTGAGCGCCCGCAACGAATTGCTCCACGTCAGCATCATGCCAGCCTTGCCGGTGCCCATCAGGCTTTGCTCAACGCTGATGCTCGACTGTTCCACCAATTCCGTAGCACTTGGCGATGCCTTGGACGCCGCCAGATTCAACGAGAACGCAAAGTAATCTTCGACCGTCGGGGCCGTAAGTCCGAGCTGTCCGTCCTCGGTGTAGAGTGCCTCTCCACGCTGCCGGGCGAATGCATCCAATGAATCGTGGGTCAGCACCGAGGCGGAACCAAAGGTGCCTGCGGGGCTCTGCGTTGTGATGGATGCAGAAGTGGTGCGGAAGTCCTCCCAAGTCCAGCTTGTGTCGTCGGGAACGTCCACACCTGCGGCCTTGAATACGCTCGGATTGATCACCATGGCTAGCGCATTGGCCCCGGTGGACACCCCGTACTGCACGCCCTTGACCTGACCATTAGACACTGCAGAGGGGTCCAGTCGGGACAGGTCCAAGGCACTGTCAACGGTTGCCAAATCCAGCAATGCGCCGCGGTTGGCGTATTCTGCCGGGTAAGCACCACCGAGAGTAAAAACGTCGGGGGCGTCCTTGGCAGCCACACTGGTGGCCAGCTTGTCGAAGTATCCGTTGAAATCACCGGGTTCCCCCTTGACCTTGATCTTGGGATTTGCTGCCTCAAATAAGGCAATGGCCTTTTGGGTGGCGGCGGCTCGTTCCGCATTGCCCCACCAGGCAAAGCGCAGGGTCACTTCTGTGTTGGGGTCCGAGGGTGCGTCCCCGGGGCTGCATGCGGTAGCAAACAGGCCTAGGGCTGCAGCCCCCATGACGGCTTGGCTAAATTGGCGGCGGTTGATGTTGATCGACATTGATCCCTGGCTTCCAAGAGAACGGCAGAATAAAAAGATGGGAAAGCGCTTTCGCAGTGAAACGTATCAATCATTTGTGAGCCCGTCAATAGCTTTTGTTGCCACTGCCCACAAATATGACGGCCGGCCGCCGTACGTAGTGAGACTTGGACCCGGAGGTTGTCCCGACCTCCAGAAACGGGCAGTAACGTCACCTTAAAGTTCAACCCTTGACCCCATCCGAATAACTTTGATACGTTTCATTGACTGGTGACGGCGCTCACGGTGCCGCCCGTGCTTGGCTCTTCAATTGCTGTCAGGAACCTCACCTCCCTCGGGGTGGCGGGGGTCCACTCACGCACCGATTTCAGGGACCGAATGAGGCACGTCAGCGCAAGGCAGCCTGGCACCCAGCCAGCCCTGTCGCAACATTTGCGGCTCGTCCACGCACCGCATTGACGGGCACCCGCGCCTTGGATGCGCTTCCTCCGCCCAAATCCTTTGACCCGCAATTCCCGGGGTGGCCGCGTCCGGTCATGCATGAAATGCGTTATCACTCCCCTACGGGCGAATCGCCCAGAGATGGATTCGACGATGAATCTCAACACACATCCATTCCGCACAGCACTGGCCCTGGCAGCCTCCGCGGCCCTGGTCCTTGGCTCGGCACCACCTGCCAGCGCCAAACCCGACGGCGCCTCCACGGGCAGCATTCAGCTTGAAGCGCTGGACAGGGGGCTCGTGGCCGTCTCCACCACGGAAGGGGTGTTCCTCAGCTGGCGGCTCCTGGGCCCTGAGGCTACCGGCGCCACCGCAACAGGCCTTGCCGGACCCGGCTTCACGGTCTACCGCAATGGCACGAAGATCGCAGCCGTCACAGACAGCACCAACTATGCAGACGCCGACGGAACGGCAAGCGACCGTTACACCGTGGCACCGGTGATCAACGGCGTCGAACTTGCGCCAAGCAGTGTCGCAACGGCTTGGGAAAAGGGCTTCCACGACATCCCCCTGTCACGTCCCGCGGACGGAGCCACTCCGGCAGGCGAGAGCTACACGTACGCTGCCAATGATGTTTCGGTGGGTGATGTGGACGGCGACGGCGCCTACGAGTTCGTGGTGAAGTGGGACCCCTCCAACGCCAAGGACGTCTCGCAGATTGGATATACCGGCCCGGTCTTCATCGACACATACAAGCTCGACGGGACGCTGCTCAACCGCATTGATCTCGGCGTGAACGTCCGTGCCGGCGCGCACTACACGCAGTTCATGGTCTACGACTTTGATGGCGATGGCCGCTCGGAAACCATCCTCAAGACCGCGCCCGGCACCAAGTCCACAGGATTCACCGCCACGGGCACGGTCAGCAACGAATCGTTTGTGACACTGCCGAAAGCGGACATCAAGGCAGGCTGGTCCAACGGCGACGACTACCGCATGAGTGCCTCGGACTACCACGAGCACCTGGTGGGCGTGTTCCAGGGCTGGGCCGAGCATCCCGAAGTGGTGGCAGGCAACTGGCCGGCCACACTGGAAGAGGCGTTCGGCATCCCGGTAACCCACAACTACCCGCTGTCACGCTCCAGCGCCGTGGAACTGGTGGACTATTTCATGGACGACTACGCCCCATCCCGCAGTGCCCGGAACCAGCTGCGCAGCTTTGAGGGCTTCATCGTCGACGGCCCGGAATACCTGACCGTGTTCGACAGTGCCACTGGCAAGGAACTGCAGACGGTGCCCTACGAGCCCGGCCGCGGCGACGACGGCCTGATGTGGGGCGACTATGCCATGGCCAGGATCGAACCAGGCAACCGGGTTGACAGATTCCTCGCCGGTGTTGCCTATCTCGACGGCGAACACCCCTCGGCCGTATTTGCGCGCGGGTATTACACCCGCACCACCATGGCTACCTACGATTGGAACGGCAAGGCCTTGACCCAGCGCTGGATGATCGACAGCGGCCATGCACCCATGGGCAACCCCTTCAACGATTCCCCGCACGGCCGCGACGGAACGGATCCCACCTACGGGAAGATCACCACCCAGGGATTCCACTCATTGAGCGCCGCCGATGTCGACGGTGACGGGCGGCAGGAAATCGTGTATGGCTCCGCTACGATCGACGACGACGGTTCTGTGCTGTACAGCTCCTTCGACCAGATGCCGCCGGGAAGTGCCGAACCTGGCGTGAATGCCCGGCTGGGCCATGGCGACGCCATGCATGTTGCGGATATTGACCCCAACCGCCCCGGCCTGGAAATTTTCACTGTCCACGAAGGCGGAGCCTGGGCTCCCTACGGTTCGGCACTGCGCGATGCCGCGACGGGAGAAATCCTGTTTGGCGCATACTCCGGAAAGGACACCGGCCGCGGCATGATCGGCGACGTACGCAGCGACGTGCCCGGGATGGAAGCCTGGTCGAGCATGCCCGGTGGCACCGATGCCAGCGGGCTGCTCAGCTCCACCGGAACCATGCTTTCCGCGGCGACGCCGGGCACGAATCAGTCCATCCGTTGGTCCGCCAACCTCACAACCGCGCTCGTCAACGGCAGCGGAGATGCCACTCCCACCATTGACGACTGGGAAACGGGCAAGGCACTGACCGCCACGGGGACCCGCACGAACAACGGAACCAAGGGAACGGCATCGTTGGTGGCTGACGTGTTTGGCGACTGGCGCGAGGAACTGCTGGTGCGCACCGCCGATTCCAGCGCGTTGCGGATATTTACGAGCACCGAGGTGACCACGCACAAGCTGACCACCCTGATGCACGATCCCCAGTACCGGGTGGAGGTGGCGCGACAAAACACCACGTACAACCAGCCCGCGTACACCAGCTTCTACCTCGCCAGTGACATGGACTTCACCAAGGTTCCCGTGCTGACCCGGCCCGCAACGCCGACGGAGCCCAAGTTCGTGGACGCAGGGAAGTCTGCGCACGGGATAGTGATTACGCCCAACAGCGCAACAATGGACTACTACATTGACGGGGTGAAGGCGAAGCACGGCTCCACCAAGGTCACGGCGGCCACCGTCACCGTCACAGCGGTGCCGAAGCCGTACGTTTCAATCGCCGACGGCGCCACCTCGCATTGGCAACACACCTTCAAGAAGTAGCCGCCCGCAGTGCCTTGAGGATGCCGCACACGCAGCCGCCCCGCAACGACGCATTTTTGCGCACGTACGGGGCGGCTGCTCAAGGCACGGGCAGCTGCCATTTATCCGACTTCGAGGGCCACCTTGATGGCTTCATGGAACCCGTCCCGGAATTCCCGCAGCCGCTGCGCAACGAATCCCGCAACGAGGGAAGCCCCATGCTGGTTGAAATGAGTGTTGTCCGCGATGCCTTCGGGCCAATGGGCGTGGGTGCCAGGCCCGAAATGCGTGAAGTACGCCGCCGCCCCTTCCTCGCCGGCAGCGGCATACAGCCTGCTAGTCCAATCGTGGAGGTCGATCACCGGAACACCCATGTCATCGGCGATGCCGCCTACCGCCTCGGCGTAGTCCGCCAGCGTGGCGACCGATACCCCGCCGTGGAAGTTGCGCCGCTCCACGGAGGTGCACAGCACGGGGCTTGCCCCCCTGCCGCGAATTTCCCTGACCATGCGGCGCAGATTCATGGCATATCCGGCATCGGCCACCAGATGCTGGCGCTTTTGGTCATTATGGCCAAATTGGACCAGCACCATGTCGCCCGCGTCCGCCGTGTCCATGAGGGCCTGCCACAAACCTTCTTCCCGGAAGGACTCCGTCGTGGCGCCGCCTTTGGCGAAGTTGTGGACGGCCGCCCACGCATGGACATGCGGCGCCAGATGGGCGCCCCAACCACTCATGGGGAACTCTTCGGTGGGGCAGTTGGCTACGGTGGAATCGCCGGCCAGGAGGATCTTCATGGTTGCTCTCTCGATGGGTGGCCACGTCCCGCAGTGGGTGCGATGTTGGCCCAATGACTTATTCACAGCCTTCCGGACCCACTGGACGGAAAGCGCTTTCTAAGCTAGACCCTAGGGGCGCGCCTCCCCTCAGCGCAAGCCCTTGACGCCGGGGACGTCAATTCTGGAAATTGATGTAAAGAACTCGAGTTGGCACTGGAATTGTGATGGCGCCCACCACTAGGCTGGGGTTTTGTGAAACCTTTCAATTTCGACTAAAACACTCGACCACAGGAGTTCCATGCCGTCCCCGACCCGCGAGAAATCCAGCCACCCTGACAGCGGAGCCCAGGAGCTGCGCACCACCCGTTTATGGGAGTCAATCCCGGGCCTTTCCTACGGCGGGGACTACAACCCCGAACAGTGGTCCAAGGACATCCATGTGGAGGACATCGAGCTAATGCAGCAGGCCGGCGTCAACGCCCTGAGCGTCGGCATCTTTTCCTGGTCCTGGCTTGAACCGTTCGAGGGGCAGTACGACTTCGACTGGCTCGATGAGATCATGGACAATCTTGCCTCAGCCGGCATCAAGGTGGCCCTCGCCACGGCAACGGCGGCACCGCCGGCCTGGCTCGTCCACAAGCATCCTGAGATCCTGCCCGTCACCGCCGAAGGAATCGTGCTGGGACCGGGGTCGCGGCGGCACTACTCGCCGTCGTCGTCCGTCTACCGCCGCTACGCAGCCGGGATCACGCGCACGCTTGCCGAACGCTACAAGGACCACCCGGCACTGGCGCTGTGGCACGTCGACAACGAACTCGGCTGCCACGTCAGCGAATTCCACGGCCCCGAAGACACTGCCGCTTTCCGGGCCTGGCTGGGCCGGCGCTACGGCACCATCGAGGCCCTGAACGCGGCGTGGGGAACGGCCTTCTGGTCCCAGCGCTATGGCAGCTTCGAGGAGGTCCGGACGCCGGGGCCGGCCCCGAGCACGCTGAACCCCACACAGCAGCTTGATTTTGCCCGCTTCAGCTCCTGGGCGCTGATCGACTTTTACTCCATGCTTGTTAGTGTCATCCGCGAGGTCACCCCGGACATTCCCGCCACCACCAACTTCATGGCCACGAGCGCCACGAAGGCCCTGGACTACTTTAACTGGGCCAAGCACATGGATGTGGTCGCCAACGATCACTACCTGGTGGCCGCCGATCCTGAACGCCACATCGAATTGGCCTTCAGCGCTGACCTGACCCGCGGCATTGCCAGTGGAAAGCCGTGGATGCTGATGGAGCATTCCACATCCGCCGTCAACTGGCAGCCGCGCAATACGCCCAAGCTGCCCGGTGAAATGCAGCGCAACTCGCTGGCCCATGTATCACGCGGTGCCGACGCCGTCATGTTCTTCCAATGGCGCCAAAGCAGGGCCGGCTCCGAGAAATTCCACTCGGCCATGGTGCCCCACGGCGGAACGAACACCCGGATCTGGCGCGAGGTGGTGGACTTGGGTGCCGCCCTGCAGGCCATGTCTCCGGTGCAGGGCTCCCTTGTGGAGTCCCGGACAGCCATCATCTTTGATTACGAATCATGGTGGGCCAGCGAGTTGGACTCCCACCCCAGCGCGGACGTGAAATACCTGGACCTGCTGCGCGCCTTCCACCGCGCCTTGTTCCTGCGGGGCATCACGGCGGACTTTGTCCACCCCTCTGCCAATCTGGACGGCTATGACCTGATCCTGGCCTGCACGCTGTATTCGGTGAACGACGCCGATGCCGCCAACATTGCTGCTGCCGCCACCCGCGGGGCAACCGTTCTGGTCACCTACTTCAGCGGCATCGTCGATGAGAACGACGCCGTCCGGCTGGGTGGATACCCCGGGGCCTTCCGCGATCTGCTGGGAATCAACGTGGAGGAATTCCATCCACTGCCCGAGGGCGGCGCTGCCAGCGTTGACGCCGGCTGGTCGGGGCGGATATGGAGCGAACACGTGCATCTGGCGGGGGCCGAGGCGCTGGCCAGCTTCACCGAATACCCGCTGGAGGGAGTCCCCGCCCTGACCCGGAATGCCACTGGCGCCGGCTCCGCCTGGTACCTGGCCACGTTCCCGGATGCGGAGGCGCTGGACGGAATCGTTGAAACCTTGCTTGAGGAATCCGGTGTGGCAGCCCCGGCGGTTGCCGCTTCCGGCGTTGAGCTGACGCGCAGGCGGGCAGCGGACGGCACCGGCTACCTGTTCGCCGTCAACCATGGCACCTCTGACGCCGCAGTCGCCGCTTCGGGCAGGGACCTCATCAGTGGCACACCGTTTGCCGGAGTGTTGGCTGCGGGCGCCGTGGCCGTCATCGCCGAAGCCTGATCTGCGGGCCGCTGCCACCACGGCAAAAAGGCGGCCGCCCGGTCTGCAGGATTTCCTGCGGACCGGGCGGCCGCCTTTCTTGCGATGCTTTTTGAAATTCCGGGCTTAGGCTTGCAGACCCATATGGCGGTAGTGCACTGATACCACGGCCAGGATCATGGCCCCAGGGACAATGAAGACCAGCGGCGGCAGCATCCACAGGAAGGTCAGGCACATGGCAAGGGCAGCGACCAGCAACGCGGTGCCGATCCAGTCGCTGGCTGAATCACGCTGGGCCTGCGCCCAAGCGCCAGGCCAAGCCGAAGGCGGGGCATCCGCCGTCGAGCCTGACAGCCCAGCGACGCGTTCCCGCTCCGCCTGCCACAACCCGGCAGCACGCAGCAACAGCACAGCAAGTCCACCGGCCAGCAGCACGGTGGCCGCCAGGACCAGCCGCCCGCCGGGCAGTTGTTCCGAGCCTGCCAGCAACACGTTGACAGCGGCAACAGCGCCGGCACCCAGCAAGGCGAACCCAAATTTCCAGCTGCCGGGCAGGGCAGCCCTGAAGTCTGCCCACAAGGAGGCAACGGTGTCCGGACGCCCCGCGATGTGCCGCTCCATGTGCGCCGCGCCGGCAGCGTAGGCCGCCGGCGCAGTCACGATGGGAAGCGCCAGGACAAACAGGCAGACCCCCAAGAGCAGCGTCTCGCTCAACAAGGCAAACTTGTTGACTTTTGGTGCTGCCGTGGCGGCAAGCCTGGCATTGCGTGCCTGCCGGGTTTCCCTGGCAGACCGGCTGGCGGAGGCCATGGCTATCCTTTCAATCCCTGGGTGGAGACGCCTTCAACGATGTGGCGTTGGAAGATGAGGAAGAACAACAGTACGGGGAGCAGCGCCAGGACGGACATGGCGATCATGGCGCCGTAGTCCGAGCTTTGAGTTTGGTCCACGAACAATCGCAATGCCAACGGCAGCGGGTACTTCTCTGGGCTGTTCAGGTACAGCAGCGGCCCAAGGAAGTCGTTCCAGCTCCAGATGAATGAAAAAATCGACGCCGTGATGATCGAGGGCTTCATCAGCGGAAGCATGATGCTAATGAAGATCCGCACATGCCCCGCCCCGTCAATCCGCGCGGCTTCGTCGAGCTCCCTGGGCAGGTTGCGCATGAACTGGACCATGAGGAAAACGAAGAACGCCTCAGCACCCAGGAACTTGCCCAACAGCAGCGGGACGTAGGTGTCCACGAGCCCCAGCTGCTGGAAAATGATGTACTGCGGAATGATGACCACGTGGAACGGCAGCAGCAGCGTGACGATCATGAGGGTGAAAAACAGCTGCCGCCCCGGGAAGTTGATGCGCGTGAACGCATACGCCGTCACAGTGGAGGACAGCACCACCCCCACAACGGAGCCGACAGCAAGAAACAGCGAGTTGCCAAAAAACTGCAAGGTGCTGACTCCGCCAATGCCGTCCATGGCCTTCACAAAGTTGTCAAAGCTGAAGTTGCTGGACCAGATGGCGGCGTTGCCCACAATTTCGCTGCTGGGCTTGAAGGACGAGGCGACCATCCACACGGCCGGGTACATCACCACCGCGATCAGGGCCAGGGACACGCCGTGGAACAGCAGTGACTTCAGGCTTCGGCCCAGAATGGTCCGGCTTTTCGGGTCGCGGCCGGCCGGTGCCCCTGGAGCGGCCGCGGGCACGTTCTTCGTCTTGAATGCCGTGGTTGTCATTTTTCATCTCCGCTGTAGTGGACCCAGTTGTTGGAGGTCTTGAAGAAGATCAGCGTGATGATGCCGATGGCGATGAGCAGCAGCCAGGCCATGGCCGAGGCGTAGCCCATCCGGAAGTCTCCAAAGCCGCGCAGGTACAGGTAGAGGGTGTAGAACATGGTGGATCCTGCAGGCCCGCCGGATCCGTTGGAAATAATGAACGCGGAGGCGAAGATTTGGAACGCGTGAATGGTCTCCATCAACAGGTTGAAGAAGATGACCGGGGAAAGCAGGGGCAGCGTGATGCTGGTGAATTTCTTCCCCCACCCAGCCCCATCCATCTCGGCCGCCTCATAGAGTTCTGCCGGGACCTGCTTCAGGCCCGCCAGGAAGATGATCATGGGGGCGCCGAACTGCCAGACCGTCAACAGGATCATCATGGGCATTGTCATGTTCGGATTGCCCACCCAACCGCCGATCCCGATCCCGAAGAAGCTCAGGAACTGATCCACCGGACCGGCGTCGCCAAACATAGCTTTCCAGACAATGGCGATGGAGACGCTGGCGCCAATGAGCGAGGGCACATAGAACGCAGAACGGTAAAAGCCCTGCCCGCGGCGCTTGCTGTTGAGCAGCATCGCAATGGCCAGTGCCGCCAACAGCTTGGTCGGCGTACCAAAGACCACGTACGTCAAGGTCACCTTGACGGACTGGAGGAAGCGTTCATCCGCGAACAGGTTCGTGTAGTTGTCGAACCCAATCCACTTTGGCGCTTCAAACAGGTTGTAGTTAGTGAATGAGAGATACAGCGAGGAGATCATGGGCCCGGCCGTCAGGACAATGAATCCCAACAACCAAGGCAGCAGAAAGGCGTATCCGGTGCGGGCCTCGGCCCTGCGCTGCTTGGACTTCTCATTTCGCAGCGGAGGGCCGGACTTCGCCCGCCGGGTGGGGGCTGGTGTTTGCGTCAATGCTCTTGCTTCCGTCTACTACGCGTTTTGCTTGATAACGTCTTCAGCCGAGGTGAACCACTGGTCAACAGCTTGGTCCACGGTGACCTTTCCGAAGTTCAACTCTTCCTGAATACGCAGGAACTCGGTCTCCAGCGTCCCGAAACCAACGATCGGCGGCTCCGGTGCGTCACTGAGGTACTTGGAGATGGACTCTTCATACGCCACCACCTGGGCGTCGACACCGTCAAAGGTTGTGCCCTCGCGCTGAATCTTCGACGCCGGAACGCCGCGGGAGGTCTTGAAGATTTCGCCAACCTCAGGCGAGTTGACCATGAAGTCGATGAACTTCGTGGCAGCTTCGGCGTTCTTGGTCTTGGCACTGGCCACCATCAGCATGGAAGGCTTCAGGAACAGGCCAAGGTTGTCAGGATCGTCCGAAGGACTCGGCACCATCTTCAGCTCCGTTGCCCCGGAGTCAGCGAGGTAGCCGGCCATGAAGTTGTCCCAGGTGGGCTCCGAGACGGTCTTGTTGGAACCGAAGGGCGACTTCGGCAACAACTGGGTGACCTTGTCCGAGGCAATAATGGCCGGTGTGCCGCGCAGCTCCGAAGCCATGTTCCACCACTTCCGCAGGTCCTCCTTCGTGAACCCAAGCTTGCCGTCCGCCGTGAATGCAGGGATATTGTTCTGGCGCAGCCAGATGTTGAACTGCCACCAGATGCCGGTGAAGTCGGTGGAACCGTTGTACTTTCCACCGCTCTTGGTGCCGGCATCGGTCAGGAACTGCTGGTACTGCGCATAGGTCCACTTGCCCGTCGGCTCGGCCACGCCGATTTCCTTCAGCTTGGCCGGGTCGTAGTAGACAGCGAAGGCGTTGGTGCTGGTGGGGATGCCAAACTGCTTGTCATTGACCTTGCCGGAAGGCAGCAGCGTCTTTTCAAAGCCCGACAGGTCGATGCCCACGTCGCTGAGGTCCAACAGTTGGTTGCGCTGGGCGTAGTCGCGCAGGTAGGACAGGTCCCACTGCATGACGTCCGGGAGCCCGCCGCCGGCGGCCTCGGTGGCACGCTTCTGCCAGTAGCCCGCCCAGTCCGAGAAGGTTCCAACTACCTTGATCGTCGGGTTCTTCTCGTTGAACAGGGCGATGGCCTTGTTGGTGCGCTCGGCGCGGTCATCGTTGCCCCACCAGGTGTAGTTCACAACGGTGGGGCTCTCCGCGGTGCCGGCACCGGCATCGCCGCCGGATTTTCCGCACGCCGACAGCAATGCGGTGGCAGCCACACCCGTGGCAATGGTGGTGATGAAATTCCTTCTGCTGATCATTGGAGCTCCCTTGCTCATTGACTCGAACGGCGCCTTGTGGCGGCCGCAGATTACGGTTATCGGGGGTGTCCGGCCACCATCTTGCTGTGACCCTGATTACACCTTCTGAAACGTTACAATAATCGCCATTCATCACCTTGGCAAGCGCATTCCCAAAATTCGCAGTGTGGCTTCATGTGAATTGTGAGCGTTAACAATTTAATCACGCTTTTGGAAGCCGTCTCTCGAGCCACCGTCCAGGCCCGCGGTCTGCGTCGGCAACAGCCAGGTCGATGCCCACACCATGGCGGAAGCCCTTCCGTGGCTGGTGGCCCGTCGCCAGTTCCAATCCGGGCCCGTCGCTGAGAATGCAGCAGAGTAGCGAGTTCCCCACTACGACAACCATGGATGGGCCTGTGAAATAGCCATGAACGCACCGCGGCGCGTCCCCTACCTGAGTGGGGAACGCGCCGTCGTGCGTTGCTAGGGATGGTGGGCTCGCGACTGCGAGGGACCAGCACCGAAAGTACCGGCTGAGGGAGAGGTCCTAGATGAGGCCCTGTGCCAGCATGGCGTCAGCAACCTTGACGAAGCCGGCAATGTTGGCGCCAACCACGTAGTTGCCGGGCGAGCCGTAGGTGTCTGCCGTCTCGGCGCAGCGGTCGTGGATGCCGACCATGATCTGCTGCAGGCGCGCTTCGGTGTGCTCGAACGTCCAGGCGTCCCGGCTGGCGTTCTGCTGCATTTCCAGTGCAGAGGTGGCCACGCCGCCGGCGTTGGCTGCCTTGCCCGGGCCGAACAGGATTCCGGCTTCCTGGAAGACGGCAACGGCACCGCTCGTGGAAGGCATGTTGGCGCCTTCAGCAATGGCGATCAGGCCGTTTTTCACGAGTCGGGTTGCGGCCTCGGTGTTCAGTTCGTTCTGTGTTGCGCAGGGAAGGGCAACAGCCGCGTTGACATCCCAGACGGAGCCGCCTTCAACATAACTGACCGAGGCGCCACGGCGAACCGCGTATTCCTTCAGGCGGCCGCGCTCTTTTTCCTTGATCTGGCGTAGCAGCGGAACGTCAATGCCGTTCTCGTCCACAATGTAGCCGGAGGAATCCGAGCAGGCAACAACCTTGGCGCCGAGCTGCTTGGCCTTGGCAATGGCGAAAGTGGCAACGTTTCCGGAACCGGAAACAATCACGCGCTGGCCATCGAGCGATGTGCCGCGGGTCTTCAGCATTTCCTGCGTGAACATGACGGTACCGAATCCGGTTGCTTCCGGACGCACCAGCGAGCCGCCCCAGCCAATGCCCTTGCCGGTGAGGACACCGGACTCGTAGCGGTTGGTGATGCGCTTGTATTGACCGAAGAGGTAACCGATCTCGCGGCCACCAACACCAATGTCGCCTGCGGGGACGTCTGTGTACTCACCAATGTGGCGGTACAGCTCGGTCATGAAGCTCTGGCAGAAACGCATAACTTCTGCGTCAGACTTGCCACGCGGATCAAAGTCGGAACCGCCCTTGCCGCCACCGATGGGCATGCCCGTCAGTGCGTTCTTAAAGATCTGCTCGAAGCCGAGGAACTTTACAATGCCCAGGTATACCGAGGGGTGGAAGCGCAGGCCACCCTTGTACGGGCCGAGCGCGGAGTTGAACTCGACGCGGAAACCACGGTTGATCTGCACGCGGCCGGCATCATCCATCCACGGCACACGGAAAATGATCTGGCGCTCGGGTTCGCACAGACGCTGAAGCACAGCCGCGTCAACGAATTCCGGGTGTTTGTCCAAAACCGGGCCAAGGCTTTCGAAAACTTCCAGCACTGCCTGGTGAAATTCTTTTTCCCCGGGGTTACGGGCTAAAACTTGCTCCCGGATTGTTTCAAGCCTGGTATCCATGAGTCTCCTGAAAAAGGGTGTGGCGCCGTACAGCGGCGCGTAAATAAGCTCACTGGCAATTTTCCAGCCACCGCAGCTCTAATACCAATTTTGCTCACGAACCGATACTGCATGCAAGATCATGCAGAATTCCCTCGAGCAAGAGGGCGATTGAATTCGCCTGTCAGTTTTTCCTACGTTTGAATGTAGGCAGCGTTGGAAGGTTAGCCAACAAATCGGCTGCCTTGTTGGCCGCCCTGCCCACACTACGGCTCAGTTGGCTCTGAACCCCGGCATCGACGTCGTTCGGGTGCACAATGGTTGCCACCTGGCGTGGGGCAGTCTGCACAGGAGCACTGGGGGTGACCTTGACTGCGGGAGCTGTTGTCTCTGCCACCGCGGCGGCAGGTGCGGCCACTGGAGCCGCGGAAGGCACGACGGCGGGAGCCGGCGAGGTGGCGTCGGCAGCAGCCGGACGGGGCTTGGTTGCAGGACGCGTGACCTGGCCGTCATCAACAGCAGAAAGCTTCCTTGCGGTGTCGGCCGGCTTGATAGCCGCCGTGCTTGGCGAAGCAGCACTGGCGCCCAATGAATCCAACCAGGTGGAAACCAGGGCCAGTGGCGCAGTGTTAAGGCCGTAAAAACGTTTCTGTCCCTGGGCGCGCATGGTCACCACACCAGCCTCGCGCAAAACACGCAGGTGCTTGGAAACTGTTGGCTGCGATACACCCAGTTCATCGACAAGTTGCCCCACGGCCTTGCTCTCCTGGGCCAGTGCTTCCAA
Organism: Arthrobacter alpinus; assembly: GCF_900105965.1. Lineage (NCBI taxonomy): Bacteria > Bacillati > Actinomycetota > Actinomycetes > Micrococcales > Micrococcaceae > Arthrobacter > Arthrobacter alpinus. The sequence continues at coordinate 3,128,546 of NZ_FNTV01000001.1, forward strand.
GATGTCCCGACGGGTACTTTCGGCAATTACCGCAAAGACTTTTTCTGCAACCATCCCACTACCCTAGCGACATATGCCCGTGAGAGCATCTTGACTCGATCTCGCGCATCATTAAGTGGCCCACTAGTCCTTGTGCAGTGCGCCGGAAGCGCCCGTGCTGCCAACGTATTCCAACCAGCGCAACAGCTCCGGATAGGTCGAGGGGTTGCTGGCAATCGCCGCATGAGTCTGCGGGTACGCGGCAGCGAGTTCATGGAGCCGGGCATGGCTTGTGACCGGGTTTGCTGCCTCTGCCACAAGCACCGAGGTGCGCGGCACGCCTTCGAAACTAAAGCCGGCATTAGCAGCAGGAACGGCACCAAAGTGCTCGCGCATGGACTTGGGTGCCCACATGATCGCCAGAATCGCGACGGGAAAAACGATCGCCAAGATGACCGCGGGGCCGCTCAAGCCCCAGGACAAAGTTTTAGGGCCAACCATCACCAGAACAAGGAACAGGACAAACACAATTGCCGCGCAGGTGGTTCCCAACTTCCGCCCATCCCGAGTTCCGCGTTTCAGCGCTGCCGCCGCGGCGACGAAGCCGGCGATTCCGAGCATCGCCAAAATCAACGTGAACACCCATATAAACGGCGTCTCCTGGAAGTGCCGGAGGACGTACTTTTCAGTGAACAATACGCGGATCAGGTTCACGAGGGCCACGAGCGCCACCCCGGCGGAGGCGGCCATGCCGAGTTTCAGCACCGCAGCCAGTACCGCTTGCCACGTCTGTTGGGCCGGCTGGTGAATCATGCGGCGCTCGAGCGAGGGGGCAGCGGCGATCGCCCCGAAGGCCATCCAAAACACCACGCTGAACGTGGGCGATGAGCCGTAGAGACCCGCCACCACACGCGATGCCGGCGGCAGCGAGATGAAGGCCAGCAGCAGTCCGGCTGCACCAACCCCCGATCCCACAAGCCGCCAGGGGTTGCTCTTCAGGGAGATTTTTAAGGCAACCACGATGAACAAGACAGGGGTGAAGAGGCCAAGAAGGATCGGCGACATCAAGTACAAGGGGCCCAACGGCAAGGTCCTGCCGATTGCCACGAACCTGACAATCTCCACGAGTCCGGCCAGGACACAAAGCCCGGCCAGTCCCAGTAGGGCGGCCAACCATCGCCGGTCCCGTGCTGTGTCAACTGCGGGATCACCTAGTTCCGCCTGGCGCGGGGTAGCGGCCAGCACGGCGCCTGCCAAACCAAACGCCACGGCTGTGCCCAGGCCCTTGGGGTTCACCAACTCCACAATCAAATACCCAACAACCATCAGCAGGTAAGGCGCGTTGGCCAACAACCGCAGATCCTGCATCTTGCGGTAATTCCAACTGGTTCCGAATGCGCCCGATCGCCAAATGTAGCTCAGGCCAAGGGACAGCATGCTGATGATCGTCGCCAGGAGCACTTCGATCCGGCCCGCGGCCAGCGAGGAATCTCCTCCGGAACCGGGACTTGCCAGGCGCCAGTGCAGGAACAGTGAAATTGTCAGCAGCACCAGTGCCAGCGCGTCGGTGATGTAATCCCGGACCGTGATGGCCGCGAATGGGCTCTTAGCCGATCCGCTATCCACCGGCTCAGCCTCCGGCTGGCCAGAACTTGGCCAGGAAAGTTCCGGCGTGGTGTTGGTCATCTACTAGCTCCTGATGTTCGGCTTCGCGGCCACAAACGTACATGCTGTCATTCAAGAACCATCATGACAGGGCTCCCTGTGCTCCCGTGATTAATCGAACCAGGGGTCCAAGCCGTACAGCGGGAACACGGATTTCCTTGTCGCCATCACTGTCCGGTCCAGTGCGTCGGAGGGGTTGTAGCCCACCTCCCATGAGCGCCACCAGGTGTCGGCGTCGTCGCCCATAAGCAACGGCGCCACGTGGCCGTACTTCTCCGCCACATATGTCCGCCATGCCTCGGGGACGGCAGTCCGCAGCGGTACCGGCTTGCCAGCCACGATCGCCATGAGGTGACTCCATATTCGTGGGACCGCACTGTAGAGGTCATAGCCCCCGCCGCCGGTGGCCAGCCAGCGCCCGCCGCAGACCTTTTCGGCCAGCGCAGCAATGCTCAGTGCGGCCTCCCGCTGACCGTCCACACTGGTGTTCAGATGGGTGAGTTCGTCGTCCCGGTGGGAGTCACAGCCGTGTTGACTCACAATAATTTCCGGGCCGAAGGCCTCCACAAGTTGAGGTACGACGGCGTGGAAGGCGCGGAGCCAACCGGCATCTGAGGTTCCGGCCGGCACCGCAACGTTGACGGCGGAACCCAATGCGTTGGGCCCGCCAATGTCGTTGGCGAAGCCAGTGCCGGGAAAAAGCGTCATGCCGGATTCATGAAGGGAGATGGTCAGGACCCGTGGATCATCCCAAAAGATGCGTTCCGTGCCGTCGCCGTGGTGGGCATCGATGTCAATGTAGGCCACCTTGGACACTCCCGAGGCCAGCAGCTTGGTGATGGCCAGGGCGGTGTCGTTATAGATACAAAATCCGCTGGCTTTACCGGGGAATGCATGGTGCATTCCACCACCAAAGTTCACCGCACGCAGCACCTCCCCGCCCAGGATGGCTTCAGCGGCTAGCAGCGATCCGCCGGCAAGCCTGGCGCTGGCCTCGTGCATCCCGGCAAAAGCCGGATCGTCCTCGGTGCCAAGGCCACGGCTGGGGTCCGAACGTGTGGGGTCCTCCCCCACATGGCGCACGGCAGCTATGTAGTCGCGGGTATGAACCATTGCGAGTTGGTCGTCCGCGGCCACATAGGACTCGGTCACTGTGACCTGGGGGAGGCCAAAAATTCCTAGCTCTCGAGCCAAGCGGGCCGTGAGGTCTAGACGCTTGGGCGACATGGGATGGTTGGGGCCAAAATTGTACGCAGACATGGCCGCATCGCAGACTATGCTTGTCGGGACGGCCGCCGGTCCTGTGCTGGCAATGGATGACATCCATCACAGGCTATCGAAGTCAGGCCGCAAATGCCGTATCCGCGGCGTCATCACGATCCAGGGCAGGAGGGGCAGCGCAGCGTTGACAGATCCTTCAACACTCACCCGCTGGCTCCCGCGATGGCCCCTGCGAGTGATCGTCAGCGTCCGCGATTTCGTGGACAAGGTAGCCAATAGTTCGCCGGCCCGGTTGGCGCTGATTGTTTTTTTCTTGGTCATTCTGGCATTCACGCTGGCGCTCAGCTTGCCCGTGGCATCCCGTTACGGGCAACCCACGGCATTCCACGACGCCTTGTTCACAGCAGTCTCCGCTGTCTGTGTGACGGGCCTGACCACTGTCTCCACGGCGTTGCATTGGTCGTTCTTTGGACAGCTTGTCATCTTGATTGGCATCTTCGTGGGCGGCCTGGGCATCTTGACCTTGGCCTCCTTGATGTCACTGATGGTGAGCAAGCGGCTGGGTGTGCGTGGCAAGCTCATCGCCCAGGAAGCCATGAATGCCGGGCGCCTTGGCGAGGTCGGTACGCTGCTGCGCATTGTCATCAGCACCTCCGTAGCCGTTGAAATCGCCCTGGCCCTGGCCCTGGCTCCGCGGTTTTTGATTCTGGGCGAATCCCTCCCCCAAGCCATTTGGCACGCCACGTTTTATTCCATCTCCTCCTTTAACAACGCCGGTTTCACACCGCATTCCGACGGTGTGGTCCCCTACGAGGCCGATCTGTGGATTCTGATCCCGCTGATGATCGGCGGCTTCATCGGAAGCCTGGGTTTCCCCGTCATGATGGTTCTGTTGGCAACGGGGTTCCGCGTCAAGAAATGGACACTGCACGCGAAGCTGACCGTCCAGGTATCCCTCCTATTGCTCGGTGCCGGCGCCGTCATGTGGGGTGCCATGGAGTGGACCAACCCTGACACCATCGGCACCATGAGCGTGGGCGACAAGATCACGCACTCCATCTTTGCCTCCGTCATGACCCGCTCCCTTGGTTTCAACCTCGTGGACATGAACGCCATGCACACCCCCACCATGCTGCTCACGGATGCCTTGATGTTTGTGGGTGGTGGTTCCGCCTCCACAGCCGGCGGCATCAAGGTCACCACCTTGGCCGTGATGTTCCTGGCCATTGTGGCCGAGGCCCGCGGTGATTCGGACGTAAAAATCTACGGCCGCACCATCCCCCAGGGCACCATGCGGGTTGCCATCTCGGTCATCATGATGGGCGCAACCTTTGTCATGATCGCCACCGGACTGCTCCTGGCCATCAGCGGCGAAAGCCTGGACCGGGTGCTCTTTGAAACCATCTCGGCCTTCGCCACGGTGGGTCTGAGCACGGGGCTCAGCGCCGAGCTCCCGCCGTCGGGCGTTTATGTTTTGTGCGCCATGATGTTCTTTGGCCGCGTCGGCTCCATCACGCTGGCCGCCGCACTGGCTCTTCGTCAGCGTCGCCAGCTGTACCACTACCCGGAAGAGAGGCCCATCATTGGCTGAGAAAACAGATTCCAGCAACCGCCCGCCGCACAATGCCCCGGTTTTGGTGATTGGTTTGGGCCGGTTCGGTGCCGCCACCGCACACCAGTTGGTCAAGCAGGGCCGTGAGGTGCTCGCCATTGAACGTGATAGGGCCCTGGTGCAAAAGTGGGCCGGCGTGCTCACCCACGTTGTCGAGGCGGATGCCACAGACATTGACGCGTTGCGCCAGCTCGGGGCACAGGATTTCAGCTCGGCGGTTGTGGGTGTGGGAACGTCCATTGAATCCAGTGTGCTCATCACCGTAAATCTGGTGGATCTGGGCATCGCGCACCTGTGGGTCAAGGCCATCACGCAATCGCATGGCAAGATCCTGCGACGGATCGGCGCCAACCATGTCATCTACCCCGAGGCCGATGCCGGCGTCAGGGCAGCGCACCTGGTGGGTGGGCGAATGTTGGACTTCATCGAGTTCGACGACGATTTCGCGATCGTGAAAATGTATCCGCCCAAGGAGACCCAGGGCTTCACGCTGGAGGAGTCCAAGGTTCGCTCCAAGTACGGCGTGACGGTGGTTGGCGTGAAATCCCCCGGCGAGGACTTCACCTACGCGCAGCCGAACACGCGTGTCTCGAGCCGTGACATGCTCATCGTGTCGGGCTACGTTGACCTGCTGGAGCGGTTCGCCGCGCGGCCCTAAACTCACACTTTTGTGGTGGCCGGCGTCTACAGGGCAGGAGGTATTTTCTTATGATCCAGCACATGATTTTTGACTCGCCCCTGGGCCCGCTGACGGCTGTGGCGAACGACGCCGGGCTGCAGGCCGTCTACATGCGCGCACACAAGCGCCTTCCCGCTTTGGAGACGTTCGGAGCGGAAGTTACTGCGTCGTCCTCCCCAGTTCTGGCCGCGACGGCCGAACAACTGGGCGAATATTTTTCCGGGGATCGGCGTGAGTTTTCACTTCCGCTGGCGCCGGTTGGCAGCGATTTTCAGCACCGGGTGTGGGCTGCTTTGCGTGAAATCCCCTACGGGGAGCTCCGCAGCTACGGTGATTTGGCGGCCCAACTGGGTGATCGTTCCATGGCTCAGGCCGTTGGTTCTGCCAATGGCCGCAACCCCATCAGCATCATCGTCCCCTGCCACCGGGTAGTGGGCGCGGACGGTTCCCTGGTGGGGTATGCCGGCGGATTGGAACGCAAAGAGTTCCTCCTTGAATTGGAGAACCCTGCCCGGTTCCACACCGAGGCCTTGTTCTAGGTGAGCACGTTTTGAGTGGCCCAGCCGGTGGCACGCTACCGCCTTTCGAGACGCTGGTGGCTGAGCATGGTGGCACCGTGTTGCGCGTCTGCCGAGGTTTAGTTGGTGTGGACGACGCCGATGACATCTGGCAGGAAACATTTTTGGCCGCGTTGCGTGTGTATCCCACCACCGCGGGCGTGCTCAACCGTGAGGCATGGCTCGTTACGATCGCCCGCAACAAGGCTATCGACCATCACCGCAAGCTCCAGCGCCTGCCGTTGCCTGTCGACAGCTCCACCGCTGCTGAGGTACGGGTCGACGACGGTGACGCTCGGCTGGGCGGGGGTGACGGCGTCGTACGCTCCGTCATTGCCGGGGAGGCGGCGGCGCAGGTGTGGGCGGCGCTCGGCCAGCTGCCACCTACCCAGCGGGAAGCCGTGGTGTACCACCATCTGGCCGGGCTTCGTTATGCCGCGGTGGCTGAACTTTTGGGAAATTCGGAGGCTGCTGCGCGGCGGGCCGCATCAGATGGCATGAAGACTTTGCGCAGTTTGTTGTCGCCGGAGGAAAGGACTGATGAAAATGGTTGAACACACGATTCCTACCGAGCTTGCCCCTGTGGCTCCTGCCGACCCTGAGGCGTTGAATCGGCTGGGTGGGGCGTTGCTGGCGGCTGCCACGTCTGGCGGACTGCTGGACATTGGCTACAGGGTGGTCGATTCCCCGTTAGGACAGCTGCTGCTGGCAGGCACGGAAGCCGGGCTTGTTCGGGTGGCCTTTGCCACGGAGGGGCACGATCTGGTCTTGGAGCAGCTGGCCACAACCATTGGTCCACGAATCTTACGGGCACCATCGCGGCTGGATCGTGCGGCAATTGAACTCGAGGAGTACTTTGCCGGGCGCCGCACGGATTTTGATCTTGCCCTTGATCTCAGGTTGGCTACGGGTTTCCGCCGCGAAGTCTTGGATCATCTACCCACCATTGGGTACGGACACACGGCCAGCTATGCGGCGGTGGCAGCCATGACATCCAGCCCGCGGGCCGTACGGGCCGTGGGCACCGCGTGCGCCCGCAATCCGCTGCCGCTGGTACTTCCGTGCCACCGGGTGGTCAAGTCCGATGGCAGCCAGGGCGCCTACTTGGGCGGAGTGGAGGCAAAAGCGCTGCTGCTGGCCCTGGAGTCGGGACCGAAGTAGTCCCCACTGGCCCCCTCACCTCACACCGCCCCATATCGAATCAGACGGAGCGTCGTTGAGGTAGACGTTCCGCAGGGTCTACTTCAGCGGCGCACCGTCTGACTCGACGAATATGCCCGCTACTGGTGCCCGAGTTCCTCGGTGATCTTGGCTGCGCGACCGACCGGCGACTACGGCTCCTGGGCAACTCCGTCTTGGTAGATCACTGTGGTTCGTTTGAAAATTTCCGCGTAAATGGAGGACCGGAGCTCAGTTATCCCCTCCAACTTCCGCAGGCCCTCAAGCAAGACATGCAGCTCGTCCAGCGTCGCCACGGCAACCTGTGCCAGTATCTGTTCCCCGGAGGCAGCGGCCCAACGTGTCACGGGCAGACTCCCCAGGTACTTTCCCAGTCCGTCGGCCGCCGCATTGTTGCTTGTCAGGCTGATCAGGGATTCCACGGGGAATCCCAGCGCCGCCGGCTCCACAACCGCCCTGATGAAGAGGATGCCGGAATTGGTCATTCCTTCCAACCTGCGGCTGACAGTTGCCTTTGAAACGGACAGTTCAGCTGCCATCTCATCCACACTTGCCCGCCCATTGCGGTGGAGCAGCTCCGCGATGCCCCTGTTGGTCTCATCGAGGGAAGCACCTGGGTTGGTCTGACGAATGGCCGCAAGTTGGCCATCTTCGTCCGGATGAAGCGCCCCATACTGCGCTTTTTCCAAGATCTTCGGCGTCCAGCCAGTGGGTGTTCGAAAGTACTCCAACAGCGGCACCATGGTGAAGGACTCCACCCCGTCCACCTCCGACAGAGAATGGTAGAGGAATGCGCTGAGTTCAGCTGTCGAGATCCATATCTCCGCGACTGCCTCGTTTGCTCCGGAAAGTGCACTGACCCACGAAGACTCTTCCCGCGCAGCAAGCCAGGAGCACACCCTGCGAAGGTCCCTCGGGGCTGCTCTCACGCGCAGCAGGAAAGCGGCCCGTGAACTTATCTGCGAGGGGTTGACAAAGGAGTTGGTGCGCACCACACCGGACTCGAGCAGCTTGTTCCCGCGCCGCGCCACGGTTCGTTCCTGTTGTCCAAGAACCTCGGCGATCAACCGCCACGAGGCGCGGCCGTTGCGTACGAGGGCAGCTATTATCTGCCTGTCGAGCACATCAAGTTGCTCCACGTCCGGATCCTTTCACTTTAACCTCGAAGGCTTGACGCGCCCGCGTAATTTCACCGGGCCGGCGTTAGGCGGCAGCCGTACGCCGGCCCGGTCGCCTCATGGACGTCCCAGAAAGGCTAGCACTCCGGAGAGCGCGGCACCTGTTCCGCCAACAACGGCGGCCCGTGCGTCTGGTGCGAAGTATGGCGAGTGGTTGCCAGCTGGTGCAGCCCCGTCCTCGAAGAGCGCCGGATCGAAGGCGCCAAAAGCCCAGAAAACACCCGGAACGCCAATAGCATCGCTGAGCCACCCGGCGTCTTCGGACCCCATGCCCAAGGGAGCATCGATCAGCGCATCAGCGCCGAAGTCTTGCGTAAATGCCTCGATCACGCGCTGGGCGGATGCGGGATCGTTGTAGCACCGGGGGAAGCTGTTCAGTTCTACGATTGTGGGCTCCGGTGCCCCCGAGGCGGCAGCTTCGGCGGAAATGATCCGCCGGATTGCGGCCAGGACGACGGCGCGGGTGTCTTCATCGGGGGTGCGAACGTTAACGGAGAACTCGGCGAATTCCGGAATAATATTTTCCTTCAGCCCCGCATGGAACGTCCCCACGGTGACCACCGCTGGGGTTGACGGTGCCAGCTCGCGGGAGACGATGGTCTGCAGGCGAAGCACCATGGCAGCGGCGGCAACGATCGGGTCGATCGACTTTTCTGGCTGGGAGCCGTGCGCCTGCCGGCCGTGGACGGTGATCTTCCATGAATCGGCCAAACTGGCCATATGTCCGCCTCGGACCAGGATCTTGCCTTGGCTAATGGGCATGACGTGTTGGGCAAGCACCACTTCCGGCTTGGGAGCGCGGTTCCACAGTCCGTCGTCGACCATGGCCTTGGCTCCATAGGCGGTCTCCTCCCCAGGCTGGAAGATCAGGACCAGGGTTCCCGCCCACAAATCGGTGCGTTCCAGAAGCAGGGACGCGAGGGCCAGTGCCGCGGTGATGTGTGTGTCGTGTCCGCAGCCGTGCATCACGGGTGCGGTACTGCCATCGGGCAGGGTTCCGGACGCTTGGCTGGAGTAGTCAAGCGCAGTCTGTTCGGCAATGGGAAGACCGTCAGTGTCGGCGCGGAATCCGATGACGGGGCCCTCACCATTGCGCAGAATGCCCACCACTCCGGTCCCGCCGCAACGGAAGGATTCAATGCCCAGACCGGCGAGGTGTTCTTCGATGTAGGCCGCCGTCTCAAATTCTTGGGCTGACAGCTCAGGGTTGGCGTGCAAATATTTGTAGATGTCCACGTAGTCCTCCACGAAAGATGACGGAACTTCGACGGCGGAACTGAGGCGTACGCCCGTGGTTGTGATCATTTCTGGCTTCCTTCTATCGAATGGGATGGGTGGTGGGAGCGGAAGTCATTGACGCAGTGGCATCCGGGCTGACCGTCTTATGTGCGGCCTTATGCCTGGCAAACCAAGAAATGGCGATGGTGACGACCACGGCCAACGCGGTGGAGTAGTTGGTCAGCCCTGGAACCATTGGGACCACGACGAAGACCATGGCGGCCGCAACGATGACGGCAATGATTGTAATTCGCCGGCTCTTCATGGCAATGACGCTCTGGAGGACAACTGCACCAAAGATGGCTGGCAAAATGTAGCCGCGGGCTGTCGCGATGAGAAGCGGGGGAAGCATTCCCACAAGCCAGGTCCCCAACACACCTACGAAGATGATCAAGGTGGTGATGTGAACCATTACGGCTCCGATGATGGCGCTTCCTGCTATGAGCTCGGCCCGACGCGTCCCGGGCTTCTCGCCAAGGTTTGCTTGGGCAATGATGGCCGCTGGCAGCAGCTTGCTGGAAATGTTGCCAATGAGGAAGGCCTGGTACATCGCCGAACGCCCAAGGATGGGAAAGTAGGAGATCGGTTCAATCACGGCAATGACGCCGAAGGTTGCCAGGACCGCACCGACAGCGGTTGCCAGTTCGAGAACGGTCACGCCCATGCCCGTGCCGAACGCGGTGTACAGGGCGGCAGCTAACGAGATCAGCAGCCCGAGCCCCAATGTGATGGGGCCCCAAAGGGAGGTGGTGCGGTCGAAGGCTGCAAATCCTGAGGATTTTTCAACGGAAATCTGTGTGGACATCAGAAGGCTCCTGTCTGTAGTTTCAGGCTGCTGTGGTCATGAGAAAGGCGGTTGAGAGTGCCACGATGATGGAGATTCCCAGCCCCCATTCGCGCAGCCACGGACGCTTGAGCTTGCGAGCCAGCAGGATACAAACACCCATGGCGGCTGCAGAGACCACCATGGTCACAAGGTGGACAGGAGACTTGAGTACTTCTTGAAATGCCAAGGTGAAAAACGCGCCCAACAGTGCCGCAGTGGGGATGATGGCCATCACTGCAGGATTGACATTGCGAAGCTTTGCGTCGCCCTTACTCAGGATGGGGGTGAGGATCAGGGCGGACAACATCCAGACAAGGCCGCCGATCGTCATAGCGGCAAACGCAATGGCGAAGATCTTCTGTGTGTAGCTGGGACCGCCAAGCTGGGCGCCCTGCGTTCCTGCCGAAATACCGGCCGCTGCAACATCGAAGGCGGCCGATCCCACAAGACCAATGCGCGTCAGCACAGCCGGCGTTCCGAAGAGGGGGAGGAGCGAGATGGCGATTAGCGCAACGGCCATCGACGGCCCAATGGCTGCAATACCCCCTGAACGGACCGAGCTTTTGACCTGACCGGATGACAAATTAGCAGCAGGGGCTGCCTTCCGGATGGCCCTGAGGTAGATGGCCGACTGCAGGATGATGACTGCGAAAATCGCTACCGCAGAGGCCCAAAGTACGGGGTTGTGGATCAAGGGGATGATATCTGTGGAACCAGGATCGATAAGTGCGACAACCACGATTGCTCCTCTGAAAGTCTGGGAACACCCGCCCTTGCGTGTGTCCATAAGTGAAATGAAGTGAACAGTTAGTGTCTTTTTCTCTCACTTTCACGGCACTTGATGACTATAATCACATAATATTCTTGTTTCGGATAGATCATAGACGCAACTCGGGAGAGTTAATTTTCGGTGTGAGGAGGGAGCTTTGGCTACCAAGTGCGCCACTAACCACCGCGGAACCACCGACTCGAGGGCACGCAAAATAGACGCAGCGCAGCAAAAGTTCTGCTGCGCTACGTCTATTTCGGCTTGGGTATGTCCGCTTTTCAGTGAGCCCCGAATGAGCCGGCGAAACTGTTGCCGGCTCGACCCTGCGAGTTAGTTTCTGCCTAGTTCTTCCGTGATTGCTGCTGCCCGGCTGGCTGCTGCCTGCGCGCCAGCCAGCACAATGCCAGGCAAGCCGTCACGATCAAAACTGGCGATAGCCTGCTCCGTGGTGCCATTGGGGCTGGTCACGGCACGGCGCAGGGCCGCAGCGTTGGCCCCCGGCTCGGCCAACATGAGACCAGCTCCTGCTACGGTCTCACGGGCCAGGATCTGAGCAATCTCCGGCGCCAGGCCAAAGTCCTCAGCGGCCGCAGCCATGGCCTCAGCAAGGTAAAAAGCGTACGCCGGCCCCGATCCACTAATCGCCGAGACCGCGTTCTGCTGATCCTCCGGGACATCTAGGACAACCCCGGACCCATCGAACACCTCATGGGCTGCGGCCAGGTGATGCTCATCAACGGAGGAACCAGCTGACAGTGCCACCACGCCACGGCCGACTTTCAGTGGAGTGTTGGGCATGGAGCGCACCACCGGCTGCCCGGGCCGCAGTCCACCTTCGAGCTGCTCCAGCGATACCGCCGCGGCAACACTGATCACGACGGCATCGGACTCGAGCGAATCTGCAATCTCCCGGCACAAGTCAAGGATGCCCACGGGCTTCACACCCAAAATGACCACGCTGGCACCCTCAACGGCCTGGGCATTAGCACCAGGCTCCTCGTTGGACGCCAACGCGGTAACACCGTGAAGGGTGGCCAGTTCGTTGGCCCGCTCGGGCCTGCGAACTGTCACAACCACGGACTGGGGCGATACACCGGCCGCCAGCATGCCACCAAGAATGGCTTCGCCCATGGATCCGCAACCTAGGAACACAATCTTTTTCATCATTACTCCATCTTGTCTTTGCCCCAGCATTGCACGCAACCGCATGCCTACCCCAACCACGGGCAACGAGTTTCAACCCCACCAAAATACTTAATGGCAAACGCACAGCTTGCGCCCGGCCTATTCTCAATCGCGAACCGTAGTCTCTTAAGTACCTCATAAGGGTGCGAGTGATGATCGGACTGGTCCTGTCCTGAAGGCCAGTCAAATCGCCGGAGATCTCGCCAGTGATTCCCCCCATCCACTGGTGACATGATCTCCGGCGATTTCGCATTTAAGCCCGATGCGCCGAGGACACACCACAACTTTGCGGCTAGGCGCCCGTCTGTCCCAGATGCACCCGAGCGAATTCCAAGGTTTCGGCCAACCATTCTTCGCGTTGGCCGGCGCCCTTGGCCTTGCGGGTGGAAATCTCCGCAACCACTGCGCCGTCGAAACCGTTGTTGGCAATGTGTTGCAGAACCTCGGCGCATTCCTGCGTTCCATGGCCCGGGATCAGATGCTGGTCCTTGGTGGATGGAGAAACGCCATCTGTCAGGTGGATGTGGCGCAACCGGGATCCCAACGCCTTGGCAGCGTCCAGGCTGGAGGCCCCGGCGGATGCGGCATGTGAAAAGTCCCAAGTGACATCGCTGTAGTCCTGCGGAACCGGATCCCAGTGAGGCAGATACGCCAGAGCTTCACGGCCCCGCACCCGCCACGGGTACATGTTTTCAACAGCAATGCGCACACCAAAAGCGTCGGCAATATCGCGGACGCCGTGGGCGAAAGTCTCGGCGTAATCGTTCTGCCAGCGGAAGGGCGGGTGTACCACCACCACGTCGGCGCCCACGTCCACAGCCATCTGGGCAGACCGCTGGACCTTGTTCCATGCACTCCCCCACACCTGCTGGGTCAGCAACAGCGTGGGTGCATGGATGGCAAGGATGGGCTGATCGTAACGCTCAGCCAACCGCATCAAGGCAGACGCATCCTGGCTGTCGCCGTTGTGCGTTACCAGCACCTCGACGCCGTCGTACCCCAAATCCGCAGCGATCGCGAACCCGTCGTGCACCGACAACGGATAGACCGACGCCGTGGAAAGTGCCACGGGAATGTGCCGTCCTTGGCCATTTTGAGCGCCGGTGTCAGCGGAATTCATGGGCTGGTCCGTCATCTCCACCTACTTCGTGTCCGAGTTGCGCAACTTGCCCACATGGGCTGGCGGATCGAGCGGGCCGTCAAAGACAAGCTGATCAAGGCGCCGCAAGATCAGTCCCTCACGCAGCGCCCAAGGGCTGATCTGCATGGTTGTCACCTTGAACATTTCCAACGCCGTCTGAGCCACGAGCGCGCCAGCAAGCACCTGTTGGGCGCGGGCGGCCGAGACACCAGGGAGATGCAGCCTGTCCGCCGACGACATCGCCGACAGCCGCTGAGACCACAGCCCCAAATCACTCAGGTGCAGTTCCCGGCGCACATAAGGCCCCATGGACGACGGCGCAGCTCCCGTAATGCGCGCCAGCGCCCGGAAGGTTTTGGATGAGCCGGTGACAATGTTGGGTGTGCCGAGGGTTTGGGTGGCGGCGATGGGTTCGCGCAGGGTTTCCTTGATGTGCTTGCGCAGTCGCTTGATGCTCTTGGCCGTGGGCGGATCTTCGGCGAGCCATTCGCGAGTCAACCGGCCCGCGCCCAGCGGCACGGAGTGCGCTTGCTCGGGGAGCTCGTTGCTGCCCTGGGAGATTTCAAAGGAGCCGCCACCAATGTCAAGGTTCAAGATGGTTCCGGCGCCCCACCCGTGCCAACGTCGCACGGCGAAAAAGGTCATCGCGGACTCTTCTTCGCCCGTGAGTTCGGTCAGGCGGACGGTGGTTTCATGCTGCACCCGGGCCAGAACGGCGGCGCCGTTGGTTGACTCGCGAATAGCGGAGGTACAAAACGCCAGAAGATCCTTGGCCTTGTGCTTTGCGGCAAATTCCCACGCCTCAAGGATGAATTCGATCAGCTCGTGCTGGCCTTCATCGGTAATATTGCCTTCGGCGTCCAGGTACTTCACCAAGCTCAAGGGACGTTTGTGTGAGGCGTAGGGCACCGGGTTGGCCCCAGGGCGCGCGTCAACGAGCAACAGGTGGACAGTGTTGGAACCGATGTCGAGGACGCCTAATCTCATACGCCCATTATTGTCCCTTCATGCCATTACACGCGAAAGGCCACTCAGGTGACGGAGCACTTTCCATATGCTTGGTCACCCGAGTGGCCTTTAGACGCAATCGCTGCCTTCGCTGGCCTTGCTTGCGCATGCCCGCCCGGCGGCGATTAGTTAGTGCCAATGCGGCGCCCAGCAGGGACATCAGAGCTGCCGCGGACAATGCCGCGGCAGCCACACCTCTTCCCGGATGGGCGATTCAGAAATGCCGCACTATTTCTTGGCAGCAGCCTTTTTCTTGGCCGGGGCCTTCGCTGCTGGCTTCTTCGCGGGCGCCTTGGCCGTCCGCTTGACGGGGCCTCGCTCGCGCTTGTCCGCCAGAAGCTCGACGGCGGTTTCCCGGGTCAGCTGTTCCACTTCAGTCCCGCGAGGAACCGTAATGTTCGTTATGCCATCGGTGATGTAGGGGCCAAAACGCCCTTCCTTCACCACAATGTTCTTGCCAGAGACGGGGTCCTCACCAAATTCAGCCAGCGGAGGCACCGCAGCGCGGGCACCACGCTGCTTGGGCTGGGAGTAAATCTCCAAAGCCGCCTCGAGGGTGATGGTGAAGATTTCTTCCTCGGTTCCAATGGAACGTGAGTCTGAGCCCTTCTTCAGGTACGGGCCAAAGCGACCGTTCTGAACCGTGATCTCATTGCCTTCGGCATCCGCACCCAGAACCCGCGGCAGGCTCATGATGGCCAGGGCTTCGTCCAGGGTGACGGTGTCAACGCTCATCGCCTTGAACAGCGAGCCTGTGCGCGGCTTGGCCTTGACGGGCTTCTTCGGCGGCTTGGGCTTGCCGTTCTTGTAGTACTCGACCGGCTGGTTGGCAATTTCCTCGGCCGTCATCTCGGGGATGACCTCCGTGACGTACGGGCCGTAGCGGCCGTTCTTGGCCACCACTGTGTGCCCCGATTCGGGGTCAACACCGAGCACGCGCTCCTCGGGAGCAGCCGTGTCCATGAGCTCTTGAGCCTTGGCTGGTGTGAGCTCGTCCGGAGCCAGGTCTTCTGGCACATTGGCGCGGGCCGCCTCAATGATCTCGCCGGTCTTGGGATCCACGGTGGGAACCGTGCTCTCCAGATACGGCCCAAACTTGCCTACGCGCAACACCAAGGTGTCGGTGATGGGCATGGAGTTGATTTCGCGTGCATCAATCTCACCGAGGTTGTTCACGATGCTTTGCAGACCAGCATCGTCGCCATCGCCAAAGTAGAAGCGCTTGAGCCAGTCAGATCCCTTGTCCTGGCCGTTTGCGATCTTATCCAAGCCTGTTTCCATACCGGCCGTGAACTCATAGTCCACATAGTCGGTGAAGTGCAGTTCCAGCAGGCGAACCACTGAGAACGCAATCCAGCTCGGAACCAGCGCCGAACCCTGCTTGCGCACGTATCCGCGGTCCATGATCGTGGACAGGGTAGAAGCGTAGGTGGAGGGGCGGCCAATGTCCCGCTCTTCCATTTCCTTGGTCAAGGACGCTTCGGTGAAACGCGGCGGCGGTGAGGTGTCGTGGCCATTGGCCTGGACATCCGTTGCGCTCAGGGCGTCCTTTTCCTTGACGTTGGGCAGGCGGCGATCCGAATCATCGGAGTCGTTCCGAGACTCGTCACGGCCTTCCTCATAGGCGGCCAGGAAGCCGCGGAAGGTAATGACGGTACCGGAGGCCGAGAATTCCGCGTCCGTGCCATTGGCTTCACCACCGGCTGCCGTGGCACCCAACTTGATGGTCGCCGTGGAACCCTTGGCATCAGCCATCTGGGAGGCAACTGTTCGCTTCCAGATCAGCTCGTACAGCTTGAATTCATCGCCACGCAGTGCACTGGCCACCTGGGCCGGGGTACGGAAGGAGTCACCGGCGGGGCGGATGGCCTCGTGGGCTTCCTGCGCGTTGGAGCTCTTATTGGCGTAAACGCGCTTGGCCGCGGGCACAAACTCGGGACCGTACAGCTCCGAGGCCTGGCGCCGGGCAGCGTTGACGGCCTCATCACTCAGCGAGGATGAATCGGTACGCATATATGTGATGTAACCGTTTTCGTACAGACGCTGAGCGGTCGACATGGTCGATTTGGAGGAGAAGCGCAGCTTTCGGCCGGCTTCCTGCTGGAGGGTCGACGTCGTGAACGGCGGGGCAGGGCGGCGCGTGTAGGGCTTGTGCTCAACCGAGCGGACGGAGAACGCCACATCCTGCAGGGCCGAGGCGAGCGCGCGTACGGCAACCTCGTCCAGGTGCGCAACGTTCTTGCCGGTCAGTTCACCCTTGTCGTTGAAATCCCGACCGGACGCTACGCGCTTGCCGTCCACCGCGGCGAGCTTGGCGCTGAAGGACTCGCCCGTTTCGGGGCTGAACGTGCCATTCAGGTCCCAGTAGCTGGCCGAGCGGAAGGCCATGCGCTCACGTTCGCGCTCAACCACCATTCGGGTGACTACTGACTGCACGCGTCCGGCGGAAAGCTTGGGCGCAACCTTGCGCCAAAGGACCGGGGACAGCTCGTAGCCGAAGAGCCGGTCAACCACACGGCGGGTTTCCTGCGCATCAACCAGATCCGTATCCAGTTCGCGCAGGTTACCCAAGGCACGCTGCAAGGATTCCTTGGTGATTTCGGCAAAGGTCATGCGGTGCACGGGCACCTTGGGCTTGAGCACCTCGAGCAGGTGCCAGGCGATGGCTTCGCCCTCGCGATCCCCATCGGTTGCGAGGTAGAGTTCGTCGGCGTCCTTGAGCTGCGCCTTGAGCTCTGCCACCTTTTTCTTCTTGTCGGAGGAGACCACGTAGTACGGCTTGAAATCGTTCTCCAGGTCGACGGCGAACTTGCCGATCGAGGACTTCTTCAGCTCCGCGGGCAGCTCGGAAGGCTGCGGCAGGTCACGGATGTGCCCAATGGAGGCTTCCACGACGAAACCTTCACCAAGGTACTTGGCGATGGTCTTGCTCTTGGCCGGGGACTCTACAATAACGAGCTTTTTGCCGGTCTTTGGCTTGCTGGCTGCTGCCTTGCTGGGCACGGTACTCCTACAGGGAATGAAAGTGGGACGAACGGCGTCTCCAAGAGCCTAGTTCACCATATTTTTACCGTGAACGCGTATTGCTTGAGAAACTGGGTTCAAACAACTATGCGCCCACGGAGGCCTGTTTGGGCAAATTATTGAGCTTCTCCGGCCATGGAACCGTCTTCTAAGGCGGCCGGGATGAGGAATCCATCCCGGACGAGGTTGCGAACGTCACTACTTAGAGCGTCAACGAATTCAGGGTCGTCCCGCTCGAGCAACACGGCCAAGGCGCCGATGATCTGTCCAGCGGTGAGGTCGCCGTCGGACGCCGAAACAAAGCCTGCCAGCTCAGTACTCAACAGGTTTGTACGCCGCAGCCCTGCCCCTTGGCGGAGCAGAATCACACCCGGGTGTTCGGCTCCGGGCTTTTGGTGGCGCTCCTCGGTGACGTCAGAAGCGGATAGCAGGTGCTCATCAGCGATGTTGGGACGTTGCTTCAGCCACTGCAATCGGTCCAAGGCATCGGCCAGATGCGGCCCCACAGGCTGTTCAATGGGGTACAGGATTTCCTCAAAGCGCGGCTCACTGGGTTCCTCTCCCACGGCGGGGCGGCGCAGCAGGATGTAGCCAAAGCCGATTCCCACCACGTTGCGGGAGGCAAAATCGAGCAGGTAGTCCTCATAGGCGTCGATGTAGGCGGCTGAATCGCGGCCCTGTGAGGCATCTTGCAGCCATGTTTCGGCATAGCCCCCAGGGGAAACCTGCTCGCGCTGAATGAACCAGGCTTCGGTCCCTGCAGCCAGCCACTGGGCGGGGCGAGCATGCCACTGGGCCTGGTTCTCGGCGTCGACCGTGCTGTCTTTTGTGACTTCCCAGTTACCCAGCATCTTGGCTGTGCCGCCAGGCTTCAGGATGCTGGGCAGCTCTCGCACCAGCGTTGCCACGATGGCGTCCCCGGCCATGCCGCCGTCGCGGTAGGTGAATTGGTCACTGCTTTGTTCGCCGCGATGGCGCGGGGTGATGACGAAGGGCGGGTTGGAGACCACCAGGTCAAAAGACTCCCCGGCTACCGGTTCCAGCAGACTGCCTAGCCGCAGGGAGACGCGAGCTTGGGGATTGTTTTTATCGAAATCGGCGTCGGTCAGCCCCAACTGAGGGGCGTTCAGTGTCAGGTTGAAGCGGGTGAAGGCCAGCGCCCGCTCCGAAATGTCTGTGGCAACAACCGTTTTGGCGTGGTGCAGGAGGTGGAACAATTGGATGCCACAGCCGGTCCCCAGATCAAGGGCGTGCTCCACATCGCGGCGGATGGTGCCCTGTGCGAGTGTCAGGGAGGCTTGGCCAATCCCCAGAACGTGGTCCTTGCGCAGCACACCCGGGCGCTGGTGAGCGCCGAGGTCGCTGGACACCCACAGATTAATGTCCTTTTCACCTTCGTGGGCGGCGGGCCAGCCATAGGGGCGAAGGTCCACGGCGGCACGAACCATGCCGGACTCCGGAGCAGGTTCGATCAGTCCAAGGTGCGCCAAGGTTTCAACCCTTGCGCCCGGCAACGCCTGGGCCAGGAGGTCCGCCGGTACATCGCTTGCGAGCAGCCAAAGTTTGACCACAGTTGCCAACGCGTCCTGGTCATTGCGCAGCACCAACGTTGCCGGCACGGTCTGGTCCCGGGCCAGCGCCTGGTTGGCGTCGTCACCGAGGAGCTCCGCCACGCCGTCGACCGTGTAGTTGATAGCAGTGAGGTCTGCAGCCAAAGTGGCCAGGAGATCCAAGTTGTCACTGCGCGGGGCGTCGGGAACGGTGGCGAAATCAGTCATTGGAACAGCCTATCGAGTTGTGGCGGTCCCGGCTGGCGTACGATTGATGCATGCAGACTAGTCAGCGATTTATCAGCCCTCGGCCGTCATTGGCCGCTTGGGCTGCTTCGCTGACGCGCTGAGTCCATCCGGCAGCGGCTGAGGGGTTCCCACCCATCGCCTCCCGGACATCAAAGGACTCACCCATGCACACCTATCTTTCGCACACCGCTTTGCAATCCGCTCTCTCCATCCCGGACCTAAGCGAAGCTGCTTCCGGACACGCCATGGCAGCCATGCTGACCTCCGTCACCGACGCCCTGACCACACTCTGGGACGTGCCCGTTGCTGAGCACCGGCCCAGTCCCCTTGTCTCCGTTCGCGACAATTACGACCGGCTGGGATTCAGCCCCACGGACGTCACCCGCGATTCGCGCTATTCCCGCCACGTCAGTCCCACGGTCATGCTGCGCAGCCACACGTCCGCGGGCATGCCTGCCGTGTTGGATTCGTTGCGGCCGGAGCTGGGTCGGTACGACACCCTTCATGTGCTGCCCGGGCTGGTCTACCGCCGCGACGCCGTGGACCGGACTCATGTGGGCACGCCACATCAAGTAGATCTGTGGCGGCTGCGTTCGCGTGGACTGCTGGGCGTGCCGGATCTGATGGGGATGCTAGGCGCCGTTGTGGAGGCCGTCCTGCCGGGCGCCCGGTGGCGGACCATTTCCAGTCCCCACCCGTACACCACTGCCGGGGTGCAACTCGATGTTCAGGTTCGCGGGGAATGGTTGGAGCTGGCTGAGGCGGGGCTCGTGGCCGCCACAGTGCTTCGCGCTTCCGAACTGGACCCACGCCGTTGGGGTGGGCTGGCTCTGGGCATGGGACTGGACAGGGCCCTGATGCTGCGCAAAGGGATTGACGATATCCGGCTATTGCGCTCGGCCGATCCGGACGTTTCCGCCCAAATGACGGACTTGTCACCGTACAGTGCGGTCTCGGCCATGCCGCCCGTCCATAGGGACTTGTCCCTTGTCTGCGCGGACGACGTCGATCCTGAGGTCTTGGGGGATGCTGCCCGTTCCGCATTGGGCCCCGACGCCGAGGTACTGGCGGGTGTGGAGGTACTCGCCGTTACGCCTGTCGCCAAGCTTCCGTCCGGAGCTGTGGCCCGCCTAGGCATAGTGCCGGGACAGGCCAATGTCCTGGTGCGTTTAACGTTGCAATCGTTGGAGCGAACGCTGACGTCGGCGGAAGCCAACGTGGTGCGAAACCGGGTCTACAAAGCCCTTCACGAGGGCCCCAACCTGGAGTTGATCGCGGTGTAGGGCTTAGTCAGTACAGCCTTGCGGGCACTGCAGGGTTGACGGATCCGAGGCACAGTCGGTGCAGTACAGGTTGAGGTTGCGGCAGCTGGGGTTCGAGCAATTCTCGAACTTGTTGCTTGGCTTGTTGCAACGGATGCAATGGCCCACTTCTTTGGCTTCGTCGCTGAATTCCATGTGCATGCGCTTGTCGAACACGTAGAGGGAGCCCTCCCACAGGCCCTTGTCCTTGAAGGTCTCCCCGTACCGGACGATCCCGCCGTCCATCTGGTAGACCTCCTTAAACCCGCGGTTGACCATCAGTGAGCTGAGAACCTCGCAACGGATGCCGCCGGTGCAGTAAGTGACGACGGGCTTGTCTTTGAGGTCGTCATACTTGCCGGAGTCCAGTTCCTTGATGAAGTCGTGGGTGGTGTCGACGTCGGGGACGATGGCGTTCTTGAATTTGCCGATCTGGGCTTCGAAGGCGTTGCGGCCGTCGAAGAAGACTACTTCCTCGCCCTTGGATTCTTTCTCGGCCACTAGTTCGTGCAGTTCTTCAGGCTTGAGGTGCGTACCGCCGCCAACCACGCCGTTCTCATCGACCTTGAGTTCACCTGGTGCACCAAAACTGACGATTTCTTCGCGCGCTTTTACGCTTAGCCGGGGGAAGTCGTTGCCGGTTCCGTCGGACCACTTGATGTCCATGTTTTTGAAGCCAGGGTATTCACGGGTGGTTTTTAGGTACTGCTTGAGGTCTTTGATATCTCCGCCGACCGTTGCGTTAATACCGTCCTTGGAGATGAGAATGCGCCCCTTGAGGCTGAGTTTTTCACACAGCGCACGCTGCCAGAGCTTAATAGCTTCGGGGTCACTGAGAGGGGTAAAGCCGTAAAAGAGCACAATTTTGTTCATCGACACGTCTTAAAGCCTACTTTGTGCCACCAAACGGCCCCGCATTTATGCTCGCCCATACCCCGTGGGCATAGGCTGGAGGCATGACGGGTGGTTCCAAGGAGCTTGCGCACCAGGCGACTGAATGGTTCACCGGCTGGAGTGCGCTGCGTAGCTACCAAAGCCGCTCCGGGCCGGGTTTTGTTGCGGCCCTCTCTCTGGACCGCAGCGGTGATTGGGAGTATTTCACCTGCGACCCAACGGCCTCTGTTTTTTCCGCCTTGGCCGAGGAAGTGACCACATCCACTCAAAGGTCGCTTTGCGTCATAGGCTCCGATGTTCACCGCTATGTGAAGTGGGCACATCAAAGGGGCCTCGGGATGGTCTCAACCTCCGAGAAGCTCATGGTCTGCGCCATGGAAACCCAGGATAACCAGGACCCATTCTTGGGAGATCCAGATTTGACCCTCGTGGTCAAGAAAATCGGTGGAAAGCACAGCCAATCGCCCTGTCAGGCACGTTTTTCCGCCGCCATCATGCGCGGCCAGTCCATCTTGGCCAGCGGACGGGTCGGCATCTACGGAGAAACGGCCGTCTTCGATGACTTGAAGACGGCCGCAGCACACCGGCGCCGCGGATTTGGGATGTTGATGATGAAAACCCTCACGGCACGAGCCCTCGACTATCCCGTGACCACAGGTCTGGTCGTGGCAACCACCGCGGGCCAGAGCCTGTACTACAAACTTGGCTGGCGCAATCTAAGCTCGGTCACTGTCTTGGTTCCGAAGGAGCGGCTGGCGGCGTTGGCCAGGCTGTAACTGCCACGGTGGCACAATGATGAAGTGCCTACCAATCATTCGCTGATCTCGCAGTTGGGTGGAGGAAACAATCCTCCCCAGCTGCAGCATGTGCGTCGAATTCCGGCGAGGCAGGCCGTCACGGAGCCGTGGCCGGAATGGGTCCACCCGGACCTCATCAACGCTTATTCATTTCTGGGTGTTTCGCAGCCTTGGCGACACCAAGTTCAAGGCGCCAACGCTGGGCACGCGGGCGAACACACGATCATCGCAACGGGGACGGCCTCGGGCAAGTCACTTGCTTATCAGCTGCCCGCCTTGGATTCAGTCCACCGGGCTGCACTCCGGGTCGCAGAAAATCCCGGGCTGTTGGAAACCGACGGCGCCGTAACCTTGTATCTCTCCCCCACCAAGGCACTGGCCGCTGACCAGCTGGCTGCCCTAAATTCCCTCAACCTCCCAACACTTCGTGCGGCGACCTACGACGGTGACACAGCCCCGGGCGATAGGCGTTGGATAAGAGATCACAGCAATTTCATCCTATGCAACCCGGACATGCTGCATTTTGGGGTGCTCCCCAACCATGCTTGGTGGGCTCGCTTCTTCAAACGGTTGAAGTACGTCATCATCGATGAAGCCCATAGCTACCGCGGCGTTTTTGGCTCACATGTGGCGGTCCTGATGCGGCGCCTGCGCCGTATTTGCGCCCACTACGGTGCAAGCCCAGTCTTCATGGGGGCCTCTGCCACGTCATCCGATCCGGGCACCTCCTTTGCCCGGCTCATCGGAGCGCCAGTCACCACCATCACCGAGGACTGCTCGCCCCACGGCGCAACCACCGTTGCACTGTGGGAGCCGGAGCTGACAGACTTTAAGGGCGAGAACGGAGCAAAATCCCGGCGTACTGCCATCGCCGAAACCTCGGACCTACTGGCCAATCTTGTTTCCGCTCATGTGCGGACCATTGCTTTTATCAAGTCCCGCCGCGGCGCCGAAACCATTTCCAGTGTGACCAAAAGGCTCCTTGATGACGTGGATCCCAGCCTTCCTTCGCGCGTCGCAGCGTACCGCTCCGGCTATCTCCCCGAGGAACGCAGGGAAGTGGAAAAAGCCCTCCGTTCAGGAGAACTGCTCGGCGTCTCGAGCACTTCTGCCCTCGAACTGGGAATCGATATTTCCGGCCTCGACGCAGTCCTTGTGGCCGGATGGCCTGGAACCCGTGCATCCTTCTTCCAGCAGATCGGCCGTGCTGGCAGGGCTGGGCAAGATGCTTTGGCAACCTTCGTGGCCAGTGACGATCCGCTTGATACTTTTCTGGTCCACCATCCCGAGGCAATTTTTGACCAGGCCGTTGAGGCCACGGTGTTCGACCCGTCCAACCCTTATGTTTTAGGCCCCCATCTTTGTGCCGCAGCGGCAGAGATGCCCATTACGATCGCCGATTTGGCCATCTTTGATGCCAGCACGCCGGCTCTGCTGGATCAACTCGTGGCCCAAGGCTATTTGCGCAAGCGCCCGGCTGGCTGGTTTTGGACCCACCCACAGAGCGCTGCCGCAATGGTCAATTTGCGCGAGGACGGGGGCGGGCCAATCAACATCATTGAGGCTGACACCGGAACCCTGCTCGGGACGATGGGCTCGCCGCAGTCTCACTATCAAGCGCATACAGGTGCTGTTTACGTTCACCAGGGAACCAGCTATGTGGTGCTCGAACTCAACGAGGCGGATCACTGCGCCTTAGTCCGCCGCGGCACACCCGATTTCTACACCACAGCCCGGGATGTCACCCAAATTGAGGTACTGGAATCGACTAAACATGAGGTGTGGGGTCCAGTCGAGATGCATTTTGGGCCTGTTCAGGTTCGCACTCAAGTGGTCTCGTTCCAACGCAAGGCAATAATTTCCAATGAAGTCCTCGGCGAGGAACCGCTGGAATTGGAGGCCCGCGACTTGTTTACCAAGGCCGTATGGTTCACCCTCGATAACCACACGATGATCGGCGGGGGCCTCGTGGAGCCGCAGTTCCCCGGAGCCTTGCACGCCGCCGAACACGCGATGATCGGTTTGCTTCCGCTGGTTGCCTCGAGCGACCGGTGGGACGTAGGCGGAGTGTCAACGGCGATTCATGCAGACACGGGCCAACCGACAATCTTCGTCTATGACGGTCACCCTGGTGGTGCCGGTTTTGCGGAGCGAGGGTTCGACATGGCAAGGACTTGGCTTAGGGCAACGATGGAGGCCATCGAGGCATGTGAGTGCCCGTCCGGTTGCCCGTCCTGTGTGCAGTCCCCGAAGTGCGGAAATAAGAACAACCCCTTGGACAAGGCCGGCGCCGTGCTGCTTCTCAAACTCCTACTGAGGAACGCCTCAAGCGGCAGCCTGCCCCGATAACCGCTCTATGCAATTTTCAAGTAACGTACGCAGATTTGCGCATAGTCGCGAACGATCCCCTCGGATTCGTATGCTGTATCACAGCTAACATTTCCACTCATGGCTGGCCAGGAAGGACCGTATCCGGTGGCGGCCCTGCCCTGGCCATTCCCGTTGATAGCCACGGCAACGCGGTCTTGATTGAAACTTTCACCTGCACGGACTGATCGCCAGCAAGCCTGCATTCAATGAGGGATGCTCCATGGAGGGCCGCGACATCTCCGGCGATCTGGCACGGAGGCCCTGTTGAAAGACCCCTGTAGGCATCGGCGGCAGCCAATGCGGATAGGTCGGCAGCAGTGGCAGCCTTGGACGCCGCGACGGCAGCATGGCCGAGCGCCATCACCATCAACATGAGCACCAGAATGGCAAAGACTAACCCCATAGCCAGCACAGTTCCCGCCCCATTTTCGCGCTTATCCATGAATCGTCTCTCCACGGTGCAGGGCGCTCTTAACGCAGATCCCGGTTCTGAGCGGGCATTCCGGGGTCCGCACCCATCTCCAGAGCGCGGCCTTCGCCGGCGTTAAGTTGGATCTAGGAAAATGGGGCAGCGGCGCTGACCCGACAAGCGGACCGGCCGCTCTCGTTTCTGTCCTTGAGCGGGCTTGTGCCGTCTGAGTCCAAGGGACCAGGTCCGAAAGGACGCCGCCTGCGTGACCACTCACCGAGACTGTGGTGTAGCCATCGGAATATCCCAAGGAAACGGAGGATTTTTCACCGGCGACCCGAGACACAATAGCCACGACCTGGGCGGACGAATCTCCACGAGCCAGCGCCCTTGCGCCAGCACGGGCGCCTTCCTCGAGTCGCAGTTGGAGTACGCCTGCCGAAACACCAAGGAGAAGAATCGCCAGAAGTGCCGTTACTGCGGGTAGCACCACGGCCAGTTCTGCGGTCACGGAACCCCGCATTCCTGTTGGGCGGCCGGCTGGTTCACCTGGTAGCTGTCGTGTTGTGCCGCCAACGCGAGTCGCCGTGGCCGGGCATACCAGCCTTGCAAATGCTTCCATGACACTCCAAGCTCCTGAAATCGCGGACTAGAAACTCAAGGCGGTGCGGATGATGTTTAGCAAGAACCCGCGTACTTCATCGCTCTTGAGGATCACCACCAATAGCCCGGCAAATCCGACGGCGGCCAGAGTTGCAATGGCGTATTCCGCCGTTGCCATTCCGGTTTCCATCCCATTCCTTGCCCAGCGATTCCCGTTCCACGACTTTTCATTCCATGCCTGCCTGGTCCATGAAATCCGGGCCCTGGTTGGCCGGGGGTTCCGGTTCACCACTGGCGGGTTCTGGCTGGCCCCGAGAAAGATCTCACTGACGTTCTCCTGAGCGGCGCCGTTGTTGCCAACGGCCATTCCTCGGACTGCTTCGTTACCGTTCATTTCAACTCCTTAATTTCGTGTGCTGCTGTGGTTTCCATTCGGCCGCCGCATCCTAGCGAAGCGCCGACTCAGTAACTGGTGGTTGAACTCTTCTCCTCTCTTAGCCCCGGCAAAAGGCCACTTTGGCGTTTGGTGGACAGTTCCAGGTGCGGCTGTACCTGTGGATGAATGATCGCGCCTTCTTCACGGCTAGAAGCTGGGAATCATGGCCATCACAACCGGCACGATTCCCAAGGCAATAAATGCCGGCAATGAGCACAAGCCAAGAGGCAGGACCAGCTTGACTCCCAAAGCTGCTGCACGCTTCTCGGCGCTGCGACTAGCTGCCCTGCGTGACCGTAGCGCTTCTGCATACAACAGCGGTGCCGACGAAGCACCCGTTAGAGCCCCGAAACTCAAGGCATCGTGGATCTGAGCGACGTCTCGTCGCGACGTGTTGCCTTCCCATGAGTTTTGCCACGACGCCCCAATTTCCAACCCTGCAACCACCCGCAGCAAGCGAGTTTGAATATCAGATTCGGCAACGTAAGCAACCGCACGCAACGCGCCTTGAACGGTCATCCCCGAGTCCAGGGCCGATCCCAACAACTCCAGCAATAACGGCACGGAAGCCACTCCCGGGGACGTGCGTGAAGGGGGAAACTTCCTTAATTGCTCTGGAGATTGCCGCGCTCGTCTGTCCGGAGGGGATCCCCTCGAATCAGGCCTGATACTCATGTAGGTTCGTCTACTTGTGCCCCATAAACTCAGGACAGCTATCGCTGCCAGAATAAAGACCGCAAATGCACTCACGACTAGTTCTTTCCCGGCAGCACTGAGCGCCACCCCGATTGATGGGAAGTAGACTTCCGCTTGACTCGCCACTCGATGGGTCGCGCAGCTTTGGCGATCATGCTTGCCGACCATGCCCTGCCAGCTACGGCAAATCCAACACCGGCAGCTAACACCAGCCAACCCAGGGAACTGCCAAGTAGCGCCGATATGGGATCAACGCCCATCAACATCCCCAGCCCTAGGCCAAGGACCGGCAGCCAGGTCAGTAGCTTCACCGTGGCGCGGGGGCCTGAGAGCGCGGTTTCCCGCAGGGCGGCTGCGTCGTGATCGGCCTCTAAAGTGGTTGCTAGTCGTTCCAACACGGCCGCAACGGGAGCCCCGCTGGCCTCGCAGACGTCAAAACATGCGGCAATATCAAGCCACATGCGACGTTGCTCCGCTGTCAATCCGCTCTGTTGTGTTCTCCTACCGAATAGCCCCCTACCATCAGCTCCAAGGGTGCGGCAGGCGTTGCGTACGGCCGCTGCGGTGGGCAGGCCCATGGAAGCGGCCCTCTGCACCGTCAGAATGAGTTGAAGAGTTGCTTCCATGGGCACACCCTCACCGGACCACTGGACGGGTTGTCGTCTGCCGGAGCCTAACAATTCACTCTTAGGGGATCGGGCATGTTCGCGTGCGCGATCCTGTTCCACGGCCAGTACGAGGGCTAAGGCGTCCCACAGGATCGGGCCCGTCCGTCCTGCCGCCAGTAGTGACGCTAGTTGGCGGACCAGCCGAGGGAGTGCCTCTGGAGAATGCTCACGTCGGTAATGCTGGACCGGGACTCGGAGCGCATGAGGCTGCGGCTGCACCGGCCCTGCGGGTCGTTGCAAACCCATGAGCCAGCATGCTGTTCCAGACAGGATGATAATTATCAGCGCACTCATGGCATCCTGTCACCGGACATCGGTTCCAGCAGCCCCTCGAGTCCCAGTCTTCTCGCCAACGGCGGCCATCCCGGGCCCTGAGCAATTCTTTCCTCCGCAGTGGGCCCCTGCCCCATAGGAAGAATTTCAGGCGGGGTTTCCGTTGGAACCAGGGGGACCACTCCGGACCGCCTCCCGATCAAAGACAGCGCCGGGATGACTTCCAATCGGCCACGGCACAGCTCGGCGACTCCGATTTCGGCGACCACCCGCCGCCCATTGATGTGTGCCAGATGAATGACAACGTCGAGGGCACTCGCCCCCTGCAGAAAGACCGCTTCCGGCGACATAGCGGCCAGTGCTCCCAGAGCCGCCAATCGAGCGGGAACGTCTCCGGCGCTATTGGCATGAATAGTCCCACCACCGCCGCTGTGACCCGTATTCAGGGCCATGAGCAGTTCACGAACCTCCTGCCCCCTGCACTCTCCAACAATGAGCCGGCCCGGATTCATGCGTAGCGCCTGTCGCACCAGCTCCGCCAGATTTACCGCGCCAGCGCCTTCGGCGTTCTCATGCCGGGCCTCCATGGTCACCACGTGGGGGTGATCGGGTTCCAACTCGGCCGCATCCTCAATAAGCACGAGCCTCTCCCTTGCCGGGCACAAGCCCAGCAGTGCCGAGAGCAGTGTCGTTTTACCGGCCCCTGTGGCACCGCTGATCAAGAAGTTCAGTTTGCTCGCCATGACAGCTGCCAACACCTGCGCGAAGGCTGGTTTTACGCCTCCGGCTGCCACCATCTGCTCCAGAGTGAGAACCGTGTGGTGCTTAATCCGGATGGACAACAACGTCCCCGTGGCAGAGATCGGTGGAAGCACCGCATGGATGCGGTATCCGGAAGCGATTTTCACGTCTACGCAGGGGCTGCTTTCATCGAGCCGTCTGCCTCCACTGGCCACCAGTCTGACGGCGAGCGCCCGCAGTTCACTCTCATTCGCGAAACACACGGGCACACGTTCAGGCCCCGATCCCCGGTCAAGCCACACCGAGTCGGGAGCATTGACGAAGATGTCAGTCACCTCAGGGTCTTTCGTTAGCCCCTGAAGTGGTCCCAGTCCATTGAGTTCGGCCGTAATCCTCTCCATGGCAATCAACGAACCGGCGGCACCCAGCAACCGGCCGCTCTCTCGCACAGCCGCCGCTACCTGAAGGTCCGTCACGGGTCCGGCCTGAGCCAGAACGCTACGCCGGACGGAATCAAGCAGCGCGGAATCCACCGCCCCATCCCAAGGCCCAAGGGGTACATGTTCCGGTTGAGGTTGGGCCGTCATCGCCGGCCCGCAACGTTCATCAGCTCGCCCTTTTGCGCCGGGGCCGCACTTGGTTCGTCCCCCGCCATCCAGCCCAAAACGTTCCCCACAAGTCTTCGCACGGGCCGACGTCGGATCGTGTCCGGCCACCGCTCGGACTCGATCCAGTCCGTAGCACCGCGTAGCCGCGGCATCGTGCCCGCAAGCGGCAAGCCCACGGCGGCCGCAAGCATGTCCGCGTCCAGCCCTTCGCCTAGGGGCCCGCGAACCACGGCCACGACGGGTTTCGGGGGCAACGCAGCTATGACGGGCAAAGTTGCTGCTGCGGAACGTGGACGCGCCGGCACAACGACGACCAACCCGTCGCAGTGCCACGCCAAAGATCTGAATGCATCTGGCGTCCGGCCCAAATCCACTACCACCAACCCGTAGGCGCCCCGAGCCGCCCGCATGACCTCGCCCACGGCGGTAGGGGCTTGCGTGTTCTGTGGAACATCTTGCTTATCCGCTCGGGCAGCGGCATCCCAGGACAAGACCGCCAATCCCGCAAAATACGGCAACGACGCCGCC
The DNA here is from genome assembly GCF_900105965.1 of Arthrobacter alpinus. Lineage (NCBI taxonomy): Bacteria > Bacillati > Actinomycetota > Actinomycetes > Micrococcales > Micrococcaceae > Arthrobacter > Arthrobacter alpinus. The sequence goes on from NZ_FNTV01000001.1 coordinate 3,157,970, forward strand.
AACTGGTCCGGGTTGATGGCCCCGGACGCCCGCAACAATTCGGGCCAATGCAGGCCGGGGACTTCCTCAGCCGACGATGCCCCGCATAGTCCCCCACCCCACGGGTCGCCATCAATCAAGAGCGTCCGTACTCCCCGCTTCACCGCCCCAGCGGCGATGAGCGTGGCTAGGGTGGATGCGCCAGCCCCACCGCATCCGCCCACGATTCCCACCACACCAGCTCCCGACGCCGGATTGCGCAAGCAGCTGAGGTAGTTGGCCAGCCATGGCGCCGAATCCGGCAAGATGGCCACCCGGTCGGCGCCCAGCCTCTCCGCTTCACGCCACATGAGAGCCGAATCCGAGGCAAGTCCGACCACCACAATTGGCCCCCTCCATCCGGCAATTCCAGCCTCAACTTCGGAATTGGCCATGGCCGCGGCGTCAATCATCACGGCCGCTATGTCGTCCCATCGGGCTGCCGCTTCATCCCAGCTCTGACCCACAAGAAGTTCGACGGCGGCTGCCGCACTCACGCGCCCCACAGCACCCTGCAGTTGGCTCGAGGCAGACAGGAGCAGCACCGTGGTGTCCCGGTGTGGCAGCCAAGGTTCCGATGTTGGGCCATTCGGCAGGCGTTGATTGCTTCTCATGGAGCAACTGTGCAGCCCGATGCCGCACACTTCCAGACCACGTCACACAAAAGTGCGGAACTACGCGCCCAGAGGCAGCTGTGGAGGATTTAATCCGGCCTTGCGTGGAGAATAGAACTTATGTACGCATTACTTGCCACTGGTCCCGAAAGTTCTACCATCCTGGTTGAACTGCGGAACGACGACGGCTCACCTGCCTCGCCGGCCCAGAAAGTGGCCCGCACCGAGCTCAGCACTACCGTGCGGGCACTAGAGGAGCTGCATCATCCGCGTTGGGTTTGGGACCGGGCCATCAATTGGTATCCGAGCCTCCTGGCAGCCGGTGTACGCGTGGAAAAGTGCCACGATCTGGCGTTGTGTCAGAATATCCTGCAGTTTTCCGAATTTGCCGCCAGCACCAGCTATCACCAGAGTTTCACGCCGTTGCCGCCGGAGATCGATCCCGTGCGTAACAGCAGCCTCCTATACGGTTCCTCCGCCGGGCAGGACAGCCTTTTCGATGCGCCGGCCGTCTCCTCGGCTGCAGGTCCATGGAATCTGGCTGCGGTTGCCCAGGAACTTGGCGCGCAAAAAAGAGCCGTCGCTTCCTCCACACACCCAGCCAGGCTCACACTTTTGCTCAGTGCAGAATCCGCTGGTGCATTGGTGGCCGCGGAGATGCAGTATGAAGGTATTCCCTGGAGGGAAGACCTGCACAGGAGGCTGCTCAATGACCTGCTTGGCCCCGAACCAACGAATCTGGCCCACCCAGAAAAACTGGAAGCGCTGGCCGCACGGTTGCGCACCGCCCTTAATGCCCCATCGCTGAATCCAGACTCCCCGCAAGACCTGATGCGTGCCTTGCACCGAGCCGGGATCGAGGCGAAATCAACGAGAAGCTGGGAACTGCAGGAGTTCAAACACCCTGTCATTGCACCTCTCCTGACGTACCGAAAACTCAGCCGGCTCTTCACCACCAATGGGTGGAACTGGCTGCAACAATGGGTCACGGCCGGCCGGTTCCACGCCGAATACGTGGTGGGTGGCGTGGTCTCGGGGCGCTGGGCCTCACGAGGCGGCGGCGCCATGCAGATCCCAGCCCAAATCCGCAGCGCAGCCGTCGCTGATCCTGGCTACGCACTGATCGTTGCCGATGCTGCTCAGCTGGAGCCGCGCGTGCTGGCCGCTCTGGCACAGGACACCGCCATGGCTGCCGCGGGCGGAGACGCTGCCGGAAATAACAAGGATCTCTACGCGGGGATCGCCGCTGAAGGTTTTGGTGGCGATCGGAGCATGGCCAAGGTTGCCCTGTTGGGCGCCATCTATGGGGCCACGACGGGCGATTCCGGCCGCTTGGTCCCTCAGCTTGCCCGTATGTACCCACGCGCCCTCGACTTTGTGGAACAAGCTGCCCTCGCCGGTGAACGTGGCGAACGTGTGAGTACCTATCTGGGCCGCAGCACCCCGCCGACCTCACAGGCCTGGCATGACGGCCAGCGCAGTTCAACGGCCCAGGAACAGCGCCGGGCGGAGCAAGCCGCCCGGTCTCGCGGCCGCTTTACCCGGAACTTTGTGGTTCAGGGGACCGCCGCAGAGTGGGCCTGCTGCTGGCTGGCTGAACTCCGACGCCGGCTTCGGGCCCTGGCGGCTGCCTCTCCAAAAACAGGTGATGACTCAGGAGCAGGTACGCCCCAACTGGTGGCCTTCCTGCACGACGAGGTCATGGTGCACTGCCCGGCCAGCATGGTCGATGAGGTGACACAGATCGTCCACGAGTCCTCCCGTGCCGCCACTGAGTTGATCTTTGGCAAGATTCCGCTGGAATTTCCCGTCAATGTCAGCGTGGTCCAGTGCTACGCCGACGCAAAATGACCCAACTCAACAGCTGCCAGGCAGCCTAAATTGGCGCGGGAATCTCCCGCTGCTCATCCCACGGAACGGACCAGCCCAGTTCGTGGAAAACGTAGTTCAGGATCCCTGCCGTGAAACCCCAGACAACCACACCGTTGACCGCAAAGGCCGGGCCCCGGTAAGTGTCTCGGCCTCGCTTCACCACGGCGGTGAAACGATTGTCTGGATCCAGCAGGTCCCTCACCGGAACCCGAAAAACTTGAGCAGATTCACCAAAATCGACCACATCCACGGGAGTCTGGCGAGCCCACCAGGCCACCACTGGCGTCACCATGAAGTTGCTAACCACCAGAGGAACCTCAGGCAGTGTCCCGAGGATTTCAACTCCTAGCGGGTCAAGGCCTGTTTCTTCGTGGGCTTCGCGCAAGGCGGTGGCGGACAGGGAATCATCCAATGCGCCCACTCCCCCGCCAGGAAACGCCACTTGTCCAGGATGGTCGTTCAAGGTTGCGGCCCGTTCCACCAACAGGATGTCCAGATCCGCCGAGGCCAGCGGTTTTTCAGAGGCCGCAGGAACCTCATCCAGGGCACCGAAAAGCATGAGCACAGCGGCTTTGCGGAACGTTGCGGCGTCGGCCGGTGCCGGCCACAGCGCCGGCCTCCCCACGCCACTAATCTCCGTCAGCGTGGCGGCCTTCTTGGCCAGCTCAATGAGATCAGCGTAGGCGCTCATGGTTGCCCACCAATGGACTGCGCGGCACGTGCTGCCAATTGTGACTCTTGCCGATACTGAGCCGCATTTTCAACATCAGCCTGCATACGGGCCAGCAGCTCTTCCTGGCCCGGGGCCAACTCATATTTGAGAAGCTTCACCGCCTTCACCGGGTCCACCTCGCCGTCACCGTAAGCAGGGCACAAATGTGCAATTGGGCAGGCACCACAGGCCGGTTTGCGGGCATGGCAAATCCGGCGGCCATGGAACACCACGCGATGCGAGAGCATGGTCCAATCCTTAGGCTCGAACAACGCGGCCACATCGGCCTCAATCCGAACCGGGTCCGTCGACTCGGTCCAGCCAAACCGTTTGGCAAGTCTCATGAAATGGGTGTCCACGGTGATCCCCGGGACACCAAATGCGTTGCCCAACACCACATTTGCGGTTTTCCGCCCGACTCCTGGAAGCGTCACCAACGCCTCGAGGGTGCCGGGGACCACGCCGTCGTACTCGTCGACCAGACGAGTGGACAAGGCCAGCAGATTTCCCGCCTTGGCCCGAAAAAAGCCCGTGGGTTTGATCAGCGTTTCCAGCTCCACGGTGGACGCCTGTGCCATCGCCAACGGGGTTGGGAAGCGGGCGAAGAGCGCAGGCGTCACGGCATTGACGCGGATATCGGTGGTCTGAGCAGAGAGGACCGTGGCCACCAACAGCTCAAACGCGTTCCGGAAATCCAGCTCCGCATGCGCATACGGGTAGAGCTGAGCGAGTTCTCGGTTGATTTTGCGGGCCCGGCGCTTGAGAGCCAGCACCGAATCCTGCGGCATTACTGGCTGTCCGAGGCGCGCTCAATCCCCACGAGATCGAGCAATACGCCCGTCTTGCCGTGGCTATCCTGAACCAGGAAACTGTTTCCGCGATCTTCCAGTGCCAGAATCCAGGCCCCCGGGTTCAGCTTAAATACGAACTGACGGGTGCGCTCGTCGATCACGTTCTGCGGGCGGTCCACGGCGAACCAGAACGGCTCGGCGATCACGGACGCTGCGGCCTGGGGGTTCACCGTGGCACCGATGCTCTCCTTGACCGACACTGGGCTGACCGGATCCGCGGCGGCCGGAACTGGAGCTTGTTCAGCCGCGGGAGCAACCTGCGGGTTCAAGCTGGTGGCGTTGTCATCATCGGTGACGCCTTCATTGGAAGGTTCGACGGCGGGCGCAGGCTCGGCGAGCGCCGGTTCCGCGGGCTGAGCCGCTTCCGCGCTGGCAGGCGTGGCAACGTCGGATGCCTCCGAGACGCTTGGAGTCGAGCTCTCGGGGGCGCTCTCCTGCTGCGCGTTGGTTGCTACCGGGAAAGTCTGAGTGCTTGTTGCTGCGGGGGTGGCCGAGGCGCCTGCAACGGTGTTGGCGGCCTGGGCGGCCGGGGAAGCTTCCCTGGCCGGGGTGAAAATCTGACCTGCCGAGGTATGGCCGGCGGGCGCCTGCTGCGTTCCCCACGAGGCACCAGCACCAGCAACAGGTGCGCCGGCAACAGGAGCTTCAGGTGTCGGCACGCCGGCCACCTGACCGGAGGCGCCGGCACCGAACGAGGCGCCCTTGCCGAAGCCGCCCGGCTTACCGGTTCCCTGCGGGCCGGCTTTGGCGCCACCCACCCCAGCCACGGGCTTGGGTGCGGCGGGGCGCTTGAGGGCAGGAACGGCGTCGCGCGCTGCTGGGTGAGCAGGAGTTTCCACACGGCCGGAATAGTCAGCCGCCAAGGCGGGAATCCACTGGGCGCACACCGTGGACACCAGCAGCAATAGCGCCCCAATGAGGCCCACAAGGTAGGCGATGCCGAAGTTTGTGACGGTCCCGGTGAAGAAGAAGAAGGTCGCGAAGGAGGCCACAACGGAGGCGAACTGATCGGTGGACAACGATCCGATGCGGATCTTGGTGCCCGGACTCATGCGGCGGGCAAGGAACAGTCCACCAACAATCAGCGGAAGAATCACGCCGATGGCCAGATAGAACAGGCCGCCCGTGTTCCAGAGGTTGAGGCTGCCGACGAGTGTCTGAATGATCGGCACCAAGGATGCGACGAAAATGATCAGCACCGATCCTAGAACGGCGAGGTCCCGGATGGTCAGCGGCCCGACGGCGGCATTACTGAGCGATGCACCCGTGCTGCCTGTGGAGCCCTGGGTGGAATGCGTGTGTTGCTCTGTCATGGTCTTGCTCCTCTTTTGTCACGATTGATCCCAGCCTAGTTACCCCGGACAGGCAACACTAGCGAGCCACAGCTAAAACTGGCTAGAAACCGCTAGATGGGGAGAACTGCCCATACGCCTTCTGTGGGCAGAATCATGCATTTGAGCGCAGATATGACGCCACTGACCCCACGGTGGTGTGACGGCGAACACGTCAAGGTGCGGAAAGGGATAGAGTTTGAGCTAGAACAAACGTTGTCCTCAAAACCATCCTGCGCGCTGCCGCCAGCCCCGAAAAGGGACCGCCGGGCGTTGCTGCGCGGCTGGGGTTTTGCCGGACATCAGCAACGAAGGAATGAAGGGATATTAGATGTCTGAGGTCACCACCGCAGCTGACAACCAGTCCGGAGACGCACTGGAAAACCTCCTCACGGAGAACCGCCAGTTCGCACCCAGTGCAGAATTTGCCGCCGGCGCAAACGTGCACAGCGATGAATACGCCAAGGCCAACGCAGACCGCCCCACCTTCTGGGGAGAGCAGTCCCGCGAACTGCTTTCCTGGTCAAAGCCGTTCACCAAGACCCTTGACTGGTCCAACCCGCCGTTCGCCACCTGGTTCGAGGACGGTGAAATCAACGCCGCCTACAACGCGCTTGACCGTCATGTGGAGGCCGGCAACGGTGACCGCGTCGCCATTTACTTCGAGGGCGAGCCCGGCGACACCCGTACTTACACGTACGCGCAGCTGACCGAAGAGGTCAAGAAGGCCGCCAACGCTTTCGAGTCCCTGGGCCTGGTCAAGGGCGATCGCGTGGCCGTTTACCTGCCCATGATCCCCGAAGCTGTCATTACACTGCTGGCCTGTGCCCGCATCGGCGCCGTTCACTCGGTGGTCTTTGGCGGTTTCTCGGCGGATGCCCTGCGCTCGCGCATTGACGACGCTGAGGCCAAGTTGGTTGTCACCGCAGACGGAACGTTCCGCCGCGGCAAGCCCAGCGCCTTGAAGCCTGCCGTGGATGAGGCACTGGCCGCCCCCGGACACAGCGTCGAAAACGTCGTGGTGGTTAAGCGCAATGGCGAGCCCGTTGAATGGGTTGAAGGCCGCGATAACTGGTGGGACGATACTGTGGGCACCGCCTCAGCCGAGCACACCGCCGTCGGGCATGCCGCCGAGCACCCCTTGTTTATCCTCTACACCTCCGGCACCACGGGCAAGCCCAAGGGCATCTTGCACACCACCGGCGGATACCTCACGCAGACCGCTTACACGCACCGCGCCGTGTTTGACCTGAAGCCGGAAACGGATGTCTACTGGTGCACGGCCGACGTCGGCTGGATCACCGGCCACTCCTACGTCACCTATGCCCCGCTCATCAATGGCGCCACTCAGGTCATGTACGAGGGCACCCCAGACTCCCCGCATCAGGGCCGCTTCTGGGAAATCGTGGAAAAGTACAAGGTGTCCATCTTGTACACGGCACCCACCGCTATCCGCACATTCATGAAGTGGGGCGAAGACATCCCCGCCAAGTTTGATCTTTCCTCGATCCGCCTTCTGGGATCCGTGGGCGAGCCCATCAACCCCGAAGCCTGGATGTGGTACCGCCGCGTCATTGGCTCCAACCTGGCACCCATCGTGGACACCTGGTGGCAGACCGAAACCGGCGCCATTATGGTCGCCCCCTTGCCCGGCGTCACGAGCACCAAACCAGGGTCGGCCCAGGTGCCCATGCCCGGCATCGCGGTTGACGTGGTGGATGAACTCGGCGCCTCCGTGCCGCACGGACATGGCGGCTACCTCGTCATTCGTGAGCCCTGGCCGTCCATGCTGCGCGGCATCTGGGGAGACAACGAGCGCTACAAGGACACCTACTGGTCGCGCTTTGACGGCATGTACTTTGCCGGCGACGGGGCCAAATGGGACGACGACGGCGACATCTGGCTCCTGGGCCGCGTGGACGACGTCATGAATGTCTCTGGCCACCGGCTCTCAACAACTGAAATTGAGTCTGCTCTGGTCAGCCACCCCTCGGTGGCTGAGGCAGCCGTGGTGGGCGCAGCCGACGAAACCACAGGACAGGCCGTGGTGGCGTTCGTGATCCTGCGCGGTTCCGCCGTCGAGGACGCCGACATCGTCACGACTCTGCGCAACCACGTGGCTAAGGAAATTGGCCCCATCGCCAAGCCGAAGACCATTTTGGTGGTTCCCGAGCTGCCCAAGACCCGTTCCGGGAAGATCATGCGCCGCCTCTTGAAGGATGTGGCCGAGGGCCGTGCCGCGGGCGATTCATCAACGCTGGCCGACAACACGGTCATGAACCAGATTGCGGAATCCTTGAAGGCCTAGCCTGCCCCAAGCAAATCCGACCTCGACAGTGCCGCGTCACCCTTGGGACCCGGCGTGCGCCTACGCAAAATGGCGCGTCGAGAGGATTGCACCCCACCTGCAACCCCAAGGTTGGCCCGCACACACGTGCGGGCCAACTTTTTGCCATCGACGAGGCCGCTGAGTCCCAGAAACACAGCGTCATACTGGCCGGGCATGCCGTCATATTTGCCGGAGCCCTGCCGCGACGCAAAGTCACAGGAAACACTTCTGGGGTCACCGGCAAAAGACTCGACCCGCGCCACATTTGGCGGAAAGCCCTATCCCACATCCCCGGCGACCGGAGCACTCGCCAAAAAGAAACAAAACCGTGATCGAAAAGTTTCTCTTTTGAGTATTGACGTTTCTTTTTTGTAGTTTCACGATTGATTTATGTGATCCACTTCACGTGATCGTGCATTTCAAGGGAGAAATCATGTCATTCAACGAAGACCGGTCCGCCAGCGGAATCATCCGTTCCGGCTTTGACCGCCGCACCCTTTTGAAGACCCTCGGCGTGGGTGCCGTCAGCGCAGCAGGTATCCCGTTGCTCGCAGCCTGCACCGGCGGATCCGGTCCCGGCGGCTCCGCAGCAGCATCAACGTCACTGACCTTTGGATCGGGTTCATCGGATGATGTCCCCAAGGCGGCCTACAAGGCAGTCACAGACGCCTTCACGGCCAAGACCAAGAGTCTGGTAACCACCAACGTTGTCCCGCACAACGATTTCCAGAACAAGATCTCCACTTACCTCCAGGGCAGTCCGGACGATTCATTTACCTGGTTCGCCGGCTACCGCATGCAGTACTACGCGGGCAAGGGACTGCTGGCGCCCATTGACGATGTCTGGGAAACCATTGGCGCCAACTACTCCGACGCCATGAAGAAGGCTTCCACCGGCCCCGACGGCAAGATGTACTTTGTGCCGAACTACAACTATCCCTGGGGCTTCTTTTACCGCAAGAGTGTTTGGGAAGAGAAGGGCTACGAAGTTCCCACCACCTTCGATGACCTCACTGCCTTGTGCGCCAAGATGAAGGCCGATGGCTTGGTACCGATCGAGTTTGCCGACAAGGACGGCTGGCCGGCCATGGGCACCTTCGATTACATCAACATGCGCCTCAATGGCTACCAGTTCCACATGGATCTGACAGCCCACAAGGAAACGTGGGATCAGAAGAAGGTCAGTGATGTCTTTGATACGTGGAAGGCACTGCTGCCGTTCCAGAACCCTGCCGCACTGGGCATGACCTGGCAGGATGCGGCCATCAACATGGGCAAGAAGAAGTCGGGCATGTACCTGTTGGGTTCCTTCGTGACCCAGCAATACACGGACAAGGCCATCTTGGACGACATCGATTTCTTCCCCTTCCCGGAAATCGCCATGGAAGGCCAGGATGCCGTGGAAGCCCCGATCGATGGCTTGCTGTTGTCCAAAAAAGGCGGCAACAACCAGGCAGCCAAGGACTTCATGGCATTCATGGGCACCCCGGAAGGCCAGAACGCGTACGCCAAGGTCGACCCGTCCAACATCGCCACGGCCAAGGGTGGGGACACCTCAGCCTTCTCGCCGTTGACCAAGAAGTGCGCGGACACCATTGCCAACGCGAAGAGCATCAGCCAGTTCTTTGACCGAGATGCACTGCCCGCCATGGCCAACAACGTCATGATCCCGGCACTGCAGGCCTTCATCAAGGACGGCACCGTGGACGTCAAGAACATGGAGTCCCAGGCCAAGGCCCTGTACGCGGCCCAGTAACGCACCAAGTGTGGTGGCGGGCCCGCCCGCCACCACACAAACTGCATCCGCAATCCTGCAAGGTTCACTGCGAGAAAACGAGTTTGCCATGAGCACGCCCACCGAACTTTCCAAATCAGCCCCCCGCGGCACTGGGGCCGCCCACTCTTCAGCACGCAGACCCCGCAAGAACGCGGGAGTAAAGAGACTCTCCACCACGGACAAAGTGGTCCTCGGCTTCATGGTGGGTATACCCACCCTGGTACAGCTGGCCTTTGTCTGGATTCCAACCCTCCTCTCCGTCCTGCTGTCTTTCACACGATGGAACGGTCTGGAAATCTCAGACATCCGCGCCGCTGGCTTCGCCAACTACAGCTACGTTTTTAACGACAGCCCCGCATTCTGGCCCGCCGTCCAGCACAACATTCTGTGGCTGGTTTTCCTAGCAGTCATCGCTACCCCCCTGGGCTTGTTGCTGGCGGTGCTCTTGGACCAGCAAATTCGCGGGAGCAAGATCTACCAAAGCATCTTCTTTGTCCCGGTCATGTTGTCCCTGGCCCTGGTTGGCATCATCTGGCAGCTTTTCTACCAAAAAGACAATGGCCTGTTGAACTTCCTGCTCGGCACAGCCGGCACCCCGGAAGCCGTGGACTGGTTTGGCGATTCCAGCGTCAACATCTGGGCTGCCCTTGTTGCGGCCACATGGCGTCACGCCGGTTACGTCATGATCTTGTACTTGGCCGGTCTGAAGGGTGTGGACGCATCTCTCAAGGAGGCCGCTTCCTTGGACGGCGCCAATGCCACCCAGACCTTCTTCCGGATTGTTTTTCCCGCCATGGCACCCATCAACATCGTCATCGTGGTGATCACCATCATCGAATCCCTCCGCGCCTTTGACGTTGTCTGGGTCATCAACAAGGGCACCAACGGGCTGGAACTCATCAGCGCCCTCGTCATCAGCTACCTCATCGGTGAGGGCCAATCGATCGGCATCGGATCCGCGTTCGCTGTCATCTTGCTCGTCATCTCGCTTGTCCCCATCACCATCTACCTTTCCCGCACCTTCCGGAAGGAGAAGTTCTAATGTCTGCTTCCATCACCAGGACCAACCGACCCGCCACAGGCGGCGTTGGCCACGGCCTCAAACGGCCTCACTACGGCACCCACATCTTCTTGACGGTCATGGCCGTCATGTGGATGATCCCCTTGGGCTGGGCGCTTTTCACGGCCCTGCGCCCCAAAGCAGACACCGATAAATTTGGCTACTTCAGCCTGGGCGGCGCGTTCAACTTCGACAACTTCGTCCAAGCCTGGACGCAGGGCGGCTTCCCGCGCTACTTCGCCAACTCGTTGATCATCACGATCCCCACCATTATCTTGGTGCTGTTGTGCAGTTCCATGATGGCTTTTGCCGTCAGTCGGGTGAGCTGGAAGTTCAACATCACGCTGCTCATCATGTTCACGGCCGGGAACCTGCTTCCGCCACAGGTTCTGGCTACACCCCTGTTTGAAATGTTCAAGCTCATTCAACTGCCATATTGGTTTAGTGATTCCGGCAGCTTATTGAACACCTATATGTCCGTCATCATTGCCAACACTGCCTTTCAGATTGGCTTTTGCACCTTCGTCTTGTCCAACTACATGAAGGCCCTTTCGGGGGATCTGACAGAAGCGGCGCTGGTGGACGGTGCCGGAATCTGGCGCCAGTTCGTCTCCATCATCATGCCGTTGTGCCGACCAGCGATCGCTGCCCTGGCCACTCTGGAACTGATTTTCATCTACAACGACTATTTCTGGCCGTTGTTGTTCATCCAAAGCGGGGACCGGCTCCCGGTCACCACTGCCATCAACAATCTGCAGGGAACGTTCCTGTCCAACTACAACCTGCTCGCCGCCGGAGCCACCATCACAGTCATCCCCACCTTGATCGTCTATCTCTTGCTCCAGCGCCACTTTGTGGCTGGTCTGACGCTGGGTTCCAGTAAGGGCTGAGTGTGCGGATGAGATCAGGAATGCAGATGAAATCGGGGATGAGCTCATTCTCCACCCGAACCGAGGAGGTTCCGATGCTTGCGGACGTCCGACGCAGTGAAATTGTGGCCATTGTGTCCCGGGAGCGAGTCGCTCGGGTGGCGGACCTAGCTGAAACCCTCGGCGTGTCAGTTGTTACGGTCCGCCGGGACATCGACGCCCTGGACGACGCCGGATTGGTCCAGAAGATCCATGGCGGCGCTAAGCTGCCCGGCGGCGCGGGGACGCACGAGCCCGGGTTTGAGCTCAAATCCACCCAAAGCACCCAGGAAAAGGAGGCGATTGGGCAGGAGGCGCTGCTGCTGGTCCAAGATGGCATGGCCATCGGGCTAAGTGCCGGCACCACCACGTGGGTCCTGGCCAAGGCGCTCAGTACGCGCAAGAACTTGACGGTAGTGACCAATTCAGTCAAAATCGCCGATGTCTTTCAGACCGCCGGGTCACGCGTGTCGGTCATCCTCACCGGCGGTGAGCGCACGCCGTCGGACGCCCTGGTGGGTCCTATCGCCACTGCGTCGGTCCGCTCCCTGCACCTGGATGTTCTGTTCCTCGGTGTTCACGGGGTGGATGAAAACGCAGGTTTCACCACACCCAACCTGCTCGAGGCCGAGATGGACCGGGCGCTCATCGGTGCCGCACGCAAGGTGGTGGTCCTGGCTGACCACAGCAAGTGGGGCACGGTGGGAATCAGCACCATTGCGGGTTTGGAGGATGTGGACGAGCTCATCAGCGACGACGCCCTCGGCGCCGAAGCCCAAAGGGTTCTGCGTGAACGCGTCGGCAAACTGCGGCTGGTCAGTATTGCCGCAACCTCATCCGAGGCCTAGCCAAACTTTTTTCACGGCGGGATTTACCTGTTGGGTGCCCCGGTCTGGCGCCGAAGTGGGGCATTATTAACCCATGACGTCTACGACTGCACCGGCCCGCGGCACCCTGCTGATTCTCAACGGCCCCAACCTAAACCTGTTGGGCACCCGCGAACCTGGGATTTACGGATCGGCAAGCCTGTCCGACGTCGAAGCTCTTACCACCGCGGCTGCCGAATCCGCCGGGTTCGGCGCCAGCTGCCTGCAGTCGAACCACGAGGGTGTTCTGATCGACGCGATCCATGCAGCACGGGGGACGGCGGTGGGCATCATCATCAACGCGGGCGCCTACACCCATACCTCGGTGGCGCTTCGGGACGCGATTGCTGCCGTGGAACTTCCCACCGTGGAGGTGCACATCTCCAACGTCCACAAACGCGAAGAGTTCCGCCACCACTCATACCTTTCGCCGGTCTGCAGTGCCGTGATTGTTGGCGCCGGAATCCACGGCTACGAGCTGGCCGTGAGTGCCCTCGACAAGACACTCTCCTAGGCTCAACCCTCGAAAATCAACTAACTTTACAGGAGCCCGAGGGTACCGGGCTGTTGAGGTGCGGCGCCGCAGTGATGACGGGGCTGACTTCTTCCATTGTCAGGGCAAAGCCAACATTGCTGGCAGAGGTGGCCTTGGCGAAGATCACGCCTATGACATCGCCCTTGCTATCCAAGAGTGGTCCGCCCGAGTTGCCCGATTGCACGTTGCCGGCCAATTGGTAAACATCCAGCATGGTCGAGGCGCCATCGGTAATATCCGGAACCATCATGGGTGCCGAGGAGAGTACGGTGGCCGCCCGGATCTGCAGCGGTCCACCCAAGGGGTACCCGGCAAAGGCCGTGGGCGTGTTTCCGGGGACTGTCGCGGAGGTGGCCAGTGGCTGCGCGTCGAGGGAGTCAACGGCAAGAATCGCTAGATCGTGAGAAGCATCAAAGTAGACCACTCGGGCCGGGAGAGCACCCTGTTGCTGAGTCTGAACCACGGGCATCGAAACTCCCGCCACCACGTGGGCGTTGGTCAGAACGCGTCCGGGTGAGATGACGAATCCAGTGCCGGTTTGGTTCTGTCCGCATTGGAATGCTGTTCCGGAAATCTTCATGACGGATTCTGCCGCCGTATTCCAGGCCTCGGTGTTGGTGTCAGCCATCGGAGCGGCCACCTCAACATTGGGCCCGCTCGGATTCAGCAGAGCGGGGATGCCCTCATCGAGGACAAGCGAGCGGACCTGGGCCACTGCTTCCTTGACGGGCTTCGGCGTCCAAGCGTCAATTTTGGAGATGACTTGGGAATCACTAAGGGCTGTGGAAACGGCCGGAATACCCAAGTTGGATACGCCGAAGGACAAGAAGGAAATGACCAATGCGCCTACGGCAATGTTGAGCAAACCACCCAAGATGCGGTTTACGGAGCGGATTGAGTCGGATTTCACAAACCGCCCGATGGCTCGTCCCAGCTTCATGCCCACGCCGTGGCCAATGGCAATGAGCAGGACAGTCGCACCAATCACCATGACGGTTCGCAGTCCTGGGTTTGGGGCCAGTTGGCTGACAAATGGTGCAGCAAAAAATGCTCCCACCGCGCCAGCAATAAATCCGGCCAACCCGCCCAGAGCCACTACTAATCCGGCGTTGAGACCATATATTAGCTGCCACAAAAGCCAGAGAATAAGCACAACATCAAGCCACGAGAAACCAAGCACGGTCGCGTACAGCTCCTCCCGGGCCAGCGCCCAGTCCATCAGGCGCACGAATTACGCCCCAGTGGCACATGTTACCGGCACAAACCGAGTAACAACTGGTCTTCTGGTCGGCTCAAACTGCCAATATGCTGGCAACGGACGCCACAAATGCCAAATTGGTCACAAAAACAGAAAAATTCTGAAACAATCAGTAATAGGTCACAACTGATTAGCTACATAATGCAAGGAGTTTTCATGGACATCGAGGTACTACGCCGGGCACCACTGTTCGCCACGCTCGACGACGAGGCATTCCGCCTTCTGACGGACGAACTGGCCGAGGTGGATCTTTCCCGCGGGGCTTCGGTCTTCCGTGAAGGAGACCAGGGCGATCAGCTCTATTTCATTGTTTCCGGCAAGGTAAAGCTGGGACGCACTTCCTCGGACGGCCGCGAATCACTCGTTGCCATCCTCGGCCCGGGCGAACTCTTCGGCGAAATGGCTCTCTTCGATCCGGCACCGCGCAGCACCACCGCCACCGCCGTTTCCGAAACACGCCTGGCCGGACTCCGCAACGAGTCCCTTAACTCTTTGCTGCGCAACCGCCCCGAAGTGTCCATGCAGCTGCTGCAGGCACTTGCACGCCGCCTGCGCCGCACCAACGACAACCTTTCCGACTTGGTCTTCTCAGATGTTCCCGGCCGTGTTGCCAAGGCAATCTTGGACCTGGCAGACCGGTTCGGCCGTCCCGCCACCGATGGCATCCTGGTTGCCCACGAACTCACGCAGGAAGAATTGGCCCAGCTGGTGGGCGCTTCACGTGAGACCGTCAACAAGGCCCTGGCTGAATTCGTTCAGCGCGGCTGGCTCCGCCTGGAAGCCCGCGCGGTTGTCATCTTGGACGTCAACCGTCTGCGCCAGCGCTCACGGTAACCCGCATCGCGAAAAGCCGGCCGGATCACCTCAAAGGTGGTCCGGCCGGCTTTTTCATGCTCGTTACCCGAAAGTCTCAACGTTCCCGGCAGGGTCCGCCTTCTGACGCTGGCGCGGTGGCAACCTCAAGGCTGAATCCGCCGTCGTCGCCCACAACAAGTTTGGGCTGGTATTCGTTGATGGGCCGTTTGTGGTTCAGGTAGGCGATACAGCCGCGCGCAGCGGCGATCTTCTCCAAGATGATCTCCACGCTGGGCACCACAAGCTCGCCCAACGCCAGACCAGCGGTGTTCGGCAGGCCGATCTCATCACCCAGCGCCGATGTGGCACGGTCAGCGAGCACGTCTGCGGCACAGACCCAACGCCCCCATACACCCTTGCTGGTCAGCAACGACGGTTCCTGGTTGACGGGCGGGGTGGCAGCAAAGTATCGCGTATCAAAACGCCGGTGGGCAAAGTCGGGGCTGGTCCAGTGACTCAACGGCTTCAGTAGATCAGTGCGCAGCGCAAGACCATACCGCTCCAGCAGGGACGCAAAAGTGGTCTCCTGGGCAGCAATCGATTCGCGCGCGCGCATCCATTCCGGCCCAGAGATGCCCTCAACCACTCCGGAAGCATCCGATCCAGCGAGCAAGATGCCGGTTTCCTCAAATACTTCACGAATGGCTGCCACCACATGGCGCTTGGCCAAGCCAATGTCGTCCGTGCCCATGCTCTTGGCCCAAGCGGTGGGCGAGGGTCCCACCCAGTCGGTAACGTCGTCGTCCGCTACTTCAATGGTGCCGCCGGGGAACGCAACGGTTCCCAAGGGCGAACCGCCCGGACGGTACGTCAAATACGTTTTGAGGCCGGCGGGGCTGTCTTTCAACAGCACAACAGAGGAGGCCTTCCGCGGCTTGCTGGGGGTGCGGTCACCAAATTCAACCCACGTTTCCGCGGCTCCCCGCTGGTCTGCATTCAGCGGGAAGTACCTCTTGCCTGCGGGCCGAATGCCCGCAGGAGTGCTACTGGAATTCGGCAATCAACTCAACCTCGACAGGAGAATCCAACGGCAAGACGGAAACTCCGACGGCGGAACGGGAGTGAACTCCTGCCTCACCAAATACTTGGCCCAAAAGCTCGGAGGCACCGTTGACGACGCCCGGCTGGCCGGTAAAGGAAGGGTCTGAGGCCACGAAGCCAACAACCTTAACAATGCGGGTGACTCGATCGAGGTCGCCGATGACGCTCTTCAGCGCGGCGATGGCGTTGATGGCGCAAATCGCTGCGAGGGCTTTTGCGTCCTCAGCGGAAACCGCCGCGCCCACTTTGCCCGAAGCTGTGAGTTTGCCGTCAACAAAAGGCAGCTGCCCGGAGGTGTAAACATGGTTCCCAGAGATCACAGCAGGCACATAGACAGCTACCGGCGCAGCCACAGCGGGCAGGACTAGGCCAAGCTCCGCAATCCGAGCCTCAATGCGTGAAGTTCCTTGATTTGGCAAGGTATTCACGGCTAGGCCTTCTCTCGTTTAAGGTACGCAACAAGGCCTTTTCCGTCGGGTCCGGGGACAACCTGAACCAGCTCCCAGCCGTCATCACCCCACTGGTCAAGAATTGCCTTCGTGGCGTGGATAATCAGCGGAATCGTAGAGTACTCCCATTTGGTCATACATCAAAGCGTATCCCCTGCCGCTAAACTGGGAAAATGGCAGCAAAAAAACACCCCATTTTCGATACCGCCACAACTCTGGGTAAATTGGTCGCTTTCCTGGGCATCAGCACCATTTGTGGTGTGCTGGTCGCAGGACTGATGGTTCCGGCCGTCGCCTTGGCGGGCGGCACGGCCACCTCTTCCATCTCATTTTTTGACGATCTCCCGGATGAGATGAAGTTTGAAACTCCGGCGCTGTCATCGAAAATTCTTGCTGCTGACGGCTCCGTTATGGCGACATTCTATGATCAGAACCGCACCGAGGTTCCGCTCGATAGCATCTCGCCCTTTATGCAGGACGCGATCGTCGCCGTTGAGGACTCTCGTTTCTACGAGCACGGCGGCATCGACACACGCGGGCTCATGCGCGCTGTGACCTCCATGGCCAAGGGTGGTGGACGCCAGGGTGCCTCCACCATTACTCAGCAATACGTCAGCAACGTCATTAACCAGACCTACGCTGCCAACGGGGAACTGGAAAAGGTTAAGCAGGGCGATGGCAAGGGTGTTGGCGACAAGGTCCGCGAGATCAAGCTCGCCATCGCCGTTGACAAGCAACTGTCCAAGGAGGAAATCCTGCAGGGATACCTCAACTGGGTGTTTTTTGCCAACAACAACTACGGCATTGAAGCCGCGGCATCCTTTTATTTCAGCGCCCATGCCAAGGATCTGACACTGCCCCAGGCTGCTTTGCTCGCCGGCGTGGTCAACCGACCCAGCTACTACGATCCCGTAGTGAACCCCGAGAACGCCCTTTCACGCCGCAACATGGTGCTCGACCACATGTTGGATCAAGGCATGATCGATGCCAAGCAGCACGCCGACGCCGTTAAGGCTGAGATTGGCCTGAAAGTTCAGTCGAATCGCAATGGCTGCACCACGGCCGTCCGTGCCGAATACTTCTGCCAGTACGTCAGCAACTTGATTCTCAATGATGTCAACTATGGCAAGACCGTGGAGGATCGCCAGAAGCTGCTCCTTCAGGGCGGTTTGACCATCACCACCACGCTGGAACCGGGTTTGCAGGACGCCGCCCAGGCCCAGTTCGAGAACTTTACGCCGGCCGGCAACAACCCTGACGAAGTTGGCCAGTCATTGGTCACCGTCCAGCCGGGCAGCGGCAAGATTCTTGCCATGGCACAGAACACCAAATTGATTGCCCCCGAGGGGCAATACAACTCGGACTACAACTTTAACGTTGACCGAATCGATGTCAACGGCAATTCGCTTGGCGGCGCCGGCGGCTTCGACGTTGGTTCAACCATCAAGCCGTTCACGTTCGCCGAGTGGCTCAACTCCGGGCACCGGATCAACGAGGTCGTTAACGCCTCGGTTCGCAAGTACCCCATCGGTTTCCAGTGGACCAACACCTGCGGATCAACCACCGGCGTCTATGACGACAATGCCGGCGATGGTTCCAAGGACCTCCAAAACGCGGAGAACAACTTCTACCAGCGGCTCACGGCCCGGGAAGGTTTGTACAACTCCCTGAACACGGCAACGTTTGCCACCGCAGCCCAGTTGGATATGTGCAACATCCAAAAGATGATGTCGGCCACCGGCATCCACCTTGGTGGGGATCCTAACCAGCCCTACAGCGTTGAATATGTGAGCTCTCTTCTCGGTTCCGGCGAAGTTGCACCCCTGACCATGGCCTCTGCCTTTGCAACCTTCGCCTCGGGCGGCGTGCACTGCGACCCCATCGCCTTGGTTTCCGTAACCAACATCAAGGGTGACAAGTTCCCTGTTCCCGGTGCCAATTGCAAGCAAACCGTAAAGCCGGAGGTTGCCGCGGGTGTCAACAGTGTCCTGCAGGAAGTGCTGGTCCGGGGTTCCGGTTATCAGATTCCGTTGCAGTACCCCGCAGCGGCCAAGACCGGTACCACCAACAACTCTGAGCAGACCTGGACCACCGGGTACACGCGCGGTCTCGCCACGTCGTCGTGGGTTGGCAACATCGTCAAGTCTGAATCCAGCAACGGCAAGTTGATCGCCAACCAGCGCCTCGACTACGTGGACGGTGCCACCTATGCGGGCAAGGCTTGGCAGGGTTACATGAACCAGGTTGCCGGCTTCTTTGATGTTGGCGCCTTCACCCCTCCGCCGGCCAGCATGGTCAACCCGCCGGTCACGATCGCACCAAAGCCGGCTGACGCACCGAAACCCGCCACCAAGGAATCTGGGACGCCCAAGAGTGACGACAAGAAGAAGGACTAGGGCCTAGTCACCATGTCAGCTACGCGCACAACCCCGTCCCGCCTCACAAAATTGGGGGCGGCGGCGGGGTTTGCCGTTGCCGCCGGAGCTACCGCGGTGGCCTACGGCACTTTCATTGAACGTCACTGGTTTGCACTCCGTGAGGAGTCGCTGGCGATCTTGCCTCCGGGTTCCACACCATTTACCGTGCTCCACCTTTCTGACATTCATTTGTCGCTCGGGCAGCACAAAAAGACCGAGTGGCTCAAGGGCCTGGCTGTGTTGGAGCCTGACCTCGTGGTCAATACCGGGGACAACCTGAGTCACCCACAGGCGATCGCGCCCTTGTTGGACGCCCTTGGCCCGCTCATGGACTTCCCAGGCGTCTTTGTGCCTGGTTCCAATGACTACTTTGCACCTCGGATCAAGAATCCCCTGGCGTATTTTTCCGGTCCGTCCAAGATCCGGGCAGATCAGCGCCCTCCGCTGGCCCTTGATACCGAAGCGCTGCACGCGGGCTTCGGCCAAGGCGGCTGGGTCAACCTGACAAACCGGGCCCAGTCCATCCCGCTCAAGGGCATCCGCTTTGACTTCAGCGGCGTGGACGATCCCCATTTGAATCGTGAGCGCTACGCCGGTTGGCCGCGCGGATCAGTCAGCCAGAACTCGGCCCCGCACGTCAAGATCGCCGTGGCACACGCCCCCTACCAGCGCGTCTTGGACCATTTCACTGCAGATGGCGCAGATCTGATCCTTGCCGGCCATACCCACGGCGGCCAGGTCTGCGTCCCGGGCTACGGCGCGCTGGTGAGCAATTGCGATCTGCCCACGTGGCGCGCCAAGGGTCTCAATGACTGGGATGCCGCGGGACGTACCGCGCCGGTCAACGTCTCTGCGGGAATCGGCACCTCCCGCACAGCCCCGTTCCGCTTCGCCTGCCGCCCGGAAGCCGTGGTGCTGACGTTGACGGCCAAACCGCAGCCTTAGTCGTATCACCCTGCGCCGAATTGTCCCCGGGGCCTCGATTTCGTAATCCACCCCTCTTTCCGCTATTCTTGAGAGGTTGCTTTTCCAGACCTTCACTGGTCACGGGAAACGTAATGGATCGGGGTGTGGCGCAGCTTGGTAGCGCGCGTCGTTCGGGACGACGAGGCCGCAGGTTCAAATCCTGTCACCCCGACCAAATGAAAGTGGCGGTATCCATTGGATACCGCCACTTTTTCTTTTGAGTAAAGGCCCACTTAAATCCAGAGCAATACGGGCCCAATTCGCTGAACGGCTAGGATGGAGCGCATGACTGACACACTTCCCCCTTGTCCCCTTTGCGGCTCCGAGTACAGCTACGAAATGGGCGAGCTGCTGGTGTGCCCCGAATGCGCGCACGAATGGTCCGCCTCGGAAAGCGCGGAAAGCGCCGACGATGCGCCGGACCAGCAGGAAACCTTAGTGAAGGACGCCGTCGGCAATGTTCTGGCCACGGGCGACACTGTCAGCATCGTCAAAACGATGAAGGTCAAGGGCAGCCCCCAAGATCTTAAGATCGGAACCAAGGTTCGCAACATCCGCCTCATCACGCCCGTCAACGGCCACGACATCGACGCGAAAGTGGATGGTTTCGGCCCCATGAAGCTAAAGTCCAGCATCGTCAAAAAAGTTTGATTTGACCCAGCGATCTAGGACAGGGATGTTTGGGTGAGTTCATGGATTGAAGCGCTGCCCGCTTTCACGGTGGCGCTGCTGATGCTTGCCCTGCCCGGCGCTGCAGTGCTTGCAGCGTTGCGGATCCGCGGAGTTGTGGCGGTTTGCCTGGCCCCTGCCGTGTCCGTCTCTGTCATTGCCGTCAGTGCCGTCGTGGCCCCGCTGATCCATCTCTCTTGGAACATTCCGGTGGTTTTGCTGGGCACGGCGATCGCGTCCGGTGCGGCTTGGGCTGCTCGGCGCTTCATCCCCACCCTCCGGGCAGCATCAACGGAGGAAAGCCCGCAGGCGGGGCTCGGGGCACCGCTTTTGGGCGTGCTGCTTGCCTTGGGACTAACGACGGCGCTGCTCACCTTGGTTGCCGCCACCCCGGAAGCATTCACACAGGGTTACGATTCCGTTTTCCACCTCAATGCCACCGAATTCGCGGTGGAAACCGACAATGCCTCATCCTTCGCCATCTCCGGCTTTATTCTGCCAGCCGGCAAGGCGGCCTTTTACCCGGGGGCGTGGCACGGGTTGGCTAGCTTGTTGGCGATTGTCACTGGCGTCAGCGTTCCCGCGGCTACCAATATTGTGTGGCTGGCAACGGCCGGGGTGGTGTGGCCGCTCAGCTGCGTTTTTCTGACCCGCGTTTTGTTTGGCCGCCGCCCTCTTCTGCTGCTGTTCGCCGGCGTGATGGCCGCCGCCTTCCCCGCGTTCCCCTGGCTCTTGCTGCAATATGGCTCGGCCTACCCGAATTCGCTCTCCAACGCCATGGTTCCCTTGGGGATCGGCCTGGCCCTGCTGATCCTGCGCCCGGCCGTCCACACAGGCCTTGAACCCGTTCAGGCGTTGGCGGTGGTGGTACTTTTCCTCCCCGGCGCCGTCATGGCACAGCCCAACGGCATATTCAGCGTTTTGTTGGTCCTGACTCCGCTCTTGGTCTTTCTCGTCTTTGCCTGGCTGCGCACAGGATTCACACGGAGCAAGCGCGGTGGTTTCAGCCGCATGGCACTCCTCATTTTCCTGACGGCATTTGTGGGTGGCGCGCTCTTCACGCTGCCGCAAATTCGCAGTCTTTTTAGTTACACCAGCCCCGCCTTCCTGCTGTTCCCGGTGGCTTTGTTCCGCAACTTCACCCACGCCCCGGACCCGGTCTGGTTCCCGTCAGTGGTCCTCACCATTCTCGTGATGGTGGGCGTTTGGGCGGGGTTCCGCCGCCCAGGACTGCGTTGGTTGCTGGCGGCCTTGCTTCTGCTGACCTTGACCTACCCCTTGGCATCGGGGACCAACGTGGCCCTGGCCAACATTGTTATGGCCCCCTGGTGGGACAACCCGGAACGCGTTGGCGCGCTCATGCCCTTGCTGGCCGTGCCGCTGGCGGCCTTTGGACTGGTCGGCGCCCTCGATTGGCTCCGAGCCAGGTTCCCCGGCACCGCGAACTCCTCGTTCCTGGCCGGGCACAAAGGCAAGATGACGGCGGCAGCGACTCTCGCCGTCGTACTGGTCTTGTCCAACCCGGGACTCTGGCAGATCAACGGCGAGGTGGGCAACATGTACAAGGTACCGGCCGAACCCGACGGGCATGCACAGGTGGACGCCCAGGAGCTGGCCCTGATTCAACGGCTCGCGGACTACACAACCCCTGACGACGTGATCGCCAACAACCCCTACAACGGCTCGGCGCTGGCCATGGCGCTGGCGCGCCGGACCATGCTATTTCCTTACAGCTCTCAGGGCGATCTGAACGAGGACCTGTACACGCTGCGGTTCTGGCTCAATCGAGTGGGTAGCGACCACGAGGTGTGTGCGGCGGCGAAACGGCAGGGCGTCACGTACCTTCTGGACTTCGGCACGGACTACATTCCTGCGTTCAACGATCCTCGTTCCCTGTACCCGGGAGTGACACTGGCACCCGATTCGGACGCCTTCACGCTGATCGCCAGTGAAGGACATGCCCGGCTCTACCGACTGGATACCTGCGGAGGAGTTCGGGTCCAATCCTGACCATCCAGATCTAAAGTCGCAGAATGTGACAACTTTTGTCACGCTTTCCGCCCATTGGCGTGCTGCAAGGCTTAGAGTTTAATCACGATTCCGGCTAACAAGGGGCATGTCCGTGGGCAGCAGTTTTGGTGATCGACTCAAGCAAGAACGTTTGTCCCGCAATCTGACCCAAGGTGAATTGGGTGGCGAGCTTTATTCGGCCAGCTATATTTCGCTGTTGGAAAACGCCCACCGTGAACCCACCACGGAGATCATCAACCAGCTCGCGGAGCAGCTGCAATTGGCCCCTTCATCCGTTGCGGCGTGGGAACGGCCCCGCTTCGATCAGGAGAGCGAATGCCTTCGACTCTCGCTGAGCGCCCGTCAAAGTTGGGACACGCGCGACTACTCAGGCGCCGCAACAAATGCGAATGCGGCAGCACGGCTGGCCAGTGCCAACGACGACGCCGTGACGTGGTGGAACATGATGTTCCTTGCGGCGAGTTCGCTGCTGCGCAATGGAGATCACGCCGAAGCCGCCGCCGTTCTCGGAAAGCTTCTTGGCCACACCCTCACGATTGAAAGCGATGGGCTTGCCCTGCGCGCGAATCAGGTCATGGCCGCCGCAATGCTGGCACAGGGAAGCTTGCCGGAAGCTATCTCGCACGCAACGGCGGCCGTTGAAATTGGATCGGGCGACAGCCCGGAGGAGTTCGCCGCCTATCTCCTCGCCCTGCAAACACTCATCGGCGCCCTGACCGAGGCAGGCCGGCTCGAGGAAGCCTGGACTCACGCGTTGGTCCTGGCAGATTCCGTCACGGATGAGACCCCGCCGCAGATGGCCGGTGAAATCCACTGGGTTGTTGGCAACGTCGCCTTCATCCGCCACGACGTCCGCACCGGTCTGGAGCATCACGCCAAGGCCGGCCGACTGCTCTCCCCCGCCGCAGACCTGGCCCGCTGGGCACAATTCAACAAGGCAACGGCGTGGGTGCGGCTCATGGCCGGGGTGGTGGAACCTGCCACCCTGCAAGCGATCGAACGAAGTGAACTTGCGCACTCGGTGGTAGGCGCGACGGCGACCGAGACATTGGAGGTTTCGCTGCTTCGGGCGCGGTGGAACTACCTGAACGGGGACCTCACCGGCGCTCTGGTTCTTTTGGACACGATTGAGGCCCAGCCGGAGCAGCTGGCGCAGCACATCGCCGGTGATTCCGCCCTGTTGCGCGGCTTGGCCCTGCAGGGCTCGGACCGCCTTTCGGAGGCATACGCCGCGTTCGAATGCGCCCACGACAGGTTCACACAGGCGGGCGCTCTGGACCGGGCCGCCGATGCGCAAGAACACATGGCCAGCGTCCAACTTTAAGTCCTTAAACGCCGCGGGGGTCGTTGTTGCTTTTCGCACCAGGCAGACCGGTGACGAAAGGCAACAGCGACCCCCGCGCATGACAATTAGACGAACGTGGCGCCCGTCAGGCGTTCAAAAGCCTCAACGTAGCGGGCGCGAGTGCGCTCAATGACCTCGGCAGGGAGTGCCGGCGGCGGCGTGTCCGAGGCCCGGTCCCATCCTGATTCCGGGCTGGCCAGCCAGTCACGAACATACTGCTTGTCAAAGCTTGGCTGGGCCTTCCCGGGTGCCCACAGTTCTGCATCCCAGAAGCGTGAGGAATCCGGCGTAAGAACCTCATCGCCCAGGGTGATGACGCCCGTGGCCGGATCGGTCCCGAATTCCACCTTGGTATCAGCCAGGATGATGCCGCGTTCCCGAGCAACCTCCTCGGCGCGTGAGTAGATTTCCAGGGTCAGCGTTCGCAGAGCCTCGGCGGAGGAGGCGCCCACGGTGTCCACCATGGTCTCGAAGGTGATGTTCTCATCGTGCTCGCCCACTTCAGCCTTGGCCGAGGGGGTGAAGATGGCGTTTTCCAAACGCGAACCGTCGCTGAGACCGGCGGGGAGCGGCAGATTGCATACGGTTTGTGAGGAGCGGTATTCGATCAGGCCAGAACCCGTCAGGTAACCGCGTGAAATGCACTCAATGGGGAACATTTCAAGCTTCTTGCACACCATGGCGCGTCCGGCCACGGCGGCGGGAACGCCATCCTCAACCGTGGTTGCCACAAGGTGGTTGGGAACGTTGAGCTGTTCAAACCACCACAGGCTCAGCCCTGTCAGGATGCGGCCCTTGTCAGGAATTTCCGAGGTCAGCACATGGTCAAAAGCACTGATCCTGTCACTTGCCACCACCAGGACCACGTCGTCACGGCCAGCGAACGGGCCATCAGTAGCTGCACTCACCTCAGGGGACCCTGAGTGAGCTTGCGAGCTCTGGGAGGCCTCGGGGATGTAAAGGTCGCGTACCTTGCCCGAGTAGATGTGGGTCCAACCGGAAAGGGACGGTGCTGCGGGTATTGCTGAAGTCATGCGCTAAATTCCTTATGCCTGCGTAGCGGAATCCGCCACGGTAATTTCGCCACGAGCAGCCTTGGCCGCGATGTCGGTACGGTATTGCCCGCCCTCCAAGGAAATTTCCTCAATAC
This sequence comes from Arthrobacter alpinus, assembly GCF_900105965.1. Lineage (NCBI taxonomy): Bacteria > Bacillati > Actinomycetota > Actinomycetes > Micrococcales > Micrococcaceae > Arthrobacter > Arthrobacter alpinus. The sequence continues at coordinate 3,183,024 of NZ_FNTV01000001.1, forward strand.
CGGCGTATGCCCGCTCGCGAGCGTCCTCCAGGTCCACTCCCAAGCCAACAACCGCGAGCACACGGCCGCCGGCGCTGATGGGGTTCCCGTCGGAGTCACTGCTGGTGCCCGCATGCAGCACGTGAACGCCGTCGAGCCTGTTGGCCTTCTTGAGGCCCCGGATGCGATCGCCGGTTCGCGGTGCGTCTGGGTAGTTCTCGCTGGCAAGTACGACGGCGACTGCCGTCTCGGGTGCCCAGCGCAGCTCGTCGATCTCGTCCAGTTGGCCCTTGGCTGCCGCCATGAGAATTCCGCCGAGAGGTGTCTTCAAACGTGCCAGAACGGCCTGCGTCTCCGGGTCTCCGAAGCGGGCGTTGAATTCGATAACGCGGGTGCCGCGGCTGGTCAATGCCAGTCCGCAGTACAGGACGCCGGTAAAAGGGGTGCCGCGGTGAGCCATCGCGTCGATGGTCGGCTGTGCAACGCGGTCGATGACCTCCTGCACCAGACCTTCCGGCGCCCATTCGAGCGGGGAGTACGCGCCCATGCCGCCGGTGTTGGGGCCTTCGTCGCCGTCGAAAATGCGCTTGAAGTCCTGGGCCGGGGCCAAGGGGACAACTGTGCGCCCGTCGGCGAGGACAAACAGGGAAACCTCAGGGCCGTCGAGGAATTCCTCAATGACCACGGTTCCGCCGACGTCAAAGCAGGACTGAGCGTGAGCCAGGGCTTCGTCGCGGTCTTCGGTAACTACAACGCCCTTCCCGGCTGCAAGTCCATCGTCCTTGACAACATACGGCGCCCCGAAGGCGTCCAGGGCGTCTGCTGCTTCCTGGGCGTTGACGGCAACTTTTGCCATCGCTGTGGGAACCTGGGCCTCCGCCATGACGGTCTTCGCAAACGCTTTGGAAGCTTCCAGCTGTGCGGCTTCCTTGCTGGGGCCAAATACGGGAATCCCAGCCAGGCGCACGGCATCGGCAACGCCGGCGGCCAGTGGCGCCTCGGGGCCAACAACCACCAGGTCACTTTCCAGCTTCAGCGCCAGGGCTGCAACGGCGGCAGGATCACTGGCGTTGATCTCATGCGTTGGCACAATGGCAGCGATCCCGGCATTGCCAGGGGCTGCGTGCACCTCGCTGACGTTGGGGTCGCTGAGCAACGAGCGGACAATGGCATGTTCGCGGCCTCCGGGGCCAATGACTAGAACCTTCACGCTCCAAGACTACTTTGCTTCTCCAAAGCGGCCGCAAAATGACGCCAAAGGGCCTGCCCTTCATGGCAGTCTGGCTCTGGCTGGGCCGGACATATTATGAGGGCATGACTTTTGGAGACCACACCCTGCCTCTTGCCGCGGACACCTTACGTACATGGGCCCTTGATGAAAGCCTCAAAGCTAATGTCATGGCCAACCCGGTTCTGGCTTCGGCTGCTGGCCGGATCGCCCGCCGTTTCATGGCAGGAGAAACCACCAATGACGCTTTGACCTTGATCGCTAAAAATGCCCACCGCGGCCACCTAACAAGCATTGAGTGCGCCGGCGAATCCATTCGATCAGAAGAGATTGCCAACAAGGAAACAGGCATCTTCACAACTCTTATCGCAGAGATGAAAACGCGTGATGAGCTGGCCACGGTATCCTTTGACCTCTCCCATATTGGTTCCGTGGTTTCGCCTGTTCTCGGTCTGGCCAACGCCCTAGCCATAGCGGAAGCTACCCGTGATGCCGGTACTTACATCATGATTTCGGCGGAAAGCTCGGAACGCACGGATCTAGTCCTCGATCTCTACGAAAAGGTCTCCGACGCATTCGAAGAAACCGGGATCACCATCCAAGCCCGCCTCCACCGCTCCCCCGCCGATCTGCAACGGGTCATGCAACGCTCCGGCCCCATCCGCTTGGTCAAGGGAGCGTTTCTTGAAGACAGTACTGTGGCGCATCCCCGGGAAAGCAACGAATTGACCAATGCCTACCTCGCCATGGCGCAGAAGTTGGTGACGGATGGTCATCGGGTAAATCTGGCAACTCACGATTCCTCCATGGTTGAGTCTCTCAAGTCCCTCCTGGGCCAGAAGCTCAAGGGCGCGCATGTTGAGTTTGAGATGTTGCAAGGATTGGGCACCGAACTTTTGGACTCGCTCAGTAATGAAGGTTACGCAACGCGGGAATACGTGCTCTTTGGCTCCGAATGGTGGCTCTACGTGCTGAACCGCATGGCCGAACATCCGGAGCGCGTCATCACGGCCCTTGCAGATCTCAACGATTTCTAGACCGCACAGGAACCCATGATCGTCAATGGAGTGTTCCATTTCCGAGGTAACCACTAGTGAACAGGGTCGACGTACGCAATACTGCAATAGCAGCACTGCAGCACATTAGTCCACTTGATAGATTTACTCGCGGGCTGCCGTGATCACTCATCTGCAGGACTGTCTGGTAGTCAAAAGCGCCTGAGGCGCTCGGATCTCATCACGAAACATTCATATTTCTTCAGGGGGAAATATCCACATGCGAGCAACCAAGCGCGCCTTCTTTATCCGAAGCGGTGCGGCGTGCGCCGCCGCTGCGGTTTTGATTGGCGGAACCTTTGCCGCCAGCACTGCCACCGCAGCACCTTCTACTAATACGGCGCCGTCGTCGATTGCCACAGCAATACCGAGCGCGCCCACCACGCAGCTACCGGCCGAAACGACATTGCCCGACGGTCTGGCCGAGGCAATTAGGCGCGATTTGGGCAAGAGTATTGAGGAATTCAACGCCGATGGCACGGTGGCCGCCAAGGCAGCAGATGTGCAGGCCAGCCTCACTGCGGCCGATCCCTCCGCCGTGGTCTCAGTCGAGGGCGACACCATTAACGTCAAGACCTCCGATCCCGGCGCCGCCAAAACAGCTGCCGGCAACAGCAAGGCCAAGGTCTCCACGCCTCAGGCCCCACCGCTGGTTGCCAAACAGCATTCCGATCTAGCTACCGTGCTTGCCGACTACGCCGAGAAATTCGGCGTGACCAACCTGCAATCGATCATGACTGACGGCAACGGCAACGTTGTGATCCGCACAGGCGATGCCATCACGGACAGCCCGGCACCCACGTCAAGAACTTTCATGGCCTCCACCGAGTACTCCACGGATGACTTCGCTAGCAACTACGCCAACGTTGTCATCGAATCGGCACCCGGACCAGTTGCCGCATTCGCAACGGACGTCACCAACGGCCAGGGCTACCTGGCATTGGCCGGCAAATCAGTCTTTGCCTGTTCAATCGGGTGGAACGGCTTCGACGCTGCGGGCAAGGCGGCCGTCATCTCGGCAGGCCACTGCGCCGAGGACGGCACCGCAACCGAAACTGCCCTGTCCAACCCCGCCACCGAACCCGCAGTTGGTGGTCAGGGCGGAGGCTTCACAGCCGTCTTGGGCACCTTTGGCGCGTCACAGTTCGGCGGCCCCAACAATTCCCCTGTCACCGGTGACGTGAACGGTCCTGCCAGCGGGTTGGGAAACATCGGCACCGACGTTTCCGTCATTGACGGCATCAACCCTGACTTGAACCAGCTGGCCAAGGTTACCGACTGGACAACCCCTGACACACCGAAGAGCTCTGGTCCCGTCGTGACGGGTGTCTCGACAGCCGTTGTTGGCACCGATGTTTGCAAGTCGGGCCGCACCACCGGGTGGTCTTGTTCCAAAGTCGACGAGGTCGGATACTTCTTTGTCGCCGGGAAAAACTACCCTGCTGACTCCGCTGCCTGCGATCCCGTAGCCACCGTCCCCGAGTGTAACGATATCCGCGGCGTCCGAGGCTTTGGCTCAAAGGCGCTCGTAGCCGACCGCGGCGACTCGGGCGGTGCCATCATTGCCGGTTCCCTCGCAGTCGGCATGGTCAGCGCCGGAATTCCCGGTGTCATCTCATACGGAGTGGACCTCAAAGACGCCCTGGCTCACACTGAGGGCTACACGGTCAAGATCTCCCTCGAAACCCCCAAAGTCACTACCTCGGCTCCGGTTTACCGCCAGGGCGCCGTGACCGGAACCCTGGCGGGCGCACCTGCCGGCACCACCGTATCTGTCACCATCGATGGCAAGACCACCGACGCTGCCGTGGGGCAAGGCGCAACATGGAGCGTTGATGCCCCCAACAAGTTCGGCACCTTCGACGTCACGGCCCAGGCCAGGAATGGTTTCAGCACCTCGGAGATCACCAAGGCCTCAGTAACGGTCATCAAGGAGACACTGGCCGCTCCAGCCATCACCAGCCCGGCCGATGGCAGCAGCGTTGCCGCCCCTGTCACCACCATCACGGGAAACGGCAAGCCCGGTGCTACCGTCGAGCTTTCCGGGGACGTCACTGGCACCGTCAAGGTTGGCGGTGACGGCAAGTGGTCGTTCACGCTGCCAAGCGCGTTGGACGGCCTTGGCTGGTACACCGTGACCGCCAAGCAGATCCTGGCGGACTGGAACGATTCCGTCAAGACCACGAGTGACTTCACCGTGGCCCCGGACGCCCCGGCCGTCACCTCGCCTACCAACGGCCAGGCGTTCCTCTTCAATGAGGGCCCGTCGGTCATCTCAGGCACCAATATGGAAGACGCACGTGTCCAGGTGACCATGAACGGCAAGCAATACAACGCCGTCGTGGAGGGCACCACCTGGAGCGTCACGCTGGACGCACCCCTGAACGCCGGCAACTACGCCATCACCACCGTTCAGCAGTGGGGCGATTTCCAGTCCCTGACCGGCACCTACGCATTCGTTGTCAATGCCGAGCCGCAGCCGGAGCCCACCACGCCGCCGGCTACTCAGGAGCCGACCACTGCGGCCACCGCCGCACCGGCGCCCGCAGCCAACAATGACCTGGCCAGTACCGGCGCGTCCGGCTCCACAATGCTCCTTGGGGTGGCCGGTGGACTGCTCGTCCTTGGCGGTGCGGCCTTCATGATTTTCCGCCGCCGTTCTTCAAAGTAACCCTGGCAGCTGGCGTTCGCAGTTAGGCCGCCACCGAACAACGGCAGTGGGTTCCGTTCATCTCGGATGGTACCCACTGCTGCTTGTTTCGACGAAACCAGATTGAGCCTAGACTTTGTCCACACCCCCACAGGACGTTCGGGAGGCACCATGAACCGCAAGAAAATGGCCATGGTAGTTCTGGCCGCCACGATCGCAGGAGCACTTGGCATGAGCGGATGCGCCACACCAGAAATCCCTGAGGCGTCCTCCTCGACGCAGGGCACAAGCCCAGCGGAAACGAACGAAACACAAACGAGCCCTGCAGAAACCAGCGTTTTGCTGCTGCTCAACGATTCCCTCCGCGACCAGCTCGGTAACGAATATTCAGATTCCTGGATTGAGGGCAACAAACTTCACGTCGCTGTCACCACCGAGTCCGCCGCGACCATCGTGACCAAGGCCGGGGCCATCCCCCAAGTCGTCGCCTTTGACGCCACCGCCTTGGAGGCCGCATTGCAGTCCGTGTCAGCATGGCAGGCCAAGCTCCCCAAGGATCAGGCCGCCGCCATTCACAAGATCATTTCCGACGGCCGCACCGGAACGCTGACTCTTTTTGTAGCCCCGGAACAGCTCGACGCCGTGGCCCAGGCAGCGGCGGCGGACAACCCGGCCGGCGAGGTTGGCCTCGTAATCAAAGAATCAACCGGCCTTGCCACACCCTTCTAAGCGCTTCAGCGATGAAGCACTGGATAAGATGACACCATGATCCATACCTTCAGGGCGTACGACGCCGTAGAGCTCGCCGTTCTGGAACGCAGCGGATTTGTTGAGTCGATCCATATTGGTTCCGCCGTTGTGGTGGCCGGGGACGGTTCCGTCGTCACCGAGCTTGGCGATATCAAGGCTCCGATCTACCCGCGCTCGGCCACGAAACCCTTTCAGGCTCTGGCCTCCATGCAGTCCGGTGTCCCCTTGCGCGGCGCTCAGGTGGCGATCGCCTGCGGCAGCCACACCGGGTCCTTGGAACATATGGACCTTGTGGCGGGCATGCTCAAGGCCGCTGGCCTGAATGAGAGCCACCTCGGATGCCCCGCAGCCTGGCCCGGCGACTCCACGGCACGCGCTTGGATGGTTCGCACGGATCGCCAGAAGTCCAAACTTGCCATGAATTGCTCCGGCAAGCATGCCGCATTTTTGTGGGCCTGCCAGGAGAATGGCTGGGATGTGGCCGGCTACTTGGAACCGAACCACCCCATGCAACGAGCCGTACGCACGGTATTGGAGGAGTACACCGGCGAACAGGTCACCCACACCGGTGTTGATGGTTGCGGTGCCCCTGTCATGGCGGTCTCTTTGACAGGACTGGCCCGCGCCTTCAGCACGCTCGCGAAGGCCCCAACGGATAAGAACGCAAACGCCAGGGCCGCCACCATTGCCACATCCATGTTGGACTACCCCTGGGCCGTGGAAGGGCATGGGAAACCCAACACGGTTGTCATGGATGAGCTCGGTGTCATCGCCAAGATGGGTGCTGAAGGTGTTCTGGCCATGGCCACCGCCTCGGGTGCCAGCGTTGCCGTGAAGATTCTTGACGGCAACGGCCGGGCTGCCTCGCTCGTTGGCCTAACGCTCTTGGCCGCATCAGGCGCCCTGGACATTCCCGAGGTTGCCGGAGTGTTGGACAAGGTTGTCCCTCCGGTCATGGGCGGCTCCAGCCGAGCTGGCAGCCTGCGCCTGGGCCAAGCGGTCAGCGCCCTGCTGGTTTGACCCGACACGAAAATCACAAATTCAGGAGCCTGACATGCCCGCCCGTCGTCGGATAGACATCGCCGAGGGAAGCGCCGCCCTTGCCGCTTGGCGCGGAGGGGAAGCCTCCCGCCCTGTGACAGCCATGGCGGTGCGGTACACGCTCGAGGAATTGGCCGCCCGCGCCCCGGGAAACTCGGTGGAGGTGCGCGTCCCTCCCTTCGGCGTCACGCAATGCATCGCCGGGCCTCGGCACACCCGTGGCACGCCCCCCAATGTGGTGGAGTGCGACGCCGGAACCTGGCTTTCGCTGGTGACCGGCGGGACCAGTTGGGGTGACGCCGTCGAACATGGCCTGGTTGCGGCGTCCGGACTACGCGCCGATCTCTCCAAGGAACTACCCTTCTAGCGAACCCCGTGCCGGCCCGGCGGCGCCTCCAGCTGGGCCGGGTACCCTTGAAATATGACTTCCCAGCCTGATTCGACTTCCGGAGAGCCCCGCAAACTCAGTGTGCGCCGTGCCCCGAAGTATGTTCCGTTCATGATCGCCGGTGCCATTATTGGCATCATGGTTGCGGCCATCCTCACCTTGGCACTCCCACCCAATGACCAGTTTGAAACCTCCAGCGTCTTTGGCATGTTTGCCGTGCTGATGCTGGCTCCGGGTGTTGGTTTGGGCGCAATAACTGCCCTCTTGCTGGACCGCCAAAGCAGGCGCCGTGCCACAACGCTGGTAGCTCAGCCGCTGCCCGACGACGAGTCCAACGCTGAGGGCGAGACCGCCTAAGCGGGCACAGCAATCGCACGAACTTAAGCTACGTCACAGTAGGTCAGATGTGCGCCTCATTACATGAGATAATTTTCTCGTGGCTCGCGGAGACGGAAAACTATCCCATGACCTTTTACCCGGAGAAAAGGGACCTCAGGACGCTTGTGGCGTGCTGGGTATCTGGGCACCCGGTGAAGAGGTTGCAAAACTAACCTATTACGGACTGTATTCACTACAGCACCGTGGTCAGGAATCTGCTGGCATCGCAACAAGCGATGGCAAGCGGATCAGTGTGTACAAAGACATGGGACTCGTATCCCAGGTCTTTGACGAACCCACACTGAATACCCTGACGGGGCATATGGCTGTTGGCCATTGCCGCTATTCAACGACCGGCGCTGCCAACTGGGCCAACGCCCAGCCCACTCTGGGCGCAACGGGCAGCGGTACCGTGGCGTTGGCGCACAACGGCAATCTGACGAACTCTGCAGAACTGCATGAGATGGTCATTGCCAAGTACGGCTCCCCCACATCGGGCGAGATGGCGCAGGGCAACACCACTGACACCGCACTGGTCACCACCTTGCTTCGTGGCGAAGATGGCCGCTCTCTTGAAGAGACCGCCATGGAATTGCTGCCGAAGATTCACGGCGCGTTCAGCTTTGTCTTCATGGACGAGCACACCTTGTACGCAGCCCGCGATCCGCACGGTGTACGCCCGTTGGTTCTGGGGCGCCTTGAAAGTGGCTGGGTTGTAGCTTCAGAGGACGCCGCACTGAACACCATTGGCGCTACGTTGATCCGTGAAATCGAGCCCGGCGAATTTATCGCCATCGATGAAGACGGCGTACGCACCCAGCGCTTTGCACCGGCAACACCGGCCGGTTGCGTTTTTGAATACGTGTACTTGGCTCGTCCGGATGCAACCATTGCCGGTCGTTCCGTTTACGAATCCCGTGTGGAAATGGGCCGCCAGCTGGCCCGCGAAAACCATGCCGACGCTGACCTGGTCATCCCGGTACCGGAATCCGGCACGCCGGCAGCCATTGGCTACGCCGAACAGTCCGGCATCCCGTTTGCCCATGGATTCGTGAAGAACGCCTATGTTGGCCGTACCTTCATCCAGCCCAGCGATACGCTGCGCAAGCTCGGCATCAAGCTCAAGCTCAGCGCACTCGACTCCGTTATCCGCGGCAAGCGCATTGTTGTTGTGGACGATTCAATCGTCCGTGGCAACACCCAGCGTGCCGTGGTGCGCATGCTCAAGGAAGCCGGCGCCAAGGAAGTCCACGTAAAGATCTCCTCACCGCCGGTTCGCTGGCCATGCTTCTACGGCATCGACTTTGCTTCACGTGCGGAACTGATCGCCAACGGTGCAGCAGTTGATGAGATCGCCAAGTCCATTGGCGCCGATTCCTTGGAGTACATCTCCGAGGACGGCATGATCGAGGCCACCTTGCAGCCGCGCGAGCGTCTGTGCACGGCCTGCTTCACGGGCACCTACCCGATTGAACTTCCCAGCAGCGACCGTTTGGGCAAGAACTTGCTTGAACGCACCGCCGCCGGCAACGCCACCCCCTCCACCGGTTGCGATCCGGGACCTGACGCGGAACTCGAAACAGTTCTGACCGATCAAGACCGCACCGCCGCCAACGGTTCTTAGAGCATTCGCAGAAAAGAGACGCCATGACCAACGCCTCCCACGATTCCGCTACCCAGGGAATCACTTACGCCAGTGCAGGTGTCGACACCGAAGCGGGCGACCTCGCCGTTGAGCTGATGAAGGAAGCCGTCAAGGCAACGCACGGCCCCAACGTTGTTGGCGGCTTCGGCGGATTCGCCGGCTTGTACGACGTATCAAAGCTCCTGACCTACAAGAAGCCGTTCCTGGCGACGTCCACGGACGGTGTTGGCACCAAGGTTGCCATCGCCCAGGCCATGGACATCCACGACACCATCGGGTTTGACCTCGTCGGCATGGTTGTCGATGACATCGTGGTGGTTGGCGCCGAGCCGTTGTTCATGACCGACTACATTGCCACCGGCAAGGTTGTCCCGCAGCGCGTGGCGGACATTGTTCGCGGTATCGCCGCTGCCTGCAAGGTTGCCGGAACCGCCCTGGTGGGTGGCGAAACCGCTGAGCACCCCGGCCTGCTGGCTCCGGATGAGTACGACGTCGCAGGTGCTTGCACCGGAGTGGTCGAGGCTGACCTGCTGCTGGGTCCGGAACGCGTGCGCGAAGGTGACGTCATCATCGGCATGGCCTCCTCGGGCCTGCACTCCAACGGCTACTCACTGGTCCGCCGCGTCATCAACCACGCAGGCTGGGCCCTGGACCGTCAGGTTTCGGAGCTGGGCCGCACCTTGGGCGAGGAGCTCCTTGAGCCCACCCGCGTGTATGCCGCAGACTGCCTGGACTTGACCCGCTACCTTCCTGTCACGCAGGAAAAGGCTGTTCACGGTTTCAGCCACATCACTGGCGGCGGCTTGGCTGCCAACCTGGCACGTGTACTGCCACAGGGCCTCATCGGCACCGTGGACCGCTCCACCTGGAGCCTGCCGGCCATCTTCAACCTGGTCTCCCAGCTGGGCAACGTACCGCTGGCCGATCTGGAGCGCACGCTGAACCTTGGCGTGGGCATGGTGGCAGTGGTTTCCGCTGATGCAGCCGACGACGCCGTGGCCCGCCTGAACTCCCGCGGCTTGCCGTCATGGGTTATGGGAACTGTCACCGCAGAGGCTTCGGACTCCGACAAGACCGGCTCCGACTACACCCAGGGCGCCAAGGGTGTTGACGGCGGCGCAGTCCGCCTGGTGGGCAACTACGCTTCCTAGTTTTTAGACTCACGACGGCGGCCCTCACCTTTTGGTGAGGGCCGCCGTCGTGCGTTAACCCTAGACACGAAAATGATCCCGATTCCTCTTTCCAACACCGGAATCTCGGCATCAGAAAGCGTGATCGGGATCATTTTCCACGAGTGGGAGCGATCGCGAGGGACCCTGGCCGAGGAACGAGGCTAGGGAGTGATCGGGTGGGCCCACGATCACGAGGGACCCTGGCCGAGGAACGAGGCTAGGGAGTGATCGGGGAACAACAAAATCCCCACACGTCGCTTTCGCGTCGTGCAGGGCTTGTTGCGTTTATTGAACTAAGTGATTCTACCCAATACGCCGGGAGTCCACGTCGTCGTCTTCTTCAAACTGATCCGCATATTTATCTTCATATGCCGAATAGTCCGGCTCTGCAGGAAGTTCGCTGTGATGGCTCGGGGCACGCCGAGTAGTCCCACCAAGCTCTTTTTGCAGAGCTGAATAGTCAGTGCTCGGGGAGTAGTACTTAATGTCCCGAGCCTGCTTGGTTGCCTTCGCCTTTTGACGGCCGCGCCCCATGGCGTGACCCCCTTTTACACTTGGACCGGAGGTGGTCGCTCGGGCTAAGAGCGAGGCTCCGGAATATTCGGTCAATTTGTCGTATTCCTAGATTACATTAGTTCTGCCCCTATCGTGTTCCACTATGGGTTGTTCTGCCCATAGCCAAACACTGAATTTCCCGCGGCACCGGCGCGAAATTCGGTAGAGTCACGTGTAGACAGAGTATTTTCTCCACGGAGACGGCTGGCCGGGGTGCTCAAAAGGTAGATTCCGGTCACGTCCAGCCACCATCACAAGCACAACTTATTGCGCGGAACCCGGCGCAGCACGGAAGGTCAGTCCCATGAACGAGAGCAGCAACGCCAACGATCAGGACGCTCCGAAGAGCCCTTCGTCTGAAAACGGAGACCAGCCGGAAGCGGTCATTTCCGGCTCGGACTATGAACTTGCTGAGCCGCAGTTGGGTGTCGCCGAAATCAGTGAGGACGTTGCCGAGATCGTTGACCTCGAGGCCGCGGCAGCCGAGGCCGCTCGTGTTGAACATGAGGCGGAACTCGCTGCCCAAGGTGTTTCGGCCCCCTTCACTGATGCGTTTGAGGCCAACCCCACTGGGGAAGCCGCAACCCAGGAAGAGCCCATCGATTGGGACAGCGCCCAGACTGTCATGCGCACCGACTTCACCAAGCCGCCCGTAGCGACCAACCCGTGGTCCCCAGCGGCTGACTCAGCGCCTGAGGAACCCGCAGTGGACCTGGCCGCGCAGAACCGGCGCGACGCCGGCGCTGCCGCTGTTCCCGCCGTAACTGACGTGCCGGGCGCACCTGATGCTCCCGATGCGACTGAGGTAGCGGACGCGCCAAGCGCACCTGTTGCACCCACCGTCCCTGGTGAACCAGAAATGCCCAGCGCACCTGTTGTTCCGAGCGCACCGGAGGTTCCAACAACCTCCGAGTCACCGACTCCTCCCGAAGCGCCCGAATCATCTGACGCGCCGACTGAACCGATGGCGCCCGAGGCACCTCCTGCGCCGACAACGGCACCGACTGCCGGAAATGACCATGGTTGGCGCCGGCCCGAAACGCCGTGGCAGCAGTCGGCCACTCCTTGGCAACCCAAGGCCGGCCAATGGCAGTCGCCCGCTCAAATTGCACGCGGCCATGAAGAAACCGCGGCAGCAGCAGCTTTGGCCGCGGGGTCGCTGGCAGCAGAACAACCCACTGTGCCGATTGAGCCTCAGCCAGATAGCACCCCAACCACCGCGTCGCCTCAGGTAAACGCCGCAGGATCGAACCCTCAGCAGCCATACGGCCAGCCCCCTGCGCCCGGCCAGCCGAACAACGGCGGTCCTGCGCCCTTCGGCCAAGCTGCAGCAAGCGGCCAGCCACCCTATGGCACGCCGGGCCAGCAGGGCGTACCGCAGCAGGGAGCACCCCAGCAAGGTGGCCCGAATTGGGGTCCCCCGCAGCAAGGTGCCCAGCAACCTGGAACGCCCCAGCAGGGAGCCCCCAATTGGGGTGCTCCCGTACAATTTGGCGCTCCTGGCATCCCTCCGGTTCCTGGCTCCGGTGGACCTCAGGGCCCCAACGGTCCGGGATATCCTGGTGGCCCCCAAGGCCCCGGGCCTCAGGTTCCCGGATTCCCGAACGGCCCGGCAGGTCAGGGCGGCGGTGGCATGTCTCCGTCGGCAAAGAAGAAGCTTTTCATTATTCTGGGCGCCGTTGTGCTCGGCCTTGGACTTTTGGCGTTCTTCATTTGGCTGTTGGTTGGTTTCATTGTCGGCAACGTCAAGAATCTGGATCCGATCCCGGCGCCTGCGGCTACCTCAGAGTCTCAACCCCTGGAATCCCCCGGAACCGAGCCCAGCGCTGGGCAAAGCGCCGAGCAAAGCGCCGAGGCCAGCGATGCGGCCGAGGGAAGTCCCGATGACGGGCTGATCTTGGATGCCCTGTCCCCTTTGGATTGGCTCGAAGGTGACTGCCTTCGAAACTTCAAGGACCAATCCACCGTGGCCGATGTGGTTTTGTGCAGCTCCCCGCACAACGCCCAACTGGTGGGAACATTTTACTTCGAGGATGAAGCCGATTACCCCGGTCTTGAAGCTCTCAAAGCCAAGGCAGTGGAGGTGTGTGACGCTGTCTCCTTCACCTCCGACGCCGGGGACATCAGCACGCTCAAGCAGACCACCGCTTACCCGTCAGAGACCACATGGAACGAGAAGGACGATCGCCGGGTGGACTGCATGGTTCATGACACCCGTGACGGAAATCCACTGACAACAGACCTGATCCAGTAACAAAACGGCAATGGCCGGCCCGCTCATGAATTGAGCGGGCCGGCCATTACTGTTTTGGGATTACTTCCGGGTCACCGTCAACCCTGAACCGGAAGCAGAGTCCATGTCCAGCTCATCGAAATCGGCGGCCGTGTCCACCAGGACGGTGTCGCCGTCCGTGATGGTGCCGGCCAGGATTTCCTTGGCCAGGCGGTCGCCTATTTGGCGCTGGACCAGGCGGCGCAGCGGACGTGCACCGTAGGCCGGATCGTAGCCTGTCAGGGCCAGCCACGCCCTCGCCGCATCTGTTACGTCAAGACTTAGGCGCCGCTCGTACAACCTCGAAGCCAGCGACTGCACCTGCAAGTCCACAATCCGCGAGAGCTCCTCCACGTTAAGTGCGTCAAACATGACGATCTCGTCGAGGCGGTTCAGGAACTCCGGCTTGAATGAGGCCTCCACGATTGACATGACGGCCTTGTGCTTCTCATCCTCACTCAGCTGCTGATCCACAAGGAACTGTGAGCCGAGGTTGCTGGTCAGCACGATGATGACGTTGCGGAAGTCAACCGTGCGTCCCTGCCCGTCGGTGAGCCGTCCGTCGTCGAACACCTGCAGCAGGATGTCGAAGACCTCGGGGTGGGCCTTCTCCACCTCATCGAGCAGCACCACCGAGTATGGACGACGGCGCACGGCCTCAGTCAGCTGCCCGCCCTCGTCGTAGCCCACGTATCCCGGAGGGGCGCCTACCAGCCGCGAGACCGAGTGCTTCTCGGAGTATTCGCTCATGTCGATGCGGATCATGGCGCGTTCGTCGTCGAAGAGGAAATCGGCCAGCGCTTTGGCCAGCTCCGTCTTGCCCACACCAGTGGGTCCCAGGAACAGGAAGGATCCCGTGGGTCGGTCCGGATCGCTGATGCCCGCCCTGGCGCGGCGAACGGCGTCGGACACGGCCGTCACGGCAGAGGACTGGCCAATCAGGCGCGAGCCCAAGACCTGCTCCATCTGCAACAGCTTCTGACTTTCGCCCTGCAGCATGCGCCCGGCGGGAATGCCGGTCCAGGCCGAAATGACCTCGGCGATGTCGTCGGCCGTGACCTCCTCGGCCACCATGAGCTCGGGCTTGTCGATGGATTCCTCCTCGGCGGCAGCCGCCTCCAACTCGCGCTGCAGGGCAGGCATCTCGCCGTAGAGGATCCGCGAGGCCTGCTCCAGATCGCCGTCGCGCTGGGCCTTGTCCGCAATGGAACGCAGCTCATCCAGCTTTGCCTTCAGGTCGCCGACTCGGTTAAGCCCGGCTTTCTCGGCTTCCCAGCGTGCGTTGAGTCCTGCCAGCTCTTCCTTCTTGTCCGCCATGTCTGCTCGCAACGCTTCGAGGCGTTCAATAGACGCTGCGTCCGTTTCACCACTGAGCGCGAGCTCTTCCATGGTCAAACGGTCCACGGCGCGGCGCAGCTGGTCGATCTCCTCCGGTGCGGAATCGATCTCCATGCGCAGTCGGGAAGCGGCCTCATCCATCAGGTCGATGGCCTTGTCCGGAAGCTGGCGGCCGCTGATATAGCGGTTGGACAGCGTGGCTGCCGCGACCAGTGCGGAGTCCGCGATGGCTACCTTGTGGTGAGCCTCGTAGCGTTCCTTGAGTCCGCGCAGAATACCGATCGTGTCGTCAACGCTCGGCTCCCCCACGAACACCTGCTGGAAACGACGCTCCAGAGCCGGATCCTTTTCAATGTTCTCGCGGTACTCATCCAGTGTGGTGGCGCCGATGAGGCGCAGCTCGCCGCGGGCCAGCATGGGCTTGAGCATGTTGCCGGCATCCATGGAACCCTCGGATGCGCCAGCACCCACCACCGTGTGAATCTCGTCGATGAACGTGACGATCTGGCCGTCGGAGGCCTTGATTTCCTCGAGGACAGCTTTGAGGCGTTCCTCAAACTCGCCGCGGTACTTGGCGCCTGCCACCATCGAGGCCAAATCCAGGCTGATGAGCGTCTTCCCGCGCAGCGATTCAGGCACGTCGCCGGCCACCATGCGCTGTGCCAGGCCTTCGACGACGGCTGTCTTACCCACACCGGGCTCGCCGATCAACACGGGGTTGTTCTTGGTGCGCCGGCTCAGGACTTGAATGACCCGGCGAATCTCCGAGTCACGGCCAATCACCGGATCAAGCTTGCCGGTGCGGGCAATGGCCGTCATGTCCACGCCGAACTTCTCCAGCGCCTCGAAGGTGTTCTCGGGATCGGGCGTGGTGACCTTGCCGTCGCCGCGCACGGTCGGCAGCGCAGCGTCGAGCGCGGCCCGGGTGGCGCCAGCCTTGCGCAAGGCACTTCCGGTTGCTCCGGCGTCGTCCGCAAGCCCCAACAGCAGGTGCTCGGTGGACACGTAGCTGTCTCCCATGCGTTCGGCGGCCTGCTGTGCGGCCTGCACCGCCATCAGCGTGTTGCGGCTGAGCTGGGCCTGGGCCACTGACGTGCCGGACGACGACGGGAGGTTGCGGATGGCGGCGCTGGCACCGACACTGACCTCGTCGGGGTCCACCCCGGCGGCCTTCAAGAGGGCAACGGCAACGCCCTGGCGCTGGTCCATAAGGGCCTTGAGCAGGTGGGCGGGCTCGACCGTGGGGTTGCCGGCGGTCGAGGCGTTCATGGCGGCGGCAGAAAGAGCCTCCTGGCTCTTTGTGGTGAATTTGGCGTCCAAGAGAGATCCTTTCGTTGGCTGTCTGTGAATGTTATGACTCACGGCTAGTAAAGTTGAGTCTACTACGCTCAACTTTGCTTAAATGGATCTTATTCCCACGGCTCGGCGGTTGTGCCTGTCAAGACCCAGCCACCCTTGACATTGACGCAACGTCAACCTTTACCGTTGTTTCCATGAGCACTTTCGAGCCCGGGACAGACTGGTCCATCCATCAAATCACGGCAGTGACCGGCACCACCAGCAGAATGCTGCGGCATTATGCCGCGATCGGCCTATTGCCACCGAGCCGGATTGCGGGCAATGGCTACCGACACTACAACCAGCAAGCCTTGGTTCGGTTGCAGCGCATCCTATTGTTGCGGGAACTCGGACTCGGTCTACCTGAGATTGCCTCAGTTTTGGACCGCGAGAGATCACCCGCGGCGGCACTGAAGGCGCATGTGGCGTGGCTCCGTGGAGAACAAGACAGGCTGACCCGACTTATTGCATCAGTTGAGAAGACCATCGAAGCAGAAAATGAAGGAGAGAAGATCATGGCTGAGGACATGTTTGACGGCTTTGACCATACCCAACACAAGGAGGAGGTTGAGCAGCGGTGGGGAAAGGACGCCTACGCGCGCAGCGATGCGTGGTGGCAGAGCATGGATGCCACAGAACAAGCGGCATGGAAGGGTCGTGTCGCCTCGCTGGGCAGCGACTGGATCGCAGCATTCACCGATGGCGTTTCGCCAGATTCCCCGGTTGCTCAGGAGTTGGCTCGCCGTCACGTTCAGTGGCTTGCATCCATTCCAGGCACGCCGGCGTCAACACCGGGAGGAGATATCCGCGGGTATGTCGCAGGGCTCGCGGAAATGTATGTTGCGGATCCCCGCTTTGGCGCAAATTACGGCGGCACAGAAGGTGCAAGCTTTGTACGTGACGTCCTCGGCTTGTACGCAGAGCGTGAGCTGTAACCCTCGCCTAGCCTGGCTTCCGTGCCGTCCAGATCATGTTGGTGCCCATGAATTTTGGCTTCACCTGAACGTCACGGAAGCCGGCCTGCTCAAATCTGAGTCGAAGCGCCTTAGGGGCAAGGAATCCAAGCGTGGAGTCGACCAAGTATTGATAAGCGGGGCGGTCACGACCAATGAGTGTCCCCAAAGTGGGAATGACAACCTTCATTCCCAGACGGATGAACGGGGCAAGAATGTCACTCGGCGGAGATGATTCAAGCGCAGCTACTACGCCACCGGGCTTGAGGACGCGGAATTGTTCGTTCAGGACCTGATCCAAATCGCTAACGTTTCGCAAAAGGTAGCCGTGCGTCACACCGTCGAACGCGTTGTCCTCAAAAGGGAGCTCGTGCGCGTCGGCAAACTGCCAGTCAATACTCTCGTTACCTTCCATGGTGCGGGCCACCTCCAGCATGGATTCGGAAAAATCCGCCCCGATGATGGTGCTTTCGGGACTCTGCTCGCGAATGGCCCGGGCAATGACACCGGTGCCCGTCGCCAGGTCGAGGTAGCTTGCCCCATGGCCGGACGTGGCGAATGTGGCCACTTCCTTGCACCAGCGCGCGTGCGAATTAAGCGTCATGAGCCTGTTCATCAGGTCATAGCGGCGGGCGATCCCGTTAAAAGTTGCCTGGACTGAAGAGTCTTCGTTTCGCACTGCCACTGGCTTTCGCTTGATGTGTTGAACTCAAACGAGTCTATGCGTGCAGATGCGGGAGGTCATATTCACCCAACAGCCGCCAAGGTGCGCACCGGCCTACACTAAGGCCATGATCTTCATCGATCCGCCCTTCTGGCCGGCGCACGGAACCGTCTTTTCGCACCTGATCTCAGACGCATCGGTAGCCGAATTGCACGCCTTCGCCGCGGCCAATGAGGTCACCGAGAGAGCCTTTGATCTTGACCACTACGACGTCCCGGAACGGCTCTACGCGGGTTTGGTGGCAGCCGGGGCAGTGCCGGTCTCCGGGAAGGAACTTGCGCGCACACTGGTGGCCTCGGGCCTGCGCATCAAGGCCAAGTACCGGGTCAAGTCCGTTGCTTCCGTTCTTGAAAAGCGATGGAATTCGCTGATGCCCACGGAGCCGGGCCTTGGGCTTTCACTTTTAGGACGGTGGAACGAGCCCCACAGGAACTACCACTCGGCCACCCATCTGCTGGCCGTACTGGAGGCTCTCGATCTACTGACGGGCCGTTCCGCTCCACGCCCGGTGGCGCTGGCGGCGTGGTTTCACGACGCAGTTTACAACGGCACGCCCAGCGACGAAGAGGACTCCGCTGTTTTAGCACAACTGAGCCTTAATGGGCTCATTGCTGCCGATGAAGTGGCGGAGGTGGTGCGGCTGGTGCAACTGACGGCCACACATTCCCCCTCTCCCGAGGACGCCGCCGGACACCTGCTTTGTGACGCAGACCTGGCAATCCTCGGCGCCGCGCCAGCCGAGTATTCCCGCTACTTAGCGGGCGTCCGCAGGGATTACGCGCACGTACCGGACGATGATTTCACGAAGGGGCGGGCCGGCGTCGTGCGTCAATTGCTGGCCTTGAAACCTATGTTTCACACCCAAAGAGGGCAGGATTTATGGGCGCTCCGGGCGCAACAGAATTTGAGTGAGGAATTAGGACGATTGAGCTAAATAGCTGAGGGTATGGTGGCCTCATGACTGACTACAGCTCGCTGCCGATTTCCGAATTCGCGTTCCCCGGTCCCCTGCGCGATCAACTGGTGGCCGCGATCCTCGATGGTTCCAAGACGTCCACCACCGCCACGCTCCTTGAGTACGAGCGGGAGGGTGAAGACTTGCCTCTTGCTGGTGCGCGGGAGTTGGTGATTGATTCAGGCGGCAAGGGCGTTGCCGTCATTGAGGTGACAGAGGTCCGCACCGTCCGTCTGGCCGACGTTGACCTGCAGCATGCCGTGGATGAGGGTGAAGGCCACGCGACGGTGGCGCACTGGCGGTCCGGACATGAAGAATTCTGGCACTCAGCCGAGATGCGCGAGGCGATGGAAGACCCAAACTTCGGTGTTGATGATGACACGTTGGTGGTGTTGCAGCGCTTCCGGCTTGTTGATCGGTTGGCATAGTTTCTCGGCCAACATTCCCCTAGGCTGGCGCCATGGCCACCACAGGAATTGTTCGCCATTGGCACGGTGAAGACGGCTGGGGCGTCATTGATTCAGATGAGCCCCGCAGGCGCCCCCGCCAACACCGGCGCGGCCTACACCTCCGGGCTGACACTGAGCTTCGACGGCTGACTCATGCCACTGATGGTTATCAGAATTTCAATGTGGGCGCAGCCCGATACTCTGGGTGCATGGCTTCGAAGACTGACCCCCGCGCACCCCGGCTCACCCCGCTTGCCCTTCACGATCTGGTGGAGAATGACGACGCTTTCTTTGGCCCGGGTGAGACGTATGACGGTCAGCGTTTTGACCGGCCAGCCTTTGACGAGGGCAATCTGACGTCAACCGACTTCCTCGAATGCGAGCTCAACGGCCCAACACTCAACGACGCGGAACTGCGCGGCGTGCGCTTCCGTGGTACCGCGCTCAATGACAGCTTTGCCCCAATCATGAAGGGCGCCCGGACCAGCTGGCGGGACACCGAGATCACGTCACCTCGCTGGGGATCAGCCGAACTTTACGACAGTAGCTGGCAGTCTGTGAGGATCGACGGCGGCAAGATCGACTTCCTGAATCTGCGCGCCAGTAAGATCATCGATTTGCAGATCAGTGATTGCATCATTGGCGAGCTGGATCTTGGTGGGGCGAACATCACCCGCATGGCCTTAAAAAACTGCCGTATCGGCACCCTTGATCTGCAACAGGCCCTCATTAAGGGTCTCGACCTGCGCACCACGGACTTCCGCACGCTCAACGGCATTGGTTCCATGGCCGGTGTGGTGGTGGACGATTACCAGCTGGGCCTGCTGGCGCCCATGCTGGCGGCGCACTTGGGCATCGCGGTCGAGTAGGGAGCCTGTCATGCCCAGCTGCGGCCTAGCGGGCCAGCGAGATGCCCATGGTGGCCAGGACACCAAATGCAGTGCCCCAGATGATGATCGAGATGACTTGCCACAAGATGACGGCGTTCTTGGAAGCGCCAAAGGAAATCATGGCGACCGACGTGATTTGGCTGGGCAGGATAGTTGGTCCAATCAGGCTCACCCCCGCCACTCCGAACTTATCAAATGCCGCACGCAACTTCGCACGGCGCGGAGTCATCTCTTTGGGCGCCTTGCCGGCGGAAACCTTGACCCTCACCCGGTGGGCTGCAATCACAAAGATGAGCAACGAAAGAATATTTCCCACCACGGCTGCGGCAATGGCAACCACGGGATTCATGCCGGAAACCACCCCAAGCACGGCACCAAAGTAAGACTCCACAAATGGTATGGCGGCCACGAGAAGCACCCCCAGCCACTGGAGCATGGGAGGAAGCGAGGTGGTGAAGGACTGCAGTGATTCAATCATGGTGACAGCTTTCTCGTATCGGATTTCGTTGATGATTCAATCCTTCCGTGCCGCCAGGCCTTGGGACAGTGCGCTGCTGTCACCACTCCCACGGGCACTTTCGAACGCCTGACCATGACAAATGTCATTGGCCTAGACTGAGCGTCATGCCCATCGCCACGCCCTCTGAAATTTTGCCGCCCTCGGCCCGCCCGGGCCGCAGCGTGCGGGCAACCTGGACGTACACGCTCGGCTCCATCGTGTTCGTCTTGGTGGTGCTCGATGCCATGCTCGTCAGCCTCGCGCTGGAGCCCATCACGAACGAGTTCGACGGCGGTGCTGGACTTCTCCTTGTCAGCCTTCTTCTCTCCGTGGCCATCCAGATCCGTTATTGCTGGTTCCTGAGGGCCGGATTGGGCGGTGGACTTCCCAGCATGGCGTGGACGCTGGCCCTTGTCAGCTCGGCTGCGGCCGTTTGGGTGCTTGGATTATTTGGTCCGGCTCATGCGCTGATGTGGAGCCTTCCCCTGTGGTTGGCTGTCTGCGTGATAGCTTGTCTGCTGCCCAAACGGCAGCGATGGTTGGTCCTGATGGGTGCGATTGCCGTTTCTCTCCTGCATCCTGCCGCTTACTGGCTCTTGCACGGTCGGGCGTATGGCTACCCGGAGCAACCCGGACTGCGCATGCTCTTTGTCTATGCTGCAGGGATGCCGTTGGTCCTTATCAGCAGCCTCTGGTGGTGGCGCGTTGTGGTGGAGCTGGACCGTCACCGTCTCATGGCAGGCGAACTCGCCGTGACCCAGGAGCGGCTGCGCTTTGCCGCTGACCTCCATGACATCCAGGGACACCACTTGCAAGTCATAGCCTTGAAGTCCGAGTTGGCCGAACGCCTCATGTCCATCAACCCCGAGGCCGCACGGGCAAACATTCATGAAACCCGCCTGATTGCCAAACAGGCCCTCGAAGAAACCCGTTCGCTCGTATCCGGCTACCGGGAAACAGTCCTTGAAAACGAGCTGGAAAACGCCCGCGAGGTCCTCTCCGCCGCCGGCGCCAGCTGCGACTTGCAGTTGGCGCCAGTGCCGGCGCATCCCGCCACCCAGAAGGCACTGGCCATGACGGTACGTGAGGCAACTACCAACATCCTGCGGCACAGCGAAGCCACGGCGGCCTCCATCACCCTGGCGGCATCTGCAGCCGGAGTGTCCCTGGCCATCAGCAACAACGGCGCCCCTCCAGCTCCCGCCGCAACCGGGACCGGGCTGCTCGGCCTACGGGAGCGGCTTGAAGCACTGGGCGGCACACTTGAAACCTCCATGGACGCCGGCCGCTTTGAACTGCAGGCCTGGATCCCCAGCAAAGGAACATTGACATGACAGACGCTCCGCCCGCGGGCCGCATTCGGCTTCTTTTGGCCGACGACGAACATCTCATCCGGGGTGCCTTGGAAGCGCTTTTGGGGTTGGAGCCCGACATCGATGTTGTGGCCAGCGCCGATAACGGCGTCACAGCTACCGAGCTGGCCTTAGCGACAAACCCTGACATCTGCCTTCTTGATTTGGAAATGCCGCAGGCAGATGGGCTGGAGGCTGCGGCAAAAATTCTGGCAGCGGTCAACACGCGGGTCATCATCGTGACCCGCCATGCCCGTCCCGGTGTGCTGCGCCGCGCGCTCTCGTCCAAGGTGTCAGGATTCGTCCCGAAGTCCACCCCTGCACAAGAGCTGGCCGTGGTCATCCGCGCGGTTGCCGCCGGCAAACGCTACATCGACCCGGAAATTGCCGCCGCAGCACTCACCGCCGAGCGTTCACCGTTGACCGACAGGGAATTGGAGACATTGCGGATCAGCCGTTCCACCACGAGCGTGGCGCAAATTGCTCAGAAGCTGCATCTGGCTCCGGGCACGGTCCGCAATTACCTATCCTCGGCCATGATGAAGCTCGATTCCGTGTCCCGGCATGAGGCGGCAGAGAAGGCATGGCAACAGGGCTGGATCTAACCGAACAATGGTAGGTTCTGAACCATGACGATTGACGGCGCAGGCCTGCCACACAACCCGCCCATACTGCTCTCGATCGGACATATCCAGGTCACCGACCAGTACGTCATGACGCCTTCCGGAACTTGGCCCCTGGCCGAAGTCAACGTCACAACCATTGATCAAACCAGGATCACCACCTACACGCCGGGTTGGGCAATTGCCATGGTCGTCATCTTCATCTGGTTCTTCCTGCTCAGCCTCCTTTTCTTGTTGGCCAAGGAATCCCGGATGGGAGGATTTGTCTCCGTCCACATTCAGTCCGGCAATTACACCTATACGGAGCAGATGCCTGTCAGCAATGATTTTCAGCGCATCGACGTCTTCAACAGGGTGCACTTCCTACAGACCCAGATTGGCCGGGCACGAAGCGTCCGCTAGATCCTTCGCAGCCGCGGAAATGGCACTAAGATCGTGGTGTGATGAAACGTCCTACCTCCTCTGAGCACGTTCTTGCCCGCCGCGGCGTTGCCGGTCACCGCCAGTACCGCATCCCAGCGCTGGCAGTGACCACCAACGGCACCATCCTCGCCGCCTATGACGGCCGCCCCAACTTGGATGATTTGCCCAATCCGATCGATCTGCTCCTGCGCCGCAGCACCGACAACGGGGCTACGTGGGGGCCGCAGCAGACGGTCCGGACCGGCACGGGACTGGACGGCTACGGCGATCCCAGCCTGCTGATCGATACGAAAACCGGCCGCATCTTCATGTTCCACGCCGCTGGCACTCACGCCGGATTCTTTGAGGCCATCGAGGGCCTGGAAAATCAGGACGCCATCCAGCACGCGGACCTCAGTTTCTCCGACGACGACGGTCTCACATGGACGCACCGCCGCCTCACCCCCATGCTCAAACATGAAGGCACCACGGGGCTCTTTGCGGCCGCTGGCGCCGGGATCCAAATCCACACGGGCCCCTTCACTGGACGCCTGGTCCAGCAGTTTGTGCTCCTGAACGAGGGCGCCATCAAGGCCGCCAGCGCCTACAGCGACGACCACGGCGAGAGCTGGACGCTGGGCGAATTCATCGCCGGCGCCAACGAGAACAAGGTCGTGTGCCGGGCCGACGGCAGCCTTCTGATGCACTCGCGCGCCACCCCGCACCGGCTCACGGCCGTTTCCACCGACGGCGGCCACAGCTACACCCCGGCACAGCCTCATCTGGATCTGCCGGACCCCAGCGACAACGGCTCTGTGGCCCGCTTCGACGGGCTGCCCAACCTCACCGCTCTGGCCACGCCGGAGACCGCGAACTGGCTCATCGCCACCCACAATCACGACACCCTCCTGCGCCGCAACACCCTCCTGAAGCTCTCGCAAGACAACGGCGCAACCTGGCCATTCGCCGTCGAACTTTGCGGGGGAAGTTCGCAGTATTCCACCGCCGCGCGTCTGCCGGACGGGCGGATCGGCGTGCTCTACGAGCGCCAGGGGTACCAGGAAATTGTGTTCACCACCCTCGATCCGCAAGAGCTGCTTGAATCCCCCACCGCTTCCCTGACGCACGACGCCGGCACCTCCTTCGCCAACAACGTTGGCCTATGCGTGGTGTTGCGGTCCGTCACGCCCGGGCGTCCCGCTGTGTGGGAAAGCGTTGGCGAGAGTTTCGTGCTCACTCAGACCGATGGCGACTGGGATCCTTCCTCGTGGAAGGAAGTGGGACAGGGGTACTCCGAGGATGCCCCGCAGGTGCTCTCCAACCGTGAGTCCCAGGACCTAAACTACGGACCCGTCTTTGCCGGCTACAAGGTCGGGGATGTCCTGGCGTTTGCTGGCCGTGTGGAAAATGCGGGTTCCGCGGTGGCCGAGGTGGCGGTCTCCATGCTTGCCGTTTCGGGTGGTGAGCCGGTACTGGTCGCGGAACCGCTGGAAGCAGGAGCGGTTCGCGGTTTCAACGCCACCCATACGCTGACGTCCGCCGACGTCGCGGCAGGTGTGGCTACCGTTGAGTTCGCGATGCAGGCGGGCTCGAACGGTGCTGCCTGGTCATTCAGCTTCGATATTGCCTCCGGAGACGTCACCGAGGAGTCTGCGCGTTATTTGTAGCGAATCTGGCGCAGGTTCAGAACTGGCGCCAGATTTTCGGTAGACCGTACGCAGATGTGAAGTCTTAGCGCTGTCGGCCGTCTTCGTCGAACTCTTCAAGCGCTTTCGCGATGGCGTGATCGGCGCCGGCGGCCGTGTGGGCGGCCTTGAGCGTTTCCACCGTGACGTTGAATCCGCTCACTCGCGCCTGCAACTGGGTCAGGGCGCCGATCAACATGGTTTCCTGTTCCGCCAAGGCGTCGCGCTGCGACATGAGATCGCCCAACTGCTCCCCCATGATCAGATGACGATTCATAGCGGTTTGCGCCGCCGCCAAATCCCCGTCAGCCTGGGATGTCTCGGCCTGGTTCACCAATGCGGCCATGGCTTTTTGAAGATCGGCAGCTTGCAGGTCCAGACGCTGCCGACTCACCGAAACATCGGCAACCCCGCGGCGCATTTTTTGCACGGCTGACAGCTGCTTGCGCTGGGCATCGCCCAAGCTGAGCTGGTCGCGGGGTGAGGCTCCGGCGTCGTGTTTGGCCGCGGCGGGTTTGGAGCCAAATAGTCGTGCAAGGAAACGCATTGCCTAGTCCTGGCCGAGATCCGTATACGTCTTGGACCAGTTCTTGAGCATGGTGGCCTCGATTTCGAGCGTGCGCGTGAGGTCCTTCATGTCGACGTCGCCCGCCGGGGCGGCCGCACTGGCCAGGGCGTTGCGGACCCCCAGTGCCGTGTGCGTGATCTGCTCAACCTGCACGCCGAGAGTCTTGGCGTAGAGCGCCTGAACGGCACGATCGGGCTCCTGCTGGGCGACCACCAACTGGTGGTCCATGACCGTGGCCGTCTGGTTCAGCGTGCTGAAAATAGACTCAAGATTGCCCGTGTACTGACCCGTTGACTGGGCCACCCCGAGGGAGCGGCGCGTGGCCTCGATCGAATCTTTCAGGGCAACTCGCTGCTTCAAGATCTCAGCCACGGGGCCGGTGCTGGACTCCGCACGGGCTTTCAGGGCACCGCGCTTGGCCGACTCAATCTTGGGCTTGGAGAATTTCGCCAGGCTCAATGCGCCGCGGTAGATGAGCACACCAAGGGTGATGGCAATACCCGCAACAATGGCAATGATGACCAGCATGAGGATCAAAAAGACGGTACCGAAGTCCATGGAAGTGCCGGTTTCCTTGCCATTTTGGAAGTGATGTTGTTGCAATTTAGCCTAGCACCGGCGAACCCTGAGGGGTTGTGAGGGACAGCGAACTCAGGGTGGCCACAGGGTCATCCCTGATGTTTTCGCGGCTCGGGCAAGGCAGAATGGAATGATGAAGACAATTCTGAATGTCATTTGGCTCGTGTTCGGCGGTTTCTGGCTGGCCCTGGGCTATTTCGCGGCTGGCATTCTTTGCTGCATTCTCATCATCACGATCCCGTGGGGGATCGCCTCGTTCCGCATTGCCGGGTACGCCCTCTGGCCGTTTGGCCGGACAGTGGTGGACAAGCCCGGAGGCACGGGCATCGCCAGCACGCTGGGTAACGTCATCTGGATCTTGGTGGCGGGCATCTGGATCGTGATCGGGCACGTCACCACGGCAATCGCCATGGCCATCACCATCATCGGAATTCCCCTGGCCATTGCCAACATCAAGATGATCCCCATCTCCTTGATGCCTCTGGGCAAGGAAATTGTGCCAAGCAACCAGCCGTTCGTCAGCAACTACCGCTAGGACAGAACAAGCATCGCCATTGTCCCGCTCCGCGTAAGCTTGTGCCATGCGTAACAAGACCGACTGGCTGGACATCATCGTCAACTTCGCCAGCTTCGCGGCCATGATTCTGGTGCTCACCTTTGTCAGGACCAATCTGCCGATCAAGATCGTGCTGGCTTTTGCCGTCTCCCTAGCCATCACGGGAGGCTGGTCCTACTACAAACGCAAGCTCCGCCGTCGGCCGTCAGACCCCAAGCGATTGCACGTGTATAGCGTGAAGAATGAGGACGAAAAATAGTGGAAATCATTCGTTACGCCTCTCTCAAGTCAACCCCGTGGGCCAACGGCGGCGGCATCACGCGGCAGATTGCGGCCGGCCCGGACACCAAGAACTGGGACTGGCGTGTGAGCCTGGCCGAAGTTTCCAAGGCTGGCCCATTTTCGCCCCTGCCCGGCGTTGACCGGATCATCACGGTGGTCGAGGGCGATCTCATTGCGCTGACAGTTGACGGTGTTGAACAGGCTCTGGAGACGTACCGTCCCTTCCGCTTTTCCGGCGATTCCGAGACTTCCGCAGCCTTGCCCACCGGCGTGTTGAAGGACTTGAACCTGATGACTCGGCGCGGCGCCTTCAAGGGCTACGCCGCCATCATCGAGCTGTCAAAGAAGCGCCCGCACCCAGTGTTCGCTGACCAATTTGCCGTCCTCTTGCAGGGTTCGGCCACGGTTTCCCCGGCGGCCTCCCCCGCAACGGACTACGCCAAATCCTCCTCGACAGCGCCCGCCGCCGAAGCGCTGGGCAAGTTTGACACCGTGGTTGGCTCCGATGATGGACCGGAGATTTCCGGTCGCGGCTTCTTGGCTGTGCTGAGCATCGACCCGGTCCCATAGCCCTGATGACCAGATCGCGCAGGTACAGCGAGGTCGATGTTTTCGCGGCAACCCCCTATCGCGGAAATCCTCTGGCGGTAGTGCACGACGCCGAGGGTTTGAGCGATGCGGACATGCAGCAATTCGCCAACTGGACCAACCTTGCCGAAACAACGTTTCTGCTTGCTCCCACGAATCCGCAGGCGGACTATCGCGTCAGGATTTTCACAGCCAGCGAGGAACTTCCCTTCGCCGGGCATCCCACACTCGGATCTGCAAGGGCCTGGCTAGATTCCGGTGGCGCAGTGAGTCCGGACGGTGTAGTCGTTCAGGAATGTGCGGCAGGCCTGGTCTCGATCAGGGTTTCCGGAGACCGGTTCGCGTTCCAAGCCCCGCCGTTGACCCGCTACGAGGCCGTTGATGAATCACATCTGCAGCGAATCGCCGACGTCTTGGGAATCCGGCGGGAAGAAATTCTTGACTCCTCGTGGATCGTCAATGGACCACGGTGGATTGGCATCAGGCTGCATTCTGCTCAGGACGTCCTGGAGCTCCGTCCTGACCCGGCGCAGTTGGGTGATCTGGAAATTGGCGTAGTAGGGCCCTACGGCCCTGAAGCAACTGCGCAGTTCGAGGTGCGCGCCTTCTTCGGCGGAGACGCCGTGTGGGAAGATCCGGTGACGGGCAGCCTCAATGCGGGCCTGGCCCGGTGGCTGATGGATACCGGGGCAGCCCCAGCCAACTATGTGGCATCTCAGGGAACCGTCTTGGACAGGCAGGGACGGGTCCACATCAGCGTTGACGGGGACGTGATCTGGGTTGGCGGGCACGTCAGCGCGTGCATCAGCGGAAGCGTGCTGATTTAGTTTCAAGGCCAACCCTTTGGCAAAACAAGTTCACCATGCACAATGAGCACATGGGACAGCACTACTTGGCCAGACACGGACGGGCACGGTCATGACGTTCCCCCTGCTCGCACTGATTTGCGTCGCAGCATTGCTGGGCCCGCTCCTGGCACTTCCCCGAACATGGCACGTCCCGGTAGTCATCGGTGAACTGGTGGCCGGGATCCTCATTGGTCGCAGCGGCTTGCGCCTTGTTGACCCGGGCGAACCCACGTTTACTTTTCTGGCGGATCTCGGTTTTGCACTGATCATGTTTGTGGCAGGATCCCACGTTCCGGTCCGGGACCAGAACATCCGCTCCGCGTTGGGCAGCGGCGCCGCGCGCGTGGTTCTAGTGACGGCGGCCGCCGCGGCGGTTGGAATTGCCGTGGCCGCCTTGTTTGGCACTGGACACGCACCGCTCTACGTTGTACTTTTGGCGTCCTCGTCCGCAGCACTGGTGCTGCCGATTGTTGGCTCACGCAGCCTCAAGGGCCCCAACGTCCTAGCCATGACGGCGCAGGTAGCCATAGCCGACACCCTCGCCATCGTGGCCCTCCCGCTAGCCCTCAACCCTGCCACGGCAGGGCGCGCCGCACTGGGCTCACTGGCCGTCTTGGCCAGCGCGGCCGCGCTATTCTTCCTCCTGCACAAGGCGGAGCAAAAGGGGCATCGACGAAGAGTTCATGAGGTCTCCGAACAGCGCGAATTCGCCTTGGAACTCAGGATTCAGTTGGCCGTTCTCTTCGCCCTGGCGGGTCTTGCCGTGTGGAGTCATGTCTCTATCATGCTCGCCGGCTTCGCCTTTGGGCTGGCCGTCGCTGCCGTGGGTGAACCGCGGCGCCTGGCCCACCAATTATTCGCCCTCACCGAAGGCTTCCTCGGGCCACTGTTCTTTCTGTGGCTCGGTTCATCCCTTGACCTGCGCGAACTCTCCACAGAACCCAACATGATTTTGCTCGGCCTGGTCTTGGGATTTGGCGCCATCGGTGTGCATTCGCTGACGCGCCTACTCGGCCTGCCACTGCCGCTTGGCGTGCTCTCTGCCTCGCAACTGGGCGTGCCAATCGCGGCCGCCACCATCGGCATCCAACAAAACCTTCTGGCTCCGGGCGAACCCGCGGCACTCGTGCTGGGCGCCCTCGTCACCATGGCGGCCACCACCTTGGTCAGTGCCCGGCGTCGCCTATCTACGGGGTAAACAAAAACAACCCACAGCACCGGCACATTGTGGCCGGTTGCTGCGGGTCGTTTTCTGAGCTTATTTAGCGGCTGCGACGCTGGTTGGAGGCCGGAGCCGACGCGCGGCGGGCGCCACCACCGGAGCGGGCCGAGCCGCCACCGTTAGCGTTGTAGCTGCCGCCGGAGGTTCCGCCGGTGTTGGAGGACCAGGCAACGCCGGAGTTGCTGCGTGCGCCGGCGCCTTCGCGCGATCCGCCGTCGCGGGCCGGGCGACCCTCAGCGGAACGGGCCGGACGGCCCTCAGCGGAGCGAGCCGGGCGACCTTCAGCAGAGCGGGCCGGACGGCGGTTTTCGCCGCCGCCGAAACGGGCGCCCTGAGGCTGGCCTTCACGACGGTCGCCGCGGTTGCCCGCAGCTGCCGGACGCTCGCTGGAATCGGAGGCTACACGACCACGGCCACCGCGACCCCCACGGCCACCGGCTGTGGGTGCCGCGCCGGAGCGGACCGAGCGCTTGCGCTGAGCGTTTGCACCGGTTGAGGTGCCACCGCCCTGAGCAGGCTGCTTGGATGCGAGCAAAGCTGCGCGGGTGCGCGGGTCAATCTTGTCAGCAACGTCGCCCACCAACGTGGCGATCAGGGGTGAGCTGGTGGTGACGCGCTCGAAGTTCACGTCAACGCCGGCTGCGCGCATGAGCTTCTTGACGTCGCCCTGCTGCTCCGGAAGCGTCAAGGTGACAACAACGCCGTCGGACCCGGCGCGAGCCGTACGGCCTGAACGGTGCAGGTAAGCCTTGTGCTCTGTGGGCGGGTCAACGTGGATGACCAATTCGATGTCATCAACGTGAACGCCGCGGGCGGCAACGTCGGTGGCAACCAGGACGCGGACGCCGCCGGTGGAGAACTCGGCCAGGTTGCGGTCACGAGCATTCTGTGACAGGTTTCCATGAAGGTCGACGGCCGGAATGCCGGCGTCGGTCAGGGTCTTGGCCAGCTTGCGGGCATGGTGCTTGGTGCGCATGAACAAGATGCGGCGACCGGCACCGGATGCAAGCTCAACGATGACCTGCTTCTTCACGGTCTGGTCATTGACGACCAGGACGTGGTGCTCCATGGTGGAAACGGCAGCCTTGGGCTCGTCCACCGAGTGGGTGAGCTGATTGGAGAGGTAGCGCTGAACAATCTTGTCAACGCCGTTGTCCAGGGTTGCGGAGAACAGCATGCGCTGCCCCTGCGTGGGGGTGGTGTCCAGCAGGCGCTTTACAACGGGCAGGAAGCCGAGGTCAGCCATGTGATCGGCCTCGTCCAGGACAGTGATCTCAACGCTTTCCAGCGAGACGATGCGCTGCTTCATGAGGTCTTCGAGGCGACCGGGGCAGGCAATGACAATGTCAACACCTGCGCGCAGGGCCTTTTCCTGACGGGCCTGTGAGACGCCACCGTAGATGACAGTGGTGTTCAAGCCCATGGCCTTGGCCAGCGGCTCGATGGTGTTGTTCAGCTGGGTTGCCAGCTCGCGGGTCGGTGCAAGAACCAGGCCCATGGGGCGGCCGGGCTTGCGGAAGTAAGGAGCTTCGCGCTCGGCCAGGCGGGCAACGAGCGGGATAGCGAAGGCAATGGTCTTGCCGGAGCCGGTGCGGCCGCGACCCAATACATCGCGGCCTGCCAGGGTGTCAGGCAAGGTCTTGATCTGGATGGGGAACGCTTCTTCAATGCCCTGAGCGGCGAGTGAAGCAACGATTTCCTTGGGCGCACCAAGGGCAGCAAAAGTTGTCATGTAAAGAGAGAATCTTTCGTAAGGCGGTTCAACGTCCCACGAGCAGTTTTGACCGCGGGTTCGCCGATTCAATGCCAGAGCGTGTCAACCGCGAGTTGCTATAGAGCAAAATCAATGCGGGACAAGTTGCATGCGTTCATCGACGCAGAATGCGCGAAACGCACATTAAGTAGTCTCAGTCTAACAGTGGGGCAGCATCGAATTTCCCGTTAGTGCCGCAACTCACCTTCTCGGGACTCAGGCCGCCGGGCAAAGACGGAGTGCTGGCGTTCCCGGGCCGGAGTTTTCGTATGCGCTGAACTCGCGCCGAGTTTGACGCATCTTGCCCACTGGCGCACAACTGGCGTCGGGTTCCACGCATACGAGAACGCCACTTTTCGTATGCGCTGAACTCATGGCGAGTTCGACGCAGATTAGATCCAGATCGGGCGAGGACTGGCGTAGTCCGAGCTAGCGCGACGAGTGGACGGAGTCGAAGCCCGGTACCCTTAAAGGTAATGAGTGAAATCCCAGCTTCCGACACCGAATTCCCCGTACTCGCTGACACGGCTACGCCTGCGCCCGCTGCCGCCGAGTCCACGGCAGATCAGCGCGCCCCCCGCACCGGGGACGGCTCCGCCCGCCCGATCACGCCGGGAACCCAGGCCGCCGAGGGCACGTACCGCAGGCAGACAGTGTCATTCGTGCGCCGCGGCACGCGGCTGCAGGGCAAGCGCCAGAAAGCCTGGGACGATCACTCCGCTTACCTAGCCGTGGATATCCCCCGCCATATCGCCGACACCTCCGTCCACCCGGAGTACGCCTTTGACGCCGCAGAGGAGTTCGGCCGCACGGCCCCGCTCGTCGTCGAAATCGGCTCCGGCCTGGGTGATGCCATTGTGCACGCGGCCAAGGAGAATCCTGACAAGGACTTCCTCGCCGTCGAGGTTTACACGCCCGGCCTGGCCCAAACCATCCAGAAGCTCGTCGCCAACAAGATCAGCAACGTCCGCGTGGTTCAGGCGAACGCACCCGAGGTCTTGAGGACCATGCTGCCGACAGGTTCGGTGAGCGAAGTCTGGGTATTCTTCCCGGACCCCTGGCACAAGACCAAGCACAACAAGCGCCGCATGGTGAACGACAACTTCGCCCCCCTCGTGGCCCGCGTCCTTGCCCCCGGCGGAACCTGGCGCCTCGCCACCGACTGGTCCTCCTATGCCGAGCAGATGCTCGAAGTTGGCGCGGCGGCGGAGGAGTTCACCAACGTGCACGACGGCGAACACACCGGTTCCGAGAGCCCCCTCACCGCGGCGCGGCTCAGCGGAGTGGACTGCGAACAAAGCGACGAACCCGATGAGGTGGGAGGTTGGGCCCCCCGCTTTGACGGGCGCATCCTGACTAGCTTCGAAAACAAGGCGCACAAAGCCGGCCGGGTCATCTTCGATTTGTCCTTCCGCCGGAACTAAACGCCATGCCCGGCGAGCCACAGTTCAAAACGTGGCAGGAAATGCTGGAGCACAACAGGGGGTTGTTGCTGCGCCGGACCGGCCATGATGTGGCGTGGTGGCTGGCCGAGGCGCGGGCCCAGGCCAGTGCTTCTGAAGCTGACACCCGCCGCTGGTTGGTCGAGAACGGGGTGTCCGGCTATGCCCAAAACCCGATCATGTGGGAGTTGTACGGGTATCCAGATTTTTTCTTGAAGGATGCCGTGGAGCTGCTGGATGGGCAGTATGCCGACCGTCCGGCGCTACGGCCCATAGCCGACGCCGTGATTGCGCTGACGTTGGCGTGGGCCGAAGACGGAACCGCGAACACCCAGATTCAACTGCGGAAAACCTATTTTTCGCTCACCACTCCGCGGCGGAAATTCGCGCAGGTCACGCCGGTGAGTAAATCCGCGGTGGATATTTTCCTGCGCCTGGATGATCCTGCCGCCGGCCGCCTCGAGATCGTCAAGGTCAGGGCCGGCGACCCGTTCCAACGCAAGGTCCGGCTGCGTGAGGTGGGCGATGTTGATGCAAGTTTGGCCGAAATTCTCTTACGCGCCTACGCCGCCAATAGCTAATTTCGCGAGCAATGGCGCCGCCATTGGCCTGTTGGGGCATCTCAACGACTCTAAAAGATGAAAGTGATGCCCAAAGCCGCCTAAGATTGATAGATGTGGTTCGCAATCTTGAGCCGCCCTCAACCGACAGGTGGAAAAGTTCCGTGACGCACTCCTCCGCGGGTTCTCGTTTGCTGACGCGAATCGCCGAGTTCACCGACAATTCCATTGCCGCCGGCCGCGTGTACGCCGACGAGGGCAGGGTCAGCGAAATAACGCTGGAACCGGCCACCGGTTTACTCTCCGGCAAAGTGACCGGCAGCCAGGTCTACCGGTCCACGTCGAAGCTTGTCCGCGAGCACGACGGCGTCATCGCCTGCCGCGTGGGCATCTGCAACTGCCCTGTGCGGCAGAACTGCAAACACGTGGTGGCCCTGATCGCTGCGGCCGAAAGCGACCCCGCGTTCACCGACTTCTTTGTCCCCGAAGAGGCCCCTCGTGAACCAACGTTCCTTGAAACGCTGCTGGCAAAGGCCAAGGACGGCAAGTCCGCAACTGCTGCTCCGGCAAAAACAACAACGGACGAACCCGTTGATTCATGGGAGGCCGCGCTCTCCGCCCTGCTGCCGCCGGCCGCTTTCGCCCCCAGCGCCGACACCCCTGCTTTGGGTCTGCAATTTGAACTTCATGTACCCCCGCCGCGTTTCTCATACCGTGGCCGCGGCAGCACCGTCCCCTCGGAGCCGGTACTGAACGTGCGCCCCGTGGTCATGGGAACGCGCGGAAAATGGGTCAAGACCGGCGTCAGCTGGGCCACTTTGGGCTACCTGACGTACGGTGGCGCGCACGATCGCACGCAGCTGGAATGGCTCAGCGAATTTCTTTCGTCTCACAGCCCCCGCCAGTTCAACCATGGCAATACCGGCTCTTGGCTCTCGCTCAACGACTTTGCCGGGCGCAACCTCTGGCAACTGCTTCATGGCGCTCACAAAAATGGTGTTGCCCTGATCCAGTCAGGCAGCGGAGATCCGGTCCGGGTTGTTGACCAAAACGCCATGTTGCAACTCGATGTCACGCAGGGTGAAGATGGTGGCCTTGATGTTGGGCCGCTAATCGAGATCG
Organism: Arthrobacter alpinus; assembly: GCF_900105965.1. Lineage (NCBI taxonomy): Bacteria > Bacillati > Actinomycetota > Actinomycetes > Micrococcales > Micrococcaceae > Arthrobacter > Arthrobacter alpinus. The sequence goes on from NZ_FNTV01000001.1 coordinate 3,216,865, forward strand.
ACGGCGTGCCCGTCACCGCGGGGATCGTGGGCCGTGTTGGCAACCCCGTCAACGGGCTGTTTTTCTCTGATCAGGCCGAAACCGCAGCGTCCGGGGCCACCGCCGCCCCAGGCAGCAACGCCGTCGTGCGTGGAAACATCACCCTGGCACCCTTGCCGGCCGACGCCTCGACGCAAATGCTCGATTTTGCCCTCCGCAAGGAACGGGTTCACGTGCCGGAGCAGGCGCGCGATAAGTTCCTGACCCAGTTTTATCCGCAGCTCAAGCAGGCCGCCCAGGTGGTTTCGGCGGATCATTCGGTGGAACTGCCGGCCTACGTTGAGCCCACTTTGTCGCTATTGGCGGCGTACGGAACCGATCACACGGTGCGACTGCACTGGGAGTGGCATTACCCTGCTGGCAGCCGGGTGACGTCATTGCCGCTGTGGCCCGAGCTGGGCGAGCACGCCGTGCGTGACACAGGTGCCGAGGCGCGGTTGATCGCCAGTGTTGGCCAGCCGTGGGAAGACATCACTGACATGGGTGTCGCGGCGAACCACGCCTGGGGCGAGCCCTCGCTGGCAGGAACCGCGGCGCTGAGCGGCCTGGACACCCTCACGTTCACCGAGACCGTGCTGCCGAGGTTGCAGAAGCTGCCCGGCGTGGAGGTTGACACCTCGGGTGACATCGCCAGTTACCGCGAGGTCACCGAGGCTCCCATTGTGACCATCTCCACCAAGGCCACCGATGAGCGTGACTGGTTTGACCTGGGCATCGTGATCACGCTCGAGGGCCAGTATGTCTCCTTCGCCGCTGTATTCTCCGCGCTGGCCGCCGGCAACTCGCGCATGTTGCTGCCCAGTGGCGCCTACTTCTCCTTGGATCGCCCCGAACTGCACCAGCTGCGCGCCTTGATCGATGAAGCCCGCAGCCTCAATGACAACAAGGACGGCGAGCTGCGGATCAGCCGCTTTCAGGCCGGCCTGTGGGACGAGCTGGCACAGCTGGGCATCGTTGACGAGCAGGCGCAGGCCTGGCGCAACACAATTTCCGGACTGCTCGACGGCGGACCTCCCGTTCCGCTTGCGGCACCCGTCGGGTTGGATGCAACCCTGCGCCCTTACCAGTTGGATGGTTTTAACTGGCTGCACTTCTTGTACAGCCTTGGCCTTGGCGGCGTCCTTGCTGACGACATGGGCTTGGGTAAAACCGTCCAGACTCTCGCCTTGATGTGTCAGGTCAAGGCAGATGCGGCGGCAGGAGTGGGAACCGACGCCGCTGCCGAAGCAGGCACCGGTGACAGCGTTGGCCACGGCTCGGGGTCTGGCAACAGGCCGTTCCTCGTGGTTGCTCCCACGTCCGTGGTGGGCAACTGGGCCAGTGAAAGCATTAAGTTCGCTCCCGGGCTGAAGGTTGTCACGGTTTCCGAGACGTTCGCCAAGAGTGGGCTGAATTCCGCGAAGTTCTTTGGCGGAGCGGACATCGTCATTACCTCGTACGCACTGTTCCGCATCGATTTTGCTGAATACGGGATGCAGCCCTTTGCCGGGCTGATCCTCGATGAGGCGCAGTTCGTCAAGAACCACCAGTCGAAGGCTTATCAGTGTGCCCGGAAGTTGAAGGCCCCCTTCAAACTGGCTGTCACGGGTACCCCCATGGAAAACAACCTCATGGAGCTGTGGGCCTTGTTGTCCATTGTGGCTCCCGGCTTGTTCCCCAGCCCCAAGCGTTTTGCCGAGTTCTACCAGCGCCCCATTGAAAAGAACGCGGACTCCGAGCTGTTGGCCAAGCTGCGGGCCAGGGTCAAGCCACTCATGCTGCGGCGCACCAAGGAACAGGTTATTGCGGACCTTCCTGCCAAGCAGGAACAGGTGCTCGAAGTTGAGCTGAATCCGCGCCACCAAAAGATCTACCAAACTCATCTGCAACGCGAGCGTGCCAAGATTTTGGGTCTGCTGGAGGACGTGAACAAGAACCGCTTCACGATCTTCCAGTCCCTGACCCTGCTGCGCCAGCTGAGCCTTGATGTTTCGCTGGTGGATGAGGGCCAGGCCGGGGTGCGCTCATCGAAGTTGGACGTGTTGTTTGAACAGCTCGAGGATGTGGTCAAGGAAGGCCACCGTGCACTGATATTCAGCCAGTTCACTGGATTCTTGGGCAAGGTGCGCGATCGCCTCGTCGCCGAGGGCATCGACTTCCAGTACCTTGACGGTGGCACACGCAACAGGGCCGCCGTGGTGGATGAGTTCAAGAATGGTGATTCGCCGCTGTTCCTCATCAGCCTCAAGGCCGGTGGATTCGGCCTCAACCTGACGGAGGCAGACTACGTATTCATCCTTGACCCCTGGTGGAACCCGGCCTCGGAGGCACAGGCAGTGGACCGTACCCACCGCATTGGCCAGAAGAAGAACGTGATGGTTTACCGCCTCGTTGCCAAGGACACCATCGAGGAAAAGGTCATGGCGCTCAAGGCCAAGAAGTCCCAGCTGTTCTCCGATGTGATGAGCGGGGACTCCTTGTCCAGCGGCGCGTTGACGGCCACGGACCTGGCCGGCCTCTTCCGCGACTAAGGGCCTCGCCTGGGCACAGAATCTGCAGAAAACGGCGACCGCTCAGCACTTTCGCTGAGCGGTCGCCGTTTGCTTTGGCCCACACCGGCAGGGTTGCGGCTAGCGCACTGCCCTCAAAGTGCGGACCTCGAAGGGTCGCAGGAACAGCTCGCCACCGATGCGAGCGTCCTCAAGCGGATCCTCAATGAGCGTTGCCTCGCGCAGCTCACGGTGCTCGAAGTCCGCCGTGATGGTGCCTGTGGTGCGACGGCCGAGGGATTCATAGACGCGCACAATGACATCGCCTGAGCCGTCGTCGGCCAGTTTCACGCCCGAGACAATGATGCCTTCACCCTCGAGTGTGAACAATGGGGCGACATCCTGCCCGCCACGCACAGTTGTTGGGGGCGTATTGAGTTCGATGCCCGCACGAGTGGCCTCTGCCGGCCCCGCCCCGATGACCATTCCTGTGCTAATCACGTGCCGGCCGTGATCGCTGTCCGGATCGGGGAAGCGTGGCGCACGAAGCAGCGACAGCCGCACGGTGGTGGTGACCGAGTCGCCGTCGACGTCCCGTGTGGTGTCATATCCGTAGATGGAGTCATTGACGAGAGCCACACCGAAATCATTTTCACGCACCAACACGAACCGGTGCATCGACGTCTCAAATTTCGCAGCCTCCCAGCTGGTGTTCGTGTGCGTCACCCGGGACTGGAAGCCAAACTGTGTTTCGGCCTCGGTATGAGAGGCCTGCACGTCCAGCGGGAATGCCAGCTTGAGCAGTTTTTCCGTCTCCTGCCAGTCAATGTCGTTGACGATGCGCAGGGTTCGCTCCCCCGGGGCCAACGTGAGTGTCTGTGTGACCGTCGATTGGGAGAATGCACGCTCGATGACCACCTCGGCCGTGCCCTCAACCAGACGTGAGCGGATGCCGGTGACTTCGCGCAGGTCGGTGACCCGGTTGCGATAGTAACGGTCGATGTCCCAGGCATCCCACATGTTGGGAAAGTCCTGGTGCAGCTGCAGGAGATTCGCGGCCTGACCCTCGGCCACAGCCTCGCGTCCGGTGCTTCGATCGACGGCGGAGACAATGAGACCCTCGTTCGAGATGCGCACCGTGACCAGCCCGTTCTCCAGGACGAGGTGGTCACCAGAGGTGTCCAGCGAGACCTGATCGGTCGATGCTGCGGGCGCTGTGGCACCGAGGGGTGCCGGGCCCGCCACCGAGACCGGTGAGAACACGAGTTCCCGGTCGCCCTCGCCCGCGAGCGACCGGCGTGCACCATCCGAGATGGCCCGTGCCCGTGCGATGACGTCCTCCAGGACGCTGACAGCTTCACGATGGACCCACGCGATGGAGGTGCCGGGCAGAATATCGTGGAACTCATGCAGCAGGACCTGCTGCCAGAGCTCATCCAGTTCCTCCTGCGGATAGGCGGCACCGTTGCGCACAGCATCCGTGGTGGCCCACAGCTCTGCCTCAACCAGTGCGTGCTCGGCCCAGCGGTGGCGCGACTTGGTGCCGTGCTGGCTGGTGAGCGTGCCGCGGTGCAGTTCCAGGTACAGCTCCCCCACCCAGACGGCGGGATTCGGAAGCTCGGCCTTGGCCGCGTCGAAGAACGTGTCCGGGTGCTCCCATTCGACCCTGGCGCTGCCCTCAAGGTCGTTCATGCGCGCGGCACGGCCAACCATTTCGCGTGTGGTGCCGCCGCCGCCGTCGCCCCAGCCAACCGGGGCAATGGACCTGGTGGCCACGCGGTTTTCCTTGAACTGTCGGGACGCCTTGGCCACCTCCATGCCCGAAAGCTGCGAGTTGTACGTGTCCATGGGCGGGAAGTGCGTGAACATCTGCGAACCGTCGATGCCCTCCCACAGGAAGGTGTGGTGCGGGAAGACGTTTTGCTGGTTCCAGGAGATCTTCTGCGTGAAGAACCATTCAAAGCCGGCTCGACGCATCAGCTGGGGCAGTGCCGGGGAGTAACCGAAACTGTCGGGAAGCCAGACGCCCTTGGACCGGATTCCGAATTCGCGCTCGAAGAACCGCTGACCGTGGGAGAACTGGCGCACCAGCGACTCCCCGGTGGGCATGACTGTGTCGGATTCAACCCACATGCCACCCAGCGGCAGGAAGCGGCCCTCGGCGACGGCTGCCTTGACGCGCTCAAACACTTCGGGGCGGTGCTCCTTGAGCCACGCATACTGCTGAGCACTGGACATGCCGTACTGGAATTCAGGCTGCTCATCCAGGAGTGCAACCATCGACGACGATGTTCGGGCCACCTTGCGGACCGTCTCGCGCAGCGGCCACAACCAGGCCGAGTCGATGTGGGCGTGGCCGATGGCCGAGATGCGGTGGGCGCTGGCGTCGGCCGGGGAGGCGAGCACCTCGACAAGCTGGGCGCGGGCGTCCCCTGCAGTCTCCACAATGCGCTGCAGGTCAAGCTCATCGAGGGCGTTGTCGAGGGCCTGCAGAATGCGCATGCGTCGCGGCGCCGTGGCGGGAAGCTCGGCCTGCAGCTCAAAGAGCACCTCGAGGTCCAGGGCAAGTTCAAAGACCTCGGGCTCGAAGACGGCCAGGTCCATCCGGCGCGCACGGTACAGCTTGTCCTTTGAGGAGGTGAGGATGTCACCCTCCTGTGTGGGGAGGAAGGGGTGGTAGTCAAGCAGCACGGGATTGGCTGCGGCCTCCAGGAAGAATTCCACCAGCTCCTCACCCTCGGCGGCGTCGGCGATGGGCAGCCACTGGTTGCGCGGGTTGAGGCTCTTCACCGGGGTGCCATCGGGCCGGTAGGCAAGCGCCTCGCACTGGAATCCGGTCATGTTGACGTCGAAGCCGAGGTCTATCAAGGCCTCAACGCGGCGCCCGGCCCATTCTGCCGGAACCGCCCCGGTGAGGCGGAACCACGTGGTTCCCCACGCTGGGCCCCAGTCGTCACCCACCCGCGCAGGTGTGTATTCGAGCGCGAGGCCCTCGACAGGGGTGATCGGCTCGCCTGGCAGTTCGTGGCACTCGATCGTCAAGGGCACTGATGCCGAGTGGACGGCAGGGCGGATGCGCTCCTCGAGTACGCGTTTAACGCGTCCGATCGTGAGTGCTGTGTCGTCATGCATGGATGATTCTCCCGGGGCTTGAAAGTTACTAAAACGCTCTAGTAAAAGAGTCTAAAACAATGTCTGGCGGAATCGACACCCGCCGGCGAAACCAAGTGACGGGCCAGGGGAACCGAAGCCCCATCAGCCCTTGACTCCACCTTCTTCCACGCCGCGGAAGAAATGCTTCTGCAGCGCTGCGAACAGCAAAATGATCGGGATAAGTGCGATCATTGTCCCTGCCGCGATGACTCGCGGATTGGCGGCGAAGTTTGAGTTGAGGTACTGCATCCCCACCGTGAGCGTGTAGTTCGCAGGGTCGGAGAGCACCACGAGCGGCCAAAGGAAGTCATCCCATGCACCAATGAAGGAGAACAGCGCCACAACAGAGACCATGCCGCGAATGTTCGGCCATACAATATGGCGCAGCCGCTGCATGGTGTTTGCGCCGTCGATGGTCGCCGCATCCAGCGTGTCCGGATGGATCATCCGGCAGGCCGCCATCATCAAAAGCACATTGATCGCAGCGATTGCACCTGGCAGGAACACGCCCCACAGGGTATTGGCGAGTCCGAGCGATTTGATGGTCAGGTACTGGCTGGTCAACGTTACCTCGCCGGGCAGCAGCAAGGTTGAGAAGAAGATGGCCAGAATGACCCACTTGAAGCGGAACTTCATCGTCCCCAGTGCGTAGCCACCGAGAGTCGCAAACACGACGTTGGTAATAACTGTTCCCACGCCGATGATCAGGGAATGCCACGCGTAGTCGAGCACGGGGATGGTGCGGAAAACCTCACCGTAGTTGGCCAGGGTGGGCTCCGCAGGAATGAGCGACGGCGGAAAGTCGTAGATGTTCTCGCCGGCACCCTTCAGCGATGTCGACAGCTGCCACAGGAACGGGAACACCATGATCACGAGCACGCCGAGCAGGAGCCCGTACTTGCCAATGAGACCACCCAGTGACGGTTTCATGATGTCTGCCGAGCCGCGTGCGCGGTACGCCTTCTCGCGGGGAATCTTCATGTCATGTTTGGACGTCTTGATGGTCATCGCACAAGCTCCTTCAAGTCCTCAACTGCAACTTCGGGCACCGCGGCACCAACCACCGAGGTGGGGGCCGGGGTCCGCTTGGCGAGCCTGGCTGCTCGCCGGCTGGCCAGGGCGTCCCTGATGGTTTCGCCATTGTTGACGACGGCGACGATCGACAGGGGCACGAGCGTCAGCAGGAACAGGACCAGCGAGATGGCTGAGGCGTACCCAACCTGCCCGTTGAGGCCCTTGCCCATTTCCTGGATCATCATGACCATGCTCATTGCCTGGCCACCAGGTCCCCCCGATCCGTGGGAGAGTACATAGAGCTCGGTGAAAACCCGCATGGCGCCCACGCAGACCAGGACCGAAACAAGCATCATCGGCCCGCGCACTCCAGGAACCGTCACCGCCCAGAAGCGGCGCCAGCGTCCGGCACCGTCCATCGCGGCAGCCTCATGCTGCTCTCGCCCGACATTGCCGAGGGCGGCAAGGTAGACCACCATGTAGTAGCCCACCCCCTTCCACACCGTCAGCCCGATTGCACACCCGATCAGCAGCCACCGGTCCGAGAGGAACTCGATGGGACGGTCGGCAAGCCCGAAGTAGCTCAGGGCCGAATTGACGGTGCCGCTTCCCGAGAACAGGAACTCCCAGACAATCGCGACCACTACCGCCGATGCAATCACAGGGAAATAGAAGGTGGTGCGGAAGAATCCGATTGCCGGCACCTTGCTGTTCACCAGGAGCGCGAGGAGCAGGGGCAGGAATGTCAGCAGCGGAACGCAGACGATCACATACACAATCGAGGTAGTCAGCGCGTAGCTGAACCGCTCATCCTCGAACATTTTCTGAAAGTTTGCCAGCCCCACAAACGCTGCGGGACGAAGTGGGCGTGCATCCGTGAACGCGAGGACAATCGTGTTCAGGAACGGCCACAGGGCGAACACAAACACCCAGATCACGCCCGGCGCTACGAGCAAATATGGTGTGTACCAGTTCTGTCGTCTCATGGTTATCTATTGCCCCTTCGTCCGTTGCCGACTATTAGTCGACGACGTTCTGCTCTGCATAGGTCACTGACTTCGTGAGTGCTTCCTCGGCCGAGATCTCACCCTTGACCGCGAGTGCGATCTGCTGCTGGGCGTAGTTGTTCATGGCTTCCGTGAACTGGGGCGCGCCCAACATGCGCGCGTCGCTCATCTGCGACGCTGCCAGCTCGTTCGCCGTCTTCTGCATGTCGTTCTTGGCACTCTCCGCAAACACCGAGACGTCCTTGTTGGCCTCGATGGTTCCGGGGAAGAAGCCGACGGCGAGCTTGACGAAGTCGATCTGGTTCTCCGTGTTGGTGAGGAACTCAGCGAAAGCCAGCGCCGTGGCTTCGTTCTTCGACTTGCCGGACACGCTGATGCCCTGCACAAACAGCGGCGGGTTGCCGAAGCCGTTGGTGACGTCAACATCGGGCAGGAGCTTGGGCGCGTTCACGGCAATGTCCTTGTCGATGTAATTGGGTCCGGCGGTGGCCCAGGCGACGGTTCCCTTGTTGAAGTTGGTGATATTGGAGTTCAGGGTGCCGGCGCCCTGGAGGGCCTCCGGCGAGACGGCGCCAAGCTTGTACAGCTCCGCGTAGCGTTCGATGACTGCCACGGCCGCCGGGGTGTTGAATACGAACTTGCCGTCGACGTAGACGTCCTGGGTGTCGCCGCCGTCCGAGACCAGGCTCTGCAGGGACTTCGGGCTGGGAACGTCGGAGATGGACTGGATGCCGGCACCGGCGAGCTTCCCAGCCGCGTCGAGCATCTCATCCACGTTTGTGGGTGTCTTGTCGACGCCACCCTTGGTGAGCAGTGCCTTGTTCCAGTAGTTCAGTTCGGTGCCCAGGTACCAAGGGAAGCCAAAGGATCCGTCGACCCCGTCGTAGGTGTAGGCGTCCACGCCACCCTCCACATAGTCGCCCAACACCTTTGAGGACTTGGACAGATCGAGCAGCTGCCCTGCCGAGGCCAGCGAGTAGCCGTATTCCGGGGGAAGGTTCAGGACGTCGGGAAGTTCTCCAGACCCGGCCTGCTGCAGGATCTTGTCCTCATACCCGTCAGCGGGCTGGTCGATCCACTTGACGGTGGTGCCGGGGTTTGCCTTCTCAAAGGCATCAACGACTCCTTCAAAGTACGGCGTGAACTTGTCGTTTTTCAATGACCAGGTCTGGAAAGTGATCTCACCACCGATCTTGCCGTCCCCGGCAGCGTCACCAGCTGGTGCGGCTGTGCCGCCCGTGCAGGCACTGAGAGCCAGCACGGTTGCCACCGCGATGCCTGTTGCGAGAATGTTACGAATCTTCATGGACGGTTCCCCTTCGAAGTGGTCCAGGTGCCGCGGCTCTGCCAGAGGCGGCTATCACAATTCATTACTAAAACGATATAGTGAACATAGCATGCCACACCGAACTCCGGCTCGTCTAGTACTGAATGAGACTCGCTCGGCAACGATTCCCTGGAAGGAACACGATGACTCGCCTCACCACCCCCTTGCGCTTCGGCGCCAACTACACGCCAAAAACCGACTGGATGCACGCATGGATGGAGCTGGATCTTGACGAGGTGCGTCGCGACTTCGCGGGGCTGGCCGAGATCGGCCTGGACCATGTGCGACTCTTCCCGCTCTGGACACTGCTGCAGCCGAACCGCACACTGATCAGGGAAAAGGCCCTTGACGATGTCCGCGCCATGGTGGACGTAGCCGCCGAGTTTGGCATGGATGCCAGCGTCGACGTCATTCAGGGACACCTCTCGAGCTTCGATTTTGTCCCCTCCTGGCTGCAAACCTGGCACAACAAGAACATGTTCACCCACCCGGAGGCCCTCAGCGGCCAGGTGGAACTGGTAACCCGCTTGGGCGAGCGGATCGGCGGGGCGAAGAATTTCCTTGGCTTCACGCTGGGCAACGAGACCAACCAGTTCTCGGCGGCGAACCACCCCTCACCGTGGCCTGTGACCCCAGACCAGGCCGCGAACTGGATCACCACCCTGCTGGACGCCGCCCAGGCATCCGCGCCGAACCAGGAGCATGTGCACAGCGAGTATGACGCCGCCTGGTACATGGACGGGCACGGATTCACCCCGGTGCACGCCTCGCGCCTGGGCGCCATGAGCACCGTGCACTCCTGGATCTTCAACGGCACCGCACAACGCTATGGCGGCCGCTCCATCGCCTCAGACCGTCACGCAGAGTACATGATTGAACTTGCTCGAGCATTCGCCACAGACCCGGAGCGCGCCATCTGGCTACAGGAGGTTGGGGCGCCGTCCAACTGCCTCACCTTGGAAGAGACACCAGGGTTTCTGGAGGCCACGCTGCGTTCCGCCGCACAGACAGAGAACCTGTGGGGCGTGACTTGGTGGTGTTCGCACGACGTCAGCCGGAAGCTCGCCGACTTCCCCGAACTCGAGTACACACTCGGACTCGTCGATCAGGACAGCAACATCAAGCCGATCGGCCGCCGCTTCGCCGAACTCATCCCCGAACTGCGCGAGCGGCAAGCGCATCCGGCGCGCACGCTGGGCATCGTCATAGAGATTGACGAAAATGAAACGCCGATCAGTCGAGGCGCCATGAGCCCCGGCGGCTCGATCTTCCAGGCATGGGTGGACGCCTGCACCGCCGGCGCCAACCCGGCCTTCGTCACCTCCCTGGATGCCGAAAAGCCCGAGGCCCTCGCCGCACGCGGCATCACAGAACTACTCCGGCCCGCCGTAACCCGCGGGTTGGAGTACTCCTCCCAGAACACCATCGTCCCCGCCTGACAAAGGGTCCGACCCGCTCAGTGGGGCGTCGCGGAGCACCGCCTCGCCCCACTGTTCGCGGAATATCAGCTCGGCGCTGCCGTGCTCTCACGAACTGTGAGCTGTGGCAGTGCGCCCATCCGATCCGGCAGCACCTCCCCAGCGTCGATTTGCTCCCGGAGGAAGTCCGCCGCATCCGAGCCAAGGCCGAAGGTGTCACGGGTGATGCAGGTAATCGAGGGGCGAACCAGCCCGGCGACTACTGAATCGTCAAAGGAAGCGATGGAGAGGTCCGCCGGCACAGACAGGCGCATCTCCTGGGCAACGCGGAGGCCGGCAATGGCCATCATGTCATTGTCAAAAACGACCGCGCTTGGTCGCTCCGCGCGGCTGAGAAGACGGCGCATGGTCGCTGCTGCCGCCGCTGGAGAGAAGTCCGTCGCGATCACCTCACCACTGACGCCACGCTCACTCAAGGCGGCAAGGACCTCTATGCGCATCCGCGTGTGCTGGAACTCTGCCGGACCGGAGACGAAAGCGATCGAGCGGTGTCCGAGTGCGGCTAAGTAGTCGAAAAGCGTGTGTGCAACCTGGCTGTCATCGAGCCAAATCGTGGCAGGGTGTCCGGGATCGGAGGTATGGCTGCCAATAACCACCGCCGGTAGAGACATCTCTTGCAGGGCCGCGAGCCGGGGATCGTCATCGCGCGGGTCGATCACGATGACTCCGTCCACCTGGTTGGAGCTGCTCCAGTGGCGGTAAGTAGCCACTTCCTCCTCGATGGAGCTGACCAGCACCATCTGCATCGCGATGCGGTACTCAGCCAGAGCGGACTGCACGCCGGCGATGAGGTCGGTGAAGAACGCCTCCGTGCCGAGTGTGCTGGCCGAGCGGTTCACGGCAAAGCCGATCACACCGGCCCGCGACCCAACCAGGGCGCGAGCAGCGGAACTGGGCACCCACTGATGCTCCTGCGCGATACTAAGGACGCGGCGGCGAGTCTCTTCGCTGACACCGGGCCGACCATTCAGGGCGAAAGAAACCGCGCCAGGTGACACTCCGGCCAACCTTGCAATGTCCGTGATGGTCACGCGCTTTGCTTTAGGCATCTGTTGATCCTCATCTGCTGAGGTAATTTCAGCCTCATGCTCCATAAACCGGCTTTCTCCGGTCTTGGAGAAAAACAATAAGTACGCCAACGCGGATACTACAACTGCACCCGACACCACAATATCCGACGCCGCAGATGGTCAAGTCTGGGGCAGCGAACCGCCCCGGACCACATTTAGCGTGAAGGTATCTGAGGTTCCCGCCCGAGCCCGCACTCCGTCAAAATGTCCTCGTTCATGAACTGCGCAACATCGAAGGACTTCGCAGCACCCGAGATTCTGAGTCAAAGCTATCGTTAGCGGACGATCTAGTCAATCGTTTTAGTTGAATGTTCCATGAGGCGAACAAAATACGCCTGCGCCGAGCTGGACAGCCCAATCCTGCACCATGCTAAATCGACACCTATTCCTGCCGTTACCGACACAGGGCCGAGCCAGCCGGCCCGGAGGTCCGTCATGTTCGCTCTCATTTTCCATGTGACCCTTGGCATATCGAAGGTCGCCAACTACCATCGCTATATCGCTTTAGTAAAGCGATACTGCACCCGCACCACTCGGTACTACAACACGACAGGGAAGTCATGTTCACTAAACGCCGCCTCATCGGCTCAGCCGCCATCGTCGCAATATCCGCACTAACGAGCGCCGGGATGCTGACGCCAGCTTTCGCCAAAGACGCCGCACCCTCCACATCAGTGGGCAGCATGGCCCACTGCCAGAGCGATCCGCTCATGATGGCCTACTACCGCACGTGGCGGGACACCACCGTGCCGGAGAGTGCCAACTCCAACCTGCCTGACAAGAACGTCATCTCGATGGACCAGATTCCCAAGGGTGTCGACGTGGCCATGGTGTTTGACGCCGGCGCCACCAAGGACACGGATTACTGGGAAACCCTGGGGAAGCACTACGTTCCGAAGCTGCACAAACAGGGAACACGCGTTGTTTACACGCTGTGGATCGACCAGTTCGCCAAGGCCGATGTGGCGCTCAATGACGAGGCCTACGCCGCGTATGCCCAGTGGATCATGGATACCTATGTCACTCCCTACGGGATCGATGGCATTGACGTCGATGTCGAGTCGTACCCGCAGGGCGACGGTCTCACCCGTTCGATCGGCATCTTCAACGCTCTGGGCAAGCTAATCGGCCCTAAGTCCGGCACCGACAAATTGTTTATCTTTGACACCAACCAGACCGGGTCGACGCCGCTGTTCTCGGCCGTCTCGCACAACTTCTCCTACGTACTGCTGCAGGCTTACGGTCGCAACATCACCGGCATGCAGAACACCTGGAGCACCTTCGCCGACAAGATCAACTCTTGCCAGTTCTTGATTGGTTTCTCCTTCCCCGAGGAGCAGGACCGCACCAACTGGAACGATGCCGCAGGCCCCTTCAGCGAAGAGGCCTTCTCCACCAGCCGGGCACGCGACTACGCGCTGTGGCAGCCAACGGGCGGCCAGAAGGGTGGAGCCTTCGTCTATGCAATTGACCGCGATGGCAAGGCCTGGAACGAGAACACCATCTCGCCCACCAACTTCGCTTGGACCAAGGCAGTGATCAAGGCACAGGATGACGCCGCGGGCATCAAGACCCCCGGCCAGGGCAACAACCCCCACAACAACAACGGCAACGGCAACGGCAACGGCAACGGTCATGATAACGGCCAGGGGCACGGCAACAACAAGTAGATCAGCTGGCCCCTGCAGCACTGGCGAAGGGATGCGGCCGTTCAAGCCCACACCCCTTCGCCAGTGCAGTGCTGGAGGACCGCTTCTGCGGGAGAGCCTCAATAATGTGAATGTCCCGGGCAGACAAGAGGCGGCCCGATATTTTTATCGGGCCGCCTCTTGGACGTTATTTCTTTTTGGGCGATATGGCTTTTGGTCGCCAGACCACCATGGCCTGGCTGCGCGGGCGCGGGCGCTGGCCCCGGGCAAGGGCCACAATGTCCCCGCCCATCAGGCCCGCCGCGAACACGCGGCTGTTGGTGCGTGGCGGCCGCGATTCCATTTCTGCCGTTACGGCTTCAAGCTGTTCACTGAGTTCCATGACCTTTGATCGCAGTGCATCGACCTGGTTCTGAAGCTCCATGATGCGTCGAATACCTTCAAGTGAAACGCCTTCCTGCGAGAGGCGCTGAACTTCTCGGAGCATGCTGACGTCATGCTGCGAGTACCGCCGCGATCGTCCGGGTGCCCGGCTGGGTTTCACAATCCCCAGCCTGTCGTACTGGCGCAGGGTTTGAGGATGCATGTCGGCCAGTTCGGCCGCCACGGAGATCACGAAAATCGGTGAGTAGGGATCGACGATCATGGCGCCTACAACTTAGCTTTGTCCGCCAGCGCAGCGCGGGGGTTGCCGTCTGCCGTAGCTGCCGCAAAGGCACGAACGGCTTCTTCGGCTTCTTGACTGAGCTTTTGCGGAACAGCCACGTCGATCGTGACCAGCAGATCGCCGTCGCCCTTCTTCGTCTTCACACCAGCACCCTTGACGCGCAAGGTACGGCCCGACGGCGTTCCGGCAGGCACGCGGAGGCGCACAGTATCGCCGGCCAGCGTGGGGACGCTGATATCCGCGCCGAGGGCTGCCTCAGGGAAGGAGACTGGTACGTGGACGCGGATGTTGTCGCCGTCGCGGACAAAGAAGTCGTGCGGCTTGACCTTGACCGTAACCATCAGATCGCCGGGGCCTGCAGCGCCGGGCTGGCCCTTGCCCTTGACGCGGACCTTCTGCCCGTCCTTGATGCCTGCGGGAATGCGAACATCGATGACGTCGCCGTTGGGCTCGCGCAGCGCAATCTTGGTTCCGTTGATGGAGCCGCCGAAGGAAATGGTGGTACTGGCGCTACGGTCTGCACCCTTGGTGGGTTGGGGCTGGAAGCCGCCAAAACCGCCTCCGCCGCCACCTCCGCCGCCGAACAAATCGGCAAATTCCGGCGGGAGGCCTGAACCGCTAAAACCGGGGTTGCCACGGGGCGTGCTGCGGCCACCTCCGAAGAGGTCGCCGAAGACGTCCTCAAAGCCACCGCCGCCATTGTGTCCGGTGCCTCCTGCACTGAAGCGGGCACCGCCACCCATGGCGCGGATGGCGTCATACTGTTCGCGATCTTCCTTGCTGGAGAGCACGGAATACGCTTCGGAGACGTCTTTGAAGGTCTTTTCCGCCTGCGCATCACCGGAGTTTGTATCCGGGTGGTACTTGCGGGCCAGCTTTCGGTAGGCCTTTTTGATATCGGCTTCGGTAGCATCCTTGGATACCCCAAGAATCTTATAGAAGTCTTTTTCTGCCCAGTCCTGACTTGCCAAGACGTCTCCTTTCCAAAGTTTGTGGGTGATGCTAAGGGTCGGGCACCCAGTTCCGGGCGCCCGACCCAAGGACTTGTTACTCCGGTACGGCCACGATTACCTGTGCGGCGCGCAGAATACGCTCACCGGACTTGTAACCATTGCGCAGCACCTGGCTGACGGTGTCAATCTCCACCTCTGCCGAAGGCTGCTGGATGAGCGCCTCGTGCACGGTCGGATCGAAAGGAACGCCTGTGGCGTCGATCTTTTCCAGTCCATAGGTGGCCAAGGCTGCTTCCAGCTTGGTTGCAATTGCCGCGAACGGGCCATCGACAATGTCGCCATGGGTACGCCCAGCATCAATGCCGTCCAGGACGGGAAGCAGCGAGTTCAGGACGCCAATGACGGCCATCTGCCCGGCTACTGCCCGGTCCCGTTCAACACGCTTGCGGTAGTTGACGTACTCGGCCTGCAAGCGAAGAAGGTCATTCTTCAACTCGGCGGCCTCATCGACCTCAACACCTTGAGCGACTGACTCGTCGGCCGGAACCTCAACACCGTTGAGAATTTCCTCGGCCTGGGAGAGTGCATCACCATTGGTCTCGGCAGGCTCGGCCGCCGGATCCACTGGATCCACCGGCTTGCCCTCTTCGGGGTTTACGGACTCAGACATGCTTACTTCTTCTCGTCTGCGTCTTCGTCGACAACTTCAGCGTCAACGATGTCCTCGTCGGCAGCGGAAGCGTCGGCACCCTCGGAAGCTCCGGCGTCGGCCGTTGCACCCTCAGCCTGGGCTGCGGCGTAGATGGCCTCACCCAACGTGGACTGTGAAGCCTGCAGCTTCTCGAAGGCAACCTTCACGGCGTCGTCGTCATCGCCGGCAAGAGCGGTCTTGAGCGCTGTGACATCTTCCTTGACGGGGTTCTTGACCTCGTCGGAAAGCTTGTCATCGTTGTCGACCAGAACCTTGTCCACCGAGTAGTGCAGCTGCTCGGCGCTGTTGCGCAGATCTGCTGCCTCGCGGCGGGCCTTGTCCTCGGAAGCGTGCTCTTCAGCATCGCGAACCATGCGCTCGATGTCTTCCTTGGAGAGCGAGGAACCACCGGTGATGGTCATGGACTGCTCAACACCTGTGCCCTTGTCCTTGGCGGACACGTGCACAATGCCGTTGGCATCGATGTCGAAGGTGACCTCAACCTGCGGGACGCCGCGAGGAGCAGGCGCAATGCCTGTCAGCTCGAACGTGCCCAGCGGCTTGTTGTCACGGGTGAACTGACGCTCGCCCTGGAAGACCTGGATGGCCACTGACGGCTGGTTGTCATCAGCGGTGGTGAAGGTCTCGCTACGCTTCGTGGGGATGGCCGTGTTGCGCTCGATCAGGTGCGTCATGACACCACCCTTGGTTTCAATACCCAAGGACAGCGGGGTGACATCGATGAGCAGAACGTCCTTGCGCTCGCCCTTCAAAACGCCAGCCTGCAGTGCGGCACCAACGGCCACAACCTCATCCGGGTTGACACCCTTGTTGGGCTCCTGGCCGCCAGCCAATTCCTTGACCAGTTCGGAAACGGCGGGCATGCGGGTGGATCCGCCGACGAGCACAATGTGATCGATGTCCGAAACCTTGATGCCGGCTTCCTTGATGACGTCCGTGAACGGCTTCTTGGTGCGCTCGAGCAGATCGGAGGTCAGTTCCTGGAACTTGGCGCGGGTCAGCTGCTCGTCCAAGTGAACCGGACCGTCAGCGGTCACGGAGAGGTACTGCAGGGAAACGCTGGTGCTGGAGGCCGAGGAGAGTTCCTTCTTGGCCTGCTCAGCAGCTTCCTTCAGACGCTGCAGGGCGATCTTGTCCTTGGACAGGTCGATTCCCTTGACCTTGAGCTGGTTCAGCAGGTAGTCAACAACGCGCTGGTCCCAGTCGTCGCCGCCGAGGCGGTTGTCACCGGCGGTGGAGCGAACCTGAATGGTGGAGAACTCGTCTTCGTCCTTGCCAACTTCGAGCAGGGAAACGTCAAACGTTCCGCCACCGAGGTCGAATACCAGGATGAGCTCGTCTTCCTTGCCCTTTTCCAAGCCGTAAGCCAAAGCAGCCGCGGTGGGCTCGTTGACAATGCGCAGCACCTTCAAGCCTGCAATTTCGCCAGCTTCCTTCGTGGCCTGGCGCTCAGCATCGTTGAAGTAGGCCGGGACGGTGATAACAGCGTCGGTGACCTTCTCACCCAAGTATGCTTCGGCGTCGTTCTTGAGCTTCATCAAGATACGTGCGGAGATTTCCTGAGCCGTGTACTTCTTGCCGTCGATGTCGACGTTCCAGTCGGTGCCCATGTGGCGCTTGACGGAAGCGATGGTGCGGTCGATGTTGTTGACGGCCTGGCGCTTGGCGATTTCGCCGACCAGTACTTCGCCGGACTTGGAGAAGGCAACGATCGAGGGGGTGGTGCGGCCACCTTCGGCGTTGGCGATAACGGTGGGCTCGCCACCTTCCAAGACGGATACAACAGAGTTGGTGGTTCCGAGGTCAATACCTACGGCACGTGACATAAGTGGTTCCTTTCATGAGCCGCTGCGTGAACTTGTCCGTCACCGGGATGGTGGTCGGGTCGCTCAACCAGCGGTATTGAGCGTTCTGCACTCAACTTTACTCAGGCTCGTTTTGTTGTCAAATGAAGTTGAGCGTAGTTGACTCAACTTTCACGTTGGGCGAACAAGATCGACGCCGGATGGCAGGTTTCAGTGCCCCGCGTCACCTCCCGCGGAGGTGTGTTGGGGACGGACGCGTGGATGACGGCCGTCCACTCTCCAAGAAACTCTGGCCGCTGCCGCTCCGACGGGCGTACGCTCCATGCATGAGCGATCAAACGGGTCAAGAACAAGGCGACGTCTACACACACGGACACCACGAGAGCGTGCTGCGGTCGCACGCCTCACGCACGGCCGTAAATTCCGCGGCATATCTGATTCCGCACCTCAGTCATGGGCTCAAGGTGCTGGACGTGGGTTCGGGTCCCGGCACCATAACGGCCGATTTCGCCCAGCTGGTTGCTCCCGGCGAGGTCCTGGGGTTGGACCGTGCACCCGAGGTGGTGGCCGCGGCAACAGTGCTGGCCAGAGAGCGCCACCTGCACAACCTCAGCTTTGAGACCGGCGATGTCTACAACCTGGACTTCTCCGATGACAGCTTTGATGTGGTGCACGCACACCAGGTGTTGCAGCACCTGACGGATCCGGTGGAGGCGTTGCGTGAAATGCGCCGCGTCGCGAAACCGGGTGGCATCGTGGCCGTCCGCGACGCCGATTTTCATGGCATGTCCTGGTACCCGCAGCTGCCGGAACTCGAGGAGTGGATGGCGCTGTATCAGCAGGTGGCGCGGCACAACCAGGCGGAACCCGACGCCGGGCGACGCTTGCTCCACTGGGCCCAGGCCGCAGGATTCAGCGACGTCACGCCGTCGAGCGCCAACTGGTTGTATGCCACGGAGGAACAACGGGCCTGGTTGGCCGCCGTCTGGGCGGACCGAACCGTGGGCTCGGCATTTGCCGAACAAGCCGTGGCCTACGGTTTTGCAGACGCGGCTACACTGACCAGGATCTCTGCGGGTTGGCGGGCATGGGGCGCCGCCAAAGACGGTTGGTTCCTGATGCCCAATGGGGAGATTGTCGCCCGCGCCTGACACCGCCCTGCACAAACATGCTTTGTCCGCCTATGCGGCTATTGGCATGTGCACGCCCGTAAACTAGGCGGGTGCAATTCTCACTGTGGCTTGCCCTCGCGGGTGCCGGCGCCATGATTAGCCTGACTCCCGGCGCAGGCGCCATCAACACCATGTCCAACGCGCTCTCTTCGGGCTTCCGCCGGTCCATTTGGGGCATCCTGGGCCAGCAACTGGCGCTGGTTGTCCATGTGGTCATCGTGGCGGCGGGTGTGGGCATCATTGTGTCCAATTCACCCTTCCTGTTCATGATGATCCGCTACGTGGGCGCCGCTTATCTGGTGTATTTGGGTGTCCGGAAGCTGCTTGCCAAGGCTGAGAAGGTCGACGCCGGGGACTCGCCTGCCCCTGTTGAGTCCGGCTTCTCGATGTTCCGGCGCGGGCTGTGGGTTAACCTGCTCAATCCCAAGGCGATCGTATTCTTCTTGGCGTTCATGCCGCAGTTCATCCGCCCCAATGAGCCGCTGCTGCCGCAATACGTCATCCTGACAGCCACAGTTGTTGTCATTGACATCATCGTCATGTGGTTCATTTTCGCCGCCGGCGCCAAGCAGCTCAAAAACGTCACGGCCAGTGAGCGCGGCCAGCTGATCTTGAACCGCGTCTTCGGCATCCTCTTCATCGCCGTGGGTATTCTGCTGGCGTTGGCGTAGCGTCTTTTGCCGCCGCGGATAGAATGACCCCCATGAGCAATCCCTACCGGATCATGACCGTTTGCACCGGCAATATCTGCCGCTCCCCCATGGCTGAATTCATGCTGGCGGACGCTGCTGCCGAATCCGGCCTTGAGGTTGAGGTGGACTCTGCGGGAACCACTTCATGGGAGGCGGGGAAACCGATCGACCCACGGGCCAAGGCCGTTCTGGCTCGTCACGGTGTTGCCGCTGGCGACCACGCCGCGCGTAAATTCCAGCCGGCGTGGTTTGCCGAGCGTGATCTGATCTTGGCACTGGACACGGACCACTTCGATGCCTTGATCGCCCTTGCCCCTGACCCGGCGTCGGCCGCCAAGGTGCGCATGTTGCGGTCCTTCGATCCCGCCATGGCTCATGTGGCCACTGCCCAGCAGGGCATTTACGATCCTTGGTACGGCGACTCAAAAGATTTTGAGGCCAGCTGGAAGCTGATCGCCGCCGCCATTCCGGGCATCTTGGCGCACTCCACGGCCAACGGCACCGCGCGTGGCTGATCGTCCCGTCATCATCGCCGTGGACGGCCGTTCAGGCGCCGGAAAGACCACCATTGCGGTAGAGTTGGCGGCCTTGCTGCGCCGGCATCGTGCGGTTTCCCTGTTTCACCTTGAGGACATTTACCCGGGTTGGGATGGTTTGGCCGGCGGCGTGGAGCGCTACATCGACTCCGTGCTGCAGCCGCTGCGCGAGGGCCTTGCCGCCACGTGGACAGCGTGGGATTGGGAGGCCGCGAACGACGGCGCCGCCCGCACCACCGCTGTTGCCCCGGTGGTGCTTGTGGAGGGTGTTGGCTCCTCACATGGGCGTGCTGCCGATTTTCTGGACGCCGTGATTTGGGTGGACACCCCCAGCCAGGCCCGCAAGGCGCGCGCCCTGGCCCGGGATGGCGAAACATACGCACCGTTCTGGGACGCGTGGGCGGAGCAGGAAGAACAGCTGTTGGCCGGCTTGGCCTCGGCAGAGCACGCAGACATCTTGGTGGACGGAACCCACGGCGTGGCCAACGCGCCGGAGTCCGTGCTGGATGCCCTGACGCAACTTCCCGCCATGGAACATGTGCTTGGCCCGGAGCTGGCCAGGCGCCGCGGACTGGAGTTCTCGGCCATCCGCCTTGATGGTCTGCCACCTGCCGAGGACCTCTTCCACGCACTCTACGGGCAGGCTGAAAACGCGGTTTGGCTGGACAGCTCCATGGCAGGCGATGGCACGGCTGCAGCAACCAAGGAAGCGGCGGCTCGATCAAGGTTCTCCATCATGGCCGATAACTCCGGTGGTTTCGGCCAGCTTGCACGCCACAGCCGCGGCCTGACCACGGTGTGTTCCGGTCAGGTGACCGCCCGCATTCGCGGGCCGTTCTTCCGGTGGCTCGATTCGGTGTGGGGCCGCAAAGCCGTGCGGGCGCCACAACACTACCCCGGGGATTTCACCCTAGGCTGGCTGGGCTATCTGGGCTACGAGCTGAAGGCCGAAACCGGCGGCTCAGCTCGAACCGAGGAGAGCACCATTCCCGATGCCGCGCTGCTTTTTGCCGGCCGCGCCGTGGTCATGGACCATCAGGAAAACTGTCTCTACGCCCTGACCCTCAGTGGCCCGCACCAGCCGGGTTCACGCCTTGAAGCCGAAGACTTCCGCACGGCAGTCCGCACGGCCCACGCCGCAACTCAAGGGGAATTGGCCAGCACCGCCGGCCATCCGGCGTCGAGCATTCATGGCGCGGCACCGCATTTCACCGCGTGGGACGGAGAACGCCGCTACAAGGACATGATCGCCGCGTCGCAAGCCGAAATTCATGACGGCAACAGCTACGAGATTTGCCTGACCACGCAGCTCGAGGCGCACACGACTGAACCTGTGGATCCGTGGGTTGCGTACCGAGCCCTGCGGAAGCGGAATCCGGCACCGTTCGCCGCGTTCCTAAGGGTGTCCTCGTTGAGTGTTTGCAGTACCTCGCCCGAACGTTTCCTGCGCATCGATGCGGACGGGCGCATGCGTGCCGAACCCATCAAGGGCACGCGGCGCCGCGATACTGATCCCGGGGTTGATGCCGCGCTCAAGGCTGATCTTGCCAGCTCGCTGAAGGATCGGGCGGAAAATGTGATGATCGTTGACCTGCTGCGTAACGATCTCTCCCACTTTGCCCTGCCGGAATCACTCACGGTTCCGCGACTATGCGCAATCGAAAGTTACGCCACGGTGCATCAGATGGTCAGCACCATCGAGGCGCAGCTGGCGCCGGGCAGCTCCCGCGCGCAAGCCGTGGCCGCCGCATTCCCAGCCGGGTCCATGACGGGAGCCCCGAAGATCAGCACCATGGCCATCCTCGACACCCTCGAAGCAGGCCCGCGCGGCATCTATTCGGGCGCGATCGGCTACTTCTCACTCAATGCGGCCACGGATCTCTCCGTAGTGATCCGCACGCTGGTCCTCCAGGACAAGCACGACGGCGGCACCCACCTTTCCCTGGGAATCGGCGGCGCCATCACGGCCGACTCCGAGGACGAGGCGGAGTGGCAGGAAATTCAAGCCAAGGCCTACGGAGTCCTCTCCACCCTAGGCTCCGACTTCCCGCTGTAATCGGCGGCGGCCCGCCATTTTTCCGGCGACTATCCGACTCCTCGGCCGCGGGCGGCCTGCGGGTCTCCTTTACGTCGCCTACAAAAAATGCCGGCTCCGCCGCCTACTCCGCTCGAAGGCAGCCGAATCCGGTGTTCCCGTAGGTCGCGTAAAGGAGACGCCAAAGGCCGCCCGCGGCCGACGCGTCGGATAGCGACCGAGGGAATGCCGGATTCAGCTGCCACCCGACCACCGCTACTGCAGCGTGGCCGTCAGGCGTGCCACATTGTCCACGTAGCGTGCAAGGACGGGCCGGTTGACCCATTCGTCGAGTTTCAGTTCGCGTGAGACGGCCCGGTAGTGGTCCTCCACGGCGTGCATCTGTTCAACCACTTCGCGGTCGATCATCATGACTGTGACTTCAAGGTTGAGTGAGAAGCTGCGCATGTCCATGTTGGAGGAGCCGATCACGGCCACATCGGAATCCACGGTGAAGTGCTTGGCGTGCAGGACGAACGGCTTGGGGTACAGGTAGATCCGGACACCGGCTTTGAGCAGCGCTTCATAGTAGGAGCGTTGGGCGTGGTGGACCAGGAACTGGTCGCCTGCCTCTGAGACGAAGAGCTCGACTACAACTCCTCGTTGGGCGGCCGTGGTGATGGCGTAGAGCAGGGAATCGTCCGGCACAAAGTAGGGGCTGGAGATCGTGATGCACTCTTCGGCCGAGTAGAGCAGGGTGTTGAAAAGGCGAAGGTTGTTTTCTGTGACGAATCCCGGGCCGCTGGGCACCACTTGGCACAGGGATGCGCCTGCAAATGAATCCCAGTGGTAGGTTGCCAGCTGGTCTTCCAGGTTCTCTTCGGTCTCGGCGGACCAATCGGTGGCAAACATGATGTTGAGCGTTCCAACAATGGGCCCCTCAAGCCGAGACATGAGCTCGACCCATTTCCGGCCAATCTCTTGGTTCTTCTTCTTCCGGTACGAGGGTTCGATGATGTTCTGGGATCCGGTGAAGGCCACCCTCCCATCTACCACCAGGATTTTCCTGTGGTTCCGAAGGTCGGGTCTGCGCCACTGGCCTTTGACGGGCAGCAGCGGCAGCATGCGGCGCCACTGGATCTTGCTGGCCTTGAGTCTGCGGATCATTCCCCGGTAGCCGGGAACCCTGATCGAGCCGATGTGGTCGAAGAGCACGCGCACACGCACACCACGCTCGGCAGCAGCTTCGAGCTCGGTGAAGAGCCGGTCTGTACAACCATCGGAGCTCATAATGTAGAACTCGGCATTGACGAAGTATTCGGCACGGCTGACTTCATCGGCCATGGCGTCCAGTGACTCCTGGTAGCCCTGGATCAGCTGGACGCTATTGGCCCCCAAGGCGGGGAAGGAACCCAGGTTGCGGTTCAGCTCAATGGCGGATTTCACCCAGGCCGGGCCTGCATACTCAGGAACCAGGTCCGCGATCCCGCGGGTCCCTTCCACCACCCGTTGGTTGACGGCGTCCTGTGATTCCCGCCGTCGTCGTGAGAGCCGGAAGTTTCCAAACATCAAGAACAGGACCAGGCCAACATAGGGCAGGAAGAAGATGCACAAGAGCCACGCCATGGCCGTGGTGGGACGCCGGTTTCCGGGGATGATGCCCAATACAGCGATGCGGATGCCCAAATCCACGATCAAGAGAAGCACCGAAAGCCAGGCGCTGCCCGTTGGCAGGCTAAATGCCGTCCAGAACATCCGGTCGTCCCCCTATTTTTACCGGCGCGATGCCAACTCGTAGCTGGAAACCGCAATTGAGAACAGCCTATCGGCATTCCACGCGTCATTGGGGTTCCCCAGACCGCCTGTCATACACCGCACCGGACGGCATTAACCGGTTAGTCTGGGCATTAATTCACCCGCAGATCCGAAGGACATTCATAAATGAGTACTCCCGAAGTCACCATCGACACATTTGCCCTCGATCCTCACAAGCTCACCCAACAAGCCGTTAAGGGGTTGCGCATAGCATTTGCCGTGAGCGGCATTGCCGCTCTGGGACTTGGCGTGGTCCTTTTGCTGTGGCCCACCAAAACCTTGGCAGTTGTCGCCGTGTTCCTTGGCATCAACTTCCTCATCACGGGCGCCGTGAAGGTTGCCGTGGGAATTTTTAGCCACAGCCTCTCAGCAGGCATGCGCATTCTGGACGTGCTGCTTGGCCTGTTCATCCTGGTGGCCGGCATCATCGCCCTGCGTAACTCGGCCGCAACCGGTGAGGCCCTGTTGATCTTCACGGTCATCATGATCGGCATCGGCTGGATCATCGAGGGCGTCATCGCCATGGCTGAGGCCGGCAAGGGCTCCACCCGCCTGTGGGCCATCGTCTTCGGTGCAGTCAGCGTCATTGCCGGCGTCGTGGTCTTGGCAGTTCCCGGATGGACTGCCGCGTGGCTACTGCTCATGACGGCCATCATGCTGATCGTTTTGGGAATCGTGGGGCTGGTGCGGGCCTTCACTTTTGGCAAGCAACTGCTGGCGGGCCGCTAAGCTCTATCGCATGACAGTTTTGGTTTTCCTTGACCCCGCCCACCCCGCAGGCCGTTTGGTCGACGCCTCCTCCCCCGCCATTTTGGCCACGGACCAGGGCGTCACGCGGGGCGACGGGATCTTTGAATCCATGCTTGCCGTCAATGGCGTGCCGCGAAAAATCCAGGCTCACCTTCAACGCCTGGCCGGATCGGCCAGGACCATGGACCTCACCATCCCGCCTGCGGATGTGTGGCAGGCGGCAATTGAGACGGCGGTTGCCGCTTTTGGTGCTGCCGAAGGCCAGCATTCCGGCGCAGCAGTCAACGGCGAAAAGCAGTGCGTCGTCAAGCTCATTGCCACCCGCGGGCCCGAGGGTGGCAACACACCCACGGCATGGGTTCAGGTTTCGGCCATCTCCCCGGCATTGGCCGAACAGCGGGCCAAGGGCTTGGATGTTATTTTGCTCGAACGCGGCTACGACAGCGATATTGCCATCCGCGCACCGTGGCTGCTGCTGGGTGCCAAGACCCTTTCCTACGCCGTGAACATGGCCGCGCTGCGCCACGCACATGAGCAGGGCGCAGACGACGTGATCTTCACCAGTGGTGACTCGCTCGTGTTGGAGGGGCCGACGTCGTCCGTTCTGTTGGCGCATATCTCCGATGACTCGGGCGTCCCTGTGAAAAGGCTCATCACGCCGCACCTGGACACGGGCATTTTGCCCGGCACCACCCAAGGCGCGCTGTTCGCGGCCGCCAAGGAAGCTGGGTGGGAACTCGGCTATGGTCCTGTGACGCCCGCTGACCTGCTCGACGCTGACGCGGTCTGGCTGATTTCCAGCCTGCGGCTGCTGGCCCCGGTGAACACGATCGACGGTGCCGAAATTGGCACGGCCGCCATCCGGGAACGGCTCAGCGAAGAGCTCAGCGCGATACTGGCAACAACACTTTAGGCACGAGTGGGCGTAGCTTGTTGCCCAGGAACATGATGAGCAGAGTCATGGCAACAAATCCAACTGCAATGAGCACGCACGTCACCGCCACCGTGCCATAGCCGCCGTTGGCCGGATTGATGAACGGGTAGGCGTACCAGTTGATGGCCGCCCCGCGGATCAGGGAGTACGCCAGGTAAGCCAGCGGGAACAGTGCCGCCACTCCCACACGTTTGAGCGGGATACTGTGGCGTGGCGGCTGGATGAGCCAGTCTGCCACCACGGCAACCGGCATCACATAGTGAAGCCACGTGTTGATCCACGGCAGCAGTGATCCCAGGTCCACGTCGCGCAGCAGGGTGTTGAAGACAATACCCACCAGCGCCATGCACACCACTGAGATGCAGCGCAGCAACGCCCAGGCAGGGCCGCCCTCCTTGCCGCGCCATGTCAGCACGGACTCCACGAGCAGCACTACGGCGGCGAAAATATTGGAGAGGTTCGTGAAATAGCTGAAGAAGTTCACAATGCTGTAGCCCTCGCCGAGGTGGATGCCGAGCTGGGTTCCCACGGCAATCAGGGTCACGGCACCGAAGATAAAACGGACTGCGGCGAAGGCGCGGCTGAGTGTCATAGCTCCATAATGCCAGCCGCCCGCACTGTACCGGCGTAGCGCCACCACTTTTGCGCGGATCGTCATGTTGCGCCACACACGCATAGTTCCGGGCAGCACTGATGCCGCGTGTGTTATTTTCGAGGGGAGTAATGAGTGCCAGTATCAAGCCCTGACTTGCTGGCCGGCAACCCTCTTCCCGGCGGGGTGCCTCAGGTGAATACTCGGCAAACCCAGCTAACAACGGCTGATATTTGCAAGCGTGAACCCTTCAGCAGCGCCAGATCTGCCCCTTAAGCGCCGCGGCCAGCTCCGCTTGCACATGCCAGCCACGTGCAACGAGGAGACACCATGTCCACGGACGAATCCCCACTGGCTTACCGCCTGATCACCGGCCCCGACGACCGAAGTTTTTGTGAGCGCATCTCCGCCGCACTGGCCGAGGGTTATGTGCTGCACGGTGGGCCCGCCGTGACCGCCAACGGCGGCACCGTGATCTGCGCCCAGGCCGTCATCCTCCCTCACGCCGTGGCCAGCAGCGACGTGGCCGTCGCCAACGCCCTGGACGAGCTCGACGCCGATCTGGAATTCGACGGCGAGGGAATCGCGTGAGCTACGCCGGCGATCTGGCCCCGGCCACAGCATGGGATCACATAGCGGCAGGAGCCGTGTTGGTTGATGTTCGCACGGAGGGGGAATGGACCCACATTGGCGTTCCGGACACGTCTGCGCTGAACACGGAGCCGGTCTTCATCCAATGGAATCTGGCCAACGGCAGCAACAATCCACAGTTCCTGGCCGAGCTGCTTCAAGCAGTGCCTACCGAGAAATCACTGGTGGTGCTGTGCCGTTCGGGCGCACGCTCCATTGCCGCGGCGACGGCCGCAACGGCGGCCGGGTACACGGCGTACAACGTTTTGGAAGGCTTTGAGGGCGAACCTGACCGCTACGGCGACAGGGTGGTCAACGGCTGGAAGAACCGGAAGCTGCCCTGGCGCTAGCCGCTACGCACTTTTTGACGGACATACTGCACCACCAGCGAAAGCCAAGGATACGCAATTGAGTAACTTTAACGAGCATGCAGCCACCTGGGCGCCGGACACGGCGGCCGTGCGCGGCGGGCTTGACCGCAGCAACTTCCAGGAAACCTCCGAGGCACTGTTCCTGAACTCCGGGTTTGTGTACGAATCGGCCGAGGCCGCCGAGCAGGCGTTCACGGGCGAGGTGGACCGCTTTGTCTATTCCCGCTACGGCAACCCGTCCGTGGCAACCTTCCAGGAACGGCTGCGTCTGTTGGAGGGGAAGGAGGCCTGCTTCGCCACGGCCTCTGGCATGTCCGCAGTCTTCACAGCGTTGGGTGCGTTGCTGGCGGCTGGAGACCGGGTGGTTGCCTCACGCTCACTCTTTGGTTCCTGCTTTGTCATCCTGAACGAGTTGTTGCCGCGCTGGGGCGTGGAGACGGTATTTGTGGACGGGCCTGATCTTGATCAGTGGCGCGAGGCATTGTCCGTTCCCACCACGGCTGTGTTCTTTGAATCGCCGTCAAACCCGATGCAGGAAATTGTTGATATTAAGGCCGTCTGCGATCTGGCCCATGCCGCCGGCGCACAGGTGGTTGCCGACAACGTCTTCGCCACGCCGCTCCTGCAGCGGTGCGGTGACTTCGGCGCGGACATCATTGTCTACTCCGGGACCAAGCACATTGACGGGCAGGGGCGGGTCTTGGGTGGCGCCATCCTGGGCAGCAAGGAGTTCATCGACGGGCCGGTCAAGAACCTCATGCGCCACACGGGGCCCGCGC
This sequence comes from Arthrobacter alpinus, assembly GCF_900105965.1. NCBI lineage: Bacteria > Bacillati > Actinomycetota > Actinomycetes > Micrococcales > Micrococcaceae > Arthrobacter > Arthrobacter alpinus. The sequence goes on from NZ_FNTV01000001.1 coordinate 3,244,492, forward strand.
TGTCCGCGTTCAACGCCTGGGTGCTGACCAAGGGTCTGGAAACCATGAACCTGCGTGTGACTCATTCGTGCAACAACGCGTTGGCCTTGGGTGAATTTCTCGAGAAACAGCCGCAGATCGGCCGCGTCCTGTACCCGCATCTGCCATCGCACCCGCAATATGAACTGGCCAAGCAGCAGATGAAGGCCGGCGGAACCGTGCTGACCTTCGAACTGGCCGAGCCTGCTGGCGGAACCACCAAGGATGCGGCTTTTGCGCTGCTGAATGCCTTGCAGATCATCGATATCTCCAACAACCTAGGAGATGCGAAGTCGCTCATTACTCACCCGGCCACCACCACGCACCGCGCCATGGGACCGGAAGGCCGTGCGGCCATTGGGCTCACCGACGGTTTCCTTCGCCTGTCCGTGGGTCTGGAGGACCTGGACGACCTCAAGCAGGACCTCGCTGCCGCACTGGCTGCCATCTAGGGGCGCGACACAGCAGCAATAGCGAGGCCGGCGGCGTGCCAAACCCGCGGGGCGGGTGAAATTACACACGCCGCCGGCGGATTGGCACGCCGCCGGCGTTTGGTTTGTTCCGGAGCACGACAACGGCCGGTCACCTTCCCCTTGGAAGGTGACCGGCCGTTGTCGTGCTTGTTGCAGTTAGTCCTGGAAGTACTCGATCTCGGCGCCAACGGTGTTGAGGCGCTCGGCCAAGTCTTCGTAACCGCGCTCGATGACGTAGATGTTGCGCAGCTCGCTGGTGCCCTTGGCAGCCAGCATGGCCAGCAGGATACACGCGGCCGGACGAAGGGCGGGCGGGCAGCCAATTTCGGCGGCACGCCAGGCGGCGGGGCCCGTGATGTCGATGCGGTGCGGATCCAAGAGGCGGACGCCGGCGCCGAGGCGGTTCAGCTCCGTCAGGTAAATGGCGCGACCCTCGTAGACCCAGTCGTGAATCAAGGTGGTGCCTTCGGCACAGGAGGCGATCACGGCGAAGAAGGGCAGGTTGTCGATGTTCAGGCCCGGGAACGGCATGGAGTGAATCTTATCCGGCGCAGCCTTCAACTCAGACGGCAGCGTGGTGATGTCCACGAGCCGAGTTTTGCCGTTGCGGGCCATGTACTCGGCCGTCTTGAGGTAACGGAATCCCATCTGCTCCAGGACCTTGAGTTCAATTTCCATGAACTCGATGGGGACACGCTTGACAGTCACCTCGGACTTGGTCACGATGCCGGCGGTAATCAGGCTCATGGCCTCGATGGGGTCCTCGGACGGCGCGTACTCGATGTCCACATCAATCCGGGACTTGCCCTTGATGGTCAGCGTGGTGGAACCTACGCCTTCCACCGTGACACCCAGGCCCTGCAAGTAGAAGCAGAGGTCCTGAACCATGTAATTGGGGCTTGCGTTGCGGATGACAGTGGTGCCTTCGCGGTGAGCGGCGGCCATGATGGCATTTTCAGTGACGGTGTCGCCGCGTTCGGTGAGCACAAAGGTGCGGTCTTCGGTATCGCTGACAGGAGCCTGTACCTGGTAGAAACCGTCGTGAGCGTTGACGTTGAGGCCAAACTCGCGCAGGGCCTGCATGTGCGGCTCTACCGTGCGGGTACCCAGGTCACAGCCACCGGCGTAAGGAATGCGGTACGTGTCTTCCTCGTCCAGGAGGGGACCCAGCAACATGATGACACTGCGGGTGCGCTTGGCGGCCGCAATGTCCATGGCGGCCAGATCCAACACGGCGGGGCGGCGGATCTGCAGATCGTTGTCCTCGAGCCAGGTGCACTCGACACCGATCGAGGTCAGCAGCTCCACAATGCGGTTGACCTCTTCGATCCGGGCCAACCGGCGCAAGGTGGTGGTGCCACGGTTCAGCAGGCTGGCGCAGAGCAAGGCCACACCGGCATTCTTGCTGGAATTTACCTCGACACTGCCGGAAAGTTCACGGCCACCATGCACGCGCAGGTGAGTGACGGTGTTCTTGCTGACGGCTCCAACGCTGAACAGGTTGGCTTCCAACAGGGATTCCATGCGCTGGATCATCTTCAGGCTAAGATTTTGCTTGCCCAGTTCCATTCGGGCAACGGCACTCTGACTCGTCCCCAAGTGGGTTGCCAGTTCGCCCTGGGTCCAACCTTTTTCATTGCGCGCATCTCGCACGAGTACGCCAACGGTTTCTGCAGCTACTTGAGTCATAATTCTTTTATATCACGAGATGCATATTTGCAAGGGATGATATGACCTTTCGGACAGTCCTTGCGGAATCCGTGAATAAATAATCGCCACATGCGATAAATTCGGTGGCCAAAATGCGCTAAACACCGAGGTGCCACTTAACGGTACCCCGGACCCGAGGCTGCAGCGTGAACCACGCCCAAAGCGCCATGCCCTGGAGCTTGCGGCCAGCACCGCCTGCAGGCGATAGGCTGACCTCACACGATTTAGGAGGCACCATGGCACGTAAGGCCACTTCTCAGGACGTCGCCGACCGCGCGGGGGTTTCTCGCAGCGCCGTGAGCTTTGTCCTGAACGGCCGCGCCGATGGAAATATTGCCAAGGAGAAGCAGCTGCTCATCCTGGCCGCCGCCAAGGAGCTCAATTACACTCCAAATGCCGTGGCACGCTCACTGCAAAGCCAGCGCACCCACACCATCGGCGTGGTGACCGATGCCATCGCCGGCGGGCCTTTCGCCGGCAAGCTCCTGCAAGGCGCCAGCAGTGCCGCGTTCGATGCCGGATACCTTTTGTTTGCCATCGACACCCAGCGCAACGACGCCCGCGAGGACAAGGCCTTTGGCACCCTTATCAACCGCCAGGTTGATGCCATGATGTTCGCCGCGGAGAGTCTGCGCCCGCATCACCCCCGCCCCGCCATGAAGGGCATTCCGGCGCTGCTGGTTAATAGTTTTGACCCGGCTGGCGCCCAGCTCTCCATCATTCCTGACGAGATTGGCGGCGGCCGCCGCGCCGCCCAAATCCTGCTCGACGCCGGGCACACCTCCATTGCCTACCTCTCCGGCGGACCCGAGTTGGTGGCCACGGAACGCCGCACCCAAGGCCTTGACGCCGCAATTGCCAAGGCAGGGCTGCCCTCCATTGAGGCCATGGAAACCGGCTGGGAGATCAACGATGGATATGCCGCGGCCATGCGCCTCTTAACGGACGACGGCGGCCGCTCGCCAAAGCTTGACCGGCCCACCGGGGTTGTGTGCGCAAATGACAGGGTCGCCGTGGGCTTCATGATGGCCTGCGGACAGTTGGGGTTGCGGGTCCCGCAGGATGTGAGCATTGTGGGCTATGACGATGACGAGCCGCTTGCCAGGACTGTGGTTCCCGGACTGACCACGGTGGCACTGCCCCACCGTGAAATGGGCGAGAAGGCCATTGAGCTGTTGTTGGCGGAGCTGGACCACGGGGCAGCGAATCAGCCTGGCGGAACCATCCTCATTCCCTGCCCCGTGGTGATGCGCGGCTCGGTGGCGGCACCTTCAGGCGGCTCCCACTAAAGGGCCAGTGCGTTGACCACGGCTTCCCCGCGGACTTCAAAGCGCGAGGTAGCCGTGGGGTAGGCGCGAATTGTGCGTGCCGTGCCATCGGCAGCAAAGATCTCAATAAGCGAGCCATCAACGAGAATGCGTCCAGCCGTGATGCTTGCGACGACACGTTCGCTGCCGCCGTCCACCAGCACCAGCTCGGCCACACCGGCAGCCAGCACCTCAAAGGCTCGAGTTTGAACAGGCACGGTAAAGGTTTCAGCACCGTCAGACATGAGCGCTGCACGCAAGGTGTCAACCTCGGCAACCGGCGCCGACACCAGCGCGCCGTCACGGAATGACAGCTCCCTCGCGTACGTCAGCACACCGGCCCAACCGGAGGCGTGAATATCAGCCTCGGGACGGGACTTCTCCCAGCTCCAGCCCCACATGAGCGTTCGGGGCTCGGCTGCGGTCCCGGCAACCACCTGAGGGGCGTAAAAGTCAGGGCCATCGTCGATCAGTCCACCACCTGTAGGTAGGAATTTCAGCCCGGCACCTCCCTCGCTGAGTTCGCCGGTCAGGTAAGTGACCCGGTCCAGGTCATGGTTGTCGAGGTTCCACAGGGACAACATGAGCACCCACTGCCCGTCCACGCGAAACAGCTGCGGGCATTCCCAAATTTGCGCAGGCGCCCATTCGGCCGCGACCCCCGCGCCGCCCGTCACCAACGGGCCCAAGTACTCCCACTGAGTCATGGTGTGGCACCGGTACAGCAGAATCACGGGCGTTCCATCTTTGTACCCGGCACCTTGAATGGCGTATTGGCTGCCGTTGAAGGTGAAGAGGAAAGGGTCCCGTACATCGCCAATGTTTGGCTCCTCCGGCATACCCACTATGCCGTGCTGCTCTTGCTTCCATTCCAGCAAAGCCCTATTCGAAGTTGCTGTCATGACTTGGGACTTATGCTCGGTTTCTGCGATGCCGGTGTAATAGGCGGTAGGCACCTCGCCATCAAGGGCAATGACGCCTGACCAGACTCCTGCCGCGTCGGCGGCCCCCATGCGCGGGAAAAGGGCGGTGGGCTGCTGGGTCCAACGGACCAAGTCCGTCGAGGTGGCATGGCCCCAGTGAATGTTGCCGTGGGTGGGCGCGTCGGGGTTGAGCTGGAAGAACACGTGATGGGTTCCGTCAACGTAGATACAGCCGTTGGGGTCGTTGATCCAGCCCTGGTCCGGGCGGCCGTGCAGTGCCGGGAAGGCGGGGTCGGTGGTGCTCACAGGTAAAGCTCCTAGCTGGTTGACTATTGATGGTGCAGACGTGGAACTCATTTATTGATTCCTGCCGTCAGGCCCTCACGGAGGTAGCGCTGGCCAAAGAGGAAGACGACAAGCGCCGGGATCATGGACAACACCACACCGGCGAGGACTGTCGACACCGAGCCCGTGCCCATATTGCCTTGCAGCGACACCAAGCCCAGTGGCATGGTGAAGTTTTCCTCGCTGATGGTCATGATCAAGGGGCGGAAGAACTCATTCCAGTGGAAATTGAAGGCCAGGATGCCCACAATGGCCAGCCCGGGCCATGCCAGCGGCAGGTATACGGAGCGGAACGTGCGTAGGGGTGATGCGCCGTCGATCGCGGCAGCCTCGGCCAGTTCGCCCGGCAGGCCAATGAAGAATTGGCGCATCAGGAAGGTTCCAAACGCCGTCGGGATGGCCGGCAGGATCAGGGCCAGCAGGGTATCGGAGAGCCCCATGCCACGGATGAGCATGAACACCGGGACGATCGTGACCTGTGCGGGCACCATCATGGTGGCCAGCACAACGCTGAACAGGATGCCGCGGCCCCTGAAGTCGATGCGGGCAAACACGTAGCCGGCGAGCGCCGCAGTGAACATCTGGCCCGCCGCGATGATGCCGGTGACAAGGACCGAGTTCCAAATCAGCAGCCACATGTTTACCTGCTTGAAAACGTCAACGTAGGAACTAAAGTCCAGGCCACCGGAGAAGACGGAGCCACCGCTACCCAGGGATTCAGTGGGCGAGCGCATGGAGGTCATGACCGTCCACACCACAGGTCCAAGGGTGAGGAACGTTGCAACAACGAGGATTGCGGCACGGCCGCCTGTGCGGCCGGTGATGCGGATTTTCTTGCGGCGCGCAGGGGTGGTTTCGCGTCCACCTACCGTGGTGCTTTCTTTCAAGGAGTGAATAGTCATGGCACTGCTCCTAGTTGTAGTGCACGAAGCGTCGTGAGAGGCGGAATTGGATGGCAGTTACCAGCATGATTAACAGGGTCAGCACAATGCCGATGGCAAAAGCACGGCCAAAGTCGAGCTGCTTGAAGGCTGTTTCATAAATGACCATGACGGCTGTCCGGGTGGAGTCCCCTGGACCACCGCGGGTGATGACGTAGGGCTGGTCGAAGATCTGCAGGGCAGAGATGATCGCCATGACACTTGCCACCAGCAGGGTGGGGCTGAGCAGCGGCAGCGTGATGTTCTTGAACTGCTTCCAGCCGGTGGCCCCGTCGATGGAGGAGGCCTCATACATTTCGGTGGGGATGGAGCTGAGGCCACCAATGATGAGCAGGAAGGTGAAGCCGAAGTTCTGCCAAACGTAAACCAGGATGATGACCACCATGGCGCCGGCCTGCGACGTCAGCCACGGTACGGCCGGGATCCCCACCAATCCAATGACCTGGTTGACCAGGCCGAAGTTTTGATTGAACAGGTAGCTCATGATGATGGACACGCTGGAAGCCGAAAGCACCAGCGGAAAGAAGAATGCTGACCGGAAGAAGGTACGCAGCCAGCCCGGCATCTTGGACTGGACCAGCACGGCCAGACCAATGGAGACAGCGAGTTGCAAAGAAACCGCAACTACAACAAATCCCATGGTGTTAAGGAACGCTGTCCTGACGGTTGGATCCGCGCCAATGGCGACGAAGTTGTTCACCCCAACAAATTCCGGGGCACTGATGATGTCCCAGCGGAAAAATGCCAAGGTCAGCGAGGCGACGATGGGGACCAAGGTGAAAATGGCGATGCCGATGATGGTCGGTGCCAGGAAGACAGCTGCAAGGCGCCGGCCACCCTTGTCCTTGGCCTTGCTGGCGTTTCGGGCAGCCAACACCCTGGCTTCGGCGCGGGACTGCTTAAGCGTTGTTGACATTAGACCCTCCTCAGAGCCAGTTCGAGGTCCCGCTGCAGTGTAGACAGGGCCGGCCGGACATTGGCCGCGGAGCCGGTTACGGCGCCAAGGACGTTCTTGATCAAGGCGCTCTCAACGGCGGCCTGCTGGGGCGGGGCGGGGATGGGCCCGGAGCTGGGGAACTTGTCCAGGGTGTCGTAGAAGACCTGCCAGTGGGCTGGCCCCTTGCCCGAGTAGAGGGCCTCGTTCACCATGGACCGGCGGGTCGGCGTTGTGTTTGGGGTAGGGATGGCCAGCTCCATGGCCTCCTTGGAAGCGCAGAATTTGATCCACTCCCAGGCTTCGTCCTTGCGGGTGGAGGTCTTCATGATGGCGTAGCCCGCTGCGCCAAACTGGTGCCTCTGGGTTCGCCACTTGGGGAAGAACTGGACATCAAAATCGTTTTCGCCCATGCCCGCCTCGTGCAGACCCTCGACCCAATAGCCACCCGCCGGGGTTGTTCCAATCAGTCCGGAGGCGAACTGCGCCACGAGCTCGTTGCCGCCGCCTTGGGCGGGGCTGGTGCCAAGACCTTCGGAGACGAGGGTGCGCAGGAATTCAAAGCTCTCCGCCACGCGGGGATCCTCTGCATTGGGTTCCAGCCATTGGTAGCCACCGGAGCGCATGCCGCGCGTGGGGTCATTGGCGTAGAAGGAATCCCAGAACCAATTTCCGCCCGTACTGCGGGTTTCCTTGAGGAAGCTGGTGTCATTGGCGTAGAGCCACGGCACCACGCCGCCGAAGAGCCTGTTGGTCCAGTAATAGGGGACGAATGCCTTGCCGCCGGTCTTCTTCATGGCCGTCAGGGCATTGTAGAAATCATCATGGGTCCAGTTGTCCGCCGGCCGTGCGAGCCCGGCTTTTTGAAAGGCTCCGGTATTCATGTACATGTTGGCGCTATTGAAATCCAGTGGCAGCTGGAAAAGACTCCCCTGGTACATGAACGCCTCAACCAGGGACGGGTGGACGTCGTCGAAGTAGTCCTGCACATCAGTTTTGTCGCGCTTGATGAAGGCGTCCAGCGGTTCAGCTAGGCGTTCGGCGAATAGCTGGGCACCCTCCGTGGCCACCAAGACCACATCCGGCGATGTTCCTGCGGCGACCATGGTGAGGATCTTTGCAAAGAAGTCCCCCCAGTCCGCACCCTGAATGGCCTGAATCCTGACCTTGATGCCTGGATGGGCCGCGGAGAAGGCCTTCACCAAGTTGACCCGGCTTTCGGCGTCCTGGGCATTGCCCAGGATGGCGACATTGAGCGAATTCGTTCCCCGACCGGGGATGTCCGCTCCTGTCAGCCGGGGCCAGCTCGCCCCCACGGCGCCAACAGTGCCAGCGCCGAGTAGACCCAGCATCACCCGTCTTGATACGTCACTCATGTTGCCTCCTTGCAACTACCTAACTCGTGTTAGGAAGCATGACAGACTAGCCTAACGCGTGTCAAGCATGAGGCACGTCACATTTCAACCGGCGAGGTAACGGCCCGGAAACAGCGACGGCCCGCCCCGGTGCTGTATGCACCATGGACGGGCCGCTGCCACCCCGAAAGCCTAGCCAAACGCTGGATTCCACGTACCCAGTACGACGGCGGCACTCACCGACACCGCAGCAATCACCAAGCCCCCGGCCCCCACCCAGAGGTCCTGCCGGGAAAAAGCTGAAACCCGCGCCCAGGTGCGTGGCCCCGCACCGAAACCCTTGGCTTCCATGGTGACAGCCAGCCGCGTGGCACGCCGGACCGCCTGTACAAGCAACGCCATGGCCTGGCCCAGGTGAGCCTTGATCCCGCGAAGGAATCCGGGTTCGCCGCCCACGCCTCGGGCACGCCGGGCCATGCCGAGCGTTTGCCATTCCGCCACCAGGAGGCCGACCAGACGCATCGCGGCAAGCGCACCCAGGACAAAACGGTGCGGCAGGCGCAGCTTCTGCGCCAAGGCATCGGCCAAATCGGTGGGGTCAGTTGAAGCCAGCACAATGATTCCCGGCAACGCGATGGCCAGGCCACGCAGCGCGATGGCGACGCCGGCTTCCACGGATCCCGTGGTGAAGGCAACGGGACCCAGGGATAGCAGGAGTTCGCCCGTTTTGGGGGCCAACAGCGCCGTCCCGTATCCTCCCACAACGGCTGCGATCAAGATGGGCCAGCCCCGCATCAACAACATCCGCGCGCTCAAACCAGCCAAGGGCAACAGGGCAAATTCAAGCACCAAGGCTACGGTTGCCGACACCCAATCCACACTGATCAGCAGCACCAAAGTGACGGCCATGCCAGCCCCCAACTTTGCCAGCGGGTTGGCCCCGGCCAGCCATGCGGTGGAACGGGGTGTGGCAATAATGTCAACGCTCATCGTCGCACCCCCTGCACAACAGCTGCATCAGAGATCCGATGTGCTGCGCCGAGCTCCAGTTGCTTCCCGCCCAGCGCCGCACTGAAGGCGGCATCGTGTGTCACGGAGACAACCGCCGTTCCTGCATCCAAAAGTTCCGTCAGCAACGAGGCCAACTCCGCCCAAGTATTGGCGTCCTGCCCAAACGTGGGCTCATCCAAAATCAAGATCTGCGGACTGGCTGCCAAAACGGTGGCCACGGACAGCCTCCTTTTCTCGCCCCCGGAGAGTGTGAAGGGGTTCGCATCAGCCAGATGGTCAAGACGCAGCCGCGTCAGCAAATCATCCACCGAGTCGGCGCCGTGCCCCAAAAGTTTCGGCGCAAACAACAACTCATCACGGACACTATGGGCCACAAATTGATGTTCGGGCTCCTGAAAGACAGTGCCAATCCTGCTGATCAGCTGCCGACCACGCCATTTCAAGGGCGCGGCTCCCGCCCCGCGCGCCAGCTCCGGCAGCGCAAGCAATTCGCCGCCGGCCGGCGCAAGCAAACCCGCCAACGTCAACGCCAACGTCGACTTGCCCGCCCCATTCGGCCCGGTCACACTCAACGCCTCGCCAGCACGAACCTCCACGGAGGGCACCACGGCAACCGGTGCCACCGGATGGCGCCGCCGTCCCTTGGTGCGGGAGACGGCAAGAGCCGACGCCGTCAGCAAAAGGTGATTCCCGGCGTCGTCCATATCTCCGGATTGAGTTGCCCTGGGCCGGACGTGGGGAACACGTCCCGGCACCCAAATCCCGGCAGCAGCCAACAGCTCCCGGCTTTGCGCCATGACCGTTGCTGGCGGGCCATCGAAGAGGACACCGCCGGGCTCACCCATCCGGGAAGGGGCCAGGACCACAATCCTGTCCACCACCTCAAGCCACACAGAGACCCGATGCTCCACAACCACCAGGGTGGCGCCGGATTCATCCAGGCTGCGGCGCACGGCATCGCGCACCTCCACAACCCCATCCGGATCCAGATTGGCAGTGGGTTCATCCAGCAGCAGCAGTCCCGGGCGCATGGCCAACATGCCAGCCAGCCCAAGGCGCTGCTTCTGCCCGCCGGACAAGGCCGAACTCGGATGATCAAGGGGCAGATCCAAGCCCACGGACTCCAGTGCCGCACCCACCCGGTGCCAAATTTCCTCACGCGGCACGGAGAGGTTCTCCGCGCCGAACGCAACGTCGTCACCAATGCGCGAGAGCACCACCTGGGCGTCGGGATCTTGCTGCATCAGACCGGCCCGGCCACGGGATTCCGCCACAGGCCGGCCATCGATGAGCAATTCGCCCGTCTCATTGGCATCCTCGTCATCACCAAGCACACCCGCCAAGGCGTGCAGTAGCGTTGATTTCCCTGCGCCCGAGGGACCCAGCAAAAGAACCCGCTCCCCCGGTGAAATCTCCAGATCGAGATCCTGCACGGCGCGGCCGCCGCGGCCCGAATGCTGCCAGCCCCAGCCCTTGGCGCTAATGCGCACCGGCGCACCGGCATGCGCCGAACCCACAGTTACACCGCGCGTTCGGTGGCGGCGCCTCGTGATGGCAGGCTGGCAAGGGCGCCCGTCCGGGCCAGGCCACGCACGGCCAGCCAGGAAATCAGGCCGGCAATGACTGCGCCTGAAACCATGGCAAGGAGCACGTAGACGGCCTTCCATTCAAAGGCCCAGGCGACGTTCCAGACAATGCTGTCGTTGATGCCCATGGCCAACCCAGCCAGAGCACCAGCAAGGAGGGCTACGGGCAGGTTGAACTTCCGGTAGCGGAAGATGGCAAAGCCCAGCTCAGCACCAAGGCCCTGCACCAGGCCGGACAGCAGCACGGTGAAGCCAAAGTGTGTGCCCAAAAGGCCCTCGACCGTGGCCGCGATGAGTTCACAGTACAGAGCAGCTCCAGGCTTGCGGATGACCAATGCACCAAGGACGCCGGCGATCAGCCAGCCGCCACCGTACAGGGCTCCCAGTGGAGGGAATGCCACGGTGAGGGCGCTGACGACCCCGTAGCCGGCAGACCAAAGCCAGAAAATGACGCCCACGGCAACGCCAAGGACAGAGACCACAACAATGTCCACCACGCGCCAAGTGGACTTCTTGCTCTTTTGTGTTTCTTGCGCGGCGGATTCGCCCGCGAATGACTTACTCATGTTTCCTCCTTTTCAGGAGGGGCGGCCGCGGCGGTATTTCCGCGCAGCCGAAGAGAACTCGACTCCCTTCGCCGGTACTAGCCGGAGCAGGTTCGAGGGTCTGCGGCGAACCGCACTCTCAGCGCCGGATCCCAAGGTTAGGATGACGCTCCCCTGTCGTGTTTGAATTGCGGCTTAAGTTTACCCCTCGTCGCAACCCGGGAGCTAATGTCATGCGTCATGAGCCGCCGCAGTTTGCTGCAAGTCTCGTTTGCCGTGCAGCCTGTACCGGCTAGGCTGGCCTTAGGTTTCCGCCTTGTGCGGGCCGTGCCAAACACGTTAGGAGTCCTTCATGAACATTGTTTTGAAATTGCTCGGAACCGGGGTGAGCCTGGGTGCCGGGTTTGCTGCCAGCAAGCTCGTGGACACCGTCTGGGAGAAAAGCACCGGGAACAAGCCACCCAAGGACGGTGCCAACCTGGAGAACAGCCTTCGTTCGGCGCTGACGTTCGCACTGGTCTCCTCCGTGGTGGCGGCGATCATCCAGACCATTGCGGGGCGCACCACGCAGAAGGCGATCGCCCGCTTCAACAAACACCCCGAAGAAGTCTAGGCAGCATCACAAAAGGCCCCGTTCCGCGAGCCTGGGTTTTGAATCCCAGAACGACGCCGAACGGGGCCTTTGCGTGCAATCTTCAGTGATGCGGGGCTACTTCCGCGGGGACTCCTTGCGGGTATCGTCCTGGATGGCCGCGCCCACCACTTGATCGAGCTCGTCCACACTGAGCAATTCCGGGCGCCGATGCTTGGTTCGGTAGCCGGCACGGCCAACCATGTGGGCCGAGACCGGCACGGTGAGAAGCTGAAAAAGCCAGGCAACTATCAAGATCGGCAGGAGCGTCCACGAACGCATCTGCAGCCCAATGGCGGTCAGCATCAACAAGAGCCCCAGGACCTGGGGCTTGGTGGCCGCGTGCATACGGCTCATCAGGTCAGGGAACCGCAGCAGGCCGATGGCCGCAGCCAGGCTCATGAAGGCCCCAAGCAGCAATGCAATGGCGGTCAGGACATTGAGAAAAGTGTTCATCCGTCCTCCTTCTTATGTGCCACGAAGCGGGCAACCGTCACCGAGCCAATGAATCCGATCACTGTCAACACCACCAACAGGGCAAGATTGTCGGTGTGCTGATTCATGGCCATTTCGGTGGCCAGTGCGGCGCCGAAGATGGCCAGCAAAACATCGGCGGCAATCACGCGGTCAAGCAGTGAGGGCCCCTTGGCAATCCTGTAGATTGTGCCAGCTGCGGCGAGGGACAACAGAGCGGCAACAATAATGACAACAACACCCATGGCTTTTACTGCACCTCCCCAGTAGTTTCGGCTTTTCCAACAGTGGACTGCGGCGAGGTTGCATAGGTGAGGATGGCGGCTCCCGACCTCTCAGCTTTTACCAGGGCCAACTCTTCTTTTGTCCCCATAACTTGGATCAGCCGTGCCTCAATGTCCTGAATGCCCCTGCGGACCTTGTCCACGCTCTCCGGGGTCGGCGCATTCATGGCGTGTACGTAAAGGGTGGCGCAACCTCGATCGACCTCCACCACCAGCGACCCTGGAATGAGCGAAAGGACGTGGCCAACGGCTGTCATGAGTAGATCAGAGGGGCTTCGCAAGGGCACCGCGATGACGGCATTTCGGATCTTGGGCCCCTTGACCACCGACCAGAAGAGGACCTGGAAACTAGCTACCGTGACTTCCTTCAGGAACCACAGCGCCAACGTCGCTGCACGCAGCACGTTGAAACGGCCGCTCAACTCGATGGGCGGCAGGTAGAACATCTGAAAGACGGCTATGGCAATCAACGCGCCAAAGAGCAGGTTTCCGGCACTAAAATCCTGCCAGAGGGCACCCCACACCACTACCAGCCAGATCAGCAGCGGCAATTTCTGGAGGAAGTTGAGCTTGCGCCTGTAGTTCATGCTCTGACTCATGGAGTCACCGCCCCACTGCCCATCACGGCTTCAATGTACTGGGTTCGCTCGAGCATGCTGGTGGCTGCCTCATGACTGAGATCAAAAAGTGGTCCGGCGAAGAACGTCATGGCCAACCCCAAAAGCACCAGCCCCATGGTGGAGTACACCATCATCTTGGGCAGGATGGGGACCTCATTTTCGCCGGAGAAACGCCCCTCCGTTGCATCCACGTGCTTGCTGGTTCGCAACGCGCGCATGCTCGGTGCGCCCGAGGAATCCGGCGCGGTGGCCAGAAGCACGGGGTCTGGATCCTCGGCGTCAGCCGCACTGCGCCAGAACACGCGGTTCCACACGCGGGCCATGGCCAACAAGGTGAGCAGGCTGGCTACCACCCCGCCCACCACAACCGCGTAGGCCAGTGGTGAACCGTCTGCCACACCGGCTTGAAGCAAGCCCAACTTGCCGAGGAAGCCCGAGAAAGGCGGAATGCCGGCAAGGTTCATGGCCGGGATGAAATATAGGACACCCAAAATGGGAGACAACTTCGCCAAGCCACCCAGTCGTGTAATGGATGAGGTACCGCCACGGCGTTCAATCAGACCCGTGACCATGAACAAGCTGGTTTGGATGGTGATGTGGTGGATGACGTAGAAAATGGTGGCGGCAAGTCCCAGAACTGATGAAAGCGCAACACCAAAGATCATGTAACCGATGTGGCTCACCAAGGTAAAGGAAAGCATTCGCTTTATATCCGTCTGGGCCACGGCACCCAGAATTCCCACCACCATGGTTAGCAGGGCAACAACGAGAAGTGCGGCATTAAAATCTGCCGTGGGAAAGAGCAGCGTTTCCGTACGCACAATGGCATATACGCCAACCTTGGTCAGCAACCCGGCAAACACGGCCGTGACCGGTGCGGGGGCCGTGGGGTAGGAGTCGGGAAGCCAGAAGGACAGCGGGAAGACTGCCGCCTTGATGCCGAACGCCACCAGCAGCAGCACGTGCAACAGGTTTTGTGTGCCGGGGTCGAGCTCGCCAAGTTTCACGGCCAAATCAGCCAGTGTCACGGTTCCTGTGGCTCCGTAGACCATGGCTATGGCGATCAGGAACAGCAAGGATGACACCACACTGACAACCACATAGGTGATGCCGGCCCGGATTCGGGATCCCGTGCCACCCAGGGTCATGAGCACGTAGCTGGCGGTCAGCAGGATTTCAAAGCCCACATAAAGGTTGAACAAGTCACCGGCAAGGAAGGCGTTGGAAACGCCCGCAACCAGGATCAAATAGGTGGGGTGGAAAACGGAGACCGGTCCGCCTTCTTCCCCGTCGGCGGCACCCTGTCCGGTGGCGTAGGCCAGAACGGCCAGGCTGACGGCCGATGAAATGACAAGCAGCAGGGAGGAGAACTGGTCGGCCACCATGACAATGCCGAAGGGCGGGGCCCACCCACCCAAGTGCACCGCGATGGGACCTGATTGCCACACGCTCGCCAGAACCCAAACTTCCAAGAGCAGGGTGATGGTGATGGTGGCGAGGCTCACGCGGCGCTGCGCGCGTGGGTGCCTGATCAGGACGAAGGCAAGAGCCGCGCCGAGAAAGGGTATGACTACAGCGAGTGGGGTCATACTGGCGACGTTCATTCCTTGTCCTTTCCGGGAGTCACTGGGTGTACACCGTTTTCCTTGGTTGATGATTCAGGAGATCCGGACGTTTTCTTGGGGCCAATGCCTGGAACGGTTTCGCGCCTGGCCAGAGGCTGATCGTTCTCATGGAAGTCAGAAATTTCGACGGCGATTTCGGAGTCTTCCTCGTCGTCGTAGATTTCCTGTTTGGCAACGCGAATATCTTCCATATCCACCTGGATATGATCGGCCCTGCTCAGTAGCCAGGAACGGTAAATCAGGCTCAACATGAAAGCCGTGACAGCGAAAGAAATCACAATGGAGGTCAAGATAAAGGCCTGCGGAAGTGGATCATTGAATTCCGTGGACGGTATGTCTTTGCTGAAGATCGGCGCCAGCCCGGCATAGCCGCCTGTTGTCAGCAGCAGCACGTTCGTTGCGTTGGCCAGCAGCATCAGCCCGAGCAAAACACGGGTCAGGCTGCGCTCGAGCAGGAGGTAGATGCCCACGGCGTAGAGCACTCCCATGACCAGCAATAAGGTGAGGTTCACGCTCATCGTCCCACCTCCAGTGGCTCGTCGTCCTCGATCATTTCGATGCGCCCGGTCCCGTCTTCTTCGTGTTGGTCAATCTCAGAACCCAGACTGCGCAGGACATCGACCACAAGACCCACCACCACCAGATATACGCCGATGTCAAAGAGTGTTGAGGTTACAAATTTGACGTGCCCAAAGATGGGCAGGTCAAAGGCGATAATGGCGCTTTGGAAAACGTCCCCGCCAAGGAACAGCGGAATAGCACCCGTCAGGGCGGCCAGTGCCAAGCCCACACCCAGCAGCGTTCCTGCTGAGATTCGGGTGGCCTCGGCCAGCTCGAATCGTCCGCCGGCCAGGTAGCGAATTGTCAGAGCCAAGCCCGCCACGAGGCCGCCGGCAAAGCCACCGCCCGTGGCATTGTGGCCCGCCAGCAGCAGGTAGATGGAAAGAACAATAATGCTGTGGAAGACCAGCCGGGTAACAACCTCGATGATGATGGAGCGACGTTCCGGAGCCAAGGTGCGTCCGGCCACGAGCCACGGGTTGCCAGCCGATTGGGTGAACCGTTCGGCAAGCTTGATGGTGGCCTGTGAGGCGTCCACGCGAAGCTTGCCAATGCTGCCCGTTTCAACAGTTTCAGCCCGCGGCAGGGAGTTCCCTCGGCCGCGAACAAAGATCAGGCTGGCAACACCAGTGGCTGCGATGGCCAAGACCGAGATCTCACCAAACGTGTCCCAGGCCCTGATGTCCACGAGAGTCACGTTGACTACGTTGAGACCACCGCCACCTGCATATGCCAATTCAGGCATGTGCAGGCTGATGGGCTCATGGATCCGTGAACCCATGGCAACAATTGCCACGATGATCATGGTGACCCCAAAGCCGATGCCCAGAATCAGGCGGACCACCCGGTGGCTGCCCACTGATTTTCGTTCCAGCAGGCCCGGCGGCAGCTGGCGCATGGCGAGGACGAAGGCCACCAGAATGATGGTTTCAACCAGCATCTGTGTCAGCGCCAGGTCCGGGGCGCCCTGCAACGCAAAGATCAGCGCAATGCCGTATCCGGTGACCGAGACCATCAGAACGGCCATGAAACGCTTGCTGGCGCGCGCGGCAGATACCGCGCCCACAACAATGGCCACTCCGGCAATCATTTGGAAGGGCGAGCCCGGGTCAATGAAGTAGAGGGAGTCCGTCCAGTTCTGATCACCCAGGAACAGAACCACCAGGACGGAAGCCATGGCGGTGGACAGGATCACCGCGAGATAGAAGAAGAGTGAACCACGCTGCGTACGTCCAGTAATCCAAATGGCGACAATGTCCAGGACCACGATCAATTGCCGATAGGCCCGCTCAAAGTCCCAAGGGGCCCGGATGCGGCTTTGCAAGGCTTCCACCTTGTTCCGCAACAGGAACAAGCCAAGACCCGAGAGAACCACAATGGCGCTCAGACCCAATGCGGGCGTAAATCCGTGCCACAGCAGGAGGTGGAAACCGTGGGGGTCATAGGCCGGGAATAGATCGCTGTACGGCTTGATCCATCCCTCAACAATCTGCGGGAAGAATCCGTAGCCAAGCGTCAAGACACTCAGCAGCGCCGGTGCGGCAAGGAACAACCAACCAACCGGCTTGAAAACGGTGGCCATGCCCTTGTCCTTGGTGGAGAAGCCACCCCACATGAACCGGGCACTGTAGGCAAACGTCAGAATCGAGCCAAGCACCATGCCAACCAGTACGGTCCACCCAACCAAGGGGCCGGCCGAGCCGTGGCTGGCCGAGGCAATGAACGCCTGGAAGATGCCTTCCTTGGCAACAAAACCAGCCAACGGCGGCAAACCAGCCATGGACGCTACACCAATGAGTGCCACCACACCGAGTTTCGGTGCAGACTTGAAAACTCCGGACAATTCACGGATATCTCGCGTGCCACTCTGGTGGTCAATAATGCCCACAACCAGGAACAGGGAAGCCTTGAACAAACCGTGTGCCAGCACCATGGCCATGCCCGCCATGGCTGCTTCTTGTCCGCCCAAACCAACCACCAAGGTGATGAAGCCGAGCTGGCTGACGGTGCCGTAGGCGAGAATCAGTTTGAGATCGAATTGCCTAAGGGCGCGCCAGCCGCCCAACAGCATGGTGGCCAGTCCCAGCACCACAATCATGGGCTGCCAGTATTCGGTCTGCGCAAAGCCGGGGGCCAGCCGTGCCACGAGGTAAATTCCAGCCTTCACCATTGCGGCTGCGTGGAGATATGCACTGACCGGGGTGGGTGCCGCCATGGCTCCGGGCAGCCAGAAGTGGAAGGGCAGCAGGGCGGACTTGGTTACCGCGCCCACCAGCAGCAGGGCAACACCAATATCGAGCACAATCCGGAGACTTCCAGAGCTCGCCATGAGCTCCGGCGCCTTGGCCAGCACTGAAGAAATGCTGTACGTTCCCGCGCTCTCGCCAATCATGATCAGGCCCACCAGCATGGCGAGGCCGCCGAAGGTGGTCACAATCAATGCCTGGAGCGCGGCTCGTCGGGCCGCTATACGGGTGCGCGCGTAACCAATCAACAGGTAGGAAAGAACAGTTGTCAGTTCCCAGAAAACAAATAGGAGTATGAAGTTATCCGCGGTGACGAGTCCAAACATGGCCCCGGCGAAAGCCAACAGTTGGGCGCCAAAGCCGCCCAGTCCGGCGTCGTTTGTCTTGAAGTATCTGGCGCAGTAGGCCAGCACCAGCGCACCAACACCCAGCACCAGCAGCGACATCAGCCATGAAAGCTGATCCATCCGGAAGGAAAGGTTGAGGTCGAGGACCGGTATCCAATTGATCTCAAGCGATGGGCTCGGCAATGTGTCCGAGAACACATTTTCATATTGCGCAACAAGCCAAATGAAGCTGATTCCGGGAACGGCGGCGAGAACGTAGAACGCCGATCGGCCCCACCGGGAAAATAAAATGGGCGCAAAAATGGCAACGATGAAGTGCGCGCAAAGGACAAACAACACTGGGGGCTCCACATGTTTCGGGCTGGAAATGAGCGAATCACGGGGTTTAACGTCGGTTCCCGACCCCACCAGCCTATCAAGTGGCGGCCCCCACAGATGCCGCCGGAGCCACGCGCCACAGCGCCCCCAATCCGACTGCACCGTTGACGGCTTCGCTGCGGCCACGCAATGTTCACCCATATTGACCCCGAGGGACCAATGCGGGCGATAGCATGTGCCGTATGACTGAGTACCCGCCCGCCGCTGCCTCCTTGCCAGCCGCCCCGACCAAGACGCCGGGGACAACTGGGCAGATCGTTGCCTGGTCTTTGTGGGATTGGGGTGGTGCGGCCTTTAACTCCGTCATGACCACCTTCATTTTTACGGCCTTGTACCTGACGGGTGACGCTTTTGGCGGCGCCGACAAGGCAACGGCCACCCTGGCGTTTGCCATGTCCATTTCCGGATTTGCTATTGCACTGCTAGCTCCGGTGGCCGGGCAGCGCACGGATCACAGCGGCCGGCGCAAGTTGTGGCTGGGCATCAACACGGCGATTGTGGCGATGCTGACGGCGGCCTGCTTCTTCGTCCGACCGCACGAGTCATACCTACTCTTTGGCTGCATGCTGATCGCCGCCGGCCACGTTTTCTTTGAGATCGCAGGCGTCAATTACAACGCCATGCTTTTGCAAATTTCAACCAAAAAGACCATTGGCAAGATCAGCGGATTCGGCTGGGCCGCCGGATACTTGGGTGGCATCGTTGCCCTGCTCATTGTGTATTTTGCGTTGATCAAGCCCGAGGTTGGCATCTTTGGCATCACCAGCGCCGACGGCATGACCTACCGGGTCGTGGCACTTTTCTCCGCGCTGTGGATCCTGGTGTTCTCCATTCCAGTCATGTTTGCCATCCCCGAATCCAAGCCCGATCCGGATATGCCCAAAGTGGGATTCTTCCAGTCGTACAAGGAGTTGTACTGGACCATTAGGCTGCTGTGGAAGGCCGATCGGCACACCGTGTACTTCCTGATTTCCAGCGCCATCTTCCGCGACGGCCTGGCCGCCATCTTCACCTTTGGTGCCGTCTTGGCCGTTGGATCCTTTGGTTTCAAGACCGGCGACGTCTTGATTTTCGCCATCGCAGGCAACGTTGTGGCCGCCATTGGGGCTCTCTCGGCCGGTTTCTTCGACGACAAGTTTGGTCCCAAGGCCGTCATTGTCACATCCCTCGTGGGGCTGCTAGTTTCCGGCGGCGCATTGCTGTTCCTGGACGGCAAGAACGCGTTCTGGGTCTTCGGCTTAATCCTGTGTCTCTTTGTTGGTCCGGCCCAATCATCGGCCCGAACGTTCATGGGGCGCCTGGCACCCGAGGGTCAGGAAGGGGAACTGTTCGGCCTCTACGCCACAACGGGGCGTGCCGTATCCTTCTTGGCTCCGCAGCTCTTTGGCCTGTGCATCGTCATCTTCGGCGCTCAGCGCTGGGGAATCATAGGCATTCTTGCGGTACTCCTGTTGGGCCTGCTGCTGCTCCTGCCGGTCAAGGCCCCGCCGCACGGCGTCAACGCCTAGCTGGGAGCCATTGGGACGACGGCCCGCCGTCGTACGCCATCCGATCCCACTGCTCGCAGCGAGACCCTCGCCGTCTTGGGTCCGGGGACTAAATCTTTGTCTGGTGGAAGTTCAGGAACGAACGCGACGCCGTGGGGCCGCGCTGGCCCTGATAGCGGTTCTGGTGCGGGCCGGTGCCGTATGGGTTCTCGGCAGGGGAGGTCAGCTGGAAGAAGCACAGCTGGCCAATCTTCATGCCGGGCCACAGCTTGATCGGCAGCGTGGCGGCATTGGACAGCTCAAGGGTGATGTGACCGGAGAATCCCGGATCGATGAAGCCCGCTGTTGAGTGCGTTACCAGGCCCAGGCGGCCCAGCGAGGACTTGCCTTCGAGGCGTGCGGCCACGTTGTCCGGAAGCGTGACGGTCTCGTACGTGGAGGCCAGGGCAAACTCACCCGGGTGCAGGATGAAGGCCTCGGTCGAGTCAACTTCAACCATGCGGGTCAGCTCGGGCTGCTCCTCCGATGGGTCAATGTGGGCGTAGCGGTGGTTATCGAACAGGCGGAAGTACCTGTCGATGCGCACATCAATACTCGATGGCTGCACCATGGAGGGGTCATAGGGGTCCAAGACAATGCGCTTGGCTTCAATTTCGGCACGTATGTCGCGGTCAGAGATCAGCACCTTCTAAAAATAGCGTATCGAGGTGCCCTCGGGACTATTTGGGGGCAGTAATGCGTTGATGATAGGGGGATTTAGAGAATCACACAGCTAAGGTAAGAACCATGAATATTGAAGAGACGCCTCTTCCTGGAATTGGCGTACGCAGGGAGCTGCAGCTGGGCATCGGACGGCGGGTGGGGGTTGTGACACACCGTGACGGCCGCACCGAGCTGATCCTCTCCCGCGCCGACGATCCTGACGCGTGCGCGGCATCCATCCCGCTCACCGCCGAAGAGGCTGCCGGGCTCGGCCAGCTGCTGGGATCCGCGCAGCTCATTGCCCAGCTCAGCGCCGAGCAGGAAAACGTGTCAGGCATCAGCACGCACCAGATTTTGATTCGCAAGGGTTCGGCTTTTGCCGGACGAACCATGGGAGATACTCAGATGCGCACCCGCACCGGGGCCTCGATTGTGGCATTGCTGCGAGATGGTGACGTCATTGGTTCTCCCCGTCCCGATGAAGTGCTGCACGTTGGCGATCTGGTGGTCATTGTTGGTACTGACGACGGACTGGCCGAGGCCGCCCTGATTTTGCAGTCCAAAGCGTAATCACTCCATGGACCCAACCACCCTCTCCCTCATTCAGCTCGGCATCGTCTTTTTTGGGCTCGGATTTCTGGGGCGGTTGGCCGGGCGAATCGGCATGTCCCCGGTTCCGCTGTACCTCTTGGGAGGTTTGGCCTTTGGTCAGGGTGGGTTTGTCCATCTCGGCGGCATAGACGGCTTCGCGCATATAGCCAGCGAGATTGGCGTCATCCTTCTCCTACTTATGCTTGGTCTGGAATATACGGCCAAGGAGCTTGTCACGGGCTTGAAGCAGTCGTGGATGGCCGGGGTGGTGGACATCGTCCTGAATATGCTTCCCGGTGTTGCGGTTGCCTTGATTCTTGGCTGGGGGCCTGTTGGGGCGATGGTCATGGCAGGCATCACCTACAGCTCCTCCTCGGGCATCATCGCCAAGGTACTCGGTGATTTAGGCCGTCTGGGAAACCGGGAAACGCCTGTGGTCCTTTCCATTCTTGTATTTGAAGACTTGGCCATGGCGGCGTACCTGCCGATCTTGACGGCCGTGCTGGCGGGCGTTTCGTTCATGGGTGGACTGACCGCCGTCGGAATCTCCCTGCTTGTCATCACGCTCGTGCTGGTCGGCGCCCTGCGCTTTGGGCACGTCGTGTCCAATGTTCTGGACAGCCCGGACAGGGAATCGTTCCTGCTGAAACTTCTCGGCGCCGCACTGCTGGTGGCCGGTGTGGCCTCGGCCATGCAGGTCTCGGCAGCGGTGGGCGCGTTCCTGTTGGGCATCGCCATTTCGGGTGGCACGGCGGAGAACGCCACACGGGTTCTTGAACCGCTGCGCGATCTTTTCGCCGCGATGTTCTTCGTCGTGTTCGGCCTCAACACCGATCCAGGCTCGATTCCTCCCGTTCTGGGGGTGGCATTGTTGCTTTCTCTGGTCACCGCCCTCACGAAGGTGGCTACCGGCTGGTGGGCGGCACGGCGGCAAGGCATCGGTATTCCGGGTCGCGCCCGCGCCGGCGCTGCGTTGATTGCCCGGGGTGAGTTCTCGATTGTTATTGCCGGTCTGGCCGTTGCTTCCGGTGCGGTCCCGCCGGAATTGGCGGCGCTGGCCACCACCTATGTGCTCATCATGGCCGTCAGCGGCCCCATTGCCGCTCGTTACGTTGAACCTTTGACGCGCCTGTTTCAGGGCAAGCAGCCAGAACCTGCCATCTAGTCTTCATTGGCTAGGCACGACCCCGGACGGCCGCCTTCCTCTGATGTCTCCCTTGCCACCGGGCTGCTCAAGCGAGCAACCTACCCAAGCAGTCTCAGGCAACCTACGATGAGAGCAGCCGCATGCCATTGAGAAGGTGCGGAACCCACCATATTGGAGTTCACCATGGTTTTTGGCCGACGTAATCGCCCCTCGCTTCTCGGCACTGCCGCGCGAACGGCTGTCATCGCAGGGACCGCCACGGCTGCCAGCAATGCCGTCAACGCCAAGGCTGCGAATCAACAAGCCGCACAACAGCAGGCCGCGGCTGCACAGTTCTTGCCGACCCCGGTGGCCGCCCCGGCTCCGGTGCTGGCACCAACCGCTCCCGGTGAGGACTTGTTGAGCAAGCTCGAACGCCTGGCCGCCCTGCACGCCTCGGGCGCGCTCACCGATGCCGAATTCACGGCCGTGAAGGCCTCCATCATTGGCTAAACACCCCGGATCATCTTCGGCGGCGGCATCTGAACTTGTGCGTGTCATTGGTCAGAAGCACCCCGGGTCTCGGGCTAGAATCAATACCGGAACAATGCGGCGCCAAGCCGCAGAGATTCCAATGCGGGCGTAGCTCAATGGTAGAGCGCTAGCTTCCCAAGCTCGATACGCGGGTTCGATTCCCGTCGCCCGCTCTGTGTGAAGGTTGCCCCTGAGTATTAACTCAGGGGCAACAGTTCTTTAACTCCCGGTGCGTGTAGGGTCAGGCCATGGGGTCATTTTGGCCCCACCTTTAGGGAGCTGACATGGGCGACAAATCACCACGGCAAACCGCATCGAAGAAATCCAGCAAATCCATCAAGGAAAAGCGCGCTGACAAACGCGCTGGCGAAACCACGGCTTCGATCGCGGACAAACCCACGCCAGCAAAGAAGAAATGAGTCCCGAAACTACCGGGCTGCGTCTGGGCGTTCTAGGAAAATCACGCAAGCCTGACGAACGCCGCGCCCCCATTCACCCGGAACATTTCTCTCGCATGGAAGAGGAAGTCCGCTCCCGGCTCATTGTCGAAGAGGGCTACGGCGACCGCTTCGGAATGTCCGACGACGTCCTGGCCACGTTGGTGGGCAAGGTGGCCTCCCGCGAGAAGCTCATAGCAGAAGCCGATGTTGTCCTGCTACCCAAGCCGCAGGCTTCTGACCTGGCCGATCTCAGGGACGGCCAAATCCTCTGGGGTTGGCCGCATTGCGTGCAGGACCGCGCCATTACGCAACTGGCCATCGATAAGAAGCTAACGCTCATTGCCTTTGAAGCCATGAATCATTGGGCCTCCGACGGCGGCTTTGGGCTTCACGTGTTCCACAAGAACAACGAGATTGCCGGCTACTCCTCGGTGATGCATTCCTTGACCCTGACGGGTTCAACGGGCGATTATGGGCGGCGACTCAAGGCAGTTGTCATTGGTTTCGGCGCCACCGCCCGCGGAGCCGTGACAGCCTTGAAGGCCCTTGGAATCCACGACGTGCAGGTCCTAACGAGCCGCAATGTGGCAGCCGTGGCAGCCCCGATCCACTCGGCCGAGATGGTGCAGTTTGATTTTGCACCCGAGGCCCCCTATACGGGTTTTGTCATGGTGGAAGATGGTGATGTGCCGTTGAGTGTGTTCCTCGCCGAGGCGGACATCGTAGTCAATTGCACGTTGCAGGATCCCAACGATCCCATGACGTATCTGGCGGAGGCCGACCTTGACGCGTTCCGGCCCGGCAGCTTGATCGTGGACGTTTCCTGCGACGAGGGCATGGGATTCAGTTGGGCCCGCAGCACCACGTTCAACGATCCAATGTTTACGGTGGGGAACCATATCAACTACTACGCGGTTGACCACAGTCCCAGTTACTTGTGGAACTCGGCCACGTGGGAAATCAGTGAAGCCTTGTTGCCGTTCCTTGACACGGTCCTAGCTGGCCGGGAGGCCTGGACGGGGTCGGAGCCCATTGCCCGAGCCATCGAAATTTCCGACGGCGTGATCATCAACCCGGCCATCCTTGAGTTCCAAGGGCGCCAGGAAAACTACCCGCATCTGCCGCTGATCGAGGGATAACCTCAGATTCAGCGATATCGGCGTACCAACGGGCACTCAAAAGGGTCCGCGGCCGATAGGCCCACCCGGTTAAGGTAGCGCACCACGTGGGCATAAGACCGGAACAGTCCGGTTTCGGTGAACACGATCCCGTTGTTCTCACACGCCTGACGGACCAAGGCATTGGCGCGGCGCAGTTCCGGCCGCGCCATGTCGGGGAACAGATGGTGTTCCACCTGGTGGTTCAACCCGCCCATCAAGGTGTCGATAAAGAACCCGCCACGGATATTGCGGCTTGTCACCACCTGACGGGTCAAAAAATCCACCCGGCTGCCAGTCTCCAGGACTGGCATGCCCTTGTGGTTCGGCGCAAAAGAGGCGCCCATGTAAAATCCAAAGACTCCCATCTGCACGCCAACAAAGGCCAGTGCCATGCCCCACGGAAGCATGACGAACAACACCGTCAGGTAACTGCCAAAGCGCAGGACCAGCAGCCCAATCTCCACGAAGCGGTACTTTACGCCGCGCCGGCCAAACAACGTCTTGGCCGAGTCAAGGACAAGACTCAAGCCCAAGAAAAGAATGAGCGGAAACAAGAGCGTGCCCTGGTGGCGGGTAATGGCAGCCGCAAATCCGTGCTTTGTGGCTGCACCTTCTTCATGGAACGCCACAATTCCGGTGTGAATGTCCGGATCCTTGCCCTTGACGTTCGGGTATTGGTGGTGCGCCGTGTGCTTCTTGACCCACATGGCGTAGCTCATGCCCACCAACAGCGGGCCCAGGATCCGCGCCGTCCAGTCGTTGGCACTTCCCGAGGAAAATACTTGGTGATGGGCGGCCTCGTGAGCCAGGAACGCGAATTGGGTGAATACCAACCCGAGGACGGCGGCTATCAGGAGCTGGAACCAGGTCTGTCCAAGCAACACGAATCCTGTGCCGGCGGCACCGAGAATCATCAACAGGACGGCAAATAAGAGTGCATAGAATGTCCGACGGCGGCGCATCAGCCCAGCCGCACGCACACTCTTTAGCAGCCCGGCATAGCTCTCAACAATGGGATTGGATTGATGTCGCATGGTGTCACCGGCTGGTCAGGGTCGACCGTCAAGCCGGCAAGATACCCGAAAAGAAGTTTTCGTACGTTAATTTTAGTCCTTGAAGGGGCAGGAAGCTCCTCCCCTGCCCCTTCAATTCATTTCCCTCCAACAAGCGTGCGCGTAGCATGGGTCCATGGTTGATTCACTGACCAAAGAACAACGCCACCGCGTCATGTCAAGCATCCGCAGCAAGGACACTCGGCCGGAAATGCTGGTCCGGCGGCTGCTGTTTGCTGAAGGCTACAGATACCGGCTGCACGCATCGGATTTGCCCGGCACACCTGACCTAGTTTTCCGCGGGAACCAGCAGGCCATCTTTGTGAACGGCTGTTTTTGGCACTCCCACGGTTGCTCCAACGGATCCCATAAGCCGGCAACGAATGCCGAATTCTGGGACGCCAAGCGGACGAGGACCGTTCAGCGGGACGGCCAGGCTCTGGCGGGGCTGGAAAGCCTCGGATGGAGGACGCTCACGGTGTGGGAATGCGAGCTGCACGACCTTGGGTCCGTGGCAGCCTCCCTTCACGATTTTCTGGGTCCGCCGGGCCACAGTCGAAAGCCCGCCTGAACCTGCTGGGCGTAGGGCTCAGCCCACCTTGGCCACAATAAAGACGGGGCGACGTGCACTGCGCAGATTCACCTGCAGTGTCAACTGCCCACGCTTTGCCAATACCAAGCCAATCACGACGGCGGCGAGCAACGGCATGCCGCCAGCAAGCACCATGGCCCACTGCACGCCCCAATTCTCGGCCAACCAGCCCATGAGCGGTCCGCCCACGGCCTGGCCACCCAGAAGTACCATGACGTAAAGGCTCATGACGCGGCCTCTGATGGAAACGTTGGTTGACATCTGCACCAGCTGATTGGCGCTGGTGAGGAATAGCAGCGAGGCGAATCCAGCCACGACCATGACCACTCCGAAGGTGACCATACTGGGTGCTGCCGAGGCAATAATCAGCAACACACCATAGGCGCCAGCTGCTGTCATGACTCCCCGCAGCCGCAACGTCGCAATCCTTGTCGAGGCCAGCGCACCACCCAGTGCACCGAGGGCAACGAGAGTATTCAGCAGGCCGTAGCCGCCGGCACCAACATCGAACACGTTGTTGGCGTAGGCGGCCATCAGTACGGCCAAGCTGAGACCGAACACGGCAAAGACGGCAGCCATGACGGCTGGCCAGAAGATGGTCGGTTTGCCCAACGCATACCGAACACCCTCCATGAGCTGGCCCTTGGCGCGCTTCACGGGCGGCATTCTCACCAGTTCCGACGAGCGGATCATCGTCAATGAGAGCACGGTGATGGTGCAGGCAAGTGCGTTGGCCGCGAAGGCCCAACCGCCACCGACCGCCATGATCAGGACGCCGCTGATCGCGGGGCCGATCATGCCGCCGAGTTGAAAAATAGAGGAGTTCAGGCTGATCGCGTTGCGAAGTTGAGTGGGCCCCACCAACTCGTTGACGAACACCTGGCGGGCGGGCTGATCAGCAACCACAACGAGCCCCAGAATGAAGGCAATGACGTAAATGTGCCACACCTCGAGGTGCCCGGTCAGCGCAAGCACGGCCATAAGAGTCGCCAGCACCGCTGCCGAACCCTGGCTGATCATGAGAATGAGCCGCTTGGAGTACCTGTCGGCAAGGATTCCGCCCAGCGGCATCAAGACGAGGGAGGGGATGAACTGCATGAAAACGGTAATGCCGACGGCGGTGACGGAGCCGGAAAGTTCCAACACCATCCAGTCCTGTGCCACTCGCTGCATCCACACAGCAATGACGGCCACAATATTTGCGGAAGCGAAAATGCGGTAGTTGCGGATCTTGAGCGAGGAAAAGGTCTGACTCCACGGAGGACGTGTTGTCACTAGGTTGATGGGTGCGGTCAGGGCAGCATTCATAGGTGCTGATGGGGGCGTCAACGCGTTCATCCTGGGTTTGGTGGGGCGGAAAGGGTCTACCTCTTCAACCCTAGGCTGAGCCGTCTTATGCGGAAATAGTATGGTGCTTATAAGTACTATTGAGTTTCGTAATACTTCCAGGGAGTCGCCCCATGTCAGATGCCCCAATTTTTGATCCCATCCAGCTCAAGAGTTTCCTGGCCGTGGCCGAAACCCACAATTTCACCCGCGCGGCCGAGCGCCTGGGCATTAGCCAGCCAACCGTCAGCCAGCATGTTCGCAAGCTGGAGCAGTCCGCCGGGCGCAGACTGGTCACCCGCGACACACGAGAGGTGCAACTGACGGACAACGGCGATGCCATGGCCGGATTTGCCCGCACCATTCTTGCCGCCAACGATGTTGCAACACGCTACTTCTCCGGTGCCGCCATGCGCGGACGCCTTCGTTTTGGCACGGCGGATGACCTGGCCATCACGGGGCTGCCCCGAATCCTGCGCGAATTTCGCCAGCTCTACCCTCAGATCAACTTGGAGCTCACCGTCAGCCAGAGCGATCACCTGCACCGCCGGCTCAAGGCTGGCGCCCTGGATCTGGTGTTCGTGAAATGGGTGTCCGGCGCGCAGGAAGGTGAAGTCGTAAAAACGGATACCTTTGCCTGGGTGGGTCTGGAGCAAACAATCTTGGAACCGGGAGCCCCCGTTCCCGTCATTGCGTATCCCGCGCCGAGCTTGAGCCGCAAGCTTGCCCTTGACGCCCTGGAGGACGCCGGGCGCACCTGGCGCGTCACGTGCACAACCAAGCAGATCAGCGGAGTTCTCGCGGCACTTCGGGCGGGCATCGGCATCGCCGTCATGCCGACGTCGTTGATTCCGGAGGATCTGAAGGTGATCACCAAACGCTTTGACCTGCCACCCGTGGGCGATGTGGACTTCACCTTGATCCGCAATCCCCTAGCGAACACGGAAGTAGTGGATGCCCTGACTAGGGCAATCATGGGCCGGAAGTTGACGCCGGTGGGGAGACGCTAAGCACAGCGGAGATGGGGTTCACAGCTTGCTCTTGACCCGGCAGCGGTAGACTTGTCCCGTTATGATCCGAACAATATTCAAATCCAAGATTCACCGCGCAACTGTCACCCACGCCGACCTGAACTACGTCGGCTCCGTAACAGTGGACGCCGATCTGCTGGACGCTGCCGACATTCTTCCGGGTGAACTGGTTTCGATTGTGGACATCACCAATGGTGCCCGCTTGGAGACCTACACCATCCCCGGCGAGCGCGGCTCCGGCGTTATTGGCATCAACGGCGCTGCCGCCCACCTGGTGGGCGTTGGCGACCTCGTCATCTTGATGACGTACGCCCAAATGACCACGGCCGAAGCCCTGGACTTTGTTCCCTCTGTGGTCCACGTCGATGCGAACAACAAGATCGTTCACCTAGGCACCGACCCAGCTGAAGCCGTCACCGAGGGCCTGCAGCGTCCGGCACTGGCGCAAACCACCTAATTCCCAGTCACATTTAACGCCTTTTTCTTAGCATGGGCATTCCCTGCTTAGGCTGGTGACGTGCCAACACCAAAAACCACAGCCATGACTCCCCCGTGCTAGCCGTCATCGAGGGGTTCTCGGTCGTATGGCTCGTGATCCTTGTTGGCTGGTTTGTAGGACGGCAAAAAGTCCTTGGTGAGAACGCACAACTCGTACTGAGCCGGCTCTCCTTCTTTGTGGCCAGCCCAGCCTTGCTCGTGGAGACCCTGTCCCGCGCCGAACTGAAAACCGTGTTCGCCGGCCCACTCTTGGTGGCCGCGGCCGGTGCAGTGATTACCAGTGGCATCTACCTGGTGATCGTCAGATTCTGGCTCAAGCGCCAGCTCGGCGAATCGCTGGTCTCCGCCATGTCGTCTTCCACGGCCAATGCGGCAAACCTCGGTATCCCCATCGCGGCCTACGTTTTGGGCGATGCCGCCCTGATCGCGCCAGTTCTGGTCTTCCAGCTGGCCTTCTACACCCCCGTATATTTGATGCTTTTGGACAGCATTACCAGCGGCCACCGGGCCACACCCGGACGCGTCCTGCTGCAGATCATCCGAAACCCCATGATCGTGGGCACGGTGGTTGGCCTGATTCTGGCCGCCACCGGCTGGCAGCTGCCAAATCTCGTGGCCGAACCCCTGCATCTGATCGCCGGCGCCGCCATCCCGGCCATCCTGATCGCCTTCGGCATGTCACTGGGCACCACCAAACCACTTTCAGCCGCGGATGGCAGGCGCCCCGACATCCTGCTGAGCACCTCATTCAAGCTGATCCTGCACCCGTTCGTCGCCTTCCTGTTGGGCCACTTTGCCCTCGGCATGAGCGGGGCTGCGCTGTTCGCCGTCGTGGTTGCAGCAGCACTCCCCACGGCCCAAAACGTGTACGTCACAAGCCAGCGGTACCAGGTGGGTGTGGCCGTGGCCAAGGACACCGTGCTGCTGACAACCATCCTCGCCATCCCAGCCATGTTCGCTGTGGCGTTCCTGCTGGGCTGAGCTGCGTACACGCCGCAATCAAGTGGCGTAATACGGCGCGCAGAATGTGGCTCGCGGTACGCTTTCGTCATGGCTACCAAAACACCATCAGAGTTGATTGCCGCCATTGCGGCCGGCTACACGTTCAGCGGTTCATCCATTGCCCTTGGCGCAGCCATGGCGGACGGTGCGGTTCATCCGGAGGCGCAGGTGTCCTTGCCGTTGGCCATGATGAACCGTCACGGCTTGGTGGCTGGAGCCACCGGAACGGGTAAGACCGTCACACTTCACATGATTGCGGAACAGCTTTCCACCGCAGGCGTGCCGGTGTTCATGGCGGATATCAAGGGCGATCTCACCGGACTGGCCACCGCGGCCGAGGGCAGCGAGAAGCTCACCGCCCGTACGCAGGCACTGGGCCAGCAATGGGAATCCAAGGCATTCCCCGTGGAGTTCCTTGCCCTGGGCGGCAACGGCAACGGTGTTCCCGTCCGGGCAACCATCACCTCTTTCGGGCCCATCTTGCTGGCGCGTGTTTTGGACCTGAATGAAACACAGGAATCCAGCCTCCAATTGGTGTTCCACTACGCGGACACCAAGGACCTGGAACTTTATGACCTCAAGGACCTGCGCGCAGTCATCCAATACCTCACCTCCGATGAGGGCAAGTCGGATCTGGACGAGCTCGGCGGGCTGTCCAAGGCCACGGCCGGCGTCATCCTTCGCAACCTGATCACCCTTGATGCCCAGGGTATGGGCGAATTCTTTGGCATTCCGGAGTTCGACACGGCCGAGCTGCTCCGCACCGCCCCCGACGGCCGAGGCGTCATCACCTGCCTTGAACTGCCCAGCATCCAGGACAAGCCGCTGCTGTTCTCCACCTTCCTCATGTGGCTGTTGGCGGACCTGTTCCGCGATTTGCCCGAGGTGGGAGATCTGGACAAGCCCAAGCTGGTGTTCTTCTTCGACGAAGCCCACCTGCTGTTCAACGGCGCCAGCAAGGCGTTCCTGACGGCCATCACGCAGACTGTCCGGCTGATCCGCTCCAAGGGCGTTGGCATCTTCTTTGTCACCCAGACCCCCAAGGATGTACCGGCGGATGTTCTGGCCCAGCTCGCCAACCGCATTCAACATGCCCTGCGTGCGTTCACCCCTGACGATGCCAAGGCACTCAAGGCCACCGTCTCAACCTTCCCCACCAGCGATTACGATCTCGAGGAAGTGCTCACAAGCGCCGGGATCGGCGAGGCCGTGGTGACGGTCATGAATGAGAACGGTTCCCCCACCCCCGTGGCCCTGACCCGGCTGCGCGCCCCTGGTTCGGTCATGGGGCCCAGCTCGGACCAGGCCGTCAAGGCAGTCATCTCTGCTTCAGCCCTGCTGCCCACCTATGGGACAGCGGTTGACCCCGTCTCAGCGTTTGAAAAACTTCAGACTCCCCCACCCGCCGCCAGCACGGGTCCCGCCGTTGGGACTCCGCTGCCACCACCGCCCCCACCGGTTGACCTGCCCTCGCGCGGAAACACCGACGGCGGCATCGCCTCAGACGTCATCGGCGCCTTGGGCGGGGCCTTGGGTGGCGGACTGAAAAGCATGGTCCGCTCCATGGGCAGCTCTCTCGGCCGCAACCTGATGCGTGACATGTTCGGCACGGCGTCACGAAAGCGCCGACGCTAGAATCGGGCCAGGTGATGAACCCATGAGAAGTGACGTAGCACCCCCGATTCAGGCCACCGAGCCCCAAGCCGGTACAGTGGACGGCGTGAACAACGGGACCCAAATCATCAAGATCGCCGCGGCCTGGCTCATGATCTTCATGCTGGGCATCGCCGCTGCCATTGTGACTATCACGCTGGTCAACAAGGAGGAGTTCGGCCCCAAGAGCACCGTCTCAAGCTATTTGGACGCGCTCAAGGACGGTAATGGCGCTAAGGCCATGGGGCTGCTGCACGCCGAGAAGCCGGGGGCCAACGCAGCCGCGCTGGACGGTAAGGCGCTGGCGTTGTCTCAGGAGAAGCTCAGCGATGTCAAGATCGCCGACCCCACGGACGCGCCGGACGGCCAAAAAAATGTCACGGTCAGCTACACCCTGGACGGCACGCCCCTGAGCACAGATTTTCGGTTGACTCCGGGATCTAAGCGGTGGCTGTTTTTTGACAGTTGGGACATGGTTCCCTCCAAGTTGCCCACCATCACCGCTTCCGTGGTCAACGCCAATCAGGCCAGCATCAACGGCGCCGCGGCCAACATGCCCGACGGCAAGAACTCCTTTGCCGTCTTCTATCCGGGCAGCTACGAACTGGAGTACCGCTCCGCGCTCTTTGCCGCTCCGCCCGTGACCCGGAACGTGAGCGGACCGGCCCAGCCGATTCCCGCCGTCGGACTTGCCACAGGGCCCACCAGCGACCTGCTGGCCCAGGTGGACAGCACCATTCATAAATATCTGGACGAATGCGCCAAGCAGGCTGTGCTGATGCCCACCGGTTGCCCCATGAGCGCCGCCACCAACAACCGTGTCACCTCAGACGTCACGTGGTCAGTCTTGGAATACCCGGCCATCACCATTTCACCTTTTGGCGGCCAGTGGATCCTGGCACCATTGAGTGTGAAGGCTGAGGTCTCCTACGAGGAGCAGGATCTGTTCACGGGGATCGTCGCCAAGGCCAAGAACGCCGAGGACTTTGGCTTCACTGCCAAACTGGCCATCTCGGGAACTACGGTCTCCGTGACACCGGTGGTCAGTTACTAGCTGCCGAGACAACCTTTTAGCAGCAGACAGAGAAAGGCCCGCCGGATAATTTCCGGCGGGCCTTTCTCTGTCTGCTGCTAGACGCCGCGCAGATCCAGCGCGAGCTCGGCAGCGCCGTCTGCACTGATCGTTACAGGGATGCCCCAGTCCTGCTGGTACAGGTGGCAGGCAGCATGGTCCGGGATCTCGCCGTTGGCGTCCTCCGGACCGTCGCAGGCGGCGGCACGGGCCGTCAGGTGCAGAACACCCTCGGGCACGTCACCGTTGAGAACGAGCGTCCGTGAGAGCCCGATGGAGGTTCCACCGCCGCTGATCAGCAACTCCGGAGGGGTGGAGGAGACCTTCAACTGGGTGGGATCTCCCCAACGGTCATCAAGCTTCTGTCCCGTGGGGGCCGAGAAGTTGATCGTGACCGCCAGGTCGCCTGGCGCAACGGCCGTCTTGGGACGCTGCGTCTGAACGGCACCCTCATCCACCTGGAGGGCGTTCTTGGGCAGCGGAAGGCGGACCAGCTGGTGCTTGTTGGCCTCGACCACAATCAGCAGCGGCACGTCTCCGGACTCGTCCAGCAACACATCGCTGGGCTCGGCCAGCCCGCGGGCAAGCGTGCTGACGGTGTTGTTGGCAGGGTCGTAGCGGCGGACTGCGCCGTTGTACGTGTCGGCCACGGCAACCGAACCGTCGGGCAATACGGCAACGCCCAGCGGGTGCTGCAAGCGCGACTGGCCGGCCTCGCCATCGCGGAAACCAAAGTCAAAGAGGCCCTCGCCGATGGCCGTCTCAACACTGACGGCGCCGTCTTCGGCGAACTTGAGCACGCGCAGGGCGGAGGTCTCGGAATCGGCAACCCAAATGTTGCCCTTGGCGTCCTCGGTCAGGCCTGAGGGCTGGGCGAACCAGGCCTGCTCGGCGGGCCCGTCCAAGAGGCCTTCCAAACCATTGCCGGCAACAACGCTCATGGCGCCGCTGGCGGGATCAAAACTGAAAATCTGGTGTGTCCCGGCCATCGCGATGAGGATCGCCTTGAGCGCCGAGGAGTAAGCAACATCCCACGGCGAAGACAACGCCACCTCGAACGGTGCTGTGCCAAGATCGGTCTCGGAGGCGGTTGCGCCGTCCTCCGTTACGCGAGCAGGTCCCGCATCCAGCAGGCGCTGAACGCCGTTACCGGCCAAGGTGCGCACCTCCCCCGTTGCCAAGGTGATGCCGCGGAGGCGGTGGTTGACCGAGTCAGCCACGACGACGTCGTACCCGGCTGCCGCTGCCAGTTCCGTCGGAAGCAGGGCCAGGCCCTGAGGCTCGTTGAACTGGGCATCGCCCGCGGAGCCGTCCAGGAAGCCCTTGGTGCCGGATCCAATGGTGCGGACCAGCGTTGTCAGATCCGGACCCATCTCCACGAGCCGGTGGTGGCCCGTGTCGGAGACGAGGAAGTTCCCATCCGCCAAGGGCAGCACCTTGCCTGGGAAACGCAGGTCGCGAGAAACAGCCTCGGGTGCAACGTAGGGGCCATCGCCGCGGTGCAGCGTGCCCTTGGCCTCATGCTCGGCAATCAGTTCGGGAATGAAAGAGGCCAGACCAGCCGCGTGCCCTTCACCGGAGAGGTGGGAGACAATGTAGCCCTCGGGGTCAATAACCACCAGGGTGGGCCAGGCGCGAGCCGAGTAAGCCTGCCACGTGATCAGTTCGGGGTCATCCAAAACGGGGTGGTGGATGTCGTAACGCTCAACGGCGGCGGCCAAGGCTACGGGATCGGCCTCGTGCTCAAACTTGGGCGAGTGCACGCCAACTGTGACGAGCACGTCGCGGTATTGCTCTTCCAAGGGGCGAAGCTCATCCAGGACGTGCAGGCAGTTGATGCAGCAGAAGGTCCAGAAATCCAGGATGACGATCTTGCCGCGCAACTTTTCCAGGTTCAGCTCGGCGCCGCCGGTATTCAGCCAGCCGCGGCCCTCAAGTTCGGATGCCCTGACCCGAACCGGCGTGGCGATGGCGGTGCTTGTTGTTGTAGAGGAATCCACTAGTTCGCTTCTCCTTGCGTAGCGTCCGGAGTATCCGGCCCGCCGATCTCGGTGCTGTTCTTGGTGCTGCTCACGTCTGTGCTGTGCTCGGTGCCGGGGGCACCCGAGGTGGGCTGGACGGCGTCGTGCTTGGCCTTGGGCAGGTGCGGCAAGGCCGGACCACGGTTGGTGGTGGTGGCATCACGCGCTGCGAGTTGGGCAAACATGTCATTGTAAGCGCCCAACTCGGCTTCCTTATTCCTGTCCGCCGCCCTGTCCTTGCGCTTTGTCTCCCGGGCATCGGACTTTGACCACATGTAGGCCACGCCCATGGCAATGGCAAGTGTGGGCACCTCACCCACACCCCAGGCGATGCCGCCGGCCGTTTGCTGGTCAACCAGGGCCCCATCACCCCACGGTCGGCCCATGTTGCCAAAGTACTCACCATTGAGCAAACCCGTGGCCATCATGAGCGAGACTCCGAAGAAGGCGTGGAAGGCCATGGTGGCCAGCAGGAGCAGCAACCTCAGGGGGTAGGGCGCACGCTTGGGCAGCGGGTCGGCACCGATCATGCTCTGGACAAAAATGTAACCCGTGAGCGTGAAGTGCACGATCATCAACTCGTGGCCCACGTGGTAAGTCATGGCCAACTTGAACGCCGGCGTGTAATAAAACAGGATCAGGCTGCCGGAGAAGTTCGCCGCGGCAAACAACGGGTGCGTAATGACCTTGGAATACCTCGAGTGCACCAGCACCAAAATCCATTCGCGGATACCGCGGGACCCGTCTCGGCGCGGCGTCAGCGCCTGCAGGGCCAGCGAGACAGGGGAACCCAGCGCCAGGAACAATGGCGCAATAACCATCAGCGCCATGTGTTCAACCATATGAGCGCTGAACATCACTGCACCGTAAACGGCGGTGCCGCCTGAGGTGATGTACACGAGCGACAAAAGGCCTGCAAACCAGGAAACGCTCCGCAGCACTGACCACTTGTCGCCGCGCTTACGCAGCTTCACGATGCCAGCCAGGTACGCCGCGCCCGCCAGGAAGGCGAAGGCCACCCAGAGCCAGTCCATGCGCCATTCGGTGAACCAGCGCGAGAATTCCAACTCCGGCGGCAGTGGGTAGCCTGTCAGGATCTCGGCGGGGCTCAGTGATTCCTGCACCAACTCACGCGACTGCGGCGGTGCGGAACGGCTCAGGCCCACGGCCAGGCCGCTGACGGCACCCATGATCAACAACTCAACGAAGATCAGCTGCCAGAGCAGGCGGCGGGTGTTGCCACCTGCTCCACCCTTGCCACCTTCAAGCCGGGGGATGATCCACTCGCGGTGCATGTAGCCAATCACGCCAAGCACAACCGTGGCGGCGAACTTGGCTAGGATCAGTTGGCCGTAAGAGGAGTAAAAAAGATCGTGCCAGTTGGTGATCCGAATGGCCGCGTTGATGATGCCCGAGCCCGTCACACCGGCAAAGGCAAAGATCGCCAGTGCTGAGAACCGCTTCAACGTCTGTGCCGTGATCTTGCCCAGCACACCGGAAACAACAACCAGGGCAATGATGCCGCCGACCCACAGCGATGCGCCCGTGACATGCAAGAACAGCGAGTTCACGGCGCCGGCGTGAT
The DNA here is from genome assembly GCF_900105965.1 of Arthrobacter alpinus. Classification (NCBI taxonomy): domain Bacteria; kingdom Bacillati; phylum Actinomycetota; class Actinomycetes; order Micrococcales; family Micrococcaceae; genus Arthrobacter; species Arthrobacter alpinus. The sequence goes on from NZ_FNTV01000001.1 coordinate 3,280,678, forward strand.
CGGCGCTGGATGCCGAGTGGCCAATCAACGCCTGCGGTACGAAGGCCAACAGGGCAAGGACCAGGGGCACGGCCAGGGCGCTGATGTTACGCAGACCGATCACCAGCGTGGTCACGACGGCGGCAAGGATGGTGATCATCAACCAGGCCTGGCCCACCGGCAGTTCCGTCATGAAGAACACCAACATATTGGAGTAGTCGGCGTTGCCAGCCACGGCCAGCCCGGAAATGCTCGAATACGTCAAGACCAGAACGGCGATCGCGGAAAACGTCCACACGCCGCCGGCAACCATGGCCAAGGTCATGGCCCTTGCAAAGGCGGGGTGTTCCGGAACGTTGGGGGCTGGGGCGACTTTCGCCTTGCCTGTGTGCGGCCGGTGGCTCTTACGATCCTTGGGCAGGATCACCACGGCAAACACCAAAGCGCCAATGACGGCAGAAAGCGCCAGGTTATGGATCGTGGTGGCCACGGGCAATCCCCAGCGCGTAAACGCCCCGGGATCGGCCAGCTGCGCAACGGCCGTGGCGCCTGTCCACAGCAAGGCAAGGACGACGGCGATAATTGCAGCTGCCAGCCCCAACCACCACCAGCGGCTGCGAATGCCGTCGGCGAACGTGCCCCCATCAGAGTTGGGTGCAGCACGGACTGTGGCGGCGGGAGAAGAATCTACTGGTGGCACCATTCCATTGTCCTGCACCCAGTGAACATCGGGCGAATCAGGGAGTTCTCAGGAATGGACTGGCCAGATTCCCGAGTGCTGCGGCAGGGGTGGTTATTGGGATTTGCGCCGGGCAGACCACCCGCGAATGGCAACAACCACCACAGCGTCTTAAAAGCATGAAGGCGGTCGGCATGATGCCGACCGCCTTCATGTTGGTTCTGTGAAGAATTACTTCTTGACAGCAGCCTTCAGCTTGGAGCCAGCGGAAAGCTTCACGCTGTGGCCTGCTGCGATCTGGATGGTCTCGCCGGTCTGGGGGTTGCGGCCGGTGCGAGCTGCACGGTCGGTGCGCTCGATGGAGAGCCAGCCCGGGATGGTGATCTTGTCGCCGGCTGCAACGGAGCTCTCGAATACCGAGAAGAGAGCATCCAGAACGCCGTTTACTGCAGTCTGGCTGGTCTCAGCCTTTGCAGCAACTTCAGCAACCAATTCGCTACGGTTCTTTGCCATGTTTGTCCTCCTGGACGATCAAGTAATTCAAAATCCACGCGGTTGCGTGTCAACCACTGCTAGCGAACTTACCAGCAATTCCGCGTCATTCCGGTAAATTTCGGCGTTTTTCGACGATTTCCACGGCAAATTCCCCGGATTCTAGGGAGATTTCGCTCTCAGCCAAGTCATTTGGGGCCATTTTGGCCGCATTCTGGCACCGTGAGTGGGCCGCAAGTTCGCGAAAAAGGGGCCAACTCGCGAACCGCCCCACAACAAACGCCTTCTTCGCGAGTTTACCCCGTCTTCGCGGTTTGCAGGTCAATGCAGGCGAATTCGGGCAGCAAAAAGGGCGGCGACCCGAAGATCACCGCCCTATTTACAGCTGCTAGTTACCAGCTGGACTTCTTGATACCGGGCAGTTCGCCAGCGTGCGCCATCTTGCGGAAGCGTACACGGGAGATGCCGAACTTCTGGAGCGTTCCACGCGGACGGCCATCGATGGCGTCGCGGTTACGAACGCGTACCGGTGAGGCGTTGCGGGGGAGCTTCTGCAGGCCCAGGCGGGCCGCTTCGCGCTCTTCGTCGGTGGAGGCCGGGTTAACGAGGGCCTTCTTCAGGGCGAGACGCTTCTCGGCGTAACGCTCGACGATGACCTTGCGCTGCTCGTTCTTAGCGATCATGGACTTCTTAGCCATAGTCTTAGCGCTCCTCTCGGAATTCGACGTGCTGACGGATCTTGGGATCGTACTTCTTCAGAACCAAACGGTCCGGAGTGTTACGACGGTTTTTGCGGGTTACGTACGTGAAACCGGTACCCGCGGTGCTCTTCAGCTTGATGATCGGACGTACGTCCTTGTCTTTTGCCACTAGAGCTTCACCCCACGAGCCAGAATTTCGGCAACGACTGCGTCAATGCCGCGGACGTCGATGGTCTTGATGCCCTTGACGGACAGCTGCAACGTAACGTTGCGGCGCAAGGACGGTACCCAGTAGCGCTTCTTCTGGATATTCGGATCGAACCGACGCTTGTTGCGGCGGTGCGAGTGCGAAATGCTATGTCCAAAGCCCGGCTCGGCTCCGGTCACCTGGCAATGTGCTGCCATGATCACTCCTAATAAATGTATGGATACGGTCCACTGGTGCAAACCGTGCGAGTAGGCAGCGTCCGTCCTTGGACAGCATGATTCCCTTGTCGTCATTTACATGATGATGAGGAAGGTGCTGTCCGGCGAATACCCGAATGCACGCAACTTGAGCCCCTAACTACCGGCCAACGGGAGGATAATCACCGCAAACCGGAGCAATTGCACACGCTCCGCGCTACCTAGCGCCTACCCAGTCTAGATCCTTGTGCCGAATATGACTAATTGGCATACCATACCTGCCCCAGGAAGCGAACGGACGACGCCCTAAAAACAGAAGTAGTAGGAATAACCTCGCAGGGGGCCCATGTTCAAGCCAGTGAAGTTCTACTCAGCGGCCGAATCGAGCCCAGAGCGTGGGACACGTTCGAAAGGAAGAACCATGCAGACATTGGGAATCATTGGAAGCGGCAATATTGGATCGGCAGTCGCTCGACTCGCCGTTGCCTCGGGCATGAACGTGATCCTCGCAAACTCCCGCGGACCAGAATCTCTCCACGAGCTCACTCAAGAGCTCGGACCACTTGCCAGGGCTGGCACAGTCAAAGAGACTGCCAACGACGCAGACGCGATCGTGCTCGCCATTCCGCTACTCGCGGTCAAGGGGCTTCCTGCCGGGCTATTGCGCCACAAGCTTGTCCTGGACACGAGCAACTACTACCCGTTCCGCGACGGTCGCATCTCAGAACTCGATACCGAGATCATGACAACAAGTGAACTAGTGCATGAATGGCTTGCCGGCGCCCGTCACGTCAAGGCGTTTAACAATATTCTGGCCCACCACATCCCCGCTCTTGCACGCGAGAATGGCGCCACCGACCGCTCCGCTCTTCCCATCGCGTCCGACGACGTCGACGCTAAGGGTGAGGCGGCGGAAATCTTGGACCGGCTCGGATTCGATGCGCTCGACGCCGGAATGCTCTCCGACACGTGGAAATTCGAGCCCGAGTCCGCCGGGTACACGCGCGTGTACCTCGCCGACCCGAACACACCCGATAACCAGCTGCTGTCCTCCGAAGCAGGCGCAACATCAGCCGCTCAGCTCAACGTGGCACTAGCGCATGCCACTCGGGTGAAGGTCGCAGACCGCCTCGTCTAAGCCCCACCTTCGCCGCCGCCGTACTCGTTGTCGGGCTAATTTATGGCGTTACCGGCGAGCGCAGCGAAGGCCAGCGGGCGCTGAGGTTGTCTCCCGAGGAGACGCCGCGCAGGCGGCGGCTGACCCAGGGGCCCACGTACTCCTTGGTCCAGGTGGCGTTGTCCTTGAGGACTTCCGCCGTGGTTTTCATGGGGATGGGCGGAAGTTCGGGCATGGGGATGCGGACGGATTCCCCGAGCTGCTCGAGTACGCGGTTGGCCATGTTGATGTGGCCGGGGGTGGACATGTGCATGCGGTCGATCCCCCACAGGCGCCAGTCGTCGTACTCGCGGAAGCGCCAGTAGTCCACGAGTTCGCCGCCATGGCTCTCGACGACCTCGCGGAGCAGTTCGTTGTAGATGGCGGTGCGGCCGCGGATGCTGGCGAACACCTTGGAGGAGCTGGCGTCGTAACCGGTAAAGACCAGCAGGCGTGCGCCCGTGGCGGCGAGCCGCCCGAGGCCCTCGGAGTAGCGCCCGATCATGGCGTCAATGTCCACCTTGGGGCGCAGGATGTCGTTGACGCCGGCGTAGATGGTGACGAGCGTGGGTTGCAGGGCCACGGCCGCATCGATCTGCTCCGCCAGGATCTGTGTCATTTTCTTGCCCCGGATGGCGAGGTTGGCGTACCCCAGTGATTCCTCGGGATGGGCCATGGCGAGCTGTTCGGCGGCCCGGTCGGCCCAGCCGCGGACCTGGTTGGGCAGTGCCGGATCGGTGTCGCCCAGCCCTTCGGTAAATGAATCACCAAGTGCCACATACCGTGTTGAGAATTCCACAATGCTCCTTGCCATACCGACCGGCACATCACTGGCTCAAGTGGCGGTCATTTTTCGCCCAAATATTAACTAGGCTAATCCTATGACCCTGTACCGCCCCTTCTCCGCGTGAGCTCCCCCACCAGCATTTGGAGCGGCCAATTCCGTGGCGCCTCGCTGGGATTTTTTGGCTTGGCCTTCATGGTGGCGTATTCCACGGCGGCCATCACCACCGCCATGCCGCAGGCCGCCCGTGAACTAAATGGCCTGCCGCTCTATGGTTTGGCGTTTGGCATCACCATGGCCACCTCCGTGGTGTCGATGTCGCTCGCCGCGCTGTGGATCGACAGGTCAGGCCCGCAAAAACCGCTCATCGCCGGCGTGAGCATCTACGTTGTTGGAATGCTGCTTTCCGCGGCCGCTCCCACCATGGAGCTCCTTGTTGCAGCGAGGGCGCTGACGGGCCTGGGGTCCGGGCTCGACGCCGTTGCCCTCTATGTGGCCATTGCCCGGGTTTTCCCGGCCCACTTGCGCCCCAAAATGTTTGGTGCACTCGCAACAGCCTGGCTGCTGCCTTCGATCGTGGGGCCGGCACTGAGCGGCGTAGTCACGGACCACTTCGGCTGGCGCTGGGTGTTTGGCACTGTTCCCATCTTGGCACTGGTAGCCGTGGCACTCTTGTTGCGCGGCAGCCGCGGAACCGCGATGAACCTGCCTGTATCCGTGCCTGAAGCTGGCAGATCGAGACGTCTGTGGGTCAAACCCCTGTGGGCCGTGGTGGCATCGGCATCTGTTCTCATGATCAGCGACGCCGGAGCCCGCACCCACGCCTGGTGGCCCGCCCAACTGGGGGTCGCCGTCGCACTTCTTGCCCTGGCCGTGAACGTTCTGCTGCCCAAGGGCACATGGCGTTCCGCGCGCGGATTGCCGTCGTTGATCCTCATGCGCGGGCTCATGGGCACCGCCTTCACCATCGCGGACGTTTACCTGCCCCTGTTCATGATTGATCAGCGGCATTTGCCGGCGTGGCTTGCGGGTCTCTCGCTCACGGTGGGTGGGGTGACGTGGGCCGTAGGCGCGTGGCTGGCCGCCGGGGGCAAGTTGCAACCGCGGCAAAGCCTGCGTCTTGGCGCCGGGCTCATGGTGCTCGGAATGGTAATTTCGGCACTGGTCCTGCTGCCCGGTTGGCCCGTGTGGATTGCCTGGCTGGGTTGGTCCGCGGCCGGATTTGGCATTGGTTTGGCATATCCCACGCAGTCGGTGATGGTGCTCGCCGAGTCAGAGCCCCATGAGCAAGGCACCAACGCCTCGGCCCTGCAATTGAGTGAGACGCTGCTGACGGCCACGGCTCTGGGTGTTGTGGGTGCCGTGTTTGCCGCGCTTCTGACCGCGGGCGAGATGGGCTACGTCATGGCGTTTGGCGCGGCATGCGTGCTGGCCGCGGCCACTCTCCTGGTCTCGCGTCGGGCCGCATAAGTGCACATGACAGCAATATGGCCTGACGCTGGCGATACATCACCGCCGTCAGGCCACCTATGTGTCACTTCGCAGCGACGGAGCCTCAGCGCTACCTAACCGGTTCCAATTCGCCCTCAGCGTGCTCGCCTTCGCGGGCTGCCCGCAGTGCCGAGTAAGCGCCCCCAGCCTCGCTCAGCTCGGCCGGGGTGCCTACCTCGCCTAACAGCCCGCCGGTGAGTACGGCGAGCTGGTGGGCATCCTCCACAGTGGAGAGCCGGTGAGCGATGGTCAGCGTGGTTCGGCCAACAGCCAGGTGGTCGAGAGCCAGTTGCACGGCGGCTTCCGTGGTGTTGTCCAGGGCGGAGGTGGCCTCGTCCAGAACCAGTACACGCGGATTGCGCAGGATGGTGCGGGCAATGGCCAGGCGCTGCTGCTCTCCGCCGGAGAAGCGGTGACCGCGGGCACCCACCATGGTGTCCAGCCCCTCAGGGAGTCCGGCCACAAGGTCTGCGATTTGTGCAGAAGCCAAGGCCTTCCAGAGGGTGGCATCGTCGGCGGCCGGCGCGGCCAGCAGCAGGTTTTCGCGGATGGAGGCGTGCGTCAAGTAGCTCTCCTGGGACACGACGCCCACAATGCGAGCCAGCGTGTCCGGGGCAATATCGCGTACGTCAACTCCGTCGATGGTGACGCGGCCGGCCGTGACATCGTGCAGTCGCGGCAGCAGCGCACCCAGCGTGGACTTGCCGGAACCGGTGGGCCCAACCACTGCGGTGGTGGTGCCGGCGGCAAGCGCAAGGTTGATGCCGCTCAGGACTTCAGTGCCGCCGTCGTACGCAAAATGAACGTTCTCAAAGCGGACCTCGCCGCGAACCGTGGCTGGATCCAGCGCAACAGGCTTCTTCGGGGCGGTGATGTCCGGGACCATGTCCAGGTATTCAAAGATGCGGCTGAACAGGGCCATGGCGCTGACCCACTGGACGCCCAGGTTCAGCAGCCCCATGATGGGGCGGAAGATGGTGGATTGCAGGGCCGTGAAGGCCACGATCGTGCCGATGCTCAAGGTGCTCCCCGGCAGGCCGCCGGCAAAGTAGATCAGCGCGGGGATGGCGGAGAAGATGATGCTCATGGTGGCCATGCGCCAGCGTCCGGCCAGCTGTGACCGCAATTCCAGGCCGATCAGGTGTTCGGAGCTTTCGGTGTAGCGCGCGGCGTCACGGCCCGTGGTGCCGAGGGTTTTGGCCAGGCGCACTCCGGAGATGCTCAGCCCCTCCTCCACGTAGGTGTTCATGGTGGCGAGCTCGGCTTGCATGGTTGAGGTGATGTCACGCCGGAGCAGGGCCACGCGGCGAGAGAACCAGACCGCCGGTGGGATGACGATCAGCGAAAGCAGGGAAAGCTGCGGCGAGAGGACGATCATGGCGGCGGCGGTGGCCACGGCGGTTGTCACGTTGGACGCAATGCCGGTGGCCGTGGACGTGATGACGGACTGCATGCCGGAGATGTCGTTGTTCAGCCGCGATTGCACCTCGCCGCTGCGGGTCCGGGTGAAGAATGCGAGCGATTGTTTCTGCAGGTGCGTGAACAGCCGGGTGCGCAGCGTGTGCATGATTTTTTGCCCCATGCCGGTGGTCATCCAAGTCTGGATCACGCCGATGAAGGCGGTTGCGGCGGCCACGGCGATCATGGCGCCGGCCAGCAGGCCAAGCAGCCGCAGGTCTTTGTGCGGCAGCGCGTTGTCGATGATGCCGCGGACCAAGAATGGTTGCGCGAGCCCAACAATGCTGGACACGCTGATGAGAATCACGACGATGGCGATGGTCGCCTTGTGCGGTGTGAACAGGGCCGCGATGCGTTTCAGGCCGACGGGGTGCAGCTTGAGCTGCTTTTTGTCGGCTGGGTTGATTCGGCCGGGGCCGCGGCCGCCAAAGGCTTCGCGGCTGTTGACGTTAGGAGTGCCGGTGTCTTCACGGCCAGGTTGTTGAGTTCGGGTTGTCTCCCTCATGGGCGCCACCTCCAATGGTGTGCGGGGTGCGGGACTCGCACCAACTAATACAGAGGTTACCTCACTATGTGGTTAGCTGTCAACTTTAGTATGCTGGTGCCATGGCCCCTCATGATGACTCACCCGATCTCGGCGAACTGTTTCACGCGGCATTCCGCGGTTTGCGCCGCACCTGGGCCGAACAATTGGCGCCCTGGGAGCTGACCCCTCATCAGTGGCGGGCGCTCATGACGCTGATGCGGCATCGGCCCGAGGCAGGCCCATGCGATGTCCGGCTCAAGGACTTGGCGGAACGCCTGCGCATAGCTCCGCGGTCAGCCACCGAGGTTGTGGATCAGCTGGAAACAAAGGGACTGGTACGCCGCGACCCCGATCCCACCGACAGGCGGGCCACCCTGATTGTGCCCACCGAGGCCGGGCTGGAGCTGTACAACAGCATCCGCATTGAACGCCGAGACAAGTCCAACGAGTATTTTGCGCGGCTCGGCGACGAGGACCGGGCTGAACTGGCCCGCATATTGGATCAACTGCGGGGCTAGCTCTTGAGCTCTCAACGAAGACGGGGCCACCCCGCGAGAACGGACATTCAAACACCCGTTTTCGCGAGTTGACCCCGTTTTGGCGGCTTCTCGTTTAGTGGCGCGACTACGCCTGAGGCGCTTCGGCGATGTTGACGAGCCACGGAACACCGAATTTATCGGTCAGCATGCCGAAGGTGTCGCCCCAGGGAGCCTTGGTCAGCTGCTCGGCGATGGTTGCGCCGTCGGCCAGCTTGTCCCACCAGCCACGGAGCACGGCTTCATCGTCACCGGAGAGGGACACACTGGAATTGGGTGAGAACTCCATGTGTGAGGGGACATCGGCACCCATAAGGACAACGTCGTTGTCACCCGTCAGCATGCCGTGCATGATCTTGTCCTTCTCCGCCGGCTCCTGGGTGGCTTGGAAGTCGCCGAACGTACTCAGCTCGAGCGTGCCACCAAAGACGCTCTGATAGAACTCCATGGCGTCGCGGGCGGTGTCCTGGAAGTTCAAATACGGGTTAAGTCGCGTGGTCATGATGCTGCTCCTTGATGTATTCGTGGAGAAAAGGAAAACCCGATCGGGATGAGTGAAATTATGCCTCGATTGGTAGGCCCTGTCAGCAGTTGTCCACAACTTGCCCTAGGAAAGCGCTTGGCCTTTGCGCCAGTAGCCCATGAACGCCACCGCGTTCCTGTCCATGCCGACATCACGGACCAGATAGCGGCGCAACTCGCGGATGGTTGCAGCTTCCCCGGCAATCCAGGCGTACAGTCCATGGCCTGCCGCCGCAACGGGGGTTTCCCACAAAATGGTGGCGTCAACATCAACGTCCTCGGGCTCCTCGCCGAGCTCGCAGGCGGCAGGGGCAATCAGTGCCCGGACCTGCCGGGACAGTTCAACACCGTGGTCCATCCCGTCACGGGCCAACCAACGAATTTCCATGTTGGCCGGCGATGAAATCGCCAGGAAGTCGCCCTTCGTAGGGACCTCCAAAACTGCGTGGCCGCTGACGTGGGCCGGGAGTGTTTCGAGAATCGCGGCAATGGCAGGAACTGCCGTCTCATCCCCTACCAGCAACAAGCGCTCCGCCTCCCCCGGCGCAAACTCAATGCCGAGGCAGTCTCCCCAGCGCGCGCACGGGCCAACGAGCATCAACGAGTCCCCGGGAATTGCTGCGGCGGCCCATTCGGCGGCCGGCCCGGACCCACCGTGGAGGTGCAGCACAAAGTCAATGTCCATTTCCGCCGCAATGGCGGGCTGGTCCCCGTGAGCAGGTACCGCCGGACGCAGGGCCCGGGCCGTGTAGGTGCGCATGACTCCGCGCACCGACTCATCCACAGCGAGCCAGCTTTGGTACCAGTCGTCCTGCAGCGAGCCGCGAATGTTACTCAATTCGGGCAGCGCATGACCCGGTGCAGGAATCATGACCTTGACGCGCAGATCCAGCGTCTGGCCCTCGGCATTGGAGCCAAACAGGGCAAGATCGGTGCCGGTAAAGGTGATGCGCCGGAAGTGTTCGCTCAATTGAGTCACTGCGCTGACCTTCAGATCGAAGGCCCGCATGGGCTTAATGGGGTCGTCCTCGAGAGAGCCGATGGAGGCCGCCTCTAGGCCAGTGGCGTTGTTTTCCAGGATTCCTGAACTCATGCCTGTGCTCCTTCTGCCGCAGGGGTCAACCGCGGCTCAACATCTGAAAATTTGTTTGCGGCGGCGTCTGCCAGCAGGGCCGCCCGGCGACCAATCGGGACCACCATGGGCGTGCCAACCACCGGGTCCGCAACCACTACCGATTCCAGCCCGAACACGTCCTGCACCAGCGCGGCGGTCAACACCTCGGCCGGCGCCCCTTGGGCCACGATGGCCCCGGATTTCATGGCGATCAGGTGGTCGGCGTAGCGTGCGGCCAAGTTCAGGTCGTGCAAGACAATCGCCACGGTGATCCCGCGGCGGGCGTTGAGCTCGGACACCACATCCAAAACCTCCACCTGGTGTGCCAGATCAAGGTAGGTGGTGGGCTCATCCAACAGCAGGACATCCGTCTGCTGGGCCAGCGCCATGGCAATCCACACCCGCTGACGCTGCCCACCGGAAAGCTCATCAATGCTGCGCCCAGCCAGCTCGGCCGTGCCGGTGACGTTTAGCGCTGCGGCCACGGCGTCGTCGTCGGCCGGGGTCCACTGCCGGAACCAGCCCTGATGCGGGCTGCGTCCGCGTCCCACCAGATCTGCCACGCTGATGCCGTCCGGGGCAGTGGGGGTCTGCGGCAAGATGCCCAGTTCGCGGGCAAGTTCGCGTGTGGGGACCTTGTGGATGTCAGTCCCGTTCAGATGCACGACGCCGGCGCTGGGTTTGAGAAGCCTGGCCAGACCGCGCAGCAAGGTGGACTTGCCGCAGGCGTTGGCTCCCACAATGATGGTCACCTTGCCCGCGGGTAGCTCAACGGTGAGGTCTTGAACAATGGAGCGCTCACCGTAGCCCAGTGACAAGTCTCGGGCGGAGAGCGTTGCGGCAGGCTTCGCTAAATGAGCGGCATGAGCTGAATGGTCTGTCATCTCAGCCTCCTTGATTGGCGCGGTTGGATGAGATGAGCAGCCAGAGCAGGAAGGGTGCACCCAGTGCGCCCGTGACCACTCCGACGGGAAGCGAGGTTCCAGGAATGGCGTTGATGGCCGCGAAGTTGGCGGCAAGGACAATGGCCGAACCCACCAGGGCTGACAGCGGCAGGCTGGCCGCTCCCCCGTTAAGGCGTTTGGCAATGGGCCCGGACAAGAACGCCACGAAGGCGATGGGGCCAGCAGCCGCTGTGGGGAATGCGGCCAACAGCACGCCAACGATCGTCAGCATCAGGCGTGCCCGCGGGACATTGAGGCCCAACCCGGAGGCGGTATCGTCCCCCAGTGCCAGCCCGCGCAGATCGCGCGATCCCCCGGCAATAAAGGGCAGCAGCAGCGCCATCGCGACGGCCAGAATGCCTGTCCGCTCCCAGTTTGCCGAGTTCAGTGATCCCGTCAGCCATACCATGATGTCCTGGGCGTTGGTGATGTCAGCACGCGATAGCAGAAAGGTGACGGCCGCCTGCATGAAGGCGGCCGCGCCAATGCCGATCAAGATCAGCCCGGTTCCGCCGCGCCCGCGAGCCAAGGCCGTAATCAGCAGGGCCACAAGCAGTGCGCCAATGATCGCCGCAACGGATACGCCCGCACCGCGCACACCGAAGAGCACCATGGCGGCAACGGCCGTGGCGCTGGCACCGTAGCTGATGCCGATGATGTCGGGGCTGGCGAGGGGATTTCGCAGCATGGACTGAAAAATGGTGCCAGCCATGCCGAAGGAGGCGCCGGCCAACAGGCCCAGCAGCGCCTGCGGTAGCTTGTTTTCCATGACAATGAAGCTGGCCCCGGGAATGGTTTTCCCACCGAGCATGGCGAAGAAGTCGGGGATTGTGACGGTGTAGCTGCCGAGCAGAATATTGACGGCGAGCAAGGCAAATACCAGCAGGCCCAAGGTTCCGGTCACTAAAGTTCGACGCCGGCGGGGAGCCTTCCGCGCCTCACGCACCCAAGCGCCAGTGGCCGGAGCGGCAATGGTTTTCTCAAGCATGCTCATAGTTCTGCCCGCTTTCCGCGGCGCACTACGGCGATGAAGACTGGGGCGCCGATGAGTGCCGCGACAATGCCGGCGGGCACCTCACCGGGAAGCAACACCACACGCCCCAGAACATCGGCCAGCAGCAAGATGGACGGTGCGGCGAGCAGTGACAAAGGCAGCAGCCAGCGGTAATCCGATCCCACCAGCCCGCGCAAGAGGTGCGGGACCACCAGCCCAATAAAGCCAATGGGTCCGGCCAGCGCGGTGGCCGATCCGCAGAGCAGCACAATGCCAATAGCCGAGATGGCGCGGCCCAGCCCGGGGCGTTGACCCAGCCCGCGGGCCATGTCATCTCCCAACGCCAAGGTGTTCAAGAGCCGCCCGGAGCTCAGCAGGATAAGCGCGCCAATCACCACAAAGGGCACGACAGCGAGTACGGATTCCCAGGATTTTCCGGCCAGTGCACCCACCTGCCAGCTGCGGAACAAATCCAGCGAGTTTTGGCTCGTGACCAGCATGGCGCTCATGAGTGATCCCATGCCTGCTGCCATCGCGGCCCCGGCCAGCGCCAACTTTACGGGCGTTGCGCCGCTGCGACCCAAACTAGCCACCGAGTACACCACCACGGCGGCAACAGCGCTGCCGATGAACGCAAACCATAGGTAGCTCGAGACGCTGGCCGCGCCGAAGAAGAAGATGCCTGCCACCACGGCCAGTGAAGCGCCGGCGTTGACCCCAAGGATGCCGGGATCGGCCAATGGATTGCGGGCCACACCCTGCATGGAAGTTCCGGCCAGGCCAAGGGAAAGGCCAACCACCAGGCCCGCCACGGTTCGTACGATGCGCGAGGCAACCACGGCGTGATCACCATTGGTGGGGTCAAAACTCAGCAGGGCGTCCACAACGGTGGGTAGTGGAATGCTGCGCGCACCAACAGCAAGAGAGAGCAGGAAAATCAGGACAAGGGCAGCAACAAGCGCCGCAAGCCACGCGAGGCGGCGGCGGTCGCTGATCGTCTGGGGACCGGCGGTCACCGTTGCGGCGCTACCTCCGGCAAGCCCCGCGGCCGCGAGGGAAGAGCGCGACGCCGTTTCCGGCGTCGTGCCTTTCCTCGCGGCAGCTGGTGCGCTTGTCACGAATGAATCCTTAGGCCTTGTCTGCTGCCTCTGCCAACTGAGGCAGGAACGCGTCCAGGGCCCAGGGCAGGCTCAGGGGAGATGAAGCCGAAATGGCCAGGGTCAGCATCTCGTCGCTGTCGGCAACGAAGGCGCCGCTCTTGACGGCAGGGATCTGGCCCAGGAGGGGATCCTTGGCGATGGCTTCCTTGGTCTTGTTGTCCGGAACCCAGCTGACGAATACCTGGGAATCAAGCTCGTTGGCCTTTTCGGCGGACCACGGGAGGTAGAACTCCTTGGTGCCCTTTTCGGCCGCCACCACAACAGGTGCCAGCTTCATGCCAATGCTCGTGAGGAACTTGGGACGGTTGTCGCCGGAAAGGTAAACGTTGACGCCGTCGCTCTTGGCCGGCTCAAGGTTGCCGTAGATGAAGGTCTTGCCAGCGATTTGCGGGTACTTGGCAGCCTGATCGGCAATGGTCTTCTCGGTCGCTGCGATGAGCTCCTTGGCTGCTGCCGACTTGCCCAGAGCTGCGCCGATCATGGTGGTGGAATCCTGCCATGAGGTGCCGTAGGCGGCCTCCGGGAAAGCGATGACGGGGGCGATCTTGCTGAGCTTGTCGTAGTCTTCCTGCGTCAGACCCGAGTAGGCAGCGAGGATGATGTCAGGGGTGGTCTTGGCGATCTCGGTGAAGTTAATGCCATCAGCCTCGGAGTACGTTGCCGGTGCCTTGTCGCTGCCAATGGCGGCCCCGGCCTTTTCCAGCGCGGCGTCCTTCCACGCGGTGGAGAACTGCTCATTGCCGCCCCATTCGTTCTTGGGCATACCCACGGGGACAACGCCCAGGGCAATGGCAACATCGTCATTGACCCAGGAAACGGTGGCCACGCGTACGGGGGCGGCCTTGATGACGGTCTCACCGTAGATGTGCTTGACGGTGACGGGGAAGGTATCGGCAGATGCCTGCGTGCCCTGCGAGCCGGATTCGCCCACGGCGCCCGTTGAGCAGCCGGCCAGGCCCACTCCCAAGGCCGCAACCGATGCAAAAAGGCCCAGCTTCAGAGACTGACGACGTGAAAATTCCAATGCATTTCCTAACGGTGACCTAAGACGAAGGCTTGCCATGCTTAGGCAAGCCTTAGCTACACTACGGCATTAAAATCCATTAGGAAACATTTTGCTGCCCTATTGTAACTATGGGCAATGTCACACTTTCCTAGGGTGCCGGGGTGCGCAGCGTCCAGTGTGATTCATCCAGGCCGCGGATGAGCTTGGTGCCTATCCGGGCCAGATCGGCCACATCCTTGGCATTGAGCTGATCGAAAACCACGGCTCGGACCGACTCCACATGCATGGGCGCCAGCGTGCGAATGAGGTCAAGGCCGACGCCGGTAATGGTCACCACCGTGACGCGGGCGTCATCCACGTGCACGGAACGCTCCACATAGCCGCGGCCCTGCAGCTTCTTGACAACATGCGAAAGCCGCGACAGGGATGCACTTGTCCGCGCGGCAAGTTCACTCATGGGCAAGGTTGCCTTGGCCTCCTCGGAGAGCATGGCCAAGACGTTGTACTCAAAAAGGGACAGCTTGGCTGCCTGCTGAAGCGGGGACTCGAGCGCCCCGGGCAGCAGCGTGGTGGTGGACAGTAGCGCCAACCATGCGGCTCGTTCCTCGGCGCTCAGCCAGCGCGGTTCCAACTCGTTCATGGCGCCATCTTTTCACGATTACCTGAGTGCAGTGGCTTCATCTAATATTTTTACTTGACACTTCAACTAAGTTGATTTACGCTTTAGTTGTAGCTTCAAGTAAATGACTTCCAGCCACTCCCAATGAAAGCAGGATCATCATGAACACCATCACCATCATCGGTACCGGAAACATGGCACGCGGCATTGCAACCCGAACCCTCGCAGCTGGTCGAAACGTTGAACTTCTGAACCGTGACGCAGACAAGGCAGCCGCATTCGCCGCCGAGTTCGGCACCAACGCAACTTCTGGCACCGTGGGCCAGGCACCCGCCGGCGACATCGTTGTTCTGGCCGTTCCGTTCGACGCCGCCAAGGAAATTGTTTCCTCCTACGGCGCCGCTCTCGCCGGCAAGACGGTTATTGACATCACCAACCCAGTGAACTTCGAGACCTTCGATTCCCTGGTTGTTGCGCCCGGCACCTCCGCCGCCGAAGAAATCGCCGCACTGACCCCGGCCAATGTAGTCAAGGCCTTCAACACCACGTTTGCCGGCGCCTTGGTAGCTGGCGAAACCGAAGGCCAGATCCTGGACGGCTTCATCGCCGGCGACAACGCAGAAGCAACGGCCGCCGTGGCCTCCCTCATGGCCGACGGCGGAATGCGCCCCATCGTGGTTGGCCCGCTGAAGCGTTCACGTGAGCTGGAAGGCTTCCAGTTCCTGGTCATGACCCTCCAGGCCAACCCCGCCTTCGAGACCTTCAACTGGAACACCGGCCTGAAGATCGTCGGCTGACTTTTCCCACGGTGACGGGCGGAGAAGCCGGTATTTCCGTAGGCGACGTAGAGGAGAGCTAAAGGCCGCCAGCGGCCATAGCTCGGATAGTCGCCGAGGGAATGCCGACTTCTCCACCCGTATGCCGATTATTGACTCTGTCGAAATCAGTCGTGCACAGGACGCGTGGGGGCCGTGCCGTTTCCGAAGGGGCTTCCGCCCAGGGACTCGCGGCCGTGCGCCGTCGTCCAACCGGCGGTGTCCGGACCCTTGGGGATGATCTGGGTGGGGTTCAGATCCTCATGCACCACGTAATAGTGTTCCTTGATCTGTTCAAAGTTCACGGTGTCGCCAAAGCCGGGCGTCTGGAAGAGGTCGCGGGCGTAGGCCCACAGCACGGGCATCTCAACGAGTTTATTGCGGTTGCACTTGAAGTGTCCGTGGTAGACGGAGTCGAAACGCACCAGCGTGGTGAAGAGACGCACATCGGCTTCGGTGATGGTCTCACCCATGAGGTAGCGCTGCGTGGCGAGGCGTTCCTCGAGCCAATCCAGGGCGGTGAACAGGCGGTCATAGGCTGCGTTGTACGCTTCTTGGCTGCCGGCAAAGCCGCACCGGTACACACCGTTGTTGACCTCGGTGAACACGCGCTTATTCACAACCGCCATCTCTTCACGCAGCGCCTCCGGATACAGATCGGGGGCTCCTTCGCGATGAAATTCGCCCCACTCAGTGGAGAAGTCGAGAGTCATTTGCGGGAAGTTGTTCGTCACCACGGCGCCACTTGCCACATCCACCATGGCCGGGACCGTGATGCCCCGCGGGTAGTTGGGGGTGCGCTTAAAGTAGGCGTCCTGCAGGCGTTCAATGCCCAAGACCGGGTCCACACCGCCCTCGTCCAGATCGAACGTCCACGATCGCTGGTCATGCGTGGGGCCGCACACACCAATGGAGATTGCGCCTTCCAGCCCTAGTAGCCGGCGGACAATGGTGGATCGATGCGCCCACGGGCAGGCGCGCGCCACCACTAAGCGGTAGCGCCCAGCTTCCACGGGATATCCATCGAGTGCATCGGCGGTAATCCGGGTTTCAATGTAGTTGGTGTCACGGGTGTACTCGCCGCCTGTAACGTAAAGTCCCTTGGTGCTGAAGTCAGTCGCTGCCGTGGCGTTTGTGTCCATGGAGCCAGCCTAAGACACCCGACTCACCCCTTGAGGCGCTTTACGTGGCAATTGTGGCCTGACTATGATCAACAGGCACCAGGTGAACGATCCACAAGAGCGGCACCCACAGTGAGGACGAACCCCATGACGGCCCAAGACTCCACCGTCGAAACCCAGTCCACCAGCATGCCCGGGCAGAATTTGGCCGAGCGGACTGGCCGCGCCATGGTTGAATTCCGTGGGGTCAGCAAGATCTACCAAACGGGCAACCCGGCAGTCGATAACCTCAATCTCAGCATTGAAAGCGGCAAGATCACCGTGTTTGTTGGCCCATCGGGCTGCGGCAAAACCACGTCCCTTCGGATGATTAACCGCATGGTTGAACCCACCTCCGGCACCATCACCGTTGATGGCCGCGATGTCAGCACCATCCCCGCCCACGAGCTGCGCCGATCCATGGGCTACGTCATGCAGCAGGCAGGATTGCTGCCGCATCGTACCGTGATCGAAAACATTTCAACCGTGCTGCGACTGAACAAGGTTCCGCGAGCGCAAGCCCGCGAGCGTTCCCTGGAATTGTTGAAGACAGTAGGTTTGCCCGAGTCCATGGCCAACCGCTACCCCAACCAACTGTCCGGCGGGCAGCAGCAGCGCGTAGGTGTTGCCCGGGCCCTGGCCGCGGATCCTCCAGTCCTGCTCATGGACGAGCCCTTCTCCGCTGTTGATCCGGTGGTGCGGGCCGAGCTTCAACAGGAGTTGTTGCGGCTTCAGCGAGACTTGGCCAAGACCATCATTTTTGTCACGCACGACATCGATGAAGCCACCATCCTCGGTGACCGTGTGGCTGTTTTTGCCGTGGGTGGTCGAGTGGCCCAGTATGCACCGCCGGAAGAAATTCTCCGCGCCCCCGTCGATGATTTCGTGGCCAACTTTGTTGGCCGCGACCGTGGCTTCCGCCGGCTTTCCTTCAGCACGGGCGAGTCCGTGCCCATTCACCCCGCCAATGCCGTGCTGTGGAACAGCGCTTCCCCAACGAACGACGTCGAAGCTGCCGCAGCCCCACGCGATTCCAACGCCTCACGCTGGGCACTGGCAGTCGACGCGGATAATCACCCGCTGGGCTGGCTGGCCCACGGTTCCACTTCGGGACCCCTCATACCCGGAGGATCGCTCTTCCATGCCGGCGATCCGCTGCGCAATGCCTTGGACGCTGCATTGTCCTCCCCGTCGGGGTTGGGCGTCGCCGTGGATGCGGACGGTCAGGTCACGGGCCTGGTCAAGGCTTCCGAGGTGCTCGCTGCCATCGAGTCCGTCCGTGAAGGCCTCAGCTGATGCAGTGGTTTCTGGCTAACCTGCCGCAGGTCCTCAACCTGACCGGTTACCATCTGGTCCAGGCCGTGGTGCCGCTGGTGCTGAGCGTCATCATTGCCGTGCCGTTGGCGCAGCTGGCGCGCGTCAATAAGGTGGCTGGCGGCATTATCTTGTCTGCCGGATCGTTGCTGTACACGGTCCCCTCGCTGGCTTTGTTTGTGATTTTGCCATCCGTGCTGGGGACCAAAATTCTGGATTTCACAAATATCATCGTGGCTTTAACCATCTATGCCGTGGCTCTCTTGGTCCGTTCCACCCAGGACGCGTTGAACTCTGTGGACGATTCCCTCCGGCAATCGGCAACCGCTATGGGGTTCAGGCCCCTGCAGCGCTTTATGAAAGTGGACCTGCCACTGTCCATCCCAGTCCTTTTTGCCGGGCTGCGAGTCATCTCCGTCAGCAATATTTCCCTTGTGACTGTTGGTTCTCTGTTGGGCATTCCCAGTCTGGGCTTTCTCTTCACTGACGGCTTACAGCGCAACTTCCCCACTGAAATCGTGGTCGGAATCCTCGGCACGCTGGTCTTGGCACTGCTTATGGATGTGGTGTTGGTCATGCTGCAGAAGCTGCTGACGCCATGGCTGCGGACCAGCAAATCTGCGCCGGCAATGCAGCGCACGGCGGCGGTGTCGGCATGAGCATCCTCGCCCTGGCACTGCCCCTGGCAGCACGCCCAAGCACCACCTACACGGCCAAGGACCCTTTTAGCCAAGGCTGGCAGTGGCTGACCGATCCACTTAACTGGCAGGGGCCCTTGGGCGTTCCCGTGCGGATTGTTGAACACCTCGGCTATGCAGGACTGACCTTGCTGATCTCCCTCGCCATTGCGGTCCCCCTCGGCCTGTACGTGGGTCACACGGGCCGGGGACGCGGCGTGGTGGTTTCACTGGCAGGGATGTTGCGGGCCCTTCCGACGCTGGGCATCATGACGTTGTTTGCACTGCTTGCCACCTCCTCCCTCTCGCTCATGCCGGCCATCTGGTCGTTAGTGCTGCTGGCCGTGCCGCCGATCTTGACCGGCACGTACGCCGGCATTGCGGCGGTGGATCGCGAAATTGTGGACGCCGCGCGCAGCATGGGCATGACCGAGCGGCAAATCCTCTTTGGTGTGGAGGTGCCAAATGGCTTGTCCGTCATGCTTGGCGGCTTGCGCTCGGCTGTGCTGCAGATCCTCTCAACCGTGGCGGTCGTGGCCTTTATCAGCCTCGGCGGGTTGGGCCGGTACATCATTGATGGACTAGCCGTTCAGGACTATGGTCAAGTATTGGGCGGGGCCGTGGTGATTGCCGTTCTAGCCATCGCCATTGACGGGCTACTGGCCTTGCTGCAACGGGTTGTGGTTTCACCGGGTTTGCGAAGCGTCAGAGTAGCCTCCGAGCAGGAGCTCCCTGTTCTTCCATCGATTTCTTAGCAATGAAACAAACTACAGGAGTCTAAACATGAGCAAGAATTCTTGGTCCTCACGCCGCGCGTTCCTTGGTGCTGCAGCCGGGCTTTCGGTGGCACTTGCCGTGACGGCGTGTGGCGGCGGCGACCCGCTCGGTGCAGCCAGTTCCAGCGGCGGTGCCGCAGGTGGTGGCGCCGTGGTGGTCGGTTCGGCCAACTTCCCGGAGAATGCCATCTTGGCCGAAATTTACGCGGGAGCCCTGAACGCGGCTGGCGTGAACGCCTCCACCAAATTGAACATTGGCGCCCGTGAGGTCTACATGAAGGCGCTCGAGGACGGGTCAATTGACGTGGTCCCCGAATACACTGGCAACCTGCTGGGCTACCTTGACACCAGCAACACCGTAGTTGACGGACCCGGCATTTTGGCTGCTCTGCCGGCCAAAATGCCAACAGGGCTAAGCATCCTGGATGCGGCTTCTGCAGAAGACAAGGACGCCATTGTTGTGACGGCAGAAACGGCCGCTAAATACAGCTTGAAGTCCATCGCAGATCTGACCCCCGTATGTGGGGAGTTGACGCTCGCGGCGCCGTCGGAATTCCAGACCCGCCCGTACGGCCTGCCCGGCTTGAAAAAGCTGTATGACTGCGTTCCCAAGAGCTTTGTGCCCTTTAGCGCCAGCAGTGAGGCACTGAATCTCAAGGCACTGCTCAACAATGAAGTGCAGATGGCCGATATCTTCACCACGTCCCCCGAAATCACCGCGAACAAGCTGGTGGTTTTGGATGATCCCAAGGGTTTGATCGGCGCCCAGCAGGTGGCGCCTGTCGTCAAGACGGACAAGCTCAGCGATGCCGGAACAACGGCATTGAACAACGTCTCCAAGCAGCTCACAACGCAGGACCTGATCGCCTTGCGCACCCAGGTTGAGGGCGATCAAAAAATGGATCCCAAGGCCGCCGCAACGCAGTGGCTCAAGGACAAGGGCATCACCAAGTAAGGAGCTTTCCATGGCCGCCGCGGAAGAAGTCGATGTTGTTGTGCTCGGAATGGGTCCCGGCGGCGAGTCGGTGGCCGGGGAACTGGCCGCCGCCGGCCTGAGTGTGGTGGGGGTGGAAGCCAGGCTCGTGGGTGGCGAATGCCCCTACTACGGCTGCGTGCCGTCCAAAATGATGATCCGGGCCGGCAATGTGGTGGCCGAGGCGCTGCGGGTCCCTGGGCTCGCCGGCACGGTGCAACTCACCCCCGATTTCTCCAAAGTGGCCGGGCGCATCCGTTCCGAAGCCACCGACAACTGGGATGATGCCGTCGCGGCCAAGCGCTTCACCGACAAGGGCGGGCGCTTGGTGCGGGGCACCGGTCGGCTCACCGGCTCGCTCGAGGTTACGGTTTCAACGTCCGACGACGGGGATCTCATCTTTCGGGCCCGTCTGGCGGTCGTAGTCAATCCGGGCACCAATCCGACCATCCCGTCAGTACCGGGGCTGGAGGGCACACCGTTCTGGACTAATCGGGAAGCCGTTCAGGCTGAGTCGGCACCCAAATCGCTGGCAGTTCTCGGTGGTGGTCCCATTGCCGTGGAGCTGGCGCAGGCGTTCACCCGGTTCGGCACCAAGGTGACCATGGTGTTGCGGGGTTCCTCATTGTTATCGCGTTCGGAACCGGAGGCCGGCGAACTGCTGGCTCAGGTCTTTCGCAGCGAGGGCATCAAGATCCTGCACAACAAGGAGGTCACAGGTGTTGTGCAGTCCCGCGGACGGTTCCGTCTCGCGTTGGCTGATTCTTCCTCTGGTAAAGCTCCCGGTGACGGAGCTCGCGGCTCCGGAGTGTCCCAGCTGTCAGCAGAAAAATTCCTGGTGGCCACCGGTCGCACCGCGCGGCTCTCGCCCTTGAATCTGGCCGCGGCAGGTGTCGAGTGGGACGGCTCGGTTGCGCCGGCTGTGGACCCGCACATGCAACTTACCGACGGCGTTTATCTGATCGGTGACGCCGCAGGAGAGGGCGCTTTCACGCACATGTCCATGTATCAGGGCAACATTGTGGCCGGCCACATCCTCGCCCGGCATGCACAACAGCAGGGTGATTCGCAGCCGCCCGACAGAGGCGCCACCGAATCCCATGCCGTGCCCAACGTGACGTTCACCGATCCGGAGGTAGGATCCGTGGGGCTCACGGAAAAGCAGGCCAGGGACGCGGGACTGAGTATCCGGGTTGGCCTTACGAAATTGGACGCATCTACGCGTGGCTGGATCCACAAGTCCGGGAATCAGGGCTTCATTAAGATCATTGAAGACACCCAAACCGGAGTTTTGGTGGGGGCAACGTCCGCCGGTCCAAGTGGCGGAGAAGTTCTCTCCGCATTGGTATTGGCCGTACACGCCCGCATTCCCGTCGCCACACTGAAAACGATGATCTACGCCTACCCTACGTTCCACCGTGCTATTCCCGAGGCTCTGGCCGCCCTGAAATAGCACCCGAAGTCACTGGCGGCGGCTCAGCTGGGAGGCCCAGCCCAGGCGAATCTATCCGGCCAGAATGGCTCGGCGAACTGCGGCGCTGAGCTGCATGCTGCGGCTGGCTGTGCCACCCTCTTCATTCCAGGCCGGGACGTAGCCAAAGCCAACCCCGTACAGCGGGTCCGCAAATCCCAGTGCTGCGTTGGCGCCGTCGTGCCCAAAAGCCTGAGCACTGCCAAAATCCATGCGCGGGTTTGCTTTCATGAACGTCACGGCAAAGGAACTCATCTCGCAGAACACCCGGTCCAGCCCCCACACCTGTTCCTGGCTCATGAGTCCAATGGTTTCCGATGTCAGGTACGGCGGCAGGCCGTCGATGCCCGTGAGAGCACCGGCGTACACGCGAGCCAGTCCATCGGCCGAACCAACCCCGGCACCGCTGCAGCTGCCAGCCGCGCGGACGCTGCGAACGTTGGGCAGTTCCAGCAGGTTTCCGGCCTGCACGTTGCCGGACACTCCGGCAATCGAGCCGGGGTCAAGGAAGAACGGTGCGGGTGCCTCATCGAAGAGCACGGGGCGGAAGCGCGGCTCCTCGGTCTCTGGAAGTCCCAGGAACATATCGGCCGCGTACGGTGCGCGGATACGACTCTCATAAACATCCTGCAAACGCAGGCCCGTCACCCGGCGGCACAGTTCCTCGAGGAACACGCCCATGGTGAGCGCGTGGTAGCCAAACGTACCGCTTCCGGGGCGCCACATCGGGGGCAGCGCGGCCAGCCGGGCCGCCACCGCGGGCACATCGTTGTAATCCTCCATGGCGAATCCGCCTTGCACACCCACCAACCCTCCCTGGTGCGAAAGGAGCTGACGGACCGTCACGGCGTCCTTGCCGTTTTGCGAAAATTCGGGCCAATACGTGGCTACTGTGGCGTCTAGATCGATCAACCCGTCCTGCACCAGCAGGCTGAAGGCGAGCGCCGCTACTCCCTTGGAGCAAGAAAACACGCCCGTGAGCGAATCTGCGGCGCAGTCCGGCCCTCCCACCAGATCCACAACCTTGCTTCCCCCAACATAAACGGCCAGCTGCGCGCTGTAGCGGGGATCGGCGTCGAGCATTGAATCAAAGAGCTCCCGCACGCCTGCGAACTGTTCGGTGATAAATCCTTGGGATCTGCCGGTGTCCGGCTGCTGTGAGATCGTCATGGATCCACTCTAGGGAATTCCGGCCGCGCGCAGGAATCCCCAACCCCTCCCGTCTCTGGCGCGCACGTCGCACTAGACTGACAATTGCCCCTCCTCCCCCGTTCTGGAAGGCTCTTGCCCATGCATGACAAACACGGCCTGATACAAAACCGGCTCAAACGAGTCCTGACGGAACGGATCATCCCGGCCATCCACACCCCCGTGGCTCCCTTGGAACTTTCGGCGTGGCACGTAGATGGAGGACAGGGCGAACCGGTCTCCCCTGCCGTGGCCCTGCCCACCTCCAACCCTTCCGACGATGCACGCTATGCGCCCTTTTCCGTGGGCGAAAAGTGGGGCCCGGCATGGGGCACCAGCTGGATTCATGTAACGGGCACTGTTCCGCCGGAGTCCCGCGGTGCCAAGGTGGAGCTGGTCGTGGATCTGGGGTTTAGCCAGTCCTGGCCGGGCTTCCAGGCAGAGGGCCTCGTCTACCGCCCCGACGGCACCACCATCAAGGCGCTGAACCCGCTCAACACCTGGGTCCCCGTAGCCGAAACCGCTCAGGGCGGGGAAACCATCGACCTCTACGTTGAGGCCGCAGCAAACCCCTTCGTCTTCACCGACAACCCCTTCATTCCCACGCAGTTGGGTGAAAAATTCACCGCCGGCGACGCCCCGCGCTACACCATGGCCCGCGCCGACATCAACATTTTCAACACCGAGGTGTGGGAACTGGTCCAGGATCTTGAGGTGCTGGACCAGCTGGCGGCCGAGCTGGATTTGGGCAGCCCCCGCCGCTGGGACATTCTCTATGCGCTGGAACGCGCGCTCGACGCCGTATCCCTCACCGACATACCCGGCACTGCCACCGCGGCCCGCGCCCTGCTTGTGGGTGTTTTGGCACAGCCGGCCAACGCCAGCGCCCACCAGATCACGGCCATTGGGCACGCCCACATCGACTCGGCATGGTTGTGGCCCGTGCGCGAAACGGTGCGCAAGGTGGCCCGTACGGCCTCCAATATGGTGAATTTGCTGGACGAAAATCCCGAGTTTCAGTTCGCCATGTCCTCCGCCCAACAATACGAGTGGCTCAAGGAGCACCGGCCTGAGGTGTTCGCCAGGGTAAAAGACGCCGTGGCGCAGGGCCGTTTCGTCCCGGTGGGCGGCATGTGGGTGGAGTCCGACACCAACATGGTGGGCTCCGAGGCCATGGCCCGCCAATTCGCCTACGGCCAGCGTTTCTTCAGGGAGAACTTCGGCATGGAGTGCCAGGAGGTGTGGCTGCCGGACTCCTTCGGCTACTCCGCCGCGCTGCCGCAAATTGTGAAGCAGGCCGGCGCCAAGTGGTTCCTGACGCAGAAAATCTCCTGGAACACCGTCAACAAGTTCCCGCACCACACCTTTAATTGGGAGGGCATTGACGGCACTCGCGTGTTCACGCACTTCCCGCCGGTGGACACATACAACTCCCAGCTGTCCGGCGCCGAACTGTCCCATGCCGTGAGCAACTTCCGGGACAAGGGGGCGGCGAAGAATTCGCTGGTTCCCTTTGGCTGGGGCGACGGCGGCGGCGGGCCCACGCGTGAAATGCTGGCCCGCGCCAAGCGCACCAAGAACCTTGAAGGCTCCGCGCAGGTCACCATCCAAACCCCCGCAGAGTTCTTCACGGCCGCCCAAGCCGAGTACCCCAACGCCCCGGTATGGAAGGGCGAGCTGTACCTTGAACTGCACCGCGGCACCTACACCTCGCAGGCGCTGACCAAGCAGGGCAACCGAAGCAGCGAACACCTGCTGCGCCAGGCGGAACTGTGGAGCGCCACCGCCGCCACGCGCGGGCTGATCGACTACCCCTACGAGGAACTGGACCGTCTCTGGAAACTGGTGCTGCTGAACCAATTCCACGACATCCTGCCCGGCTCCTCCATCGCCTGGGTGCACCGCGAAGCCGCCGAAAGCTACGCCCGGATCGCCAGCGATCTCGAAGCCATCATCAGCCCGGCACTGCTCGCCCTGGCACCGTTTGCCGAACCGCTCGACCCCGGGTCGGAGCAGGATTTCGCGAACACCACGCTCTTCAACGCCTCTCCCTACCCGCGCCGCGGCATCGCCCCGCTCAGCGCGGGCGTCGCGGCGCCACACACCACCAAGGTGACGGCAGAGCGCAACGGCGCTGACGTCGTCGTGCGCAACGGCCTCATCACAGTGCGTTTCGGCGCGGACGGCGTCATCAGTTCCATCGTTGATGTGGCGGCTGACCGTGAGCTGGTGCCGGCCGGGCAGGGCGCCAACCTGCTGCAGCTGCACGCCGATTTCCCCAACATGTGGGACGCCTGGGACATTGACGAGTTTTACAAGAACACGGTGACTGACCTTCGCGAGCTGGATTCGATGGAGGTGACCATGCTGGGCGAGCAGCCCGAGATCACCATCAAGCGCAGTTTCCGAAGCTCGCACATCACCCAGCGCGTGCGCATTTCCCCCGACTCCAAGATCATCACTGTCTACACCGACGTCGACTGGCACGAGCAGGAGACACTGCTCAAGGCTGCGTTCCCGCTCGATGTGCACGCCGATCATGCCCGGTTTGAGACGCAGTACGGGCACATCCAGCGCGCCACGCATGAGAACACGTCCTGGGACAACGCCCGCTTTGAGGTCTGCGCGCACCGCTGGGTGCATGTGGGCGAGCCCGGATTTGGTGCGGCTGTCATCAACGACTCCACCTACGGCCATGATGTGTCCCGGCACCCCGGCGCCAACGGTTCCAGCTTCACCACCGTGCGCCTGTCGCTGCTGCGCGGGCCGCGCTTCCCCGACCCGGAGACCGACCAGGGGCAACATTCCTTCAGCTATGGGCTCGTGGTGGGCGCAGAGGTGGCGGACGCCGTGGCCGCCGGCTATGCCATGAACCTGCCGTGGCGTGGCACGCACAGCTCGGGCGACGCCGTCGAACCCCTTGTCGGCACCGATTCTCAGGCAGCCCTCATTGAGGCCGTCAAGCTAGCGGACGACCGAAGTGGCGACGTCATTGTGCGCCTGTACGAGCCCCTGGGCGCCCGTGCACAGCTCACGCTGAACGCCTCCTTCCCCATTGCTTCCGTGGTGGAGAACAACCTGCTTGAACAGCCCTACGACGCCGGATCCCTCACCGTTCGTGCCGCCAACAGCGAGAACACCAGCCAGGTCCGTCTTCTGTTGCGTCCATTCCAGATTTTGACTCTCCGCCTGCGCCGGGAAGCCAGCTAGGAGCCATTTCACCGCAGTAAAACTCGCGTCTGCTACTACCCAGATAAACCGCTTATCACATATGGCACTTTCCTGCTTCCCTTACGGAACTATCCAAGAAGACAGCCATAAGGCCGGACCTTATCCAAAAGGTAGGGCCTGGCCCATGCACCTTTCCAAAGATTCACAGCCCTGGCCTCAAAACGCCGGCAATAAGTTTGAAAATCGCCTGCGCTGCTCCAATAAACCCATCGTCTGGCTTAAAATTGCCAGGCAATCCCACCTGACGAATCATCCAAATGGATAGGGCGGGCATTCAATAATTTACATGAAATTAATTAATACTTACTTTCGCTTCTCCCCGCGCCCCCGAATACTCGGGGCGTCGGTTACGCAAGAAATCAAGGAATGAGCAGATCACGGCGGCTTACGTCCCTAGAAAATGGGCGAATTCTTTATGACAGAGATTTGTCATGATCCAAATACTGCACATTGCAGGGACTTGAAGCAGTCCAAGATTTTAATAAACTAATGATGCACGCCGATCTATTACTAATTGGTAAGGATCTGATTTCAACGACTACACGAAAGGGCCGAAAAATGTTGACTAACCTTCTTGACATCATCATTGCACTCCTCCGCTCACTGGGCCTGTAAGTCTAAAGGCGCCTTGCAACGTGACTGGCGGGAATCAAAGAATCAGCCTTTGATTCCCGCCAGCAGTTTCTTAGTCAATTATTATTCCCTTTATTGGAATAATTCGACAAGCCCCTTCTCCTTTAGTCTCACTTGCGCCCGGCACGCGCACCCCTAGCCGCCACTCCTACCGAGTAGTAGGCTCGCAGCTATCGAGCTAATCACCGGAGCTGCAAGCCGGCAGTGTCTACGCCGCCGGCGGAGATGAGGACGGCATGCCAGAGGGCAATCAAGTCACCGCCGAAGACGCCAGAAATGCTGCCGAGGCGGCCCGTGAAACGTCATGGGAACGCCCCAGCTTCGCCAAGGGCCTGTACCTGGGCGACTTTGACCTGAGCCTCATTCACCCCCACCCGCAATCCTCGTCCGAGGACACTGAGCGGGGCGAGGCGTTCCTGGAAAAAGTTGAAGCCTACGCCAAGGCCATGGACGGCGCACGCGTTGAGCGGGACGCAAAAATTCCCGATGAATACTTGCTCGGACTAGCGCAGCTTGGGGTCTTTGGCATGAAGATTCCCCGTGACTACGGCGGTCTTGGCCTGAATTTGACCTACTATGGCCGTGCACTGGCCATTCTTGGCAGCGTCCACCCAGCCTTTGGCGCTTTAGTTTCTGCCCATCAGTCCATTGGCGTGCCGGAGCCCGTGAAAGTATTTGGCACAGACGAACAAAAACAAAAATACCTCCCCCGCTGCGCGGCCGGTGCTGTGACCGCGTTCCTCTTAACGGAACCGGACGTGGGTTCCGATCCCGCCCGGATGGGCTGCCAGGCCGTCCCCTCCGAGGACGGCACGGAGTACATCCTGGATGGCGTCAAGCTGTGGACCACCAACGGTGTCATCGCAGAACTCGTGGTTGTTATGGCAATGGTTCCCTCCCGCGGACTTGACGAGTCAGGGCACAAAACCGGCGGGATCACGGCCTTTGTAGTTGAGGCGGATTCCCCCGGCATCACAGTTGAAAACCGCAACGCGTTCATGGGTTTGCGCGGCATTGAAAATGGCGTGACACGCTTTCACCAGGTGCACGTTCCGGCGGCGAACCGTTTAGGCCTCGAGGGCCAGGGCCTGAAGATCGCGCTGACCACCTTGAACACGGGGCGCCTGTCCATCCCGGCAATGGCTGCCGGCGCTGCCAAATGGTCTCTCAAGATCGCGCGTGAGTGGTCCGGTGCCCGCACACAGTGGGGTCAAGCGGTGGGGCGCCATGAGGCTGTTGGCAAGAAGTTGGCATTTATGGCCGCAACCACCTTCGCCCTGGAATCTGTCTTTGAACTTTCGGCTGCATTGGCCGACGCCGGCATGAAGGACGTGCGCATTGAGGCCGCGCTGGCCAAATTGTGGTCCTCCGAGTTCTCTTACAAGTGTGCCGATGAATTGGTCCAGATTCGTGGTGGCCGCGGGTACGAGACGGCTGCATCGCTGGCCGCCCGCGGTGAACGGGCAGTTCCGGCTGAACAACTTTTGCGGGACATGCGCATCAACCGGATTTTTGAGGGATCCACCGAGATCATGCATCTGCTCATTGCCCGCGAAGCCGTCGATGCGCACCTCGCTGCGGCAGGCGATCTGGCCTCCACCACAGCCACGCTGGCGGAAAAAGGCAAGGCCGCAATGGAGGCAAGCGGTTTTTATGCCAAATGGTTGCCCCAACTGGTGGTTGGCAAGGGCATGGATCCCCGCTCCTATAGCGAATTCGGCCCGTTGGCCAAGCATCTGCGCTATGTGGAACGTGAATCCAGAAAGCTGGCACGTCAGACGTTTTATGCCATGGGCAGGTGGCAGGGAAACCTTGAATACAAGCAAGCGTTCCTGGGCCGAATCGTTGATATTGGCGCCGAGCTTTTCGCCATTTCCGCCTGCTGTTCCAGAGCTGAAATGCTTAGGCTCAAGGATCCCAACCAGGGGCGCTCGGCCCTGACATTGGCTGATGCTTTCGCCGCGCAGTCGCGGCTTCGCGTGGAGGCCTTGTTTGACGATCTCTGGCACAACACCGACGATTCGGATAAATCCCTAACGGAAGAATTGCTGGCCGGTAACTTCATGTGGCTGGAGGAGGGGGTTCTTGACCCCTCCGAGGGGACCGGCCCGTGGATTGCCGACGCCTCCCCCGGCGCCTCAAAACACGAGAATCAACACCGCACGTACCGCTGAGCTGGCAGCGCCAGGAGACTCAGAAGACACAAAACCCCCGCAGCATCAAGCACTGCGGGGGTGTTGGGAACCGGAAGGATTTAGCCGTCGGTCTTTACGATGTAGACATCGCACGGAGCGTTGTGTGAAACAGCGTTGGCAACCGAACCCAGGACGCGGGCCAGGCCCTGCATGCGAACGTTTCCAACAACGATCAGCTTGGCGTTGAGCTTGGTGGCCTCTTCGAGCAGGACGTCGGCAGGCTTGCCCAGTGCCGAGGAGTATTCGGTCTTGACGCCGCTGATCTTCAACTCTTCAGCTACGCGCTGAGCGACGCGCTCAGCCTCGTCGGCGGTGGACAGGAACCACTCGTCATTGCCAATGGCAACCTTTTCGGTCTTGTCCTCGCCAAAAGCGGTGACAACGCGCAGCGTGCTGCCCGTGGCCTTCGCCAGCTCCGCAGCAACGCGGGCAGCCTTCATGGACGTTGAGTTGCCGTCGACGCCGACAATGATGATTTCAGCCATTTGTTCATCCTTTATATTCGATCCAAAACATCAATGCCCTGAGCATCAATGCCACGCTTGTCCCCTACTTTAGCCACAAATGGTCACATTTAGGCCTAAACGTGCGCGAACTTACCTTGGCTATTACGCCGAAGGGGTTTTCACGGCGTCGGCAAGGATCTCCAGCACATGCCGGTAGTCCTCCCCCGTTGCCCGGCTCATGCCCAGTTCACAGGTCCGGTTACAGGACGCGTGAGCGTTGGCACCCATCACCGCTACATCGGCCGCTTGCGCTGCCGTGGCCGACTCCGTCAGTTCCGGATGCAACATTCCACGGTCACCGGCAAAGCCGCAACAGCCCCAGTTCTCTGGGACCTGCACCGATTCCGCCACCGCGGCGGCCACCTTCGTCAACGAAGAATTCAAGCCCATTCGCACGGAGGAACACGTGGGGTGCAGTGCCAGCGAATCCAGCTTCGCCCATCCCTCCCCCAGCAATGGCAGCAGACGCTCAGCGGTGAACTCCACAACATCCACGACCCGCAAAGGTTTCTGGCCTGGTACCAGCACCTCGCTTTCAATGGTGTGCAGCAGACCCTCGGTGCAACTGGAAGCGTCGCAAATAATGGCCAACTCGCCATCACGCGTGGCCTGACGTAACAGCGAAAGCGTCCGCTGATGCATCTGCGCCAACCCGGCACTCATTCCCTTCGAGGACCACGGCGTCCCGCAACACGCCTCCGAAATGCCCTCCGGGACCAACAACTCAACGTCGGCAGCCGCGCACAACTGCTCAAAACTCGCCTGCACGCCGGCCGAACCCGCTTCGGCAGGCCCGAACATCACGTTTACACAGGCGGGGAAATACACGGCCGCCGCTTCTCCCACAGGCGCGGGCCGGCGTCGCGTCGCACCTCCCGCGGGCAATTCCGGCGAATACAGCGGAAGCGTGTCCTCGCCTAGGAGTTTCCGGCCAAGTCTATTGACGGGAAGTACGACGCCGGCGGGCACCTTCGCAGCCACGCCAAGTGCCAGCCCGGCCCCTGGGTGACGGCACCCCAGTGCTTGGCGGCCGCTCCCCAGACTCCGTTTTCGATGGGTCCTGCTGCCTCGGCACGCAGGCGCTTAACCATGGTTCCGGTGTTGATATCCACAGGGCACGCAGTTTGGCACATGCCGTCGACCGCGCAGGTGTCCACACCCGCATAGTCATAGTCCGCAGCAAGGGCATCGGCCAGTGCCGTGTTCCCGTCGCGGCGGGCCGACTCCATGTCACGCAGCGTGACAATGCGCTGGCGGGGAGTCAGTGTCAGGTCCTTACTGGGGCACACCGGTTCGCAGTAGCCGCAAGAGACACATCGGTCCACCTCCGGATCCACGGCCGGTGGCGCTGACTTAATATGGCGCAGGTGTGCCACGGGATCGTCGTCGAGGAGAACCCCGGGGTTCAACATGCCCGCGGGATCGAACAACGCCTTGATGCTGCGCATGACCTCGTACAGTTCATCGCCATACTGGCGTCGCACAAACGGGGCCATGACACGGCCCGTGCCGTGTTCGGCCTTGAGGGATCCTCCCTCACCAAGCACCACATCCACCATGTCTTCGGTGAACGCCTCGTAGCGGTCCAGCTCGTTCTTGCTGGCGAATTTATCCGTCAGCATGAAGTGGATATTGCCGTCCTTGGCGTGCCCAAAAATTACCGAGTTCCGGTAGTTGTACTTCTCGAACAACGTCCCCAGCGCCACGCAGGTCCGACCCAGAACTGGCACCGGCACCACCACGTCCTCCAGCAGTGCGGTGGTCCCTTGCGGGCGAGCGCCAGCCACCGAGGTATACAGACCCTTGCGCAGATGCCACAGCTCGGCCCGGGTGGTGGCGTCCGTGCTGAACTCCGGGCCCTTGTCCAAGCCCAGCGTTCCCGCCAGGGCAACGGCCTTGGCGTTGAGCCCGGCCAATTCCTCGACAGTGCCGCCTTGATACTCCACCAACAGTGCCGCGTGTGCGTCCACGCGCAAATCCCGGACGACGCCGGGCACCTGGCTCAGCCCTTGCCCCACCTTGAGCGAAAGCGCATCCATCAGTTCAACCGTGGCGGCACCACTGTCCACGAGCGCAGGCAACGCTGCGTTCGCGGCTTCCAGATCCCGGAAGATCAGAAGTCCCGATGTGGCGTGCGCCAACTTCGGCACGGTCCTAAAGACTGCCTCGGCGACAAAGCCGAGGGTGCCTTCACTGCCAACCACCAGGTGCGCCAGAATATCTACCGGATCATCAAAATCCAGCAA
This sequence comes from Arthrobacter alpinus, assembly GCF_900105965.1. Classification (NCBI taxonomy): domain Bacteria; kingdom Bacillati; phylum Actinomycetota; class Actinomycetes; order Micrococcales; family Micrococcaceae; genus Arthrobacter; species Arthrobacter alpinus. The sequence continues at coordinate 3,312,429 of NZ_FNTV01000001.1, forward strand.
CGAGTTCAGCCCGTATCCCATGGTGTTTTTCATGGCGAATTGATGCTCAACAATGGCGCGGGATTGCGGATTGCTGCGCACCCTTTGCGCCAATTCGCCGAGGCCCCGGAAAAGTTCGGGTTCCAAGGAACGCAGCCGGGCCGAGGCATCCGCGGCACCCGTGTCGATCACGGTGCCACTGGGCAAGACAAGAGTGAGTGATTCCAAGGTTCGGTAAGCGTTGTCGGTGATGCCGCAGGCCATGCCCGAGGAGTTGTTCGCCACCACGCCACCAATGGTGCAGGCCGCTTCACTGGCCGGGTCGGGGCCGAATTTGCGCCCGTACCGCAACAGCCGGGCGTTCAAATCCCGCACTGTGACACCCGGCTGCACGCGGACCCGGGCCCCGCCGTCGAGCACTTCAATGGACCTGAAGTTCTTGCGCACATCAACCAGCAGCCCGCCACTGACCGCCTGCCCGCTGAGGCTGGTGCCTCCGGAACGCAGGGTCAGCGGAAGGCCGCGTGCGGCACTGACCTGCATCAAATTGGCCACCTCTGCCGCACTGGCGGGGACGGCCACGGCCTGTGGAATAAGGAGAAAGTGGGAGGCGTCGTGCGCGTTGGCATGGCGGTCCAGGGCGCCGGTTTTAGTCTGCGCGGGTGCACCCATGGCTTGGGTGACGTCTCGTAGCAGGGCGCCCGCCAATGCTGAATTGTTGCTACCTTCGCCTGTACGCGCCGACATTCCTGCCCCTTTATTGATGGTCCAACACCCTACGGAACATCTGGACGCGTGGCGGCTGGATGTTCGCCCCTCATGCTATCGCTGAAGCCATACGCCCAGTTATGCTGGCCTCACCATCCACTACCGCTGGGAGCTCCATGTCCATCTCCACCGCTGATCTCTACGATGAACGCGGCACCGAACTTGCCTCCGTCGCCCTGCAATTTCGGGATTTTGGTGGCAAGCTTTCCTTCAGTGGCCCCGTACGGACCGTCCAGTGCCACCATGACAACGCCTTGGCCAAAGCCTTGTTGAGTACGCCCGGGGAGGGCGCCGTCTTGATCATCGACGGCGGTGGATCGCTCCAACGCGCACTCATGGGCGACATGATTGGTGAATCGGCCGTGAAAAACGGCTGGGCCGGCGTCATCATCAATGGTGCCGTTCGCGACAGTCTTGCCCTCGCAACTCTCCAGCTGGGGGTCAAGGCCTTGGGCACCAACCCGGCGAAGAGCGCCAAAGATGGCGCAGGCCGTGTTGATGTACCCGTCCAGCTAGGTGACGTCACGATCCGCGTAGGCGATGTGATTTATGCCGATCCGGACGGAATTCTCGTGGCGCCCGCTAGCTAGCTTCTGACACAGTGATCACCACGTCTGATTCAGCCCTCAGGTAGGCACCATCATGGGCTGTGGCCGTGGCAGACATGGCACTGACAATGGGACCCCCGGCGGCAATATCCGGCAATGCGATCTGGTACTGAAAGTTCCATTTGACGTATGCTCCCGGCAAGAGCGCTGCGGTGGTGAGTTCTTCTTCCTTGAACCTATTGATGTAGCTCAAGTGTGCCATAGCGGCATTATTGAGGGACACCGGCACCAATCGGACATCTAAAAGCGCCTGAGTTCCCTCGTTCAAGATGTAACTGGTGAACGTGACTACCTCGCCCAGCGTCGCCGCTGAGTCCTCCGAAACCTGCAGAAGAGTTAGTCCGCCACCTTGCCCTTGGGCATTTATGCGTTCCATACAAACACTCCTCACGCGAAATACTACCCTCTAGTGTGTGAGTAATCTCCCGGGCCACTATGACGCCAAACTTTAGTAACGTCTCCGCACGCTAAAGTCCCTATGCTTTAAAGTTGGCCGGACCCTTCAGTTTTTCCAGCTGCGCTTTCTTCTCCGCGCCCAGCCTCACCAGAGTTGAGCTGGGTTCGTGAAAGAACGCCAGAACCGTTTCGGCAATGACGCATTTGGTGTCCGTCACGGGATCAAAAATGTCATAGGCCACCGTGAAGCTGGCGCCCTTCACGGCACTGATCCAGATGTGCACAACGGCAGGAATATTGCGGTAGTTCAGAGGAGCAACGTACCGCACCCGGTGTTCCACCACAAGAGCCTGGATATCAGCATCCAGCTCAGAAAAGATGGGCCGCGCAACCTCAATTCCAGGCAGCCCGGTCCCGGCCGGTGGCCCAAAGGCGTGAACCCGGGCCTCCTCCAGAATCCGCAGCACCTCCACGTTGTTGATGTGCCCGTAAGCATCCATGTCTCCCCAGCGCATGGGGACGTGCAGCGCAAGCGGCATCTCGCCGTCGTGCATTGACTGCTGACCGGTCATGACAATTCATCTCTTTCCTGGGGCATTGCTGACAATACTTGAGCCGGCCATTCACGGTTCAAGATCGCGTAGTGATGCAGGGTGATCCATTCGCCCTTGCACCAATCAGCTTCAACGAAGGTCGCCTCCAGCCGCATGCCCAGACGTGTCATCAAGGCCGCGGATTTTTCATTCCGGGCATCGCAAATACCCTCGACCCTATGCCACCCAAAATGGTTGAAGGCAATGTCCAGTGCGGCCTTGCAGGCGGCAAAGGCAATGCCCTTCCCCTGAACGTCTGGACTGAAAACGAAGCCAATCTCGCCGCAGCGCCAATTCGCAGAATCCCATTTTAAGAGAACCTCGCCAACAGCCTGATGGGAGCTCCCAAGTTCAACCGCAAGATCCAACCACTGTCCGGGCGAGGTCAATTTCCGCTGGGAAGTCATCGAGGCCAGGGTCAGCTCGGTATCGGCCAGGCTGTGCGGCGGATGCGGCAGGTAGCGCGCCACCTCAGGCAAGGATCTGTACGCGTTCACCGCAGTTACATCCACCATGGCAACGGGGCGGAGCCGGACGCCGTCGGAGACAAAAGGGTAGTCCGGCTGCGCCGGAATGGGGACTTTAGCAACGTCGGAAGGCATGTTCAGATCCTAGTGCGGAATCTGCGTGCACCAGGAAGCAGGTCGCCGCCGGTGGCACTCTTCGGCGCCGAAACCCAGGCTGGGCGTCGGCGATATTGGTACGGATGATTAGGGTCCCGGTGTGCGGGGAGTTCGCGGCAAACAGTCAGAGTCATTCGATAACATTGCTCCATGCCCGCAGTCCCTCTTTCCCGCCGCCGCGTGGAATTCGTCCTGGTCCCCCTTGTTGCGGCCTTTTGCATGGCCTTCATCATCGGCGCGCTAGTGCTTGACCGGGACAGCCGGCCGTGCCCGCAACCAAACTGGAACAATCAACTTTCGGTTTCCCTTTCCGGCAGTTTGGAGAGCACCTCCAACGTTTCTGCCATTACAGCCTGCGCCGGCACCAGTTGCACTCCCGCAGAGCCAACGTTCGCAAAAGGATCCTCCGGCAATACCAGCGTCCTCGTGCACCAACAGGATGGAACCTGGCTCTTGACGCTGGGTGCGCAGCCGCCGTCGGCCGTCAGCTTCAGGTTGTTCGATGAAAACGGCACCGTTCTCGCCGCCCAATCAACGGCCCTGAATTGGACCCGCGTAACCGGCGACGAACGATGCGGCGGGCGCATGGCAGGCATCAGCCTGATGCTCAACGTTCCCTAAGTCGGCGCCATGTGGCGGCCTGTGGCGGTTAGCGGTTCAGGAAGTAAATCAGCACCCCCGCTGCCCACGTACCGGCTGCCAGTGAGGCAAAGCCAAACTCGGCCAGAATCCCCAAACCCGTAGCCTTCAGAGCAGCCACGGACGAGGACACTGCAGGGCGAACTTCCTTCTGGCGTGCCAGCTCCGAGAGAAACAGCCCCACGGCGAACCCCACCAACAGCCCCACCACGGGAATCACAAAGAAGCCCACCACACCCAGCACCAAACCAATCACCACGGAACGTCCAGGGATGGATCGTTCCTTCATGGCCCGGCCCGTCAAAACCGCGCTTGAGACCATTCCGGCGGCAACGAAGAGCGCACCGATACCAAAAATGATCCACCCTAACGGCGACCCCAACACGAGCGCCCACGCAAGCAGACTGATGCCAATTAATATGCTGCCCGGCAGCACCGGAATAATGACACCCGTTACGCCCACCACGATCGCCAAGCCGCAAACAATGGTCCAAATGATCTGTGCATCCATGCTGCCATGGTGTCACCAATTCATGCCCGACGCCGGTTCGGCCGTCGGTGGCCGCGCACGACGGGGCTCAGTGGCTTTGGCTATGCGCAGTCACAGTGGATTGCGTTGCGCTGCTGTGACTGCTGTTCCGGGAGAGCACTCCAGGTGTGCGCATAACTAAAGGCTCGAACATGTCCGCGGCAGCCGAGCCCCTCTCACAATGCTCCGCACTGCCCGGCTGCGGCCTAGACTTTCCCTGTGACCACTGAGCAGAAACCCAACCCCCTGGCCAGCTCGGCGCCGACCATTTCCGCGCGACTGGCCGATTTCCGTCACGCTGCCACCACCCCGCTGGCGTTGGCCGGGATTGTCGGCGTGCTTGCGTTATCTGTCTACTCCTTGTTTTCGTGGCTGCAATGGAGAAGTTTCGCCATCCGCTCGTGGGATTTGGGTATCTTCACCCAATTAGCCAAGGACTACTCCAAGCTGCAGCCACCCATTGTGAGCATCAAGGGTGACGGTTACAACCTGCTCGGCGACCACTTCCACCCACTTCTGGTGCTGTTGGCCCCGATTTACCGTCTTTTCCCCAGCGCCTACACGCTGCTCGTGGCCCAAAACCTGCTCCTTGCTATTTCCGTCGTGGTCATCTGCCACTTCGCTATTAAGCGGCTTGGACCCATCACGGGCGCCTGCCTGGGTGCGGCCTACGCCCTGAGCTGGGGACTTCAATCGGCCATCGATTCCCAATTCCATGAGGTTGCCTTCGCGGTGCCGCTGTTGGCGCTTTCACTCGTTGCCTTGCTGGAGGAGCGGTGGCGTTCGGCCTGGATATGGGCGTCACTCCTAGTTTTCATCAAAGAGGATTTGGGGCTGACGGTCTTTGTGATTGGCCTGGTCATGGCGTGGCGGGCCCGTACCACCGCTGGCCTGTGGCTCTCGGCGTGGGGCGTCACGTGGTTCGTCTTGGCCACCAAAGTCATCTTGCCTGCTATGAATCCGGGCGATCAGTGGGCCTACCAAAGCCAACTTAACATCAGCGGACTGCTCAGCAATCCAGCCTCACTATTCCAGGCCGACAAGGTCACCACGGTGATCCTACTGGCGGTCATCACGGCTGGTTTGTGCCTTTTCTCGCCGCTAACCTTGATTGTCCTGCCCACCCTCGCATGGCGCTTCCTCTCAGACCTGCCCGTGTATTGGGGCCAGGAATGGCAGTACAGCGCGGTCCTCATGCCGGTGGTCTTTGCCGCCGCCATCGATGCCCTGTGCCGCCGCAAGGTGCTTAACTCGGCACGGCTCAGGCTCCTCTTGGGAACCAGCATTCTCTTGGCATCCGTGGTTTTGACCAGCCAATACGCCTTCGGCAAGCTGTCCGACACTGATAAGTTCTTCCCGCTCACCACGGCCGAATCCTCGCACAATGCCCTGGCAGCCGTGCCCGACGGCGTCACCGTGGAAACCGATATCTCCTTGATGAGCTATCTGGTGGACCGCACCGAGGTCTACTGGATCGGCAACAGCAATAACCCGGCGCCGCAGTACGTTCTCATCGATATCTCCGCGCGACCCGGAACCGCACCAACCGCTGTCGCCACGGAGGCCGCCAAACGCTTCCCCGGCGCCACCTACATCACGGTCTTCGCCGACGCTCGCTATCAAGTGGCTCAGAAACGGTAGCCACAAACTCAGTAACCGGGCCACCAAGGCGGCAGGAATGGACGACGGCGGCACCCAAGTGCCGCCGTCGTCCATTCCGTTTTGCAGTGGCTAGGCAGCCATGGCCTCGCCACGAGCCACGGCCAGGTCCACGAAGACGGCTCGGTTGAGCTCAAACGATTCGGCCGCAAACTTCAAGATTGCGTCCTTTTGGGCGCGGCTAAAATTACTCGTATCGAGAAGCTCCCGGTAGGCGTCCTTGTACAGCTTGGGCTTGGCGATGGCGTCAAAAGCGTAGAAGTTCAGCCCCTCATCGGCGATGCCGTAGTGGCGCTGGACCATGCGGGAGATGATCAAGCCGCCGGAAAGATCACCCATGTATCGCACGTAGTGGTGGGCCAGCAAGAACTCGATCGATTCACTGCCCAGCGCGGTCAAGGTCTCGGCATAGGCCGCCGTGGCGGGGACAATGACGATCCTGCCGTCGGCAAGTTTCGCCTCCCAATCCGCTCCGTGGTGGTAGGTCATGTCCTTTTCGAGAGCGCTGACGCGGGCGAGCCTGGGGTCGATGAATGCTCCAAGTTGCGGGTGGTCAACATGTTTGGCCAACGCCGATTCCAGGGCGCGGTAGATGACAAGGCTTTGATCTAGCAGGCTCACCAAGGCTGCAGAGTCCAGTTTTCCACCCATCAATTCCGCAACAAAGGAAGATTCTTCGGCGGCCGCGTGGGCTGCTGCGGTGTGGGACTTGAGCTCACCGGAGAGCGCTTCGGGAGTCTCTGGCACTGCGGTATTTACGGCAATTGAGGACATGATCGGCTCCAGGATTAGGTAATGATAACCTTAGCTAATCAAAGTTAGTGACACTGTGTCAATAGTTAATGACACAGTGTCACCGAAGCTGTCACATCGCGCGTACCTCACTCAGCGAGCTATTGAACACCCTTGATCTTCACAACAAAGACCGCACCCAACAGCCCGATGATCGCGGCAACAACATAGAGCGTCACGTATCCGCCAAGGAGGGTGACCAGCGGCCACGCGATGAGCGGAGCAATGACCTGGGGTAGGGAATTCGCCACGTTGATCACACCCATATCCTTGCCACGGCTTACCGCGGATGGCAGGACCTGTGTGAGCAGGGCAAAGTCCACTGCGAGGTAGACGCCGTAACCAATGCCAAGAACGGCAGCTCCCGTTACGGCGCCAATCCAGGTCGGGAAGAAGGCCAGAATCAGGGCGGCCAAGGCGATGATGGCCGAGGATGCAATGACGAACGGTTTGCGCTTGCCCACCTTGTCAGTCCATCGCCCACCTATCACGGCGGTAATCAATGTCAGCACGGCGTAGACGCCAGTAAGGATCAGGACGCCGAATTCCGGGTTTTCATAACCCACGGCGTCGGTGAGGAAAAACAGCAAATACAGGGTCACCAGGTGATTTCCAACATTGACCAAGAACCGCGTAATCCAAGCCCAAGCGAAGTCTGGGTACCGCCTCGGTGAGATCCAAAAGCCCTTGGCGAAGTTGAGCCAGGTGAATGGAGGCCTGGCTTGAGCGGGCAGCACCTGGTCATTGGAGAAAAACAGATACGGCACCATCCCCACCAAAAGTCCCACGGCACAAATAATGAAGCCCAGTGAGAAGTTCCCTGCTACGACGGCTGCAATGGCGGCACCCAAGAGGATGCCCACCACGGTGCCCATGGAGGTAAGCCCGCCGATGCTCCCACGTTGACGCACGGGCACCTGGTCGGGAATGGCGGCCGTGGTGGCTGCGAGCGCACCATTGCAGCCCAATTGCACCAGGCACCACAGCAGCGTCATGGCAGCCACGGTTGGTGCGCCGGCCAAGCCGATCAAGCCGATGGTTCCCAGGAGCGCCCCGATGAAGACCCACGGGACTCTTCGACCAAACCTGGAAATGGTCCTGTCACTAAAGGAACCAAAGAGCGGATTTGCAACAAGGGAGACCGCTGCTCCGGCACCCGTGACCAGCGCCAGGATCCCCTCTTTGTCGGCTTCACTGAAATGTGCGGCCTGCTGGCCCAACAAGACTTGAATGGGTCCGAAGAAGGCGGCGTTGATGCCGATGTTGACCAAAACGACCGAGACGGTCCACCGGTGCCGCACATTAACTGTGGGTTCTTGAAGCGCCACGCTGTCCGCCTGCTGCGGGGCAGTGCCTTCGGTTTGATTACTAGTCACAGTGGCTTTCGTCCCCCAGTCATTGCGTTTTCAGGTCTTACGTGGGCACCAGCTTACGCGTCGGCCTCTGCCGGCGGCAGGTGACGTTACCGTGCGCTCCGGATTCGTTCAATGATCCGCAACCCGGCAATGGCGTCCGCAGGATCTACCGGCACCGGGGCACCGTCAAGTATGGCGGCGGCAAGCAGCTCGTAGAAGCGGGAAAAATTCCCGGGCTCGGTGGGCACAGCGACAGTGTCATTGCCACGCCCAAGGAGGCCCCAGTTGTCCTCGGGTTCAATGCCATAGCCGGCACTGTTGGGCAAAATGCCTTGCCGGATCTGACTCTCCTGAACGTCGGCCCCGTACTTTACGTAGGCAGCCTCCGAACCCAGCACACGAAAGCGTGGGCCGTTGTGAGCGGCGCAGGCGTTGAGCCACAGGTGCGATGTCACGCCACTGACATGCTTGAGGGCAATGAAGACATCGTCTTCGGCCTGCTCCATGGGGCGGCGTGCCTCAAGCTCGCCGTAGACGTTTTCCACGGGCCCGAACAGCTGCAATGCCTGATCAATCAAGTGCGTGCCAAGATCAAAGAGGAGCCCGCCACCGGTAGCAACGGTGGCTTGGATCTTCCATTCTTTAGTGATTTCGGGCTGCCAGCGCTCGAGACGAGACTCAAAGCGGCGAACGTCTCCCAGCGCACCCTGCGCCAGCAGTTTCGTCAGCGTCAGGTATTCACCATCCCAGCGCCGATTTTGGTAGGTGCTCAGAATCTGACCGTGTTCCTTGGCCAAGGCAAGCAACGCCTCACCCTCGGCGCTGGTCAAGGCGAACGGCTTGTCCACAACTACTGCGCAGCCGCCCCTGATCGCCGCGGCAGCGAGCTGGCCATGACTTGCCGGCGGGGTCGCCACAACCACCAGGTCAATGTCGCTGCGACTTCCAGCCCACTCGTCCCGGCTGATGACCTGGGCCTTTGGGTGGGCTGCCCGGGCTTCTGCTTGGCGCCCAGGATCGGAGGCCACAATGACGTCTAGGGAGTACTGGTCTAAAAGATCCAACGAGGGACCGTGAAATACACTTCCAGCCAGCCCGTAGCCCAGGAGTGCCGTGCGAATCTTCTGTGTCATATTTTCCAGCCTACCGTCCGCGCTACTATGATTCCCATGACATTAGATGCCCCCAAAGTCAGTTCTCCTCTGGCTCCCGCAGCGCAGGAAAAGCTGGCCCGAACACTTGCCGACAGCAATGATGTGACGGTGTTTGTGGATGGCACGGCCCACCGCCTGGACGACGACGCACGGGAGGTCGTGGTTGATCTCCTGCTCCGTCTCTCCCGCGGGGATGCGGTGAGCGTAGCGAGTGTCGCTGACCTGCTCACCACCTCACAGGCGGCTGAATTGGCGGGCATCTCGCACACATTCCTGCGCAACCTCACCGACAGGGGCGAGATTGCGGTCCAGTACCGCGGTTCTCACCGCCGTATCCGGAGCCAGGACATCATGACGTGGCTGGCCGCCCAAAAATTGGCAGCCCCTGCCACGGAAGCCTAGTCAGAACGCCTTCATCCATGATTCAGAACTAGCCATGTTGGAATTCGCCGCGATATTTCTTGCAGGCTTTTGGGCCGGAATGATCAACGTTGTTGTTGGCTCCGGAACGCTTGTCACGTTTCCTGTGCTGCTGCTCTTTGGTTATCCGCCACTGACGGCCAACATCTCCAACAACATTGGCTTGGTGGCTGGTGGATTGTCGGGAACTTGGGGCTACCGCAAGGAACTGGCGCCGAACTTAGCCATGCTCAAACGGCTCTTGCCAGCCTCAACTGCTGGCGGGCTGGCCGGTGCCATCCTTTTGTTGATGCTGCCACCTTCGGCCTTTAGAACGATTGTGCCAGTGCTGATCATCATCGGCATCCTGATGGTGGCGTTTGGACCGGTGGTTCAAAGGCGCTTGGCCCTGCGCCAACGTACCGGTCCGTCTCGGAGTGCCGCCGGCCTTATTGCAGGGATTTTTGTGCTGGGAATGTATGGCGGGTATTTCGGTGCGGCCCAGGGAATCTTGATCGTGGGGCTGATGGGCATTATGACCCGGGTGGCGCTGCAGCAAATCAACGCGGTCAAGAATGTGCTGACCACTGCCGTCAACGGCATTGCGGCCATCGCTTTCATGGTTTTTGCTTGGGGGTACATCAACTGGCAGGTGACGGCGTTGATCGCGTGCGGTTCGCTTCTTGGCGGCCTGGTTGGCGCAAGATTCGGCCGGAGGCTCCCACCAGTAGCCTTGCGCGTGACAATCATCGTGGTTGGCACGGCTGCGCTGGCGAAACTAGTGATCTTCAGCTGAGGCAAGAAATTCATGGACACACCAGCGCAACGGCAGTAGCGTTCCTTTCAGTAATTCGCACGTACCCACTCGCCACGCGGAATCCAGCAAGGAGCCTGTCATGAGCCTCTTCGTTACATCAGACGACGGAACTCGCATTGCCTATGACTCCCAAGGTTCAGGCCCAGCGGTGATTCTTGTTGCCGGCGCCATGCAATTTAGGGCATTCGATCCGGGCACGGCCGCTATGGCCACCCTGCTGTCGGCACAGGGATTTACGGTCATCAATTTCGATCGGCGCGGCCGCGGCGAAAGCGCAGCGGCGCCATCTTTCACGCTTGCCAACACAATCGATGACCTCCGCGCCCTGATCGAAAAAGTTGGTGGACCGGTGGCGCTGGTGGGCAATTCGTCAGGGGGTTCCATCAGTTTGGCGGCCGCTGCCGAGGGGCTTGACGTTTCCGCATTGGTGCTCTTTGAGGTGCCACTGCGTGAAGAGCTTGGCAATGAAGGATCCGATTTCCTGGACGGGCTGCGCGAGAAAATTGCACATGGCACGCCCGATGAAACCATTGAATTCTTCATGAAGGACATGCCGCCTCAATGGCTCGCCGGCGCACGCAGCAGCCCCGGATGGTCAACCATGACGGCAATGGCACCTTCACTGGAGGCGGATTCCGAGTCACTCGCTTGGACGCAAAGCGCCCCACGAAGCGGACTCTTTGCCGACATCACCGCGCGCACGCTGGTACTGGTGGGTGAGCAAACACTGCCCATCATGGCCCCTGCCGCACAGTCCATTGCCGACACCGTTCCGAACGCACGTTTTGAGCGAATTCCGGCCGCAAACCACAGCTGGGAGCCTACCGTTTTCGCTGAACGTGTGGCTCGCTTCCTCAACGAGAACGCCTAAGGGGAAAGTACACCGTGGGAATTGTTCAAGCCGGGATTGCCATGTCACTGGATGGTTACGTTGCCGGACCCCATCAAAGCCTCGATCCGCCTTCGGGGAGGGCGTGGATGGGCGCCTGCATCATGGGCAGGAACATGTTGGCCCGGGCAGGGACTCCTGGGATGAATCGTGGCAGGGCTGGTTGGGCCTAATCCGCCATATCACGGCCCCGTTTTTGTGCTCTCACATTTTGCGAGAGACCCGCCCCCGATGGAGGGTGGCACCACATTCTTCTTTGTCACGGAGGGGGTCAAGGCCGCACTAGAGCAGGCGAGGTCCGCCTCAGCGGGCGCAAATGTTGCCATTTCCGGCGGCGCCCAAACCCTCAACCAATACCTCGCCGCGGGTCTGGTGGACGAATTCACGGTGAGCCTTGTCCCCATCACCATCGGCGCCGGAGAGCGCCTTTTTACTGATGTGGGCAGCATCAAATGCGAGCTGATGGACACACTCAACCGGACTCGCAACTCATCTCAAGTACAAAATATTGCCACGGCAGGTGGGGCACCCCCGCCTCGTAACCGAGCCGCGATGATGTTGCAATTCCGCGCCCTTTAGTCGCGGCCACTACCTCCTATTGCCCAGCGGTCGTAGCGTGGTCATTGGGGACACCTTAGTCCTTTTGAGCACACCTGGAGGCTGTCATGAAAGGGTCCGCGATCTTGGCCATCGTGACAGGGGCAGCATTCCTCTTGGGCGGCTGCACGGGAGGCACTCCCTACGGTGCCCCACCAGCAACCTCGAGCCAGGCCCCCGCGCCCAGCACCACGACCAGCGGCGGGAGTTCCAGCCCCGGTCCAACCTCGTCCCCGCCCGAGCCAACCGTCCTGCCAACCAACGCCTCAGTCATCACCTACTACATTGCCGTGGGCGACGGAGGTACGGCCGGTCCCCTGGTCGGCTGCGGTGACAGCGCCGTCGCTGTGACGAGCCAGTCGGTCAGCTTCACCGATCCTGTCGAGGCGGCATTGCGGACGCTGTTGGCCAGCCACACCGAAGAGCTTGGGCAATCGGGCTTGCGGAACGCCCTCTGGCAATCCACCTTGGCGGTGACAAGCATTGACCGCAACGGCAGCGCCATTACGGCGCATCTGGACGGCACCCTGGCCGTGGCCGGAGAGTGCGACAATCCCCGCATTGAGCAGCAGCTCCTCCTCACGGCTCAAGAGGCGGCCGCCGGACCGGTGTCTATCACTATCAACGGAAAAACGTTGAGTGAGGCCTTGAGTTTGAAATAGCGGACGATCCTGAAAACATTTGATGCCTATTCAGCAACAATGGTTATATCCTGAGCACGTGAACACTCCAGCCTCTGACGCCAACGCCGCCGCCGAAACCCTGTCCGAAGAAGCCGTCGACGCCCTGTCTCGAGCCTCATCCATCGCCGCACCCGCGGGTACCCACAGGCACGAGACCTTGCTGTCAGCCCGCGCCGCGAACATCAAACAGTCCGCCGTGCGCGATGTTTTTGAAATTTCCATGCAGCCCGGCCTGGTCTCCCTTGCCGGCGGAAACCCTTATTTGCAGTCGCTGCCGCTTGACCGCCTGGCCGCCACAGCCGCGTCCATTATTTCCGAGCACGGCCTGGAGGCCCTCCAGTACGGTGGGGGGCAAGGCACCTTGGAACTGCGAACCCAGATCTGTGAGGTCATGGCCGCCGAGGGCATCCTCGACGCCGATCCCGACAACGTTGTCATCACGGCCGGTTCACAATCGGCCCAGGACGTTGCCGCCAAGGTTTTCTGCGATCCCGGCGACGTGATCCTCCTCGAGGACCCCACCTACGTTGGCGCCCTGAACACCTTCGAGGCCTATCAGGTGGACGTCCAGCCGGTGGCCGTCGACGAGCACGGAATTGTCCCGGCACAGCTCCGGGAGCGCATCGCCGCACTCCAAGCCGAGGGCAAGCGCATTAAAATGCTGTACACGATCCCCAACTTCAACAACCCCTCGGGGGCAATGCTGGCCCCGCAACGTCGTCAGGAAATCGTCGACATATGCCGTGACGCGAATATTTTAGTTCTTGAGGACAACCCGTACGGGCTGTTGAAGTTCGACGGCGTCCTGCCGGAGCCTCTGCGCGCGGCCAACGCCGAGGACGTCCTGTACCTAGGCTCGTTCTCCAAGATCTTCGCCCCTGGCCTGCGCATTGGATGGGCGCTGGTGCCGGCCCACCTCAAACAGCGCTACTACTTGGCCAGCGAAGCCGTAACGCTGTGCCCGCCCACTTTCAATCAACTCCTGGTCAGCGAATACCTGCGCAATTATGACTGGCAGGGGCAAATCGGCACCTACCGGGCCATCTACGCTGAACGTTGCGCGGCGCTTCTGACAGCGCTGGAGGAGTTCATGCCGTCCGGTGTCAGCTGGACCCGCCCGGAAGGCGGCTTCTTTGTCTGGCTGACGCTTCCCGAGGGCATTGATACATATCCGCTGCTGCACAAGGGGATTGACGCCGGCGTGGTCTTTGTTCCGGGCGCCGCATTCTCCGCGGCCGGCGGGCCCAGCAACAAGCTGCGCTTGGCGTTCAGTGCCGTACCCCCGGAGACCCTGCGGGAAGGCGTCAAGCGCCTGTCCACAGTTCTCGCGGAGGCCGTCGCAGCCCATTAGAAAAATGCCGCCGTTGCCGACTTTCGCCGCCGTTAAATCAGCGGCGAAAGTCGGCAACGGCGGCATTTTTGCTTTTGGCTAGTCCAGCAGCAGCGCCGGTTCCTCCATGATGGCCGCAACGTCGGCCATGAAGCGGGCCGAGAGGTCGCCGTCCACAACGCGATGGTCGAAGGATCCGCCAAGTGTGGTGATCCAGCGCGGAATGACTTCGCCGTCCAGCACCCAGGGCTTTAGCTTGATGGTTCCAAAGGCCACGATCGCCACTTCGCCCGGGTTGATGATGGGCGTTCCCGTGTCGATGCCCAGTGCACCAATGTTGGTAACCGTCAGCGAGCCGCCCTGCATGTCCGCGGGCTGCGTCTTGCCCGCGCGGGCCGTGGTGGCCAGCGCATTCAGCGCAATGGCAAGTTCCTTCAGGGACAGGTTCTGTGCATCCTTAATATTCGGGACCATGAGCCCGCGCGGCGTTGCCGCGGCAATGCCAAGGTTCATGAAGTGCTTGATGATGATCTCATCGCCGGTCCAAGTGGCATTGACCGATGGGTTGCGCGCGGCCGCCCAAATGACAGCCTTCGCGAGGATCAACAGCGGCGAAACCTTGATGCCCTCGAAGTCGCGGGAAACCTTGAGCCGCTTCACGAATTCCATGGTGCGCGAAGCGTCCACGTCGACAAAGATGCTCACGTGCGGTGCCGAGAAGGCGCTCTCAACCATGGCCTTCGCTGTTGCCTTGCGCACCCCCTTGACCTTGATGCGTTCAATGCGCGGATCGTCGGCCAGGCCGGTGCCCGTGGCGGGAGCCCAGAACGTGCCGGCGCCGTCCTGTTCGGCCGTGCGCTGGTCCTGGTAGCTGAGCAGGTCCTTCTTGGTCACTTCGCCGCGCAAACCTGTTGCAGAGACCTCATTGAGGTCGATGCCCAGGTCCTTGGCGGCCTTGCGGACCGGCGGCTTGGCCAAGACACGGTTGGACTTAGGCGCAGCCTTCACCTGCGTTGGAATGCTCGACGCCGGAGCCTGAGCGGGTGCCATGGCTACGGGAGCGACCGGGGCAACCAAAGGGGCCGGTGCACCCACCCGCGGGCGGCGCTTGACGGCGTCGGCCTTGGGACCGGAACCAACCAGCGGCTTCATCACTTCCGCCTCCGGGGCGGCCGGCGCCGTCTGCTGGGCCGGCACTGCAGCAGGCGCCGAAACCTCGGAACCAATGGCAATGATGGGGGTTCCCACGTCCACCGTGTCACCTTCGGCCACCATCAACTGAGCCACCATGCCCGCATAGGGCGAGGGTAGTTCAACGATCGACTTGGCGGTTTCAATTTCCACGATGACGTCGTTGACGGCAACGGTGTCGCCCAGCTTGACCTTCCAGGAGACAATTTCAGCCTCGGTGAGGCCTTCGCCAACGTCGGGCAGGTTGAAATATGACAGCTTCGACATGGTGCTGGCCTTCCTAGTATGCGAAGGCGCGGTCCAACGCCTCCAGCATGCGGTCAATGTCCGGGAGGTAGTGCTCTTCAACGCGGGCCACAGGGTAGGGCATGTGGAAACCGCCCACGCGGATGGCCGGGGCCTCGAGCGAGTAAAAGCAGCGTTCGCTAATGCGGGAGGCGATCTCCCCGCCAATGCCACCAAAGGTGGGGGCCTCATGAGCCACAACCAGTCGGCCGGTCTTGTTTACGGATGCTTCCACCGTGTCGAAGTCGATCGGCGAAATGGACCGCAGGTCAATGACCTCAACGCTGTGACCGTCTTCGGCAGCCGCGTTTGCCGCCGCGAGGGCCACGGGAACCAGCGGGCCGTAGGCCACCAGAGTCGCGTCGGTTCCTTCGCGCACCACGTGGGCCTTGAAGGGATCGCCGGGTGAGTTTTCGGTGTCAACTTCGCCCTTGAGCCAGTAGCGGCGCTTGGGCTCGAAGACAATGACCGGGTCCTTGCATTCAACGGCCTGCTGAATCATCCAGTAGGCATCGTTGGCGTTGGAAGGGGTGATGATGCGCAGACCCGGAGTGTGGGCGAAAAGTGCTTCAGGGGATTCCGAGTGGTGCTCGATGGATCCGATTCCGCCTCCATAGGGGATGCGAATGACAACGGGTGCACTGAGTTGACCGTCGGTACGGGTGCGGATTTTGGCCAGCTGCGTGGTGATCTGGTTGAAGGCCGGGAAGACGAAACCGTCGAACTGGATCTCGCAAATGGGTCGGTGTCCACGCAGGGCCATGCCGATCGCGGTGCCAATGATGCCGGATTCAGCCAACGGAGTGTCCATCACGCGGTGGGCACCAAATTCCTTCTTGAGCCCCTCCGTGACACGGTAGACGCCGCCGAGAGAACCAATGTCCTCGCCCATGAGGAAACTCTTGGGGTCGTTGGCGAGCTTTGCACGCAGACCCTCGTTAATAGCCTTGGCAATGGTCATTGTGCTCATGCTGCACCACCCTGAGTTTCAGAAGTTGAGGATTGTGCATCAACAAATGACGCCTCGTACTTTTCAAACCACGCAAGTTCTTCGGCCACCAACGGGTGGGCCTCGGCGTAGACCGTGGCGAACTTCTGACGGATGTCGGCCCCGCCCAGCGCCAGCGTTGCGCGACGGACATGGGCAGCCAGCTCGTCGCCGTCGTTCTTGACCTGGGCAAAGAAGTCATCGTCAGCCAAGTTCTCGGCACGCAGGTACGTCTCCAGACGCTGCAGTGGATCCCGGGTCTTCCAGAGCTCTTCTTCGGCGTTCTCCCGATACTTAGTGGGATCGTCGGCCGTGGTGTGTGCCCCGACGCGGTACGTGGAAGCCTCAATCAAAACTGGGCCGTGGCCGTCGCGGGCATGGTCAAGGGCCCACTTGGACACCGCGTAGACGGCCAAAACATCGTTGCCATCAACACGAATTCCGGGGATGCCGTAGCCCCCGGCACGGTTCACGAGCGGAATCTTGGACTGCACTTCAAAGGGGACCGAAATGGCCCAGTTGTTGTTCTGGCAGAAGAATACAACGGGCGCGTTGTAGGAGGCGGCGAAGACCATCGACTCATGAACGTCGCCTTCGCTGCTTGAGCCGTCGCCGAAGTAAGCCACGACGGCGGCCGGTTCAGTTGTGGGGTCGGCGGCCAGGTCTCGCTGGATGCCCATGGCGTAACCCACCGCGTGAAGCGTTTGGGCGGCCAGAACCAGCGTGTAGAGGTGGAAGTTGGTCTCGCGAGGATCCCAGCCACCGTTGGAAACGCCACGGAAGAGTTTGAGCAAGTCGGCAAGATCCAGCCCGCGCGTCAAGGCAACACCATGTTCGCGGTACGTGGGGAACGCGTAGTCGGCCTGGTTCATGGCACGGCCAGAACCAATCTGCGCAGCTTCCTGACCTACAACCGGCACCCACAGGGCCAGTTCACCCTGGCGCTGGAGGGCCGTAGCCTCGGCGTCAAAGCGCCTAACCACTGCCATGTCGCGGTAGAAGCCGCGGAGCATCTCCGCGCTGAGCGCTTCTATGTAGGGGCTAAAGGTCGCGTCGTGGACGGAGTTACCCTGCTCATCCAGAAGCTGAACAGCGTCCTGGGGGCCCACTGCGTTGGTGCGCAGGACGCCCGCAGCCCCTCCAGCCTGCGGGCGCACCGAGGCAGCCTGAGGCGTGTTGATTGAATCTGTGCTTACTGAAGCGTCTTCGCGTGAATCACTGGCAGCTTTTTGGGCGGCGCCCATGCTGTCTCCTCGTCTGCCGAATCCCAGGGGCATCATGCTCCCCGTCCCGACTCGTTGGTGCCGATATATGCCTCTTCGGGAATGCATTCCTTTTGGCGCATATATATACGTTTTCGATTTACAACTGTATCCGTACGTGTAGGCAAATCATGCCTTTGTTAATCGCTAGGAACGTCGTGGCTCTTTTGTATAGGCCGCACAGATTTTTAGGAAACGAGTATTGGCGGCTACTTCGCCGATGGTCACGCGCACTCCCTCATCGCCAAAGGGCCGTACAGAGAGGGCGTGTTCCAACGCCACTGCCGCAAAGTCCTGGGTGTTGGGGCCAAGGTCCAGCCAGATGAAGTTTCCTTGGGCGTCAGGAATTTCCCAGCCTAGGTCCTTCAAGCCAGCAACAACGCGGGTGCGTTCATCCACCAGGCTTTGTACTCTTTCTACAACTTGGCTGTAGTTCTCCAAGGATGCAACGGCCGCCTGTTCCGCGATGCCCGATACGGCGAATGGCGTAGACGCCGCACGCAGATACTGAGTGATCTCCGGCTGGGAAAGGGAGTAGCCAACACGCAGCCCGGCCAGTCCATGCGCCTTTGAGAATGTGCGCAACACCATGACGTTGGGGTACTTGCGGTACAGCTCTACCCCGTCCACGGCATCTTGGGCCCGAACAAATTCTTGGTAAGCCTCATCAACAACAATGACCACGTTGGTGGGGATGCGGCGGATGAAGTCTTCGGTTTCCTGCGAGCGCAGCGCCGGTCCGGTGGGGTTGTTGGGCGTGCACAGCAAAATTACCTTGGTGTGTTCGGTAACGGCGTCGGCCATGGCCTGAAGATCGTGACTGCCGTCGGCCAGGACGGGAATCTGGACGCTCGAGGCACCAGCAAGACCTACGCAGATTGGGTACGCCTCAAAGGACCGCCAAGCATAGATGACTTCATCGGGCACACCATCGGTGTTCTGGCCGGAAAATGCTGCCAAAATCTGATTCAGGGCGCCCAGGCTTCCTGCCCCTGTAACGATGTCCTCGGCGGGGACGTCCAGGAATTTCGACAACGCATTGCGCAGGAGGGTGCAGCTGGAATCCGGGTAACGGTGGACTTCCACCTCGCCGCGGAGTACCTCAAGAACAGCCGGGACCGGCCCCAACGGATTCTCGTTGGAGGAGAGTTTAAAACTTTCCAAACCGGGAATTTCCGCCGGCGGTTTGCCTGCCGCGTATTTAGGCAATCGGCCCACAACGGGTCGAGGTTGCACGCCGGTTGGTCCAGTGCTGTTTGTCTCGGTCATGCCACAAGCTTATGACAGCGCCGCCAGACAGGTTCTCCGGGTCTGAAATGTGGAACTATGGAGTCATGGGAAGAATAGTTATTCGAGTTGCCATCAACGCCCTTGCCTTGTGGGTTGCCGGCTGGATCCTGCCAGGGATGGATATTGCCTCAACAACGATTGTTGGCAATGACGTCGCCGGTGCAAGTGGCAGCGCCAACGTGATCAACACTGTTTTGGCCTATCTCTTTATTGGCCTGCTCTTCGGCATCGTCAATGCGCTGGTCAAACCCGTGGTGAAGTTACTGTCCCTGCCGGTTACGGTGCTGACCCTTGGCCTCTTTACGATTGTCATCAACGCCGCCATGCTGTGGCTGACGGCGTGGGTCACGACCTTTACTCCGATCTCACTAACTATCGACGACTTCTTCTGGACAGCTATCTTGGCCGCATTGATCATCAGTGTGGTGTCGATGCTGGCCGGCGGCCTGGGTAAATCCGATTCCCGCCGCTAGTTAGTGCGCCGTCGAGTGCTGTCTTGTCAGCGGACGCCAAGACTGTAGCGTTCAGTTTCTCCGGGCTTCTTAGTGCCAGGTGTTTGCCCCTTTTGCTTCGGCCAATCATCAACATCGCTCCCTTGATAGACCCACTTGGCACCTACCATGGCAGTTCCGCCGGCCCCAGCTCCAAGGACCGCCTGTAACTGTTGCCGCGAGGCCACCATCGAGGGATCGTCGCTTTGATCCAGTGCCGCGGCATCGTCCATGTAATTCTCGAGGGAATGGGCCTGGGCTAAAACACCAAAGAGGTCGTCCGCCTCGCCTGTTGGCGGTCGGCGGGAGGTCACTGTCACCCAGTTTTGGGTGGCAGCCGGGGGGCCAAAGTCAACGGCCGTAACAATGTCATCCTCGTTCTGCAGGTCCACGACGTTTATGCCCTCCCCCACACCGGTATTCTTTGCTGGCGATCCCGCGATCACAATCATCTTCACGTTCACTTCCGCTAGGAATGCCGGATCGGCTGCCGCCGCCGCGGCATGGATACCCCCACCGCTGTGTCCGGTGAGCACTACATCTTCCCCAGGTAGTGCTCCAGATGCCGTGAGGGATTCCTTAATCAGCTCCTGCACCAACACCTCTTGCTGCTTGAACTCTTCCTGGTGGGCCGCCGTCATACCTTCCATATTCCCCTCCATGTCAAAGGGGTTTGAGCTATCAAAGGTTGACCAGTCCTCCGTGCCGGGCAAATGAACCACCCAAGCCGTGCTGCCATCGGGCCTGTCTACCCGAACGACCCCGATGGAACCCGGCGGGTAACCATAGGCATCATTGCTGCCACCGAGCATGGCCTGAAAACTGGCGAGCCCGCTCCAGGGCTCTCCTTCCGAAGAAATTGCGTGCCCGGGTGGATAGAAATCGGCATGAGCCGGGTTCCATTCTTGTTCAGGTACTTGCCGCACCACAAGGTGTCCGGGGCGGGCAAGTCCCCCTGCATCGGCGACTTTCCTCAGACCCCAGGCTGAGGCGGCCCCCGCCGAACCAGCATCTCTTTTTCGCAGTTGGGCGAGCATGTAGATGAAAGCTACTCCCGGCCCCAAGGCGCCTGCGGTGTAGGCACCGCCATCGTTAAGGGCCGTTTCCATCATGTCGCGAAACCCTTGTTCCTTGCCGGTTTTCAGCAGGCTAAGGAGGTCATGGCCAATCTTGAGCGCGGCAAAGGTTCCTAAGCCCCACGTATTTTGGCCGCTGCCCAGGGCCTTCATACGCCCAGCCCGATCCACAGCGTTAGCATTGCGAGCTTCCGCCTCGGCGTAGTTCACGCTCGCCTGACCCGACTTTTCGGCCAGCTTCAAGATACTTCCGTGCAGATTCATCGAGTGAAAGTAGGCGTCTCGCATGGCCTCCAGACTGGAGAGGGGATAGACAGGCGCACCAACGGCAGCATCCCCCAACCACGTCCATTCTGAGCGTAGGCGGCTTTCCAAAGAATCGATGAGCTGGGCGATCCGGTGCAACTCGTCGGCGGCGGCCGTAATTTCGGCGAACGTGACGCTCATGGACCCTAGACCACCTGAATAAGTAAATGAGGTCCCGTCTTGGCTACACAGCCCCATGACACCCTGCTCTCTTTTTCAACGCCCTAGATTAACTTGCCTGCCCTGAGAAACCGTTGGCCTAAAATCGGGGCCACACCCGGCTCGTGCCTAAATTGCCGCCCCAGCCGGGCCCAATACCGGGGTTCGCACGCCAACAAACTTCGCCGCCTGCGACGGGATCGGCGGCAGCGCGTAGATATTCGGCGTAGTTGCCGAGTAGCTCCACGGCAGTGCCAATTTGCTTACTGGCGTTGATGAACCTGAAATCAACATCGTCGAGAGATTTTCGGAATGCCTCGGCCGCAACAGAATGCCAATCCACGCCATCGAGCTGGGCTGTTCTCAAACGCAGGGCATCCAGCTCCTGTGCCACGCCCGCCAGCCGCTGAGCAACTACCACCACGGCGTCCGCCGATGGTCCGGCAGTCGCAACTCCGAGCGGTCCCGGAGCAAAACCTCCTGGGTATCCCATTGCTGTCCCCTTCTCCCATGTCTTAACGCCAGCCTAGAAAATCCCACAGGAGGGGACTAGGGCGGCCCTGCGGATTGTGGAATATTGCCCTCATGGACCCCGCTGTGGAGGAATGGGCGGTTCATGGAAGAATTAGGGGCATGTCTGATTCAGCAAACGCCACAGCCCGCATCCCTTCCGGCCGCCTGTCCTTGGCCGCTTCCTCCGAGCGCATCGCGCTGGGTCCCCTCGATGGCCGCTACTCCGGTGCCGTTGCCCCGCTGGTGGACTACCTGTCTGAAGCGGCCTTGAACCGCGACCGCGTTGGCGTTGAAGTCGAGTGGTTCATCCACCTGACCAGCAACAATGTACTTCCCGGAACCGAACCGTTGACCGCGGAGCAGCAGGCCGGCCTGCGCGCCATCGTCACCGAATTTGATGCCGCAGCCGTGCAGGAATTGGCCGACATTGAAAAGGTCACTGTCCACGACGTCAAGGCCGTGGAATACTTCATCGGCAACCGCCTGGCCGCCCTGGGCCTGGAGCGCTTGAAGCCGCTGGTTCACTTTGGCTGCACCAGCGAGGACATCAACAATCTTTCCTATGCGGTGGGCATCAAGGGTGCCGTGGAGGACGTGTGGCTGCCCGCAGCACGCTCACTTGTTGCCAAGATTGCAGCCATGGCCGAAGAAAACCGCGCCGTGCCCATGCTGTCCCGCACGCATGGCCAGCCGGCCACGCCCACCACCTTGGGCAAGGAATTGGCCGTCACGGCGCACCGCCTGACCCGCCAGCTGGATCGCATTGCAAAGACCGAGTTCCTGGGCAAGATCAACGGCGCCACCGGAACCTACGCGGCACACTACGCGTCCGTCCCCGCCGCCGATTGGCAGGATGTTGCCAAGGGCTTCGTCGAAGCATTGGGCCTGACCTGGAACCCATTGACTACGCAGATCGAATCGCACGACTGGCAGGCCGAACTCTACGCAGACATGGCCCGCTTCAACCGCATCCTGCACAACCTGTGCACCGACGTGTGGAGCTACATCTCCATTGGCTACTTCGCGCAGATCCCGGTCCCCGGTGCCACTGGTTCCTCCACCATGCCGCACAAGGTCAACCCGATCCGCTTCGAGAACGCGGAAGCAAACCTGGAGATCTCCAACGCCCTGCTGGACACCCTGGGCGCAACGCTCGTGACCAGCCGCTGGCAGCGCGACCTCACTGACTCCTCCAGCCAGCGCAACATCGGAGTGGCATTCGGCCACTCCCTGCTGGCCATCAACAACGTGCTGGGCGGTTTGGGCCGCCTGGACACCGCCGAGGCCGTGCTGGCCGATGACCTTGACCACAACTGGGAAGTTCTCGCCGAGGCCATCCAGATGGTCATGCGCGCCGAGGCCATTGCCGGCGTCGAAGGCATGGAAGATCCCTACGAGCGCCTCAAGGACCTGACCCGCGGACAGCGTGTGGACGCCGCCCGCATGCAGGAGTTTGTCTCCGGTCTGGGCCTGTCCGACGGCGCTCAGGAGCGCCTGCTGGCCCTGACCCCAGGCAAGTACATTGGCATCGCCGAGTCCTTGGTGGACCACCTGAATAAGTAACTCCTCG
This sequence comes from Arthrobacter alpinus, assembly GCF_900105965.1. NCBI lineage: Bacteria > Bacillati > Actinomycetota > Actinomycetes > Micrococcales > Micrococcaceae > Arthrobacter > Arthrobacter alpinus. Next base: position 3,335,370 of record NZ_FNTV01000001.1, read on the forward strand.
CCCGCAAGGGCATGAATGTTCGACGGCGGCACCTCGGCTTGCGCTCAATGCGCAACCGAGGTGCCGCGTCCGTTTGTGCCGCTGGACCGCGCGGTACGAGGAAGGGTTGCGGGGACAGGTCTGCGCTAGCCGCCTGCGAGACCGGCGAGAAAGGTCCCCAGAATCGGCGGGAGCAATGTGCCGCCCACCATTGCCGCTGTCAGAAATGCCGCGCCCACGCCCAACCTCCAAACAGTGCGCCGCACCGTCGACTTCTTGACGTGTCTGTTCAGGGATGCGAACCTGGCTTCCACGGCGGTTGGCTCGTCGCCGATTTGCGGGTTCTCGTGCCACGCACCGGGTGCGCGCGCGGCGGCGGCAAGACGCTCGACTTCCGCAGCGTGGAGAATGTGCGGCTGCCGCGAAAACCACCGCCGCAGGTTGCCGGCGTTTACGATCTCCACACCGTCGAGGCCCGTCTTGACAGTCAGGCTCCGCGGCTCAATCAACACCAGCAAAGCTGCCACGTTCACCTCGCGGCCGGTCGCCTTGCCCAGCACACGAGCCGCCCGCCGGGCCTCGGACACCGCTTTGGAGATATATGTGGTCTTCGTGCCGTTGACCATGAACGTGTTGCCTCCCACCCAGACCTTTTGGCCGGAATGGTTCTTGGTGTTGAGGGTGAAGACGCCTGCCGGCCCAATAACCACGTGGTCGATGTCGGTGTCCGCCTTGCCGACGGGCACGGAATGGAGCACCTCCCAACCCGATCCCATCCCTGCCAAGACCTTTCCCACTTCAATCTCTCCCAGGGCGCCCTTGTACCAGGATTTCGAATCCGGCCCCAGTGGGGTGGTGCCAAACAGCCGAGCCATGAACCGCTGCGGTGGCAACTTTGCCTGTTCGTCTAGGAGCTTGGCCATGACAGACTGTCCTGCAATCCTTTCACTCAGGTCTCTAACCGGGTCCGGGCCCAAATTCCCACGCCCGCTACTATCCGTGTCCACGTTCGCCGCCTGCCCGGCTGGGGGAGTGTGCGCCACACCGTAGTGACTCATTGGCCGAGCCTGGTCTCCAGAGCCTACGTCACTGCTCACAACTCGACCAGGGCGATGGCTAGCGGCCCACATCCCTAGTGGACGCGGTCCTGCCACTCCTGGAACATCTCGATCGCCACATCGCGCCGCCACCGCCAGAGCTTGCAAGGCTGGGTCGAGCCGCGCCGTACTTCAAGACAGTCCGGAACTACTTCGGGGATGCCACAATCCGGGCAACGCTCCGCATCCCAGATGGCCAGATTCATCACCACACCGTTTTGGATCAGCTGACAGTCACCATGGACACCCAGGCGTGCCAGCCGACCGCCCAGATTGGTGGCGCGCGGCGCGTTGTGATTTCGGTAGATAGCCGTCAGAGCAAACCCTGATGGCGTTAGAAACGCCATCGCCCGCATGAGAAAACAAATGATGCACTCGTTTCTATGCGGAACCATGAAGTTGTCCGTCAGCTCCCGGAACTGCCTCGTTAATTCCTCGCTCGATTCCCTCGGCGCACCGCCACATTGATCCATGGGTTTTCCTTTCCACACAACCAATGCTGGGCTCAGGCGCCGAACCTGGAAAGAGCGTCAATGGCAATTGTGGATAGCGCACTCCCGGACTCCGGGATGTGGAGGAATGAGCACACCACGACAACTGCAAAGTGGTACAAAACATGGTGTGTCCTCGCCAACAATACGGGTACGCAACCCCAGTTGTCCCGGTACATTTACAGCTATGAACTCTGGTGATATCACGTTCCATACCCGCAAATGGGTCCGCCCTGAAGACCTCAACGCCAACGGGACACTGTTTGGCGGCAGCTTGCTGCGATGGATCGATGAAGAAGCGGCAATCTACGCAATCGTCCAGCTGGGGAATGGACGAGCCGTCACCAAATATATGTCTGAGATCAACTTTGTTTCTTCTGCGCGGCAAGGCGACTTGGTAGAGATGGGCCTCACGGCCACCCATTTTGGCCGGACGTCGCTGACCATGCGGGCCGAAGTGCGCAATATGTTCACCCGCGAATCAATTCTCACCATCGAGAAGATCGTGTTTGTGAACCTTGGCGATGACGGTAAGCCGGCCGCGCACGGCTTCGATTCCATCACGTACAGCAGGGACCGGGTGCCCACGAAGCATTTGGGACATTTCGAGCCCCAGGACTGAGCCACCGGCCCGGACGCCGGGCGTCACCCACGTCCGTGACGCTGGAAGCGTTCGATCCGTGCAATAGCCTCACGGACGGCGTCGTACCCGGCGGCGAAACTTAGCCGAACCGTGGTGAACCCACTCACACCATCAAAGTCGCCGCCGGGCACCAATGCAACGCCCTCGCTTTCCAGCAGTGCCGCACAGTACTCACGCGAGTCCGCGAACGCTGCCAAAGCCGGGCCAAGATTTGCGTAGAGGTAGAAGGCGCCGTCGGCAGGGGCTACGTCCACCCAGCCCAGGTCCGCGACCTTCTCTAAGAGAAAATCGCGAGTGAGTGAAAAGTCCGCCACGGCAGCGTCCGCCTCGGCATAGGACTCTTCACTGAACGCCCCCAAAGCCGCCAGCTGGGCCGGTGCGGGCGGGCACAACGCAACGTTCCCGGCCAGTGCGTCGACGGCCTGCACCAGGTCGTCGGGAACCAGCGCCCACCCCAGCCGCCACCCTGTCATTCCCCAGTACTTTGAAAAGCTGGAAATCACCGCACCCGTTCGTTCCAGTTCCCAGGCACAGATCCCCTTCGGATCAGGACTGCCCGGAACGGGATAGGTGATGCCGTGATAAATTTCGTCGCTGATCAGCCGCACCCCATTGTCCCCGCACCACATGCTCAGTCCGGTCAATTCTTCGCGCGAAACCATGGTTCCCGTGGGGTTGGCGGGCGAGGCCAGGACCAGACCCGCCAGCGGACCGTGTTCCTCCACGGCGGCGTCCAGCAGCTCGGGTGTGGGCTGAAAGTGGGAGTCAGGACCGGCGTCGAGCTCAATGACATCAATGGCCAGGGCCTTGAGGATGTTCTTGTACGCGGGGTAGCCGGGGCGGGCCAAGGCAACCTTGTCACCTGGGTTGAACGCGGCGAGGAAGAGCAACATGAAGGCCCCGGACGATCCGGTAGTCACGGCAACGTTGCGCGCAGGAACATCGATTCCGTACCAGCGCTTGTAGTGCCCTGCGATGGCTTCGCGCAGCTCCAAAGTGCCAAGCGGCGGCGTATAGGTCAACGGCATCCCGGATCCGTGAATCTCCGCGGCCCGAGCCGAAACTGCAGTCGGCGCGCCACCACTGGGCTCACCGGCACATAGCGAGATGATGTCCCGGCCGGTTGCTCGCAGCTGCGCCACCCGCTGCAGAATATCCATGACGGCAAAGGGCTGCACGTTTGCACGGTCTGCAACGGTGAGGGTTTTTCGCATGGAGACTCCTGAACAAAGGCTTGTGCGGCTAAAGGGGACCGGCCTCCAGCTTGTCACACAGCGATGCCGATGCCCCTAGGCTTAACGTGTGAGTGAATACACCGAACGCATTGCACAGGAACTCGTCCAGCCCATCATTTTGCTCGTTGACCGGGAGGAACCGGCCAGCGAGCAGCACGGTATTGCCGCCGCAGCCTTGGCCTCGGCCCAGGCATTTCTGCGCGACCCCGCGAATCCCGATTGGCAGCAATGGGCGCAGGGTGCGTTCGCCAAGTCCGTGCGGCGTGCCGACGCGAAGATGTTCGCCAAGGTCCTCGCGGCTTTCCCGGACCACGCACCGTCAATGGTTGGTGAGGCCCAGGCCGTCGGCCTGCCGCCCATGCCAGCTGCAGAACTGCCCAAGTTGCTCAGCAAGCTGCAGGTTTCCGGCACGCAGCTCCCCAGCGGCGCTCCCCTCCCGGCGCAGCCGCTGACCATAGTTTTAAATGCGTCCCTGGAAATGTCCACCGGCAAGGCCGCCGCACAGGCCGCCCATGCGCTGCTTGCGTGGGTCCTGGAAAGCAAGCCAGCCGCCGTCGAGGCGTGGGCAGCGAACGGATTCCCCGTGGGCATCGCCGAGATGCCGGCCAAGGAGTTCCGCAAGGGCGCACGGAAATCGGCCGGACCTGTCATTCAGGACGCCGGGCGCACCGAGATTGAGCCCGGCTCCACCACCGCCTATGTGGCAGTGGCCAAGGAGCCCGTCAAGTCCCGGCTGTGGCGCAGGAAAGGTACCGTTTAACTAAAGAACGACGCCGGAACGCAAGTTTCGGCGTCGTTCTTTGGTCAAGCTTTACTCGGCGGCGGCGAGCTGGCCGCAGGCGCCGTCAATTTCCTTGCCGCGGGTGTCGCGCAGGGTGGTGGGAATGCCATTGTCAATGAGCGTGTCAATGAATTCCTGCATCACTTCGGGCTCCGAGGAGGTCCAGATGGAGCCGGGAGTCGGGTTCAGCGGGATCGGGTTTACGTGCACCCAGCCACGTCCGCGCTGGTTGAGCTTCTTCGCCAACAACTCGGCACGCCACGGGTGATCGTTCATGTCCTTGATGAGCGCGTACTCAATAGACACGCGACGGCCGGTGACCTTGTAGTAGTTGTACGCCGCATCCAGTGCGTCATCAACCTTCCACTTGTCGTTGACCGGGATGAGCTCATCTCGCAGCTCATCGTCAGGAGCGTGCAGGGACAGCGCAAACGTGATGGCCACGCCTTCCTCGGCCAGCTTATTGATACCCGGGACCAGACCTACTGTGGAAACCGTGATACCGCGGGCAGACATGCCCAGGCCCTCGGGACCCTCGGCCACCATGCGGTGCACTGCATTCATGACGCGCTTGTAGTTGGCCAGTGGCTCACCCATGCCCATGAAAACGATGTTGGTGACCCGCTCGGCGTCGTGCCCGCCATCGCGGCGCAGGTGACCCAGTCCGCCCTCGGCGATGACCCGGTTGGCCTGGACAATCTGGTCAAGGATCTCCGCGGTGGACATGTTGCGGGTCAGCCCGGCTTGGCCCGTGGCGCAGAACGGGCAGTTCATGCCGCAACCACACTGGCTGGAAACGCACAGGGTCACGCGGCCCGTGTAGCGCATGAGTACGGACTCCACGAGGGAGCCGTCAAAGAGGCGCCACAGGAACTTGATGGTGTCACCGTTGTCCGTGGTGAGGCGCTTGACCTCGGTCAGGAGCTTCGGGAACATGGTGTCCACAATCTCGGCACGGCGGTCCTTGGGGAGGTCGCTCATGAGCTCGGGATCGGTGGTGTAGTGCTGGAAGTAGTGCACGGAGAGCTGCTTGGCGCGGAACGCCGGCAGGCCCATCTCCTTGAACTTCGCCTCACGCTCGGCCAGCGTCAGATCCGCCAAGTGCACCGGCGGCTGAGATACCCGCGGGGACTTGAACTGCAGCAGCGGGCGACCCTCAGGATCCTTGGCCTGCTTCCAGCCCTCGGTCGCAGGCATAACCTGGGCCGGGCGGCGGGCAGGTCGAGTCTTCGGGGCTGTCGCATCGGTTGCGGCGGGGCTGGGGGTGTTTTTGGGGGAAGTCATCCTTTCCATTGTCTCTCACATACCCTCTGCTGTCCCGCGTTGGCCGCCAAGATCACATTTCGGCCTTTTTGGAAGGTCGGTACGAGGTCGGACCCCTCCGCTGCGCGCCCTTAACCTACCGCTGTGGTTGGGCCTGGTCCACAAGATTCTCAGCCTGCGGCAGCATGCGGACGAGATGTGCAACCACGTAGGCTGGCAGCATGATTTCGCTGATTTTGGCCGCGGTTCTTGGCTGTGTTTATGTTTACTTGCGCCGCAAGGACGCCCGCATGCTCCGAAATGGAATTGTTCTCGTGGCCGCCTGCTGGTTCGCACTAGTGGGAATTACGGAGATTCTGGCGCAATGGTTTCCGTGGACCCAGTGGATTGGTTTCGGCATCGTGGCACTCTCCCCCTTTGCCATTGTGGTGCTGGCCGGATTCCTCATTAGCAACGGCGCAACCATGATGCGCAAAGAAGGACGCAGCCTCGGCAACCTGCTTTCGCTTCTTGCCGGGCTGGCCCTGCTGGGGTTGCCCGTGCTCGCCGCACTACTTGTAATCACGCTGAACCCCGTGGCGATTGGCCTGGCAGCCTTGCTGTTCTTCTTGTGCAGCTACTTTGGCGTGGTGTTTGTGGTCTTTCTGGCCTACGCCGTGGCTTACGGAAAGATGAAGCACACTTCGGTTCCCGCCGCCGTGGTCATCCTTGGCTCACAAATCATCAACGGGAAGGTTCCGCCGCTGCTGAGCTCACGCCTCGACAAGGGCTTGGAGATTTACCGGGAGTCACCTCCGGAGGCCTCGCCGCTACTCATTCCCTCGGGCGGCCAGGGGGCGAATGAATCTCGCCCAGAGGGAGTCGCCATGGCCGAATACCTGGTGGCCGCGGGCGCACCTCACGACCATGTCGTGGCGGAGGACCAAGCGGTCAACACGGCCCAGAACCTGAAATTCTCTGCGGCCGTGGCCCGCAAGGAAGGCCGCGACGGCCCCTTGGTGGTGGTCACGAACAACTATCACGTCCTCCGCGCAGCCCTACTGTCGCGCAAGTTGGGAATCCCTGCCCAAGTGGTGGGCTCTCCCACGGCACGGTACTTTTTGCCCAGCGCGTTCCTGCGTGAATTCGTGGCCATTCTCAAGGAACACAAGCGGCTCCATGTCCTCATGTGCCTGCCATTCATCGCGTTGACAGCGTTCCTGACGGCGGCCATCATCGCCGTATCGCAGTAGCGGCTGGAAAACTGCGCCAAAGAGGATGGCGCGCTAAAAAGGATCACGCCTGGCACGCGCCTTAGTCAACAAACTCCGACTGGGTCACGATGAAATCCCACTCTCGCTGCGTCAGCGTTCCGCCGCTCAAGCTGCCACCGGCCGCAGCCACGGCCTCCGCAACACTTTCAGGTACTTCTGTCGCACCGGTATTCTCACGGAACCACTGCTTGGCTCGCAGCTCGAGCTCAAGCCACCACAGATGAATTTCCACTTTAGCCACCCCCTCGGATGTACCTCAACGCTATGCCCCTTGCCGAACGCGTTCAAGAGGCCAGCGACACCAAAACAAGCACGACGGCGAGCAACGGAAACGCGAGCTGCACCAGGGCCGCTTTTGCTTTAGAGGGCGATGAAATGAGCAAGACCAGCCCGGCGGCAAGCATGGCTCCCGCCCCGGCCAGAACCAGCGCCGCGCCCACCCCGTGGTGGCCTGCGGCGGCAGCGATGATGCCGGCCACGGCCACCACCGCGAGGAACAAGTTGTAGAAACCTTGGTTGAAGGCCAGTTCCTTGGTGGCATCGGCTTCCGCAACGGACGTCCCGAACGTCTTCCTGGTGCTGTCTGCTGTCCAACGCAGCGATTCCAAGACAAAGATGTAGACGTGAACCAAGGCGGCCAAGCCGGCGAAAATGAGTGCTGCGGTGAACATCGGGATCCTTTGTTGGGGAATGCGGGTTAGCCGCGGGGAATGTTGCGCAGATTGGAACGGGCCATGCTGACAGCCTCGCCGGCACCCTTGTTCAGGACGATCTTGGACATGGCCGTAGCAAAGCCAAGCACCTGTCCGCCCTTGATTTTCGGCGGAATGGAGAGCGCATTGGGATCGGTGATCAATTCCACGAGGGAGGGCCCATCATAGGCAAAGGCGGCCCTGTAGGCGTCTTCGATATCGGCCGGATCGGTGACACGGACAGCATGGAATCCCATCGCTGCGGCAATCGCGGCGTAGTTGACATCCGGAACATCCACGCCAAAGTCTTGCAGCCCGTCGACCAGCATTTCCAGCTTCACCATGCCGAGAGTGGAGTTGTTGAACACCACCACGTTGATAGGCAGCTTGTGAGTTGCTGCCGTGATCAACTCGCCCAGCAGCATCGACAGTCCACCATCGCCGGAGACGGAGATGACCTGCCGATCCGGGTAGGCCGACTGGACACCAAGTGCTTGAGGCAGCGCATTGGCCATGGAACCGTGAAGGTAGGAGCCAATCAGGCGGCGGGTGCCCAACGGGTTGATGTAGCGCGCCGTCCAAACGTTGCACATGCCCGTGTCTGCCGTGAATACTGCGTCGTCAGCAGCTATCTCATCAAGCAGGGACGCCGCATATTCCGGGTGAATGGGCACCAATTTGTCAGCCTTGCGGGTGTAGGCACCGACTGCCTTATTCATGAGGCGATCATGTTTTTTCAAGATTGCATCCAAGAATTTGGAATTTTCCTTCGCCTCTATCAAGGGCAGGAGCGCCTGAATAGTGGGCAAAACCTCGCCATGAACGGCAATGTCGACGTCGGTGCGTCGCCCCAAATGTTCCGGCGCCCTGTCCACCTGGGCAGTCCTTGTGGACGGCAGGAACTGGTCATAGGGGAAGTCCGTGCCGAGCATGATCAGCAGGTCAGCGTCCTCAATGCCCTCCGCCGCGGCCCCGTATCCCAGCAGCCCGGTCATGCCGATGTCGTACGGGTTGTTGTATTGGATGAAGTCCTTGCCGCGCAGGCTGTGCCCAATGGGAGCCTTGATTTTCGCGGCTAAGGCCACCACCTCATCATGGGCGCCTTGCACCCCGGCGCCGGCAAAGATGGCAACCTTGTCCGCTTGGTTGATGGCCTCGGCCAGCTCCGCCACGCTTTGGGCTGCCGGCACCAGGGCAGCCGGATGAAGTGGGCGCTGCAGCGGAGATGGCGCGGTGGCAGGCAGGCTGGCGATGTCACCTGGCAGCGTCACCACAGCCACTCCCCGCAAGCCCACGGCATGTTGAATGGCATTGTGGAGCACCCTTGGTGCCTGGTCAGAGGTACTGATGAGCTCCGAGTACACCGAGCACTCGCCAAAGAGCCGGTCGGGGTGGGTCTCCTGAAAGAATCCGCTGCCTATTTGGACGCTGGGGAGATGGGACGCGATGGCCAACACCGGCGCACCGGTGCGGTTGGCGTCATATAGCCCGTTCATCAAGTGCAGATTTCCGGGACCACAGGAGCCGGCACAGACAGCCAATTCACCAGTGAGCTGCGCCTCGGCACCGGCCGCGAAAGCGGCGGCTTCCTCGTGGCGGACATGGATCCAGTCGATCCCGCCTTTGGCGGAGCCACCGGTTTTCCGCACCGCATCCACCAAAGGGTTGAGGCTGTCCCCCACTATCCCGTAGATGCGCCGCACTCCCGCTGCCTGTAATTGTTCGATGAGCTGACTGGCAAGTTCCTTGGCCACGTGGCCCTCCTGCTGCAAATAGTCCTGCGTCGGATACTGGCCAATATAGCCCCCATCCGCCGTCATGGCCCGATCCACCTGAAATTCACAAAGCGCTCATTTGAGTCGAATCTTTGCGCTCATTTGATACAGTGGGATGAAGATCACATCTTCAAAGGAGCGCCACCATGCCACAACTCAATGCCGAGAACCTCGACCACCTGCCGGAAACGGTCGCGATTCCCAGTTATGACCGCGCCAAGGTCACCACGGGAATTGTGCATTTTGGTGTTGGCGGATTCCACCGCGCCCACCAGGCCATGTACCTTGACCGGCTCATGAACGCCGGCAAGGCGCTCGACTGGGGTATTTGCGGTGTTGGCGTGCTGCCCCACGATGCGAAGATGTCCCAGGTCATGGCCGAGCAGGACTGCCTCTACACAATGCTCCTCAAGCACCCGGACGGCAGCCGCGAGGCCCGCGTCATTGGCTCCATGACCGAGTATCTCTTTGCCCCGGCCGACCCCGAGTCCGTCATTGAAAAAATGGCATCCCCGGACACTCGCATTGTGTCCCTCACGGTAACCGAGGGCGGCTACAACTTCCACCACGTAACCGGAGATTTCGACGCCGAGAACCCGGACGTGGTCCATGACCTCGCGCCAGGAGTGGCCCCGCGCACCACGTTCGGCCTCGTCACGGAGGCGCTGGCCCGCCGTCGAACACGTGGAATTGCACCCTTCACGGTCATGTCCTGCGACAACATCCAGGGCAACGGCGATGTCGCCAAGAAGATGTTCACGGCCTTCGCCGAGCTCAAGGATGCGGACCTTGCGGCGTGGATGCGTGAAAACGTCGCGTTCCCGAACTCCATGGTGGACCGCATCACCCCCGTCACCACCGATGATGACCGCAGCGCCATCGCCACGGAGTTCGGCGTCGTTGACCAGTGGCCCGTGGTGTGCGAGCCGTTCGAGCAGTGGGTGCTGGAGGACCACTTCACCCTGGGCCGCCCTCCGTTCGAGCAGGTTGGCGTGCAGCTGGTGGACGATGTGGAGCCGTACGAGCTCATGAAGCTGCGCCTGCTCAACGTCAGCCACCAGGCCCTGTGCTACTTCGGCACGCTGGCCGGCTACACGTACGCACACGAGGTCTGCCAGGACCCGCTGTTTGTGCAGTTCCTGCTTGACTACATGGACCTCGACGGCACGCCCACTCTTTCCCCGCTCCCCGGCGTGGACCTCCCTCTTTACAAGCGCACCCTGATCGAGCGCTTCGCCAATGAGCACGTCCGCGACACCCTGGCCCGCCTCTGCGCAGAGAGTTCGGACCGCATTCCCAAGTGGCTGGTTCCGGTCATCTGGAACAACCTGGAGAACGACGGCGGGATCTCCCGCTCCGCTGGCATCGTCGCCTCCTGGGCGCGGTATGCCGAGGGGACGGACGAAAACGGTGCACCCCTGAACGTTGTTGACCGGTTGAAGGAGCCGCTCATGGCTGCTGCCGCACAACAGCACGAGGACAAGTTGGCGTTCCTGCGCAACCGCGACGTCTTCGGCGACCTCGTGGACAACGAACGCTTCACCGAGGCTTACCTGCGCACCTTGGACACCCTGCACAACAGTGGTGCCCGTGCGGCAGTCGAGGAGCTGGTGGCCCTGGGCCGCTAACAGGCCCCGCAATTCAGTGAGGGCGTGCCAAATGGGCGGTGGCGTATGAAACTTCATATGTCACCGCCGGCTTGGCACGCCCTCGGCAGTTGTACGGCAGTTACACCCCGTAAAAGGCCTGCCGCGCCGCGATGTACCGTCCGCGCACGGTGGCGCCCCATCCGCCGTCGGGCGTGAAGGACTCCTCGATCCGCCGGCCCCACACGGGAAGCTCGCCCGTGGCAACCCAGGCGGCCTGGCGGGCGGCACCGAGCGCCACATATTCGCGCTGCTCAGGCTGGTCAACCGGAACCCCAAAAATGGTGGCAGCCGCCTCGCGCAGCGCCCGGGACTTCGAACCGCCGCCTATCAGCAACACGCGCTCCACCGGGACGCCAAAGGATGTAAGTGCGTCCAAGGCGTCGGCCAGGGAGTTCAGCACGGCCAGCACCGAGGCCCGGGCCATGTTCTCCGGGGTCATGTTGGCACGGGTCATGCCCACCAAGGTTCCTGTGGCATCTGGCAGGTTGGGGGTGCGTTCGCCGTCAAGGTAAGGCAGAAGGGTCAGGCCGCCTGCATCAGGCGCGGCGGCGAGCGCCAACCGGTCAAACTCCGCCAAGTCAACGTTGAGCATGGCCGCCCCTGCCGCCATGACGCGGGCGGCATTGATCGTGGCCAGCAGCGGCAGGTGCCGGCCCGTGGCGTCGGCAAATCCGGCCAATTGGCCGGACGGGTCTTGGATCGGAGCCTCCGAGACGGCAAACACAGTGCCCGAGGTGCCAATCGAGACCACCACCTCGCCCGGCGCCAGTTCCAGGCCCAGCGCCGCCCCGGCGTTGTCACCCATGCCGGCACCCACGACGGCGGCACTTGGACCCCAGCGCGGCAGCAGCTTTCCGGCGCTTTCGTGGGGCGCGAGCACCTCCGGCAAAACGGGAACGGAACCAAAGAACTTTTCCAGCAGTTCGGGCCGGTAGGAGTTGCCCACCGGATCGAAGTAGGCGGTTCCGGAGGCGTCGCTGCGGTCGGTTGACCAGGCACCGGTGAGTTGCAGGTTCAGCCAGTCATGCGGGAGCCCCACGGCCTCCACACACGCAGCAACCCCCGGCTTGTTCGCAGCCAGCCAGGCCAACTTGGTCAGGGTGAAGGAGGCCACGGGCACCACGTTGACGGAGCCCACCCAGGCCTCTGCACCGAGTTCGGCAACCATGCGGGCGGCGTCGGTGGCACTGCGGACGTCATTCCAGAGCAGCGCATCATGTACCGGGTTGTCGTTGCCGTCCACGCCCACCATGCCATGCTGTTGGGCCGCCACCGAAACACCGGCCAACCGCCCGCTCAGTCCTTCAACACCGGCGGCTGACCAGGCTTCGGCGAGCGCCTGCGTCCACAGCCGCGGATCAATGGCAGTGCCGTCGGGGTGGCTTGCCGAACCCGCAGCAAGCTGCGCGCCGGTGGCGATGTCTACCGCCACCACCTTGCAGGACTGCGTGGAGGAATCGATGCCCACCACCAGATCGGGGCTCACTCGGGCACACCCTGGCCATCCATGTCGCGTCGCAGTTGCACGGCCAGCGATTCATCCATCACCAAGGTGTGGATGATGCCTGCCGCGATGCAGGCCCTTACCGCGTCAGCCCTGCCTGATCCATGGGCGACTCCAATCACCTTGGGCGTGCGGCGCAGCTGCGCAACGGTAACCGCAAGAACCCGGGAGTCCAGTTCAGAGGGAACCGGAGTGCCGTCAGCGGCGATCAGCCGGCCAGAACATTCCGCAACCGCACCATTGCGCATTCCTTCCTGGCGAACCGTGTTGTCGACACGGTCCCAAACGGTCGAAAGGTTGGGGGCCCAGGCCCCGATGGCCACGATGGCCAGGTCCAGCGAATCTGCCTGGCGCATGGCATCGGCAATCTCAGGCTGGCGCCGCAAGCCAGTGGCCGTCGCCGCACTGTCAACCACTAGCGGCGCCCACATGGGCCATGTCAGGCCACCACCCACACGGCCAAGACGCTGGATGATTTCCAGGGGGTTGCCACCTCCCGGGACAGGCAGCGCACCTGCCAGTTGCACAATGTCGCATTTGGGCAGCTTGCTCACATGCCGTGCGGCGAGATCCAGGGTCCTGGACCAGGAGATGCCAATTGTCATGCCGGTACGAGCCTCGCCCATGAGTTCCTCGGCCACCGCCTTGGCATGACCGTCCCGATGTTGGAGATCGTCTTCCATGGTCTTGACAACCACCACCCTGTGGATGTTTAGGGCGTGCGCCAAGGCACCGGCGTCGATCGCCGCCTCATGGCCGGGGTGGCGGATTTCAATGTGAACGATGCCTTCGGCACGGGCCTCGTCAAGGAAGCGGGCCACCTGAAACCGCGAAATCCCGTGTTCGGTTGCTATTTCAACCTTGGATTGGTTGTCCAAGTAATATGCCTGCCCAATACGGGCAAGCAACTCCTCATGGGATATTTCCGGCACGGTGCGCCTTCCTCAACTTAAAACATTTGAGCCTTAGCTCTTGCTCAAATGAGTATATATGACTAGAGTCACTTAACAAATGAGCAAACATTCGTTGCTCAAATGAGCGACTAGATTGCGAGCGACCAATGAAGTTCCCCCAATTTCGTGCCAAGCCGGCGCGCCGGAAACAAAGCCAGAACCAGGCCGGCAAATGGCTGGCCGTTGCCGCCACTGCCGCGCTTGCCCTCAGCGGTTGCGCACCCGCCGGCCCCGCCAAGGACACCATTGTGGTGGCCATTGTGGCGAACCCGCAGATGAAGGACGCAATCTCCCTTCAGGACGACTTCACCGCCAAACACCCCAACGTCAACGTCAAGTTCGTGACACTGCCGGAGAATGAGGCCCGCGCCAAGATCACGGCCTCGGTGGCCACCGGCGGCGGCGAGTTCGACGTCGTCATGATTTCCAACTACGAGACCGAAATGTGGGCGGCGAACGGCTGGATCGAGAATCTCCAGCCCCTCGCGGACACCACAACCGGCTATGACACCGACGATTTCATCCCCACCATCAAGGACGCACTGAGCTACCAGGACAACATGTACTCGGTGCCTTTCTACGGCGAATCCTCCTTCCTGGTATACCGCGAAGACCTGTTCAAACAGGCCGGGATCACCATGCCGGAGAACCCCACGTGGGAGGAAATCGGCGCCATCGCCCGCAAGCTCAATGACCCGGCAAAAGACTTTGCCGGCATCTGCCTGCGCGGGCTGGCAGGCTGGGGCGAGGTCATGGCCCCGCTCAGCACAGTCATCAACACCTACGGGGGCCAATGGTTCGACTCGGATTGGAACGCCAAGCTGGACACCCCCGAGGTCAAGGCGGCAGTCACCGACTACGTTGACCTGCTGCACGACGCAGGCCAGCCGGGCGCCGCAACCAGCGGCTACGGCGACTGCATCACCCGCTACAGCCAGGGCCAGGCGGCCATGTGGTACGACGCCACAGCCATGGTCTCCAGCATTGAAGACCCCGCATCCTCACTGGTTGCCGGCAAGTCCGCGTACGCCCCGGCGCCCGTGAAGAATACGGATTCGGCCGGCTGGTTGTACAGCTGGTCATTGGCCATCCCGTCCACCAGCGAACACAAGGACGTCGCCTGGGACTTCATTTCCTGGATGACCAACAAGGACTACATCAAGCTCGTCGGCGAGAAGATCGGCTGGGAACGGGTGCCCCCTGGCAGTCGCAAGTCCACCTACGAAATCCCCGAATACGCCACCGTCGCCAAGGCCTACGCCAAGCCCACCCTTGACGCCATGTACGGCGCCAAGCAGGAGACGTCCATGGTCAGCTCCGTCCCGTACCCGGGGCTGCAGTTTGTGGCCATCCCGGAATTCCAGGACTTGGGTACCCGGGTAAGCCAGCAGGTCTCGGCAGCCATTGCCGGGCAGAAAACCGTTGACGAAGCTTTGAAGCAGGCCCAGCAGTACGCCGAACCCGTCGCAAAGTCCTACCAAGAAGGAGGCAAATAGTGGCTACCACCATGGTTGATCGACACAACCTCAAACAGCACAAACGCAAGCGCTCCACGAAGCCACAACACGGCCCGGGCATGTCCAAGGCCGAAGCCTGGCGCCGCCGCGGCCCGATGCTGCCGGCCCTGATTTTCACCATTGTCATCACGCAGCTGCCGTTCCTTGTCACCATCTGGTACTCGCTGCGGAACTGGAACCTGCTCCGCCCCGACGGGAACCAGTTCAACGGACTGCAAAACTATGTGGACATCTTCATGGACTCCACGTTCCGCAGTTCCGCACTGAACAGCATTGTCATCACCCTGGGCTGCGTTTTCTTCGCCATGGTTTTGGGCATCATCTTTGCCCTGCTGCTGGACCGCAAGTTCCGCGGCCAGGGGGTTGTCCGCACCATGCTCATCACACCGTTTTTGATCATGCCGGTCGCCGGCGCCACGCTCTGGAGCATCTCGATGCTGAACCCGAGCTTCGGCCTGGTGAACTGGGTGATCTCTCTGGCGGGCATCCCGCCCGTCGACTGGACGGCCCAGCACCCCGTCGTCTCCATCCTCATGGCACTGGTATGGCAGTGGACCCCGTTCACCATGCTGCTGGTGCTTGCCGGACTGCAGTCCCAGCCCAAGGACGTCCTCGAGGCCGCGCAGATCGACGGCGCCGGCTGGACCAAGACCTTCTTCTGGGTCACGCTGCCCCAATTGCGCCGCTACATTGAGCTGGGCGTGCTGCTGGGCACCATTTATGTGGTCAACACCTTCGACCAGATTTACCTCATGACCGCCGGCGGGCCTGGCACCGCCAGCGCCAACCTGCCGTTTTACATCTACCAGCGGGCTTTCCTGGGTTTCGACATCGGCCAAGCTGCCGCGATGGGTGTTGTGGTTGTCATCGCCACCATCGTCATCGCCACCTTCGCCCTCCGCCTGATCTTCCGCAGCTTTGACGCAAAGGACTAAGCCGTGACCACCACCGTCGCTCCCCCTGCCCCTGTTCCTACGGCCAAGAAATCCGCCGAGCGGAAATCTCGTGAAGCCCGACGGCGTTTCGCAGGTTCCAGCATCACCACCGTCACGTGGCTGCTCGCCTTTGTGTTCTTTGCACCGGTGATCTGGCTCGTCATGACGGCGTTCAAGCCCGAATCCGCCGCGGCGTCCAACCCGCCCGTGTTCTTATTCACGCCTACTTTTGAACAGTTCGAGGCCGTGCTCAGCAACGGCGCCGGCACCTATTTTCTCAATTCGCTCATCGCCACGGGTGTCTCCACCATTCTTGTGGTGCTGCTGGCCGTGCCTGCGGCCTATGCCGTGAGCATCCGGCCCGTGAAGAAGACCCAGGACGTGCTGTTCTTCTTCATCTCCACCAAGATGCTTCCCGTGGTGGCCGTCATCATGCCCATCTATGTGATCGCCGGGCAGCTGAAGGTGCTGGACAATATTGGGACGCTCATTGTCCTGTACACGGCCATGAACCTGCCCATCGCGGTGTGGATGATGCGCTCCTTCTTCCAGGAGGTCCCCGGCGAGGTCCTGGAGGCTGCGGCCATGGACGGCGCCGGGCTGATCAAGACCCTGCGCACCATCCTGATCCCCATGGTCACACCCGGCCTGGCCGCCACGGCGCTGATCTGTGTGATCTTTGCCTGGAATGAGTTCTTCTTTGCCCTCAACCTCACGGCCGCCAACGCTGCAACAGTTCCGGTGTTCCTGGTCTCGCAAATGACCAGCGAGGGCTTGTTCCTGGCCAAACTCTCGGCAGCCTCCGTCCTGGCGTCCCTGCCCGTCGTCATCGCCGGCTGGGTGGCCCAAAAACAACTTGTCCGCGGACTCTCGATGGGTGCGGTGAAATAGGAAAATGACTACACCAGAATCAACAACGCACAGCATCCCAGCCACGATGGCCACCTCAGTCCTGGTCCGCCAGGGCGAGCTGCGCACCGAACAGCGGCCGGTTCCCGCACCGGGGCCCGGCGAGGTGCTGGTGCGAATCGCCTCGGTGGGGGTCTGCGGATCGGATACGCATTACTTCAATGAGGGCCGCATCGGCAGCTTCGTTGTGGACTCCCCGCTGGTGCTGGGCCATGAGCCTTCCGGCGTCGTCGTGTCACTCGGCGAAGGTGTCACGGACCGTTCGGTGGGCCAGCGCGTGTCACTCGAGCCGGGCATCCCCGACCCGCTCTCGAAGCAGTCACTGGCTGGCTGCTACAACCTGGACCCGGGAGTGCGCTTTTTTGCCACCCCGCCCATTGACGGTGTCTTCGCCGAATATGCTGTGCACCCAGCGGCGTTCTGCCACCCCGTCCCGGATGCCGTTTCCAACGACGCTGCAGCATTGCTGGAGCCGCTCAGCGTGGCCTTGGCTGCACGTGCGGCGGGCAAGATCCAGATCGGTGACAAGGTCCTTGTGGCTGGCGCCGGCCCCATCGGGCTGCTGGTTTCGAAGGTGGCCCAGCTCGCCGGGGCCACCGTCACGCTCACTGATGTGCGGGCCGAACGCCTCGAAATTGCCGGAGCATACGGCGCAAGGCATACCTTTACGGCGGCAGAACAGCCGCCTGTGGAGCCGGAGTTCGATGTTTTCATTGATGCAAGCGGAGCCGAGCGGGCCATCCTGGGCGGGCTGGCCCGTCTGGCCCCGCGCGGCCGCGCCGTCCTCGTCGGCATGGGTGCGGACACCATTGCGCTGCCCGTGCCACTCGTGCAAGGCCGGGAACTGACAATTACGGGTACATTCCGCTACGCGAATACTTGGCCAACTGCCATCGAACTGGCGGCTTCCGGCCAGGTCGATCTCGACGGGCTGGTCACCTCAACCCACGGCCTGGACGGTGTGGAGGCCGCCCTTGCTGCCGGCGGCAACCCTGGCGCGCTGAAGGCAGTGGTGCGTCCGTAGGCGTTGCTCCTGGGGCCCTGCCGGAAATAGAAGCACTCATGCACGCGAAGGGCCGGACGGCAACCCGTCCGGCCCTTCGTGCATTCGTTGAACTTACTGCTTCCGGGCACCAATCAAGGTGCTGACAGCAGAAAACAGCGGATGCTCCGGAGCCAGTCCAGTGATCCGCACCGTTGCCTCATCGGCCGTGTTGGCAGCAATGATCTCGGCCAACTCCGCTGCCTCGGCGTCGCTGGTGTCGTCAAAACGCAGTGCTGCGCCGATTGCTTCGAGCAGGGCCAGCGGAACGGTCCCGTTCTCGGCAAGCTCGGCGGCCGGACCGATGAACCGTTCGTGCCGGCTGAGCTTGCGCATCGGGGCGCGGCCCACTCGTGTCACAGTGTCGGGCAGGAATTCATTGGAGAACCGCACCAGGATCTTCTGGACGTAGGCTTCCTGTTCCGCCTCGGCAAACCCATGCTTGGTCACCAACAATGCCTTGGTCTCTTCCAGCACCGCCCGGACCTTGGCCTTGACCGCGGGGTCTGCCATGGCGTCGGAGATTTTTTCAATGCCTGCGGCGTAGCCAAAGTAGGCCGTGGCCGCGTGGCCGGTGTTGACGGTGAACAGCTTGCGCTCAATGTAGGGGCCCAAGTCATCGACGAACGTGGCCCCGCCAATGGCAGGCTCGCCACCCTTGAACGGGGTCCTGTCGATGACCCATTCAAAGAACGTCTCCACCGTGACGTCCAAGCCCTGGCCTGCAGCCTGGTTCGGCACGATCCTATCCACGGCCGTGTTGGCAAACACGGCAACTGCATCGACCTTGGCATCGTCCACCGCGTCATCGCCGCGGACTGCCGCTTCGAGGATGTCCGTGGCGTTGATGGCGTTCTCACAGGCCATGACCTGCAGGGGTGCCAGGCCGGCGTCACGGTCGGCGATGGCCCGTGCGATCAGCGGCGCAACGAACTTGAGGATGTTCGGCCCCACAGCGGTGGTGACCATGTCCGCCGTCGCAATTTCTGCGACCACTGCATCAGTTGCGGTGGCGGAGTTCAACGCCCGGAAGTTCGTGACGGTGCGCACGGTCGCGTTCTCGCCCACTTCGTGGACGTCGTAGCTGTCCGCCGCGGCCAGGTCATTGATCAGGGCCTCGGCCACGTCGGCAAAGACAATCTCATAGCCGGCGTCGTGGAGCAACAGCCCCACGAAGCCACGGCCAATGTTGCCGGCCCCAAAGTGTACTGCTTTCATTACGCGTTTACCTTCCCAAAAATGTCCAAAATCTCCTCCACTGTGGTGGCGGCTTCCAGCCTTGCTACCTGTGCCTTGTTGGTGAAGACGCGGGCGATGGAAGACAGGATGGCCAGGTGTTCGTTGTTCACGCCGGCGATGCCAACGACGAACTTCACGGGCTTGCCGTTCCAATCGATGCCGTTGGGGTAATGGATGATCGAGACGGCAGAGCTGGTGATGTTGCCCTTGGCCTCGTTCGTTCCGTGCGGGATGGCAAGGAAGTTGCCCATGTAGGTAGAGACGGAGGCTTCGCGCTCGTGCATCGCCTTCACGTAGACGGCATCCACGGCACCGCGGGCCATCAGCAGGGCTCCGGCCTCTTCGATCGCATCATCCCGGGTGGTGGCCGTGCCGCTCAGGATCACGCTTTCGCGGGCCAGAATGGTGCCACCGCCAGCGGCGGAAACTTCTTCAACTTCCTCAACAGCCGGCTCCGTGGCCTGTCCGTCAGCAGAATTCCTTGAACGGACCAGCTCGACGATCTCCTCGTAGCGGGGGCTGTTCATGAAGTTGTCCACGGCGACGTGGACGGCACTTGCCGTAACCGGCGTCGCACGGGCGGCCAGGTCCTGGTGCGTCACGACGACGTCGTAGGTGTCTGTGAGGTTTGAGATGGCCGAGTTGGTGACCTTCACGTCCGGGAAGCCGGCCTTCTTGATCATGTTGCGCAGCACCGAGGCGCCCATGGCGCTTGATCCCATGCCGGCGTCGCAGGCGAAAACGACAGTGCCAATCGGACCGCTGGTTCCGTCACCGGCCAGCGCAAACGCAACCGAGCTCTTCTTGCCCTTCAGCGCTTCCATCTTGGCCGTGGCATCGCCCAGACCATCGCTGTCGGCGGGAATCGGGCTGATCTTGAGAATGAACGAACCAATGAGGAACGAGACTGCTGCCGCTGCCACAACGGAAAGGGCAAGGCCAAAGTAGCTGTCCTTGGACGCCATGGCAAAGACGGCAAAGATGCTGCCAGGGGCCGCGGGGGCCACCAGGCCGGCATTTGTCAGCACCAGCATGAAGATGCCTGTCATGCCACCGCCAATGGTTGCCAGAATCATGGCCGGCTTCATTAAGATGTACGGGAAGAAGATCTCGTGGATGCCGCCGAAGAACTGGATCACGGCAGCGCCCGGAGCCGAGGCCTTGGCCAGACCGCGCCCAAAGATTGAGTAGGCCAGCAGCAAGCCCAGGCCGGGGCCGGGGTTGGCTTCGAGCAGGAACAGCATGGACTTGCCATTGGCGAGCGCCTGCTCGGTGCCAAGCGGGGTCAGGATTCCGTGGTTGATGGCATTGTTCAGGAACAGGACCTTTGCCGGTTCAATGAAGATGCTGGTCAGCGGCAGCAGGCCGTGGTTGACCAGGAATTCAACCACGTTTCCGGCACCGTTGCTGAACGCTATGACGAGCGGGCCAACCGCTTTCAGACCCACAATGGCCATGATGCCTGCGAGGATGCCTGCGGAGAAGTTGTCAATGAGCATCTCAAAGCCGGGCTTGATACGGCCTTCCCATACCTTGTCCAGCTTCTTCATGACCCAGGCCGTCAACGGGCCCATGATCATGGCACCGATGAACATTGGAATGTCGGTACCGACAATGACACCCATGGTTGCCACGGCGCCGACCACGCCGCCGCGGACACCGTGGATCATCTTGCCGCCGGTGTAGCCGATCAGCAGGGGCAGCAGGTAGGTGATCATGGGGCCCACCATGGCGCCCAGCGTCTCATTGGGGAGGAACCCCGCCGGGATGAAGAGAGCCGTAATGAGGCCCCAGGCGATGAACGCGCCAATGTTGGGCATGATCATGCCGGAGAGGAAGGTGCCAAATTTCTGCACCCCCACTCGCACACCGCCCTTCGGGGCGGCCACTGTTGGTGTTGCCATGAGAGTTTCCTAACGGTTGGTCCCGCGCCGATGCAGGAATTGTTGTGGTGCTCAGTCGAGTTTCAAGAAGTTTTTGCAATGCGGTCAAGCCATTCCAGGAACATTTTCAACTCGGTGGTTGAGAGCTGTTCCGGCCTGGATGATTCAAGTGCGGCGTTGAGGGCGATGGCCGCCACAACCACTGAGGAGGCGCCCACGGGCGTCGCCGCCGTGCTCAGTTCGGTTTCGGAGCAAACAGCGGAGATCACGGCTTCGCGGGTCATATTTGACAGGTCAAAATTGCGCTGGTCCGCAGGTTCGGAGATGAGCATCAAGGTGACCCCCACATTGGCAGCCAAGATGCTTCTGGCTGCTTCCTTGGGTGAAACGCAAAGCTGTCCGGCCGCGGCCGCCTTTTCCAGCATTTCCTCCATAAATCCTTCAGCCTCGGCGACTCGCACCGGACGGCTTTCCGGGCGAATATTGCCGAACATCACCGAATACAGCTGTGGGTTGTCCAGGCCGAACTGGAGATGGTTGTCCCAAATTTGGCGAACATCCTGCAGCGGATGGCCAGAGGGCGCAAAGTTGCGTTCTCCAGCCACGTACTCTTCAAAGCCTGCATCGATGACGGCGTTGAAGAGCCCTTCCTTGTCGCCAAAATGGTGATAGAGCGTTGGTGCCGTCACTGCCGCCAACTTGGTAATTTGCCGCGTTGAGACCGGTCCACCACTTGAATCCGCCAACAATTCGGCCGCAGCTTTAAGCAGCCGTGCCTTGGGTGGAAGCTGGCCGTCGTAGTTCATGACTGCTACCCTAGCATCTATAGCATTGCTATATGAAGTGAATCACAGGATAAATTTTGGGACATTCCGCACACGTGGCATGCGCCCCCGGCAGGCACCGGAGAACAAGTGCCACCGTCAGAAACTAAGGAGTTGAGGACGTTCAATGCAGAATTTCTCAGGAGTAGGTGTCAGCCCCGGACGCATCACGGGGATTATCCGTCAGATGCCCAAGCCCCTGGCTGAGCCGCCCGCAGGAGAGAAGCTGGGGGCCGGCACCGATCCGGCGGACGCCACCACCTCACTGAAAGCTGCAGCCAAGAGCGTCCAGGCAGAACTCCAAGAACGCTCCACCACTGCCCGCACCGATGCCAAGGCAGTCTTGGAAGCAACGGCCGTCATGGCCGTGGACCCCATGCTCATCAAGGCCGCCGTCAAGCTGATCAACGGCGGCACCTCGGCCGAACGCGCCATCTGGGAAGCTGCTGAGACCGTCGCTGCGATGCTTGTGAACCTGGGCGGCTACATGGCCGAACGCGCCACCGACGTTCTGGATGTCCGGGCGCGGATCGTAGCCGCGCTGCGCGGCGTGCCAGCCCCCGGCATCCCCTCCTCCAACACCCCCTTCATCCTGATTGCCGAGGACCTTGCGCCGGCCGACACCGCCACACTGGACCCGGCAGTCGTTGTTGCATTGGTCACCTCCGGCGGTGGCCCGCAGTCGCACACGGCCATCATTGCCCGTTCCCTCGGGCTGCCCGCCGTGGTGGCGGCCACCGGCGTCGATCACCTGGCCGAAGGCACGGAAGTGTATGTCGATGGAGCGGCCGGCACCCTGGCCACCGAACCTGGCGACACCGAGCGCGCCTCGGCGGCCGCCTGGGCCGCAAACGCCTCACTGATCTCGATCTTTGACGGAAATGGCACCACGTCAGACGGCCATCTGGTGCCGCTGCTTGCCAATGTGGGCGGGGCCGACGACGCCGTGAAGGCCGCGGCCGCGGGCGCCCAGGGCGTGGGCCTGCTGCGCACCGAGTTCTGCTTCCTGGAACGCGAAACCGAGCCCAGCCATGGGGAGCAGGTAACTGCGTACCGTGGCGTGTTTGACGCCTTCCCCGGCAAGAAGGTGGTCGTTCGCACACTGGACGCCGGTGCCGACAAACCCCTGCCGTTCCTGACTGATGCGAGCGAACCGAACCCGGCACTTGGAGTTCGCGGCTACCGCACCGACACCACCTCTCCCGGCGTGCTCGAGCGCCAGCTCGCGGCCATTGCCGAGGCCACTACGGGCACCACCGCCGATGTCTGGGTCATGGCCCCCATGATTTCCACCCCGGCAGAGGCGGCCGACTTTGCCGCCATGTGCAAGACCGCCGGGCTGAAAGTTCCGGGCGTCATGGTGGAAGTTCCCTCCGCTGCAGTGACCGCCGAATCCATCCTGGCCCAGGTGGAATTTGCCAGCCTTGGCACGAATGACCTGACGCAGTACGCCATGGCCGCCGACCGCCAGTTGGGGCCGCTCGCGGCACTCAACAATCCGTGGCAGCCGGCAGTTCTCCAGCTGGTCCGGCTGACAGTGGCCGGCTCCATTGCCGAGGGCAATTCAAAGCCCGTGGGCGTTTGCGGTGAGGCTGCCGCCGACCCGGCCCTCGCCGTCGTTCTTGTCGGCCTGGGAGTGTCATCACTGTCCATGACGGCCCGCTCTCTGGCAGGTGTCGGCGCGGTCCTTGCCACCGTCACGCTGAAAGAAGCTCAGGAAATCGCTACACTTGCTCTACGCGCCACCAGCCCTGCGCAGGCCCGGGAGTTGGCACGCGCCAAGTTGCCGGTCCTGGCCGAGCTTGGCCTCTGATTCACGCCCAACCCCACCCCCAAACCAGCTCCTACAGGAGGAACCATGTCCGAACGCAAAGCAACCGTCGCCAGCAGCTCAGGCTTGCATGCCCGCCCCGCCTCACTTTTTGCCGCAGCTGCGGGAGAACTGGACGTTGAAGTCACCATTGCCCTGGACGGCACCCCGGCAGAAGATGCCATGGACGCCAGCAGCATGCTGTCCCTGATGACCCTGGGCGCCGAGCACGGCGCCGTCGTGGTCCTGCGCGCCGAGGGCGAGGGCGCCGATGCTGCCCTTGACCAGCTTGCCGCAATGATCGAGACCGATCTGGACGCTGTCTAAGACCCTGCGCGGCGTCAGCCGCCGGCCACGGACTGAATAATCATCAGTTCCTGGCCGGCGGCTATTCTCGTTTTAAGGCCCTGCAGGCGCCGGACGTCGTCACCATCGACGTAGATGTTCACAAAGCGGCGCAGCGTCCCGGTTTCATCGCGCACGCGGCGGCCAAAGATGGGGAAATCGGCGGCGACGGCGTCCAGCAGCTCCGACAATGGCGCACCCTCCCCCACATCAAGGCGCAATTCAGAACTCCCGCCCACCAACGGCTGGAGCAGCCGCGGGACCAAGACCGTCACTTCGTTCGCCACGACGGCCTGGCTAAAGTTCGACGACGGCGGCACGGACACACAAAACGTCCGGAAGGTGGGTGAGAACCTCCGTGAAATGATTCCCTTCGTTGGCGCTGGCGTAGACCGAGCCGCCACGGGTGCCAAAGTAAACACCCGCCGGTTCTGCGCTGTCAACGGCCGCAGCATCGCGGAGCACCACGTTGAACTCGGGCTGGAGCAAGCCGTCAGTCAAGCGCGTCCAGGAATTACCGGCGTCGTCCGTCCTGTGCACCGCCAACTGTCCCTCCGGAGGGATGCGCTCACCATCGGCCTTGATGGGGATGACCCAGGCGGTGCCGGAGCGGCGGGGGTGGGTCAACATGGTGAAACCAAAGTCGGTGGGCAGCCCCTCGGCAATGGACACCCAGTTATCACCAGCGTCATCGGTGCGGTAAACACCATGGTGGTTTTGCGCATACAGGGTGTCGGGATTGTTGGGGTCGCGGGCTATCTTGTGCACGCATTGGCCAAATTCCGGTGGCGGTTCCGGCATGAAGGGAGCCCCTATGCCGTTGTTCCGCGGCTCCCATGACGCGCCGTCATCAGTGCTCCGATAGACGCCACCGGTGCTCATGGCGATGTGGATGGTGGAATCGGCCGGGCTGGGAAGGACCGTGTGGGCCGCAGCGCCGCCAAATCCGGCACCCCATTCGCTGCGGTGTGGATGGTCCCAGAGGCCCCGATTTAGCTCAAAATGTTCGCCGCCGTCGGTGGATTTCCAGACGGAAATTGGCTCGCACCCCGCCCAGACCACGCCGGGGCGGTCTTCGGTGTCGGGCCGTATCTGCCACACACGCTCTAACGCGGCACCCGTATCCTCAGGAAAGGTGATGGCACCGTTCTCAGGTTCCTGCCACGACACCCCAAAGTCGTCCGAATGGGCAACGGTGGGACCCCAGTGCTCACTGCGCAGGCCAACCATGATGCGCGTCTGGCCACCGCGGGTGTCGATGCCAATACTGGGGATCTCCTGCATGAGGAAATGCGGGCCGGTGAAGGAGTAATTCACCCGGTCTTCACTGGTGCCAAGCCACAGGCCCTTTTTGGTGCCCACCGCTAGCAGGGTCAATTGGCCATCGGCATTCGTCGCATCATTGCTCATGGGCTTAATTCGAGCACCGCAGGCGCCGGGCAACAAGGGTTACTCGCAGGTAACATGCGCAAAGTGTGATCAGAACCCACTTGAACTATACCCCCAGGGGGTATAGATTGATGGCATGAGCACAGAACACAGCACCCACGGCTATTCGGACGAGAAGCAGGCTTACCTGAGGCGCCTCAAGCGTGCCGAGGGACAGGTCCGGGGCATCGCCCGCATGGTCGAGGAGGACAAGTACTGCATCGATATCCTCACCCAGATGGCAGCGGTCAACAAGGCCCTGCACGCGGTGAGCATCGGTCTGCTCGAGGACCACATTGCCCACTGTGTGGTCAATGCAGCCAACGAATCAGCCGAAACCGGCAACCCGGAGATTGTCTCCGAAAAGGTTTCCGAGGCAACAGCAGCCATTTCACGCCTACTAAGGAGCTAATCATCATGAGCCACACCATCACCGTCAACGTTTCCGGCATGACCTGCGGCCACTGCGTCAGCTCCGTCACGGAGGAACTAACGGGCCTCAAAGGCGTACAGGACGTCGCCATCGACCTCAATGCCGGCGGCATTTCCGAAGTCACCATCACCTCATCCCTGACACTTGATCCCGCGGAAATCGGCGAAGCCGTCGCGGAGGCCGGCTACGTTGTCGTTTCCAACAATGCATAAACTACCCACAGATTAAGGAGCGCCATGAGCGCCTCAGAAATTTTGTCCCAAACCGCCACACCCGGCCCCCGCATGGTCGAGATCGACATTGAAGGCATGACCTGTGCCTCGTGCGTCAGCCGGGTTGAACGCAAGTTGGGCAAACTCGAAGGCGTCAGCGCTTCCGTGAACCTCCCGCTGGAATCAGCCCAGGTCACGGTCCCCGCCGGCATGTCAGACCAACAAATTATCGACACCGTCAAGGCCACCGGATACACGGCGCGCCTGAAGAATCCACCCGCTCCCCCAGCCGTGAAGCACGACGCCGGGCACCACCTTGCGCACGGATCCCACCCGGTTCCCGCGCAGGAAAGCACCCAGCACGGCGAGCCCGAGGACCACATGGCCCACGGCGGCACCGCAGCCTCGCTGCGCCCGCGGCTCATTGCCGCAGCCATACTGACCATCCCGGTGTTCCTCATCTCCATGTTCCCGGCATTGCAGTTCCCGCACTGGGGCTGGTTTGCCGGCTTCCTGTCACTGCCGGTGGTCACGTGGTCGGCCTGGCCGTTCCACAGGGCCGCGGCCGTCAACGCCCGGCACCTCGCCTCCACGATGGACACCCTGGTGTCCATCGGCGTCAGCGCAGCTTTCCTGTTCTCGGCCGCGCAACTGGCCTTGGACCCCATGATGACGGCCCACGGCGCCCACATGTCAGGGCACGCCCCGCTGTACTTTGAGGTTGCAGCCGTTGTGGTGACGTTCCTGCTGCTGGGCCGCTACCTGGAGGCGCGGGCCAAGTCCAAGGCAGGCGACGCCCTCAAGGCGCTGCTGGGCCTGGGGGCCAAGGAAGCCACGGTGCTGCGCGATGGCGTCGAGGTCAAGATCCCCGCCGCCGAGCTGGCCGTGGATGAAATCTTCGTGGTCCGCCCGGGCGAGAAGATCGCCACCGACGGCGTGGTTACGGACGGCACCTCAGCCGTGGACACCTCCCTCATCACGGGCGAGTCCCTGCCCGTGGACGTCACCGTGGATGATGCCGTCACCGGCGCCACGATCAACACCTCGGGCCGCTTGCTGGTTCGGGCCACCCGCGTTGGCAGCGAAACCACGCTGGCACAGATGGGCAGGCTCGTCAGCAACGCGCAGGCAGCCAAGGCACCCATTGCCCGGCTCGCCGACCGCATCAGCGCCGTCTTCGTGCCGATTGTGCTCGTCATTGCCGTCATCACGTTCGCGCTCTGGCTGGTATTCACCGGCGACATCCAGGCTGCCTTCACGGCCGCTGTGGCCGTGCTGATCATCGCCTGCCCCTGCGCCCTGGGCCTGGCCACACCGGTGGGCCTGCTGACCGGAACCGGCCGCGCCGCACAGCTCGGCATTCTCATCAAGGGCCCACAGGTCCTGGAGGACACCCGCACGGTGGACACCATCCTGCTGGACAAGACCGGAACCGTCACCGAGGGCAAGCTGTCAGTGGTCGAAGTCGTCACCCTCGCCCGGGTGCCGGCAGCCGAGCTCTTGCGCCTGGCTGGTGCGGTGGAATCCCACAGCGAACACCCCATTGCCCACGCCATCACGGCGCATGCCCGTGCGGCAGGCGAACTCCCCGAGCTGGCGGACTTCATGTCCGCTCCAGGCGGCGGCGTCCGGGCCGTCATTGAGGGCCGCACCGTGCTGGCCGGCCGCGCAGGCTGGCTGGAGGAGAATGGTGCAACCCTCTCCCCGGAGGCCCGCGCGTCACTGGTTGAGCAACAACAGCGCGGCACCACCGCCATCTGGGTTGCCGTGGACGGTGAGGCCGCTGGCCTCATTGCACTGAAGGACACCATCAAGGCGGGGTCCAAGGAGGCCATTGCCAAGCTCAAGGAACTGGGCCTGCGTCCCATCCTGCTGACCGGCGACAACACCGCCGTTGCCACCCAGGTGGCCGCCGCCGTGGGCATTGCCCCGGAGGATGTGTTTGCCGACGTCCTTCCCGAGGGCAAGGTGGAAGCCGTGAAGAAGTTGCAGGCCGAAGGGGCCACGGTGGCCATGGCCGGCGACGGTGTGAACGACGCCGCCGCGCTGGCCCAGGCCGATCTGGGCATCGCCATGGGCTCGGGCACGGATGTGGCCATCGCCGCCGCCGACCTCACGGTCATGGGCAGCGATTTGGGCCACGTGGCAACAGCAATTGCCCTGTCCCGCAGGACGCTGGGCACCATCAAGGTGAACTTGTTCTGGGCCTTCTTCTACAACGCGATCGGCATCCCGGTAGCCGCACTGGGGCTGCTCAACCCCATGATTGCGGGGGCCGCCATGGCGGCCAGTTCGGTGCTGGTGGTGGCGAACTCCCTACGGCTGCGGCGCTTCCGCCGCTAACGGTTTCTGCAGGTCCACGGCATAGCTCCCACCGCGCTTGGACGAGCCGCGCAGCTCGTCCAAGCGCACCATGACCACACCCAGCATGATGAATACACCGCCGAGCAGCTGGATCAACAGGGGCAGCTCACCCAACAAGATCCACGCCCAGATGACGGCAAAGAGAACCTCAAACAAGGCAACGAAGGATGCCACCTTCGAACCTAGGCCGCGGGTGGAAATGATCCCCACAAGATAGGCGAAGACAGTGGTGATGAGCACCAAGCCCAGCACGGGGACCAGCCAGTGCACCTGCACCCCGGCAAACACAGGACTATTGAAGGTGAACACCATGGGCAGCACACCAACCACGCCAAGACCCACAATCATGAGCGCACCAACGGCCATGCCCCCGCCCGCCATGAGAATGGGCGGCACATTGTCGCCCGTACGGGAGGACATGATGAAGTACACGGCCGAGCACACTGCCGCAGCAAGCCCCCAGAGAATGCCCTCAACGCTCACCTTCTGATTTCCGGCCAAGTCCAAGACGAGCACTAGACCTGCCATGGCGCAGGCTGCGCCGAGGATTGTCAGCAGTCTGGGCCTCAGCCGGGTCGAGGCCCAGGCCCAGCCCACAAGCAGGACGGGCGAAAGGTACTCAAGCAGCAGCGCCACGCCCACCGAAAGATGTTGAACGGCATTGAAGAAAAACAGCTGGCACAGGGCAATCGGCACCACACCGTAGATCGCAATGCGCACAATCGAGCCCTTAACTTGTGCCCAGTTCCGCACCAAGGTGAGGGTGACCGGGATCAACAGAACCGCGGCGGCGCCACCAATACGCGCGGCCACGGCCGCTCCCGGGGACCAGCCAACATCAAAAAGTGACTTGGCGAATGAACCTGACAGGGCAAATGCGGCAGCGGAAACAAGAGCCAACATCAGGACCGGCGAGGCCATGACCTTCCGGGCATCGGCAGCAGGCAGCACTGAGGGTGTTTGTGAAGAGGTCATGGCAAGTCCCATTGTCAGCAGTGAACGGCGTTAGACTAATGACAATACGCTCAAGCAATGTCAGGAGTCAACGTGATCTTTAGTCATGACACCGAGGTGGCGCTGCTGTCTGCCGCCAACCTCATCAATACGGCCCCCACCTCAGTTGACGAGTCCAACTCGGCGACGGGACCGGACAGGCTGGAGACGGTGGCCGATCTTGACGCCTTCGTAAAGCAGGAGCAGTTCTCGGGTTCGCGGGAACATTCCGCTGACGAGGTCGCGGCCGTACGAGAGGTACGCCAAGAATTGCGGCGCATCTTTACCGCTGATGAGGCCACGGCCGCCAACATGATTAACGAACTTCTGGCCAAGGCACACGCCTTGCCGCAGCTTGTCAGGCACGATCAATGGGACTGGCACCTTCACGCAACCGCGCAGGCCGCCCCGCTCGCCCAACGCATGGGCGTGGAGGCGGCCATGGCACTTGTAGACGTCATTCGCGGCAAAGAACTTGAACGCCTCAAGGTATGCGCGGCCCCGGATTGCAGTGCAGTGGTAATTGACCTGTCCAAAAACCGTTCCCGCCGGTATTGCGATACCGGCAACTGCGGCAACCGCGCCCACGTGGCCGCCTACCGGCGTCGTAAGTCAGCTGTCGAATAGGCCTGCCGCACCGCGCTAAACGCAGCAATGGCCCGCATCTACGCAAGATGCGGGCCATTGCCATGTGCCAGGGAATGCTGATTACTTCATGGTTCCTGCAGACACCGAGCCCTGGAGCTGGCGCTGGAAGAGGATGTACATGATCAGTACGGGTACAACCACAATGATGGCGGCCGCGAAAAGCGAGCCAAAGTCCACGGCGTAACCCTGCTGGCCTGCGTAGGCAGCAATACCCTGCGAGAGAACATAGTTTTTCGGATTGGTATTGATGGCTACCGGGATCAGGAACTGGTTCCACAAACCCAGGAAGTTGAAGATGGCAACGGAGGCCAATCCGGGCTTGGCCATGGGCAGCATGACCTGGAAGAAGGTGCGCCATTCGCCGGCACCGTCAATCTGCGCAGCTTCACCAATCTCGTGCGGCAAAGCCTTGAAGAAGGAAAAGAGGAAGAACACGGTAAATGGGAGCGCAAACGCCACATAGACAATGATCAAACCGGGCAGCGTGTTCAGCAGGCCAAGGTTCTTGAGAATGAAGAACAAGGGCACGATAGCCAGGAAGATGGGGAAGGTCAGTCCGGCGAGCAGCAGGTAGTAGATTGCTCGCGAACCCGGGAATACGTAACGAGCCAGCACGTAGGCGCACATGGCGCCAAGCACCATGACAATCACTAGGGCGAAGCCCACCACGATCACCGTGTTGAAGAAGTAAAGGCCAATCCCGGCCGTATTCCAGGCGTTGACATAGTTCTCAAACTTCCAAACGGCAGGAAGGGAGAACGGAGACGCGAAGATTTCGGAGGTCGTCTTGAAGGACGACATCAAGGTCCACGCCAAGGGGATCAATACCAATAGGGCCCAGAGGCTGAGCATGGTGTGCGAAACACCGGCTACAACCTTGTCATCCTTTGTTTCTTGGGTCTTTCGCTCAACGTGGAGGTTGGCTGCAGATTTTCTTGAGAGATTTACTGACATTATTCAGACACGTCCTTGCTACCGCCGGTGAGTCGGTTCACCATGAATACCAGTGCCGAGAAGAGCAAGGTAATGACTGCCAGCACCACGCCCATGGCGCAAGCCAGACCAAACTGACCCTTTGAGAAGGCTGTCGTGAACAGCTTCTGGGACATGACAAGTGTGGAGTTTTCCGGGCCACCTGTGGAGTTCAAGATGGACATGTAGACAAATGCATCCAAAGCCAGGATGCCCATGTAGACATAGGCCGTCTGAATGTTGTCGCGAATCAACGGGATAGTGATGCTGATAGCCGTGCGGAAGCGTCCGGCACCGTCAATGCGGGCAGCCTCAAAAGTCTCCGCGGGAATACCCTTGATGGCGGCAATGAAGAGGATCATGTAGAAGCCAACGAAGCCCCACACAATGACAAACATCGAGGCGATCAAGGCCGTACGGGCGTCACCGAGCCAGGGGAAGTCCTTGACGCCATCAAAGCCGATGGCCATGAGGATGCCGTTGAGCAGACCATTGCTGGGGTTGAAAATCTGCTGCCAGATAATACCGATGACAACGGCGGGAATTACATATGGGAAAAAGGAAATAACGCGGTAGAAACCAGCACCCTTCATGCCCTTGATCTGACCGCGGCTGCTGCCGCCGATCGTAACGAGGGTAGCCAGAATCAGGGACAAGATGACTGTGACAACCGGCAGGAAGACCGCCAGGACCACGCTATTGCGAACTGACAGCATAAAGATGTCATCTTTGAAGAGTTTGACGTAGTTGTCGAAGCCCACGAACGGCATATTGTTGTCGAAGCCGCCCCAGCTGGTCATGGAGTAATACACAGCCTGAGCAAAAGGCGAGATTACAAAGACCAGATAGATCGCCAAGGGCAGTCCCAAGAAGACTGCCATGAAGCTGACCTTGTCGAATGTCAGTTTTTTCCGGCGCCGCCGGGCAGTGGCGACAACGCCACTGCCCGACTGCACTTCATTTGTTACTTGAGTCACTTCACTTCAATCTTCTTGACCGAATCGTCAGCCATAACCTTGTCAGTGATGGCCTGCAGGGCCTTCGTCAGGCCTGCGGTGTCCAGTTTGCCGTCGAGGAACGAGTTCCACGGAACCAACTGATCGGGGTTCATGCCGTACGTGTCAACAAAGTTCCAGGTGAAGATGTCCTTGCCGGCCTTCTCCAACATGTCTGTCTGCGACACCAATGCTGTTGAGCCGAAGCCATCAGCCGGGACGGTGCCCTTGACGACAGTCGGAGCCAACTTTTCCTTGGCGAAGTTGGTTGCCGCATCCTTGGAGAGCATGATGCGAAGCAGTTCCTTACCCGCGGCGACGTTTGCACCCTTGGTGGGAACAACGAAGGGCTCACCGCCGGCGGAACGTACGCCGGTCTGTGCGATCTTCGGGCTGGCAGAGACAACGGGAACCGGGGAACCTGTCATTTCAAAGCCGGCCTTGGTCTGGTCCTTCATCTCGTTTTCGATCCAGGAACCTGACGGGTACAGGAGTGCTTCCTGGCCGTTGCTCCAAGCAGCCTGAGCTGCCGTGAAGACGGTTCCGGAGCCACCGGGCTTGAAGAATCCGGCCTTGACGATCTTCTCCATTGCGGTGAAGACACTCTGGACGGCGGGAAGTGACCAGCAATCGGGCTTCAGGTTTTCAAGGGCGAGACGAACTTCATCGCCACCTTCCTTGATAGCTGATTCGATGGCCATGGTCTGGTAGTACGTGGCGGCTTCCTTGCCCCAGACGAAGAGGTACTTGCCCTTTTCCTTGGCCTTGACACCCAGCTCATAGGCTTCGTCCCACGTGGTGGGAACGGTCCAGCCGTTTTCCTTGAACAAGCTAGCGGAGTGCCACCACGCGTAAACCGTCAGCACGTAGTTGATGGCGGCCAACTTGCCGTCGAAGGTACCCGGTGCCAGTACGCCGTCGAACAATGTGTCGGCAATTTTGGTGCCTTCAAGGTTGTTCGAGTCCACAACGGACTGGAGGTCCTCCAGCTGACCAAGAATGGTGCTGAAGCCAATGGACTTCGCGCCCGAGTTGTCGATTAGGTCAGGCGGGGTGCCGCCGGCGAAGCGTGGCTGCAGTTCCTGGGCAATATCGGTGGAGGGGTTGATGGAAACTTCAACGCCGGGGAAGTTCTTGGCAAATGTCTTGCCTGCGAACTCTACGTAGTCAATACCGTAGCCACCCTTGAAGATGACGGCGTCCAGCTTGCCGGAGTCTGCCACACCAAACGGGTTCTTGATGGGATCAACCTCGCCGGCGGGAGCCTTCGATGCGCCGGAGTCTCCGCCGCCTGCACAGGAAGCCAGGGCTCCACCGAGAGGCAACAGGACGGCGGTGGCGAGCGCTCCGCGGAGGAATCCACGACGCTGCAGCGGCTTATTTTGAATACTCATTCTATGTACTGCCTTCCATTGATGGGTACGAGCGCTAAATCTCTACTGCTTGGTACTGCCTTGTCCATTCACTGCATTCCGCTGCAACTCGTTCGCCTAACTTCACGTGCCGCAGCGTTCCTCAACAAGATCTTGTTGGAATCACGCATCACGCCTGAGCCGGCCAACATACTGGCCAATCAGTGCGTTATTGTGGTCGTCGCCGCCCGGAATATTTGCCGAAATATAGATGGGCGGCTTCTTCCCCGCACGGACCAGACGCTGGACTGTCTCGATCGTGAGCAACTGCGCAATATATGCAGCCGTGATCGATGAGACGGCACCAACACCTCCTCCGCCGGAAACTTCAAGGGTTGTATCGCCAAACGGCGCCCTGTTATCGATAACAATATCGGCAATTTCGCTCAGCCGCATCCCACTGGGGTGCTTTGTTTCGACAGCATTGGTATGTTCCAGGCTTGTGATCGCAATGACCTTGTGGCCGCGCTCCTTGGCGGCCAACGCCAAGCCAACGATTGAACCATTCACCCCGGAATTTGAGGCAATCATGAAGATGTCTCGTGGATCCACCAGCGAAAGATTGAAGAGTTCCTCGGCAACTCCGGTCTCTCGTTCAAGAACGGATCCCTCGAGTGAGTCAAGTTCCGCCACATTTCGATCACCATGGAGCACCAGATCACGCAGGGCAATCTTGCTCGTGGGAATCAATCCACCGGCACGTCCGGCAATTTCCATGGCAAAAGCCTCAGAGTGACCGGTACCAAAAGCCTGAATAACGCCACCATTGTCCAGCGTCTCAACCAAGGCCTGCGCGGCCGCGTCGACGCCTCCTGCCAGCGCCCATTCAGTGATGCCATCCAGCCGGGTTGATACCTCGGAACTGAAAGCAGTAATTGACTCAGAGATGACTCTCACCCTTTCCTGTAGAGCGCGACGACCGGTGCGAACCCGCATCGGCCCGCGCACTCCTCGTGGGGCGCCGATGCGGGGAAACGGCCATGGCCGAAGCTGCAAGCTTTGACGTGGTTTGAGCGAAATTCACCTGGGCCACGAGCAAATAGATCAAATCGAGCACGAGCAGCTGGACGTGCTTAGCGGACAAGTCGTCCGGTTGCAGGAATTGCTCATGCACCGAGGTGATGATGGAAGCATCCGCACTCTCGGCCAGAGGAGATCCAGGATTGTTACTCAAGGCAATCGTCAGGGCGCCAGCCTCACCGGCCTCACGAAGCATTTGCAACGTCTCTTCGGTGCGCCCGGTATTGGAAATTCCGATCGCCACGGAGTTCGTATCTTGAATGGCCGCACTTGTTAGACCGGCATGAACCTCTGACCAGTGGTGGGCATTGACGCCTATTCGGTACAGCCGGGACTGCAATTCCTTGGCCATGACCGCACTGCCGCCAATACCGTAGATATCAACATGAGAAGCCATGGCGATGCGGCGGGCAATCTTGTTCATTAGCGCCAGATCCATGACTGCCGCAGTTTCCTGAAGCGATCGAGTATGCGCGTTAACCAGGGTGCTCAGGACATCCTTGGCGGAATCGTCGGGGCCAAATGCGCGCCCAATGTCAGCCTTCCACGACTCCCGCGCATCGCTTCGCCCGAGGTCCGATGCGATACTGACCCTGAACGGAACAAATCCCGCGTAACCGAGCAGGCGGCAAAAGCGCGTCACGGTGGCGGGGGATGTTTTGGTTTTCTCCGCAAGTTCCATGATGGATAGCTCCAAAGGCGCCTGCGGATGCTCCAAAAGGTAGGAACCGATCTTCGCCATGGCAGCGGGCATATCGGGCAACTTGGCCTGAATGCGGTTCACGACACCTGCGGCCGAGGCGGCCACTGGCGGGGGCGTGAAATCTGACATGTGAAATTCCGTTTCTTTTTGACGTTTACATAATGAAAACTATTATCGTCGTAGATGTAAGTCAAGTCACACTGAGACACGGAATGGTAACGATGCTTAATTTCCTTGCAATCGACGCTGGCGGAACGTCCACCAGGGCGATCTTTTTGGACGCCTCAGGACGGTGCGTTGGCTACGGCACTGCAGGTGGAGGAAACCCGGTTTCACGCGGAATAGGGCCCGCATTGGATGCCTTGATCGAAGCTTCAGGCAAGGCCCTTTCAGGCACCAGGGAAGTGCCCTCCCAGGCCTTGGTTGCCATGGCCGGCGCATCACTGGAACTACCCACCAATCCATACCGAACCAGGTTCCTCACGCTGGGCCTGACCGGAACGGTCATGATTGAATCTGATTTATTGGCCGCTTTTTACTCTGGAACCTTTCATGATGATGGCCTGGCCCTGATAGCCGGCACCGGCGCTGTTGGCGCACGCATTGCCGGCGGTCAGCTCGCCGAGGTAGCAGACGGAACCGGCTGGCTTTTGGGAGATGCCGGCTCCGGATTTTGGATTGGCCAGGAGGTTGCGCGTGCCGTTGCCGCCGCCCTTGACGGACGCGGCCCGGCCACTTCACTGACAGACCTGGTCATGGCTGAGCTGGCGATTGACGTTGACCCGCTGGCGCGAGCCCATGGGCGGCTCCGGACCCAGCAACAGTTGATTCTCAAGGTCTACGAACGCAGCGCCATAGAGCTCTCGCGCTTTGCCCCGTTGGTTTTTGTTGCCAAGAACGACGCGGTTGCCCAAGACATTGTTGAGCGCGCGGCTACCGCTTTGGCTCAAACACTCCAGGCCGTCAGCCCCAACAGCACTGCGAGCGAAGGGCCCGGGGCTGATTATGGCGATGGGCATGGCACAGAGCTGCCACTGGTGTTTGGTGGGAGTGTGCTGACAAAGGGTGGTTCCGTGGCAGCAGCGGTGGCCCGAATGGTTGCGACCACGGACACCGTGAACACAACAAAACCCGTTCTAGTTCACGACGGCGCAGTGGGTGCTGCCGTGTTGGTCCTCAAACGCCATGGAGTTGAGGTAGATGCCGGCGTTTTCACTCGGATCCAGGAAAGTCTGGCTGCGCTGCGGGGTTGAGTCACCACAGGGTGCGGGCCTACGCCGACCCTAGCGGCGTTGAACCGCCGTCCCAGCAGTTGGCGACGTGAGGCGCTTAGGCCTGTTCGCCGTCGTTCTTCTTGTCGGCTTCCGCCGCTGCCTTGGCGGCGTCCTCTCGGTGCTGCTGAAGGCGATCGGAGGACTTCCGATTTACACCCGAGCCTTCGCTGAGTGAGGGGTCGTTGTCCTTGTGGCCCATCACAAGCAGGGAAGCGACCAGCAAGGTAGCAATGAAGGCGATTCCGAAGGCGATGGCACCAAGGTCCCAGCGGAGACCATTTCTCGTGCCACCGGCGGAGACTACCAGCGTGACTATGCCGGCAATGGCCGCCAGTGCGAAGGAGAAGCTGAGGGGGAACTTGATGGAATTGCCCGACTTCGGGTTCTGCGGCTCTACACTGCCCACAATTTATCCTTTGCTTGGTCGGTGTTGTGCACACCACGTGTTTCTACGCAAAGTAGAACATACGCTATCTAGTTTACTGGGCTTTTGCCTTGCCGCCGTCATGGCGCATTGTGAGGGCTGACAAGGTCCAGAGGGCACCAGACATAAGTGCGCCGCCACCGGCGACTCCCAGCAGGCCATGCGGACCCGCCTGGATGAAGAATGGCAGCAACAAGCCCGTACCCAGGCCCAAGACGCCCGAGATTATCCAGTCGCTGCGCAGTACTGACGTGCCGGCGGACTTGCTCAGTGCTGAGTAAAGTTCAGCGGCTCCGAGCACGGCGAGCGCCGCGGCTGCAAACCATGCGGCATAGAGATCGCTCACGAAGATGGCCACGGCCACTGCGCCCATCGCGAGCAACGCGGTGGCCCCAAGGAGCACCAGGCGTCGATTGTCTCCGCGAGGCAAGGCTAGTGCTCGGACCGTCAAGAATTCGGTGCCTGCAAGAGCTAAGAGGTAGAGGGCGAAGGCTACGCACAATCCCACGGCTCCAGGTTCCGCCCAAAATACTGTGACGAGCCCGAAAGCGAGCGCGACTAATGCCCTCCACAGAACTGCCTGCCACAGCGAAGGACCGCTGGAGGCTGTTGCGTGGGCGTTGACGGGCTGGGGAATGGCTGTTTCACTCACCTTTCCAGTCTAGCCGCGGCTGGCAGGTGCGCCGACCTGCATCCATTGTCCGGTTCGGGCACGCAGCCCCAGCGTCAAACCCCGGGCGCCCATGTAAGCAACGCTGAACGCCACCCACACCCACAGAAGACCAGGTGCCGAATCGCCAAAGTTCACGTGGCTGATCCAGAAGAGCAGCGGCAAGTACACCACAAGGTTGCCCACCCCGGCGAGCGCGAGATAGCGAGCATCCCCCGCTCCGATGAGAACACCGTCGAGCACAAAGACATAACCTGCAAGCGGCTGACCCACCGCCATGACCAGCAGGGCCACCGTGAGACCGGCGTGGACGCCGGGGTCCGTCGTGAACAGCCAGCCAACGCTTGTTGAGGCCGAAGCCAGCAACAATCCCGTCAGAACACCAAAGCCAAGCCCCCATTGAGTCATGGTCTTGGTCAAGGCACGCACCTCGGGGACATTGCTTGCCCCCAGCTCCTTTCCAATCAGCGCCTGAGCCGCAATTGCGAGGGCATCCAGGGCAAAGGCCAAGAATGTGAAGATCGTCATCGCCAGCTGATGGGCGGCGAGGTTGCTCGAACCTTGGGCCGTAACCACCAGGACAGTGACCAGAATGGCAACGCGCAGCGACAGGGTGCGGAGCATCAGCCAGCTGCCAACGCGCGTCACGGCCCTGACACCGTTCCAGTCAGGGCGCAGGCCAACGTCATACCGCCGCGCGGCACGCACAACGATGACCAAATACACGATCGCCATGGCCCATTGGGCTGCCACGGTGCCAAGCGCGGCGCCACTCACGGACAAGTCAAAGCCGTAGACAAGGACGAAGTTCAAAACGATGTTTACGCCAAAGCCGGCCCCTGCCACGATCAACGGAGTCTTGGTGTCCTGCAGACCGCGCAAGACGCCCATCGCGGCCATGACCAGAAGCATGGCCGGCAGTCCCGCAAGGCTGATCGAGAAGTATGCGTTGGCGTGCTCATGAAGCTCCCCTTCGGCGCCCATGACACCCAGTAGCCGGTCGCCAGCGGCCAGCCCAGCGACGGCAAGCACCACGCCGAGGATTGCGGCCAACCACAGCCCATCCCGGCCGACGGCCAGCGCCTCACCATGCTTTCCGGCACCCAAAAGTCGCGCGACCGCAGGGGTTGTGGAATATGCCAGAAACACCATAAGGCCGACTATTGTTTGCAACACCGTCGCTGCCAGACCGACACCAGCCAGCTCTGAAACTCCCAGATGTCCTACGATCGCCGAATCGGCAAGGAGGAACAATGGCTCGGCGATGAGTGCCCCAAACGCGGGTATGGCCAGTCCCCGGATGGCTCCGGCGGTGGCGCGGCGGGCCTCGCGTTTATCAGCAGTCGGTGTCACGGTTTTAGGCATCTTCCAAGGGTATCGGCCGGCGTGAGTGGGGTGGTTCGAGCAGCTCTCGCATAATGGTCTGCAATGTGGCGACGACGTGGAGGACGCCCGCGCGTTCCATGGCCTCAGGCCTGGCCAGTATATCTATTCGCCGTCCAAGCCTTGGCTCGCTCAGCGGAATCAGGATCAGGTCCGAAAAGTAACTTTGGTCAACGAGGTAGCGCGGCATTAATGACACGCACCCACCTTGCTCCACAAGGGCTGCGGCCACGAAGAATTCGTTGATGCGATGGACCACATCAACTTCCTCCCCGGCCATGGTGCCGATCATTTCAATGGCGCCCACCAGGGGGAAGCCTTGGTGGACCGAGACCCAACGTTCACCGAGAAGATCCTGCGGCTTCAGGCTCTTCCGTGTAGCCAGGCGATGATTGACGCTGACTGCAACGTCCAACGGCTCGTAGGCCAGCGGTGTAACCCTAACTGACGGCGGCCAGGGCGCACTGTTCGGCATCCGATGGGCGATCACGATGTCGTGGTCGGCCGCCAGCGTTGCAAAATCCTTCTGCGCGACGTCCTGGTCCGAGAGCTGCACAGGCGGCCCGCCACCGGCCATCACCGCCCGCTCTAGCCGGCCGAAGAAGGCCAGCCCCGCACTGTGGAAGGCCGCAACCCGGACAGGCTCCTTGGTGCTTTCCTTGAAGGAGCCGACGGCGGCATCGGCCTTGGCCAAGGCAATTTCCACCTCCACCGTGGCCGCACAGAGAGCCAGTCCTGCGGGCGTTAGGGCCGTCCGGCGCCCAATTTTGTACGTCAGTGCGGTTCCGGCTTTGCGCTGCAGGGCGGCCAGCTGTTGTGAGACAGAAGATGCCGTTACCGCCATGGATTGCGCGGCGGCGGCAATACTGCCCCTGTCGTGGACCTCACGGAGGGCGCGTAGTTGCGAAATTTCCATAAGTTCAAACTAATGTATTAGCCGCCAAATTGCTTCTGGATAATGTGTATTTCTGCGCCCAGTATGAGTAGGTGAAGAGAACCTGGGATCGCTTGAGCGTTGATATTGCCCTGCTGGCCGTGGCCTGTGTATGGGGTAGCAGCTACCTGGTTGCCAAGGAGCTCACGGCTGTAACGAGCGTCCCGTCCATCCTTGGCTGGCGCTTTCTTGTCGCATCGATTGGCCTGGGCATCCTCTGGTTGTGGCGGGTACGGCGTTTTCCCGGCCGCGCCGAGGCCTGGACAGGCGCGATTCTGGGGCTAACCCAATCCGCTGTCCTGTTCTTGGAAACCTTTGGTGTGGCACAAACCCAAGCAAGCAATGCCGGCCTGGTGATCAGCCTGACAGTCATCTTCACGCCCCTGCTTGACGCCGCAGCAACACGAAGGTTGCTGCCGCCGTCGTTTTTCGTGGCGGCAGTGGTGTCGGTGGTGGGCGTTTCGCTTTTGGTCACGGGTGACGGTTTCCGTAGTCCCAATGTGGGTGATCTGCTCATGCTCGGGGCCGCAGCGGTCCGCGCGGTCCATGTGACATTGTTGGGCGCATTAACGGCCAATAGGCCCTATAGCTCGATCACGGTGACCCTGATCCAGTCCCTCGTCTGTGCGCTGCTGGCCATCCTGATCAACCCGATGGAAATGGTTGCCTCGGCGGCGGAATTTTCTCCCGCCGCCTGGCTCAACATCGTGTACCTGGGCCTGGCCTGCAGCGTCTTCGCGTTCCTGGTTCAGTTGTGGGCTGTTCGGCGCACATCTGCGTCGCGAGCCAGCCTGCTCATGGGCACCGAACCTGTGTGGGCCGTGGCTGTCGGCGTCTGGCTAGCTGGCGAAACGTTGGGCTGGATAGGGGCCCTGGGTGCGGTTTTGATCGTTGCCGGCTGCTATGCAGGGCAAAAAATCGAATCCAGTTTCAGGTTTGCAGGCGGCCTTACAGCGGGCGGGCAGAGGCAAGCGTCACAGCCAGCACCGGAACTGACAGGTTAGTAGCCGCCGCCATTCTCACTGGCCATGTTGGCAAACCGTGAATAGTGGCCCTGGAAACCAACCACGATTGTCTTGGTTGGACCGTTACGGTGCTTGGCGACAATGACATCGGCCTCGCCGGCACGGGCTGATTCCTTGTCGTAGATATCTTCACGGTGCAGCAGGATGACCATGTCCGCATCCTGCTCAATGGAACCGGATTCACGAAGATCCGAAACCATGGGCTTCTTATCGGTTCGCTGTTCCGAACCTCGGTTCAGCTGGGACAGGGCCACAACAGGGACCTGCAACTCCTTGGCCAACAGCTTCAGGGCACGCGAGAATTCGGAGACTTCCTGCTGACGCGATTCAACGCGCTTGCCCGAGGACATCAGCTGAAGGTAATCCAGAATGACCAATTTCAGGTCGTGCTGCTGCTTCAAACGCCGGCATTTGGCACGAATTTCCATGAGTGACATGTTCGGAGAATCGTCAATGAAGAGCGGAGCCTCGTTCATTCGGCCCATGGTCGTGGCAATCTTGGACCACTGATCATCCTTGACAGTTCCCTTTCGCAGATCCTGCAGGCTGATGGTTGCCTCAGCCGAGAGGAGGCGCATGGCAATTTCGTTCCGGCCCATTTCCAAGGAAAACACCACTGTGGCCATGTTGTGGTCGATGGCTGCCGATCGCGCCCAGTCAAGGGCGAACGTACTCTTTCCAACGGCAGGCCTGGCCGCGATGACGATCATCTGGCCCGGATGGAGGCCATTGGTGAGTTCATCAAATTCGTAGAAGCCCGTGGGTACGCCCGTCATGCCTTCGGTCTTGTGCCCCGACGCCTCAATTT
Organism: Arthrobacter alpinus; assembly: GCF_900105965.1. Classification (NCBI taxonomy): domain Bacteria; kingdom Bacillati; phylum Actinomycetota; class Actinomycetes; order Micrococcales; family Micrococcaceae; genus Arthrobacter; species Arthrobacter alpinus. The sequence continues at coordinate 3,376,887 of NZ_FNTV01000001.1, forward strand.
CATCCACAGTGGATTCCATGACGTCCTTCAGAAGCACATAGTCCTCTGTGTTTCTGCGTTCGGCTACGGCAAAGATTTCCGCCTGTGCGGCGTTGACAACCTCCTCGACCTCACCGTCTTGGGCATAACCCATCTGGACGATCTTGGTTCCGGCGGTGACGAGGCGGCGCAATACGGCGCGTTCGCCCACAATTTCCGCGTAGAAGCCGGCATTGGCAGCCGTAGGAACCGACTGGATCAACTGGTGCAGATACGCCGCGCCACCGGTTTTGGTGATCTCACCGCGCTTGGTCAGCTCATCGGCAACCGTCACGGCGTCGGCGGGCTCACCTCGGCCATAGAGGTCCAGAATGGCCTCATAGATGCTCTCGTGTGAGGGCCGGTAAAAGTCGTTTCCGCGCAGAACTTCCACGACGTCCGCAATGGCGTCCTTGGAGAGCATCATGCCACCCAAGACGCTTTGTTCTGCTACAAGATCCTGTGGCGGCGTTCTTGCGAAATCGGGTTCGCGACTGGAATTGCCTGATTCCCTGGCTGGAGCCGACATGTTTGGTGCCCTCTTTCTGCCCTGCTGGCCGGGCCATTCATCGCTTGTGGCGATGCAATTCTTGTTACTACTACTCCTTACCAGCTGATACCGACAAAGTTGTCGCGCAGGAGAGCTCATTTGTAACGTTAGACGCTTAGCTGGCATCCACCAACCCCGTTATCCACGGCCCCTGTGGATAACCGGTGCATTAACCCCTCTAGCTTGTGCACAGGATGGGGACAAGCATGTGGATAAACATATTTCTTGGCCACAAAACTACCCCTGACCTGCGGAAACGCTATCCACCCCCTGTGGAGAAGTAGAATTTTGTCACCGCGCCGCCTGTGGAAGGTGACGCTTGACGCATCTTCTAAACAGGAGTACGCACCCGAATATCCACAGATATATGTCTCGCTGTGGATATCCCCGAGCAATTATTGTTATCGCTCTCACTGGCCTGTATGCACGTCATAGTATGTACCTGCCTGATGCTGGAGGGGTCTTCGCAGCCAACGCTAAACTTCTTAGAACGAATGGAGGGCCACCATGAGCTCAGAGTACAAGACAGCACCAACCCAGGTAGACCCATGGGAATTCATCAACACCGTGGACACCTCGGCTATCCGGCGCCAGGACGCCCGCGTACTGACGGAGTTGATGGAGGAGGTCACAGGGCAGCCGCCACGTATGTGGGGGCCCACCATCATTGGCTTCGGTGAATACCACTACAAGTACGCTTCCGGACGCGAAGGTGACGCGGCCGCCGTCGGATTTTCACCAAGAAAAGCCAGCCTGGTGATTTATGGGTTGCAGTATCCGCCCAAGGCTCCGCCATTGCTGGAAAAATTGGGGAAGTTCAAATCGAGCGTGGCATGCCTGTACATCAACAAATTGGCCGACATTGACCTGGACGTGCTCCGCGAGCTCATCGCAATGACGTATGAACACTCCACCACAACAGACATCCAATCGCTGCAATCTCAGCGGGACTAGTTTCAAGCGCAGAGAACAAAAAGCCCGGCCCCCAAAAAAGGGGCCGGGCTTTTCAAAGCGGTGAAGCTGGGTATTAGCCTGCTACAACGTTCAAGGTGATAACAGCTGAAACATCTTCGTGGAGACGAAGGGTTGCAGTGTGCTTGCCGGTGCTCTTGATGTGAGCAGGCAGTTCAACCTTGCGCTTGTCGATGGTTCCGAGACCTGCAGCGGCAACAGCCTTTGCAACGTCTTCAGCCTTGACGGTACCGAACAGACGTCCAGTTTCGCCGGCCTTGACGGTCAGAACAACCGGCTGAGCCTGCAAGGCAGCAGCCTGTGCCTGAGCAGCTTCGGTCGTAGCGTGTGCGTGAGCAGCACGTGCAGCCTTGATGGCTTCAACCTGCTTCTCACCACCCTTGGACCAGGTCAGTGCGAAGCCGCGGGGCAGAAGAAAGTTACGTGCGTAACCGTTCTTTACCTCAACGATGTCGCCAGCGGCACCGAGGCCGCTTACTTCGTGGGTCAAAATGAGCTTTGCCATGTTTATTTATCTCCCTTAACCGCGGCCAGCGCCGGAGTAGGGCAGCAAGGCAACTTCGCGGGCATTCTTGATTGCCTGAGCGATCTTGCGCTGCTCCTGAACGGTTACACCCGTGACGCGGCGCGCACGGATCTTTCCGCGATCAGAGATGAACTTGCGCAGCAATGCTACGTCCTTGTAGTCGATGACAGTGATGTCAGCGGCCTTCAGGGGGTTGGACTTTGGTTTGGGCTTACGGAGTTCAGCCTTAGCCATCGTGGAGCTCCTTAGTATTCGTGGAGCCCGTGGATATTAATCCGCGGGATGGAGTGCGTACGGCGGTTGCCGTACTAAAAATGCTTGTTTGTTAGAAGGGAGGCTCGGAGTTATCCGGGCCTGCGCCCCAGCCGCCAGTTGAGCCGCCGGGCGTTGCCCAGGGATCAGATGCCGGTGCGGATTGCTGCTGCTGTTGGCCACCATTGCCGCCGAAGTTTCCTCCGCCAGCGTTGGAGCCAAAGCCGCCTTGCGCTCCGCCAGCGTTGCCGCCGCCGAAGTTTCCGCCCTGGCCGCCATTGCCGCCACCAAAGTTGCCGCCGCCCTGGGCGCCGGAGCGCTGAGTGCGGTTAACTTTGGCGTTTGCGTAACGCAGCGAGGGGCCGATCTCATCGACCTCAAGCTCCATGACGGTGCGCTTTTCGCCTTCTTTAGTGTCGTAGGTCCGCGACTTCAGCCGGCCCGAAACAATCACGCGAGTACCCTTTGTCAGGGATTCGGCAACGTTCTCGGCCGCTTCACGCCAGATCGACGCACGGAGGAACAGCGTTTCGCCGTCCTTCCACTCGTTGCTCTGACGGTCAAAGGTCCGCGGAGTCGACGCAATGGTGAAGTTCGCTACTGCTGAACCGCTCGGTGTGAACCGAAGTTCCGGGTCACTGGTGAGATTACCAATGACCGTGATAGTGGTTTCGCCTGCCATCTGCTCCTGCTTCCTGCTTGGTGTTTTCCTACAAAGAAAAAGCTATAAAGAAATTGCCGAAATTACTCGGCAACAACCTTCTGCTCTTCCGGACGGGTGATCTTGGTGCGCAGGATGGTCTCGTTGATACCAAGCACGCGGTCAAGTTCCTGAGCGGTAGCAGGCTCAGCGGTGAAGTTCACCACTGCGTAGATACCTTCAGACTTCTTCTGGATGTCATAAGCCAGGCGACGACGGCCCCAGATGTCAACCTTTTCGATGGTTCCACCATCGTTGGTGATGACATTCAGGAACTTCTGAAGCGACGGCTCAACGGTACGCTCATCAACATCGGGGTCGATGATTACCATCAGTTCGTAAGGACGCATATGTGAACCCACCTCCTTTGGTCTAGGCGGTTACGGCATTTCCGTAACAGGAGGTTCATTTGCATTGCCCGTCTGGCCCCGCGTCCACCCAATGAGTGATCCAGGTGCCAGCACAGACTTATCAAGCTTACCGTAAGCATGACACCGATGGCTCCCCCCTGTGCGTAACTCTCGCCACACGCGGCAGCTAACTTTCAAAAGGTGCGGCGTTCGCGGTTCAGTCCGGTGCTCTACCGGTGGCTTAACAGCGAACGCCGTCTTTTCCCGGACTGCCATGCCTTAAAATGGAATGAACCCCGCCCTCTTTTGCCGAAAGGCCTTGCCATGCGCTTTACCGACAACGCCGTTGCGCAGTGGCACGCCCAGCAACAGTTGCGCCTGAGCCCAGCATGGAAGCTGCTCCAAGGCGCCCCATGGACCGTGGCCTTCCTTCGTTCAGCATTCACGGCGAGCAAGCAGCGCGTGCCGCTGGAGACATTCCACGCCGATCTGGCCGATTTCATGAAGGAACTGCGAGAGGAAAACCTGAGCCTCAATGAGGCTTGGCAGGCTTCGCACTATGCCGATTCCTGGGTGCGCAGCCAGTTTCTTTCCCGACCTATGGTGGATGGCAAGTTTTTCTACGAACCCACGGCCGGCACGGCACGGGTGTTGGCGTTCATTGACACGCTCACGGGTAACCGGACCAATCTGAACAGCTCGCGCCTCAGCACACTGCTGAACAGCATCGAGACGCTGTCTGCGCAAAGCGACCCCAATCCTGAATCCCGAATTGCCACCCTTGAGGCGGAAATTGCCGAGCGCGAAAGCGAGCTCTCCTCCCTGAGGGCCGGCGCCAGCCCTGCAGTGCTATCGGATGATTCCGCCGTTGCGGCCACGCGCAGCGTGCTGGATCTGGCGGCGGGCCTGCCGGCGGACTTCAAGCGCATGCGCGACGGCGTCGAGGTCATGTTGCACTCGATTCGCCAGGAAATCATGGAATCCTCCGTGACTAAGGGTGTTGCAGTTGGCCAGGTTTTGGCCGGGGACAAGGCTTTGCGCGGAACCGCAGAAGGTGAAACTTTCCAAGGCTTCACCGAGTTCCTCAACGACCCCGTTCAGCAGGCACGCTTTAGGCAGTCAATCAATGAGGTGCTGGAGCGTGACTTTACGGACCAGCTCAGCTCTGAGGAGCGCGGCAACTTGGCCTCACTCCTGCGTGAGATGCGCAGGCAGGCCGGCGAGGTTCACGCGATTTATGGGCGCCTGTCTGAAAGTTTGCACGCCTACGTTCAATCGGCCGAATTCAAAGAGTCGGTCCTGCTGCGCAAGGCGATTCATGCAGCCGAACAGGCCGTGGCGTCGGCCGCGTTGGGTTCGCGCACCGGCGTTGTTGAACCGCTTTTGTACAGCCCTGAATTTGAAACCCTGGCCGGGTTGGGCATCTTCAATCCGGAGGATCATGTGCCACCACCCAAGCTCGCCGCACCACCGGCGTTGAGCGGCGCTGATATCCACCGCACACCTGTCACCCCGGCACCGGACATGCCAAGGCTGCATGCCGCCGTCGAGCATGCCCGTCAAATCCGCAATGGATCCGCCACCCTGCATGAGGTTTATGCATCATTGCCAAGCGAACTTCAGCACATCAACACCATTCGCGGACTGATTCTTGCTGCCCGCAGCTCCGATAACAGCGTCGACCCGGAGCAAAGTGAAACACTGACCTTCACCCAGATCGACGGCAGCACCCGCACAGCGCGTGTCCCGTTGTTCACCTTCACTAAGGACTCCGCATCATGAGCACCAGTTCCCAGTCAACCCCTCAACTGCGCGGCGCCGGCGCGTCAGCGCGTGCGGGAAATACAGGCAGCACCGAGCGGATCCTGTTCGACGGCGACACCGGTTCCTTCCCGTTGGAACTGCGCCAGGGGCTTGTGCGGCTGTTGCGTGGACCTTACGTTGACGGCGCGGCAGAGCCCGCACTCTGGAACACCATTCTGACCCACTCCGTGTCACTGCAGCAGTACTTCAGTGAGATCTTTTTGCTGCTGACGGTGGATTCCGAACGCAAGATCGCCCTGCTGGCCCCGGCCGGGATCGATGCCGTTCACACGCAGCCTATCGTGGCCCGAAAGCCCCTGCGGCGTGAGGAAACCCTGCTTGCCCTGCGCCTGCGGGTCCTGCTCGATCGGCACGCCGGATCTGGCACCGATGTGGGCATTTCGCGCGCCGCCGCCCGTGAGATTCTGGCCGAACACCGCCAGCCTGGCACGGTTGATGACAAGCGACTCGACGAACAGACAGACGCGGCACTGGCCAGGCTGCTCAATCTCAAACTGATCCTGCCCACGGAACTCGAGCATGAATACCGGGTCAGCAATGCGCTTGCCCTGGCGCTGCCCTTTGACTCGATCGACCAAATTCCCGCCTACCTGGCCGCATTGGAGAAAACTGCCGGAAGCGATCTCTTTGAAGCCACCGCTGACGGCAGCCAAGACGAGAACGACGCAGAAGAGACCATCAACGCAGCGCAGGAGATCCGCCAGTGAGCATTGCAACCACCCTGCCAATTGGCGAAGACGTCAATCCGGGGCAATACCGTCTAAGTCAGATCCAGATCATTAACTGGGGTACGTTCCACGGCCGGCACAGCATGTACGTGGACCGTGCAGGAACGCTGCTCACGGGTCACCCCGGTGTGGGAAAGTCCACGCTCTTTGACGGCATTCAGCACATCTTCTATGCGGCTCCGCGTTTGAATGAGTCGGCCCACGAGGCCTCGAATCGCAAGGACCGCCGCACCACCTTCAGCTACATGCGGGGGCGCAAGATCAAGACGGGCGACGGCGTTGTGTACCAGCGCCCCAGCGCAACCTGGTCGGCAACTGCCCTGGTCTTCGAGGACGGGCTGGGCAGGCACGTCACTATTGCAGCGCTCTTCGACCTTCCCGCCAACGGGCTCGAAGGGCAGGTGGGAAAGCACTATGTCATCCACGACAAGCCGCTGGACACCGAGGCGCTGGAAAGCCACGGCAGCCGGCGCTTTTCGCCGTCGTCCCTTCACGCTGCATTGCCGGGGGCTGAGGCATTCGATGTTCACAAGACTTTTGCGGAACGGTTCCGGCGCAAACTGGGCATCCACAATGACAAGGCCTTTAGCCTGCTGCGCACACTTCAAAACGGCAAGGGCCTGGACAAGGGCGTCAACCGATTCTTCCGCTATGAGGTGCTGGACAAGCCTGCCACGGTGACCGCAGCTGCGGCGGCAGTGGAGGACTTCAACCACCTCAGTGGGATCTACCGCCAGCTCGAGGACGCCCGGGAACAGCGTGACACCTTGGCTCCGGTGCCCGAACTGCACGAGAAATTGCGGGAACTAACACAAAGCCAATCTCGCACAGTTGAGCTAAAAAACGTTCAGCTACCCCTCCTCCGCAAGCAATTCCAAGGCGAATTGTTGGCGGCGAAGGCTGTTGCGCTAGGCGAGGCCAGGGATCAAAAGCTCACACAAATAGCGTCCGCCACGCAGGCCAAGGATGCCTTGGCGGAATCCGCTGCGTCGCTGGCCGAGCAGCACGCCAACCACGGCGGGCGGGCCATCGAGGGCCTGGAGAAGGACATTCGGACCGTCAAGCGTGAACTGGCCGAGCGCCAGCGCTTAGAGGCTGAAACCCGGGACGATCTCGTTGGTGCCGGACTCGAGTATGACTGGACTGCGCAGGGCCTTGCCGATGCGCGTGCGGCGGCGGCCTCCGGCGTCGAGCGTCAACAGGAAGAGACCGAATCGGCCCGGACTCGCGAATACCAAGCCGTTGCCGCGAGCGTGAACGTCAAGGCGCAGGAGAAAGCGCTCCGGGCCGAGATCGAGTCCTATCAGCGCCGGGGTTCCAACATTGATCCGCGCAGCGCGGCAGCCCGTCGAGCCATCAGCGCAGCAACCGGGCTGGCCACCGAGGACATGCCGTTCGCCGGTGAGCTTGTGGATATTGGAAGTAGGCACGGCGCATGGCGTCCCGCAGCCGAAAAGGTCCTGCGCTCTCTCGCCACAACGTTGCTCATCCGCAGTGATGATCTTGCGGCCGTCACCGCCGCCATTGACGGCCTGGAAGGCCTCGGCAAGCTGCGTTGGATCAACCTCGGCGTTCCGGCGCGCCCGGCCAAGGCCGGGAAGGGCCACCTTGTCAACAAGCTTGATTTCCATGATTCCGACGCCGGTGGCTGGCTGCGCGAGAAGATCACCGGAGATTTTGCCTACACCTGCGTTGAGAGCGACGCTGCTCTCCACGATCATGGAAAGGCACTCTCACTTGCGGGCACGGTCAAACTGAGCTCGGCAGTCTTTGAACGCGATACACGCACCATCAATCCGGCCGACTACCTGCTCGGATTCAACAACGTGGCCAAGATTGCGCAGCTGGAAGAACAGGCCCAGGCGCTAGCGGCAAAGCATGCCGAATCAGAGTCCTTGGCTACCCAAAGCAGTCTGGCCAAGGACCAATCCGCGCGGAGGTTGACGGCGCTGAAGCGAATTGCCGCTGACACCCGAATCTTCGAGAACTTGGATTCAGCGGCACTGTCCGCACAACTGTCCACACTTGCGGCCACGCTGGAACAAACCATTGCCGGCAGCGCCACCTTGGCACAGCTCAGGGATTCCTTGGCCCAAGCGAACGCGGACCTTGAAGCCGCAGTGGGCCGTGTTGCCGTGCTGCACCACGATCACTCCAGCATCGAGAAGGATCTGGCTCAAGTCCAGACCGTCCTGGCGGGCAACGAGAATGCGGTTCCCGCGGAGGACTGGGCCTTGGAAGCCTTTGGGCCCTACCTGATAGACGCCGGCGAACCCACCACCCTTGACGAGCTGGAAGTCCTGTTGGGCCACGTTGCCGTGGATCTTGGTGAGCGCATTGCCACAATCAAGGAACGCCAATTTCGCGCGGAAGGCGCCCTGAGCGAGATATTCAAGGCTTTCGCTCGTCAGTTTGGTCCCACCATGAGTGCAAGTCACGGAACAGGCGCGGACGCTGCAGAGCACTATGAGGAGCTGTTCTCGCGCATCGTTTCCGACGGCTTGCCGCAGCGTCAGGAGGAGTTCAAGGAGTACTTCAACAACCGCTCCTACGAACGCTTCTCGGACCTACTCCAACTCCTGGAAGAGGAACGCCGTTCCATTGAGGAACGCATCCTGCCGCTCAATCAAATCCTGGCCGATGTGCCGTTTGAAAAGGGCAGCCGGCTTCGCTTGGAGGTGCGGACCACCATTCCAGAGGAGGCTCGGGCTTTCCGTCTGGAACTGAAGGAAGCCCTTGGAAACGCCTACGCCAAGGCCTCCGAGGAAAGTATGGCCGCCAGCTATCAACAGCTGGAAGGTCTCGTCAACGCCCTGCAGGACCCTGCCCTGGCACATTGGGCCGATACCGTGCTGGACGTGCGCCAGCATGTCACCATCAGCTGCAATGAGCATCGCCCCAATGGCGAAGTGGAGATTGGGCTGGAACCGGGCACACTCTCCGGTGGTGAGGGCCAGCGTTTCACCTCGTTCATTATGGGCGCCGCACTTGCCTACCAGCTAGGCATTGACGTGCAGGGTTACAGCACCTACGGAACTGTCATGATTGACGAGGCGTTTATTCAAGCCAACTCCGAATATGCCGGCGCTGGAATCAACGCACTCCAGGAGTTCGGATTCCAGCTACTCCTGGCAGCTCCGGAGGACAAGGTGGATCTCTCCCGCCACCTCGGCTCTGTCACGGACATTATCAAGCACCCGCAGGCGAACGTCTCCGGCTTTGTTTCCACGGGCCAGTCCCCGGCAACGGCCACGGACATTATTCTGGGGTAGTACCACCATGGCCCCTGGGCAGCCGCTACCCGGCTGCTGGGGTGGCCATGGTGTGGTGTGGTGCGGGAAGGCTGCACCGTCCTGCCCTGTCCCAGCAGCGGTGCCCTGCGCGGTGCTGGTGATGGGGTGCCGTGCTGCTGCGCCGTGCTGGTGGTGGGGTGGCGGGATGTAGGTCTTTAAGCATGTGTGGCCACCTGGTGGGGTGGCCGTTGGGTGGTGGTGGGTTTGGTGTTTTGTTTGTTAAGTGAGGGAGGCCCCGCACCATTGCTGGTGTGGGGCCTCGACCTTCTTTTTACGTGTTGTCCGGCGGTGTCCTACTCTCCCACATCCTCACGAATGCAGTACCATCGGCGCTGTGGGTCTTAGCTTCCGGGTTCGGAATGGGACCGGGCGTTTCCCCCACGCTATGACCACCGTAACTCGTTCCCCTGAACCGTCAGCTGTTGCTGGGGTTGGGTGGCTTGTTGGGTGTTCTTGTTATGGAACAACAGTATTTTATTGTACAGGGTCCTGGTGATGGTCCTTCACCACTGATGTGGTGGGGGTTCTCACAGGGGTACCCTGTTTTTTTGGTTTCAACGAACAAACGCCTGGGTTTGTTGGTTGGGAACCACATAGTGAACGCGAGCAATCTTTGTGTATAAAGATGTGTGTGTTGTGTAAGTTATCGGCCTATTAGTACCGGTCAGCTTCACGAGTCTTTAGTCCTCGCTTCCACATCCGGCCTATCAACCCAGTGGTCTAGCTGGGGGCCTCTCACACTTACGTGTATGGAAATCTCATCTTGAAGCGGGCTTCCCGCTTAGATGCTTTCAGCGGTTATCCCATCCGAACGTAGCTAATCAGCGATGCACTTGGCAGTACAACTGACACACCAGAGGTTCGTCCGTCCCGGTCCTCTCGTACTAAGGACAGCCCTTCTCAAATTTCCTGCGCGCGCAGCGGATAGGGACCGAACTGTCTCACGACGTTCTAAACCCAGCTCGCGTACCGCTTTAATGGGCGAACAGCCCAACCCTTGGGACCTACTCCAGCCCCAGGATGCGACGAGCCGACATCGAGGTGCCAAACCATGCCGTCGATATGGACTCTTGGGCAAGATCAGCCTGTTATCCCCGAGGTACCTTTTATCCGTTGAGCGACGGCCATTCCACAATGTGCCGCCGGATCACTAGTCCCGACTTTCGTCCCTGCTTGAGGTGTCCCTCTCACAGTCAAGCTCCCTTGTGCACTTACACTCGATACCTGATTGCCAACCAGGCTGAGGGAACCTTTGGGCGCCTCCGTTACTTTTTAGGAGGCAACCGCCCCAGTTAAACTACCCATCAGGCACTGTCCCTGACCCGGATTACGGGCCGAAGTTAGATGTCCAAAGTGACCAGAGTGGTATTTCAACGATGACTCCATCACAACTAGCGTCGTGACTTCACAGTCTCCCACCTATCCTACACAAGCCACTCCGAACACCAATACCAAACTATAGTAAAGGTCTCGGGGTCTTTCCGTCCTGCTGCGCGTAACGAGCATCTTTACTCGTACTGCAATTTCGCCGAGTTTATGGTTGAGACAGCGGGGAAGTCGTTACTCCATTCGTGCAGGTCGGAACTTACCCGACAAGGAATTTCGCTACCTTAGGATGGTTATAGTTACCACCGCCGTTTACTGGGGCTTAAATTCTCAGCTTCGCTCAACAAGTTGAGCTAACCGGTCCTCTTAACCTTCCAGCACCGGGCAGGAGTCAGTCCGTATACATCGTCTTGCGACTTCGCACGGACCTGTGTTTTTAGTAAACAGTCGCTTCCCCCTGGTCTCTGCGGCCCACACCCGCTCATGAAGAGTAAATCTTCTTCACGGGGCAGGCCCCCCTTCTCCCGAAGTTACGGGGGCATTTTGCCGAGTTCCTTAACCATAATTCTCTCGATCGCCTTAGTATTCTCTACCTGATCACCTGTGTCGGTTTGGGGTACGGGCAGTTTGAACCTCACGTCGATGCTTTTCTAGGCAGCATAGGATCACCGAATTCCCCCCTACGGGGGTCCCATCAGATCTCAGAATCGTCATTGAAGACAACACGACGGATTTGCCTATCGTGTTTCCTACGTCCTTAGACCGGGACAACCATCGCCCGGCTCGGCTACCTTCCTGCGTCACACCTGTTAATACGTTTACCTCCCTAAGTCAGGTCCCACGCTCCCCACACAATCCTGGCCCGAAGGCACGCAATTAGTGGTTTGGGTGGTTAGTATCCTTAGTTCAATATGGGCGGTTCTTCACCGGTACGGGAATATCAACCCGTTGTCCATCGACTACGCCTGTCGGCCTCGCCTTAGGTCCCGACTTACCCAGGGCAGATTAGCTTGACCCTGGAACCCTTGATCATTCGGCGGACGGGTTTCTCACCCGTCTTTCGCTACTCATGCCTGCATTCTCACTCGTGTAGGCTCCACCGCTAGTTCACACTGCGACTTCAATGCCTACACGACGCTCCCCTACCACTCCAAACCCCTGAACCACAGGACGAACCTAATGGCTAGGGCAATGTTTGAAATCCACAACTTCGGCGGTGTACTTGAGCCCCGCTACATTGTCGGCGCGGAATCACTTGACCAGTGAGCTATTACGCACTCTTTTAAGGATGGCTGCTTCTAAGCCAACCTCCTGGTTGTCTAAGCAATCCCACATCCTTTCCCACTTAGCACACGCTTAGGGGCCTTAGTTGGTGGTCTGGGCTGTTTCCCTCTCGACTATGAAGCTTATCCCCCACAGTCTCACTGCTACGCTCTGACTTACCGGCATTCGGAGTTTGGCTGACGTCAGTAACCTTGTAGGGCCCATTAGCCATCCAGTAGCTCTACCTCCGGTAAGAAACACGCAACGCTGCACCTAAATGCATTTCGGGGAGAACCAGCTATCACGAAGTTTGATTGGCCTTTCACCCCTACCCACAGCTCATCCCCTCCATTTTCAACTGAAGTGGGTTCGGTCCTCCACGCGCTCTTACACGCGCTTCAACCTGGCCATGGGTAGATCACTTCGCTTCGGGTCTAGATCACGCCACTACACTCGCCCTATTCAGACTCGCTTTCGCTACGGCTTCCCCACACGGGTTAACCTCGCGACGTAACACTAACTCGCAGGCTCATTCTTCAAAAGGCACGCCATCACAAGAACAACTACACCAAGGTGCACGCTTGCTCTGACGGATTGTAAGCACACGGTTTCAGGTACTATTTCACTCCCCTCCCGGGGTACTTTTCACCTTTCCCTCACGGTACTTGTCCGCTATCGGTCATTAGGTAGTATTTAGGCTTATCAGGTGGTCCTGACAGATTCACACGGGATTTCTCGGGCCCCGTGCTACTTGGGATACTCACCTAAGGGAGTGCACTGCATTTCAGTTACGGGACTCTCACCCTCTACGGTCGGCCATTCAAAACCGTTCACCTATACATGCACCATTCCCCTCAACGAACCGGCAGATCCGTCACGGTAAGTCCCACAACCCCGCACCATGCAACGCCCGCCGGCTATCACACATGACACGGTTTAGCCTGTTCCGCGTTCGCTCGCCACTACTAACGGAATCACTTTTGTTTTCTCTTCCTGTGGGTACTGAGATGTTTCACTTCCCCACGTTCCCTCCACACATCCTATATATTCAGATGCGGGTCACCACCTGGTCTTGCAACCGGTGGCGGGGTTCCCCCATTCGGACACCCTCGGATCAAAGTTTGGTTATCAACTCCCCGAGGCTTATCGCAGATTCCTACGTCCTTCTTCGGCTCCTAATGCCAAGGCATTCACCGTGTGCCCTTAAAAACTTGACAACACACAAGTTGTCACTCTTACTTATCGAGAGAACCATGAAAACCGCTACCACCACACCCAAAAGGTGTACCAGCATCAGATCCAGGTTCTAATTATCTCAAAGAAATTGCTTCTTTATAAAGATGCTCGCGTTCACTATGTAGTTCTCAAACAACAACCCCACCACACACATCCCCACCCAACAACACGCAAAAGTGTTTCATCGGTGGATCCGTTGTGTGCGGGAAACCAGAAACACACCAACCCCTTCAACCACACACCCCACAGGGGTGCGGATCGAAACAGTTGTTGTTTCAGGACCCAACAGTGTGCCAAACACATAACAACCAGAAAACCCTCAACCCGAAAGGTTCGTTCCTCACACCCCCAAAAGAGGTGTTGTACTTGAACCAGGCTAAGCGTGACCGATCATCGGCTATTTTATTGATATTCCACCCTTGAGCAACTCACCCAGAAACATACGTTCTGGCAATGAGTCTTTACTCCTCACACCACCAACACAACCCATGCGGGCCATCTCGTGGCGTTTGGTGCTCCTTAGAAAGGAGGTGATCCAGCCGCACCTTCCGGTACGGCTACCTTGTTACGACTTAGTCCCAATCGCCAGTCCCACCTTCGACAGCTCCCTCCCCACAAGGGGGTTAGGCCACCGGCTTCGGGTGTTACCAACTTTCGTGACTTGACGGGCGGTGTGTACAAGGCCCGGGAACGTATTCACCGCAGCGTTGCTGATCTGCGATTACTAGCGACTCCGACTTCATGGGGTCGAGTTGCAGACCCCAATCCGAACTGAGACCGGCTTTTTGGGATTAGCTCCACCTCACAGTATCGCAACCCATTGTACCGGCCATTGTAGCATGCGTGAAGCCCAAGACATAAGGGGCATGATGATTTGACGTCGTCCTCACCTTCCTCCGAGTTGACCCCGGCAGTCTCCTATGAGTCCCCACCATTACGTGCTGGCAACATAGAACGAGGGTTGCGCTCGTTGCGGGACTTAACCCAACATCTCACGACACGAGCTGACGACAACCATGCACCACCTGTAAACCGACCGCAAGCGGGGCACTTGTTTCCAAGCGTTTCCAGTTCATGTCAAGCCTTGGTAAGGTTCTTCGCGTTGCATCGAATTAATCCGCATGCTCCGCCGCTTGTGCGGGCCCCCGTCAATTCCTTTGAGTTTTAGCCTTGCGGCCGTACTCCCCAGGCGGGGCACTTAATGCGTTAGCTACGGCGCGGAAAACGTGGAATGTCCCCCACACCTAGTGCCCAACGTTTACGGCATGGACTACCAGGGTATCTAATCCTGTTCGCTCCCCATGCTTTCGCTCCTCAGCGTCAGTTAATGCCCAGAGACCTGCCTTCGCCATCGGTGTTCCTCCTGATATCTGCGCATTTCACCGCTACACCAGGAATTCCAGTCTCCCCTACATCACTCTAGTCTGCCCGTACCCACCGCAGATCCGGAGTTGAGCCCCGGACTTTCACGGCAGACGCGACAAACCGCCTACGAGCTCTTTACGCCCAATAATTCCGGATAACGCTTGCGCCCTACGTATTACCGCGGCTGCTGGCACGTAGTTAGCCGGCGCTTCTTCTGCAAGTACCCTCAACCAGACAACGTCTGGCCTTGTTCCCTACTGAAAGAGGTTTACAACCCGAAGGCCGTCATCCCTCACGCGGCGTCGCTGCATCAGGCTTTCGCCCATTGTGCAATATTCCCCACTGCTGCCTCCCGTAGGAGTCTGGGCCGTGTCTCAGTCCCAGTGTGGCCGGTCACCCTCTCAGGCCGGCTACCCGTCGTCGCCTTGGTGAGCCATTACCTCACCAACAAGCTGATAGGCCGCGAGTCCATCCAAAACCAATAAATCTTTCAACCAATCCCCATGCGAGGAAAAGTCAATATCCAGTATTAGACCTCGTTTCCAAGGCTTATCCCAGAGTTAAGGGCAGGTTACTCACGTGTTACTCACCCGTTCGCCACTAATCCCCAGTGCAAGCACCGGTTCATCGTTCGACTTGCATGTGTTAAGCACGCCGCCAGCGTTCATCCTGAGCCAGGATCAAACTCTCCGTTAATAACTAAACAGACACACACATTCACACCGGAAAAAGGTAATGAACACATGCACTAAATTCGAAACCAGCTAAACGATCAGCCATCACCACAGGGGCGGCAACAACCAATCAAATAACCAATTCAATATAAATAAATTGGTATCAATAAAACTTGGCACACTATTGAGTTCTCAAACAACAACCACACCCAGCCACACACCAACAACAACCCGTAAACAACAGGTAAATCCTTGACGATCAGCACCAGGGCAACTTTGCAAGCTTACCGAACCAGCTTTCAAAAAGCAAATCCATAAACCCGCCGGCATTCACCCCATAAAGAGTAAAACAACCACCCAAGACATGAAAAACAACCGGAATAAACCGGCCGAAACAAACTCAGGATTTTCACACCCGCACCAAGCGGGGCAACTCAGAAAACAATACACACCTTTTCTCCACATATCCAATTGGTAGCCTGTGACCCCGAACACCTACTAAAGAATGCTGGCAACCACGGGATCAGTCGCTGTTTTTCGCCCCTGAACGGCAAGTATTTCGGCCTCCTGCTCGGAGCCAGTAGTGGACTGATCATGGCGACCGCATGGATACCCAGGCCAGCAACCTAGTATTTCCTGCGACCGGGCTATTGGACGTCAATGCCATCAACATATGGATTCGCCCCAACCTGCCATCAGAGGTCTACCTGGCTCCGGGGCATCTCCCAGGCCAAGCCAGACGAACATGAGGCACGGTCATGCTACCCGAGGCCGGTGTGGCCGTCACTGAAAGTTGGACATGGATACGTTTCCTGACCGGGATGCCCCGCATGGGAAGCAAATAGGTGCGCTAAAGGCTTCAGCCGCTTGGATTTGGTTGCCTTCTGGATTTGAGCATCCGCAGAGTCTCGGAAATTGGGATGGTTGCCATCTACGTTTTGGACTTGAACAGGATCCCGCATCTCAAACGAGCCTACGGTTTTCGCGGTCGGTGCTGCCGCCGCACGTTTCCGTGTGCCCGAATGCCGCCTCATCCCAATGACTGCATCCGCCGACGGACGCCGTCAAGACATTGCCAAAAGTAAACGGCCATTAGGAGGACCCAACCAGGGTCCGACAGCCGCACGCAGAAAGATGCCCGGTTCGTCAGATCCGAGGTTGTCACCGCCGCCGTGAGGATCGAGGTGCTGCGGCGAAAGGAGAGTTGGCATTTCCACGAGCTGGCGTGTGAACGGCAGCAATTCCTCGAGTCCAACCCTGGCGCCGGATCCTATGCCCAAGATCCCTGACCGCCACCATCCCGGCACCGCTCGTGGAGCCGGCATGATCACACGGCCTCCCCCTCTGACCAGGCCGGGCGCCCCCAGGGCTGTCGGGGAGATCCACGAGCGGGCTGACGCGGGGGGTGCACGAGCGGGTTAAACAGCGGTGCCCTACGCGGTGCTGGTGTTGGGGTGCAGTGCTGCTGCGCGCTGCTGGTGTTGGGGTGCCGTGCCGGTGGTGGGGTGTGGGTGTCTATTAGACAAGTGTGGCCACCTGGTGGGGTGGCCGTTGCGTGGTGGGTATGTCTTAGTGGTGGCGGGTGGTGCTGGCCGTTGCGTTGGGTGGTGGTGGGTTTGGTGTTTTGTTTGTTAAGTGAGGGAGGCCCCGCACCATTGCTGGTGTGGGGCCTCGACCTTCTTTTTACGTGTTGTCCGGCGGTGTCCTACTCTCCCACATCCTCACGAATGCAGTACCATCGGCGCTGTGGGTCTTAGCTTCCGGGTTCGGAATGGGACCGGGCGTTTCCCCCACGCTATGACCACCGTAACTCGTTCCCCTGAACCGTCAGCTGTTGCTGGGGTTGGGTGGCTTGTTGGGTGTTCTTGTTATGGAACAACAGTATTTTATTGTACAGGGTCCTGGTGATGGTCCTTCACCACTGATGTGGTGGGGGTTCTCACAGGGGTACCCTGTTTTTTTGGTTTCAACGAACAAACGCCTGGGTTTGTTGGTTGGGAACCACATAGTGAACGCGAGCAATCTTTGTGTATAAAGATGTGTGTGTTGTGTAAGTTATCGGCCTATTAGTACCGGTCAGCTTCACGAGTCTTTAGTCCTCGCTTCCACATCCGGCCTATCAACCCAGTGGTCTAGCTGGGGGCCTCTCACACTTACGTGTATGGAAATCTCATCTTGAAGCGGGCTTCCCGCTTAGATGCTTTCAGCGGTTATCCCATCCGAACGTAGCTAATCAGCGATGCACTTGGCAGTACAACTGACACACCAGAGGTTCGTCCGTCCCGGTCCTCTCGTACTAAGGACAGCCCTTCTCAAATTTCCTGCGCGCGCAGCGGATAGGGACCGAACTGTCTCACGACGTTCTAAACCCAGCTCGCGTACCGCTTTAATGGGCGAACAGCCCAACCCTTGGGACCTACTCCAGCCCCAGGATGCGACGAGCCGACATCGAGGTGCCAAACCATGCCGTCGATATGGACTCTTGGGCAAGATCAGCCTGTTATCCCCGAGGTACCTTTTATCCGTTGAGCGACGGCCATTCCACAATGTGCCGCCGGATCACTAGTCCCGACTTTCGTCCCTGCTTGAGGTGTCCCTCTCACAGTCAAGCTCCCTTGTGCACTTACACTCGATACCTGATTGCCAACCAGGCTGAGGGAACCTTTGGGCGCCTCCGTTACTTTTTAGGAGGCAACCGCCCCAGTTAAACTACCCATCAGGCACTGTCCCTGACCCGGATTACGGGCCGAAGTTAGATGTCCAAAGTGACCAGAGTGGTATTTCAACGATGACTCCATCACAACTAGCGTCGTGACTTCACAGTCTCCCACCTATCCTACACAAGCCACTCCGAACACCAATACCAAACTATAGTAAAGGTCTCGGGGTCTTTCCGTCCTGCTGCGCGTAACGAGCATCTTTACTCGTACTGCAATTTCGCCGAGTTTATGGTTGAGACAGCGGGGAAGTCGTTACTCCATTCGTGCAGGTCGGAACTTACCCGACAAGGAATTTCGCTACCTTAGGATGGTTATAGTTACCACCGCCGTTTACTGGGGCTTAAATTCTCAGCTTCGCTCAACAAGTTGAGCTAACCGGTCCTCTTAACCTTCCAGCACCGGGCAGGAGTCAGTCCGTATACATCGTCTTGCGACTTCGCACGGACCTGTGTTTTTAGTAAACAGTCGCTTCCCCCTGGTCTCTGCGGCCCACACCCGCTCATGAAGAGTAAATCTTCTTCACGGGGCAGGCCCCCCTTCTCCCGAAGTTACGGGGGCATTTTGCCGAGTTCCTTAACCATAATTCTCTCGATCGCCTTAGTATTCTCTACCTGATCACCTGTGTCGGTTTGGGGTACGGGCAGTTTGAACCTCACGTCGATGCTTTTCTAGGCAGCATAGGATCACCGAATTCCCCCCTACGGGGGTCCCATCAGATCTCAGAATCGTCATTGAAGACAACACGACGGATTTGCCTATCGTGTTTCCTACGTCCTTAGACCGGGACAACCATCGCCCGGCTCGGCTACCTTCCTGCGTCACACCTGTTAATACGTTTACCTCCCTAAGTCAGGTCCCACGCTCCCCACACAATCCTGGCCCGAAGGCACGCAATTAGTGGTTTGGGTGGTTAGTATCCTTAGTTCAATATGGGCGGTTCTTCACCGGTACGGGAATATCAACCCGTTGTCCATCGACTACGCCTGTCGGCCTCGCCTTAGGTCCCGACTTACCCAGGGCAGATTAGCTTGACCCTGGAACCCTTGATCATTCGGCGGACGGGTTTCTCACCCGTCTTTCGCTACTCATGCCTGCATTCTCACTCGTGTAGGCTCCACCGCTAGTTCACACTGCGACTTCAATGCCTACACGACGCTCCCCTACCACTCCAAACCCCTGAACCACAGGACGAACCTAATGGCTAGGGCAATGTTTGAAATCCACAACTTCGGCGGTGTACTTGAGCCCCGCTACATTGTCGGCGCGGAATCACTTGACCAGTGAGCTATTACGCACTCTTTTAAGGATGGCTGCTTCTAAGCCAACCTCCTGGTTGTCTAAGCAATCCCACATCCTTTCCCACTTAGCACACGCTTAGGGGCCTTAGTTGGTGGTCTGGGCTGTTTCCCTCTCGACTATGAAGCTTATCCCCCACAGTCTCACTGCTACGCTCTGACTTACCGGCATTCGGAGTTTGGCTGACGTCAGTAACCTTGTAGGGCCCATTAGCCATCCAGTAGCTCTACCTCCGGTAAGAAACACGCAACGCTGCACCTAAATGCATTTCGGGGAGAACCAGCTATCACGAAGTTTGATTGGCCTTTCACCCCTACCCACAGCTCATCCCCTCCATTTTCAACTGAAGTGGGTTCGGTCCTCCACGCGCTCTTACACGCGCTTCAACCTGGCCATGGGTAGATCACTTCGCTTCGGGTCTAGATCACGCCACTACACTCGCCCTATTCAGACTCGCTTTCGCTACGGCTTCCCCACACGGGTTAACCTCGCGACGTAACACTAACTCGCAGGCTCATTCTTCAAAAGGCACGCCATCACAAGAACAACTACACCAAGGTGCACGCTTGCTCTGACGGATTGTAAGCACACGGTTTCAGGTACTATTTCACTCCCCTCCCGGGGTACTTTTCACCTTTCCCTCACGGTACTTGTCCGCTATCGGTCATTAGGTAGTATTTAGGCTTATCAGGTGGTCCTGACAGATTCACACGGGATTTCTCGGGCCCCGTGCTACTTGGGATACTCACCTAAGGGAGTGCACTGCATTTCAGTTACGGGACTCTCACCCTCTACGGTCGGCCATTCAAAACCGTTCACCTATACATGCACCATTCCCCTCAACGAACCGGCAGATCCGTCACGGTAAGTCCCACAACCCCGCACCATGCAACGCCCGCCGGCTATCACACATGACACGGTTTAGCCTGTTCCGCGTTCGCTCGCCACTACTAACGGAATCACTTTTGTTTTCTCTTCCTGTGGGTACTGAGATGTTTCACTTCCCCACGTTCCCTCCACACATCCTATATATTCAGATGCGGGTCACCACCTGGTCTTGCAACCGGTGGCGGGGTTCCCCCATTCGGACACCCTCGGATCAAAGTTTGGTTATCAACTCCCCGAGGCTTATCGCAGATTCCTACGTCCTTCTTCGGCTCCTAATGCCAAGGCATTCACCGTGTGCCCTTAAAAACTTGACAACACACAAGTTGTCACTCTTACTTATCGAGAGAACCATGAAAACCGCTACCACCACACCCAAAAGGTGTACCAGCATCAGATCCAGGTTCTAATTATCTCAAAGAAATTGCTTCTTTATAAAGATGCTCGCGTTCACTATGTAGTTCTCAAACAACAACCCCACCACACACATCCCCACCCAACAACACGCAAAAGTGTTTCATCGGTGGATCCGTTGTGTGCGGGAAACCAGAAACACACCAACCCCTTCAACCACACACCCCACAGGGGTGCGGATCGAAACAGTTGTTGTTTCAGGACCCAACAGTGTGCCAAACACATAACAACCAGAAAACCCTCAACCCGAAAGGTTCGTTCCTCACACCCCAAAAGAGGTGTTGTACTTGAACCAGGCTAAGCGTGACCGATCATCGGCTATTTTATTGATATTCCACCCTTGAGCAACTCACCCAGAAACATACGTTCTGGCAATGAGTCTTTACTCCTCACACCACCAACACAACCCATGCGGGCCATCTCGTGGCGTTTGGTGCTCCTTAGAAAGGAGGTGATCCAGCCGCACCTTCCGGTACGGCTACCTTGTTACGACTTAGTCCCAATCGCCAGTCCCACCTTCGACAGCTCCCTCCCCACAAGGGGGTTAGGCCACCGGCTTCGGGTGTTACCAACTTTCGTGACTTGACGGGCGGTGTGTACAAGGCCCGGGAACGTATTCACCGCAGCGTTGCTGATCTGCGATTACTAGCGACTCCGACTTCATGGGGTCGAGTTGCAGACCCCAATCCGAACTGAGACCGGCTTTTTGGGATTAGCTCCACCTCACAGTATCGCAACCCATTGTACCGGCCATTGTAGCATGCGTGAAGCCCAAGACATAAGGGGCATGATGATTTGACGTCGTCCTCACCTTCCTCCGAGTTGACCCCGGCAGTCTCCTATGAGTCCCCACCATTACGTGCTGGCAACATAGAACGAGGGTTGCGCTCGTTGCGGGACTTAACCCAACATCTCACGACACGAGCTGACGACAACCATGCACCACCTGTAAACCGACCGCAAGCGGGGCACTTGTTTCCAAGCGTTTCCAGTTCATGTCAAGCCTTGGTAAGGTTCTTCGCGTTGCATCGAATTAATCCGCATGCTCCGCCGCTTGTGCGGGCCCCCGTCAATTCCTTTGAGTTTTAGCCTTGCGGCCGTACTCCCCAGGCGGGGCACTTAATGCGTTAGCTACGGCGCGGAAAACGTGGAATGTCCCCCACACCTAGTGCCCAACGTTTACGGCATGGACTACCAGGGTATCTAATCCTGTTCGCTCCCCATGCTTTCGCTCCTCAGCGTCAGTTAATGCCCAGAGACCTGCCTTCGCCATCGGTGTTCCTCCTGATATCTGCGCATTTCACCGCTACACCAGGAATTCCAGTCTCCCCTACATCACTCTAGTCTGCCCGTACCCACCGCAGATCCGGAGTTGAGCCCCGGACTTTCACGGCAGACGCGACAAACCGCCTACGAGCTCTTTACGCCCAATAATTCCGGATAACGCTTGCGCCCTACGTATTACCGCGGCTGCTGGCACGTAGTTAGCCGGCGCTTCTTCTGCAAGTACCCTCAACCAGACAACGTCTGGCCTTGTTCCCTACTGAAAGAGGTTTACAACCCGAAGGCCGTCATCCCTCACGCGGCGTCGCTGCATCAGGCTTTCGCCCATTGTGCAATATTCCCCACTGCTGCCTCCCGTAGGAGTCTGGGCCGTGTCTCAGTCCCAGTGTGGCCGGTCACCCTCTCAGGCCGGCTACCCGTCGTCGCCTTGGTGAGCCATTACCTCACCAACAAGCTGATAGGCCGCGAGTCCATCCAAAACCAATAAATCTTTCAACCAATCCCCATGCGAGGAAAAGTCAATATCCAGTATTAGACCTCGTTTCCAAGGCTTATCCCAGAGTTAAGGGCAGGTTACTCACGTGTTACTCACCCGTTCGCCACTAATCCCCAGTGCAAGCACCGGTTCATCGTTCGACTTGCATGTGTTAAGCACGCCGCCAGCGTTCATCCTGAGCCAGGATCAAACTCTCCGTTAATAACTAAACAGACACACACATTCACACCGGAAAAAGGTAATGAACACATGCACTAAATTCGAAACCAGCTAAACGATCAGCCATCACCACAGGGGCGGCAACAACCAATCAAATAACCAATTCAATATAAATAAATTGGTATCAATAAAACTTGGCACACTATTGAGTTCTCAAACAACAACCACACCCAGCCACACACCAACAACAACCCGTAAACAACAGGTAAATCCTTGACGATCAGCACCAGGGCAACTTTGCAAGCTTACCGAACCAGCTTTCAAAAAGCAAATCCATAAACCCGCCGGCATTCACCCCATAAAGAGTAAAACAACCACCCAAGACATGAAAAACAACCGGAATAAACCGGCCGAAACAAACTCAGGATTTTCACACCCGCACCAAGCGGGGCAACTCAGAAAACAATACACACCTTTTCTCGGACATGCAAATCCACAGGGCCCACAAGTGGGCTCGTGCAGAGGTGGTCCACCAGCAGACTTAACTGCCGGCGTTCTTGAGCAAGTACTTGGGTGCCAGGGTTGCGCAGAGTCCGGTAATGACCCACACAATAAGGGCTGCTAGAAGCCAGGTCACAAAGCCATGGATCCTGATGCCACCGAAGGGCAAGTTTGCAATGATCAAAGCCAGCAAGGTGGAGACCAATGAGGCTAGGCCCGCGAATGCCGGTACGTGCTTGCTTGCCAGCCTGGCCACCGCACCAGCTAAGAGTGACTGGGCAATCGTGAATATGACTACGGCCGTAAGGAACCCACCAATTCCCAGGCTGAACCGTGGAAGCAGTAGTGCAGCCACAATGATTGCAACCGCTGAGCTACCAAGCTGGACACCAACACCAATCAAGAGTTTCTTCATGCCTTGATCCTATGCTGCAGCTGGTCGTTTGGCTCAGAAAACGTGGTTCGACGACACTCACATAACTGCACCTATATATAGGGACGCATCCATCCCTCTATATAGGTGCAGTTGGGACCCAAATGCACCTGCGCTGCGAATCGCAGAGAAAGGGGGCAGCCCACGTTGAAAGGGAGACCTTGTACCGGTCGAGCATGTCGATTTCGTGGGTGCAAAGATGCACTCAGAAATAAAGAGGCTCCCAAGAATCAGAACCCCGCAGAAGGAGCGATCGGATTCCTCTGTACTGGAGAAGAGTACTAGCGTCACGGGAGCACCCGCCGGGGAAGTGCTTGCGGGCAACACTCACCGCCACATCCCGTGCCAGGCTCATTCTTCGTCCTACAAGCCGGGCCAAGACTTAAACCAAAAAATCCCCGGCAAACCAATGGTTTGCCGGGGAAATTTCAAAACGTGCGCGAGGGGGGATTTGAACCCCCACGCCCTTTCGGACACTGGCACCTGAAGCCAGCGCGTCTGCCGTTCCGCCACTCGCGCGTTTTTTTGCAATCCACCGATGCGTTGAGTTGTTTTCAACATTCAGTGGAACAGCGAGATCAAGCATATAGGACATTGTGCCAATTAACCAAAACGAGGTGTCCTGGGCCCCTGTTGGCCACCATTAAAGGCCCAAATTCCGCTAGAACATGCAGTTTTTTACTCAGCACATCCCACCAGTACACTCCCCTACCCTGGTAGGAAATTTGCCACATCGGTACCCACTGATAGGTATATTCAAAGACTCCGGCAGTAGTATCGACCTTGAACAGGGTTGCCCGCGGCGTGGACAACTTACAGGCTGTGCCCTCGGTTAGGGCAGTCGACACCGAGATCTAGCACAGCCTAATAACTGCTGCAGCCGAAGGAGAGGAGAGCATATGGGATTGTTTGACAACGTTGAGAAAGGCATTGAAAAGGCAGTCCGAGGCGCCTTCTCTTTGGGTTCAAAGACCCTGCAACCGGTGGAGATGGCCAGCGCCCTTCGCCGGGAGCTCGATGACAAAGCCATGACCTTGGATGCCGGGCGCACATTGGCTCCCAATGTCTTCAATGTAGATTTGGGCGACGCAGACTTTGAGCGGGCCCGCTCGTGGGGCGTCACCCTGGCTGAAGAGCTTTGCGATGTGGTGATTAACCATTCCCGCAGCCAGGGCTACGTACTTCAAGGTCCTGTCCGCGTTGCCTTCAACCATGACCAGAGCCTGCGTCCTGGCCAATTTGAGGTCCGCTCCGCCACGGAGAGGGAGAATGGCATGCCCGCACAGAACTTGCGCCCGAAGCCTCCCGTAAACCCGCCGGCCAAGCCAAGTCAGAACCCTGGCGCCGCACAGGCTCCCGCCCCTGTGTACAAAAGGCAAGCCACCCCTGCCGCAGTTAATGGACAGCCTGTTCTAGACATCGACGGACAGCGGTACTCTTTGAACGCCTCAACAATCGTTCTTGGCCGCTCATCTGAGGCCGATATCCTCATCGACGACACCGGCGTCTCACGTAAGCACTTGGAGATTCGCACGGCCGACGGCATCAGCACGGCGGTTGATCTTGGTTCAACCAACGGTAGTTATGTTGATGGCCGCCGAGTTCAAGGAACTGCAGATCTGCATGACGGGTCAAATATCACCATGGGACGCACCCAAATAGTTTTCCGCATTGTTCCCGCGCGCAACGGAGGCTCCCGATGAATGATCTAAGCCTTGTTGTAACCATTTTGCGCTTCGGATTCCTGGTTCTCATGTGGATCATGGTCTTCAGCGTTGTCGCGGCAATGCGCCGAGACCTAGTGATCGGCCGTAAGGCAAAGGTGGGTGAACCGACAGCCCGTCAGGCCCGTAAGCACCCGGAGCTGGTTGAAGAGGCGCCGCCCGCAAAGGTTCAGGCTCGAGCTTTGGTTGTCACAGAAGGCCCGCTTGCTGGCACCACGCTGGAGCTATCCGGCGTACCCATTCTGTTGGGCCGCGCCCAGGATGCCACCTTGGTGCTTGAGGATGACTATGCTTCAGGTCGGCACGCTCGTCTATTTCCGCAGGGCACCCGCTGGTTTGTTGAAGATTTGGGTTCCACGAACGGAACATTCCTAGGTGGTAGCCCATTGACGCGCGCCCTCCCCGTGGAACTCGGGGTCCCTGTGCGGATCGGCAAAACGGTCATTGAATTGAGGCCGTAACCATGGCCGAGTACCCGCTCATTCTGCGCTACGCAGCCCGCTCACATGTGGGGTTAGTCAGGGCGAAGAACGACGATTCAGCATACGCCGGTCGATATTTGGCAGTGGTTGCTGACGGTATGGGCGGGCACGCTGGCGGTGATGTCGCCAGCGCATCGACGGTCCTTGACTTGATTCACCTGGATCACAATCGGCATAAGGAGGACGCCGGAACCCATCTTGCAGACGAGATTCAAAGCGCAAATTCCCTCCTGTCAGAATTGGTCCATGTAAACCCTAAATTGGCTGGCATGGGCACCACCGTCACAGCCTTGCTGCTTTCCGGTAATAAGCTTGCCTACGCTCATATTGGTGACTCGCGAGCATATAGATTGCGTGACGGTGTCTTTGAACAACTGAGTACTGACCACACCTTTGTCCAGCGCATGATCGATGAAGGGCGAATGACCGAGGCTGAGGCTGAAGTTCATCCCCACAAGAATGTACTGATGCGTGTGTTGGGTGACGTTGATGCCTCGCCTGAACTTGATCTGAAGTATTTTGACGCCATCCCGGGGGATCGCTGGCTACTTTGCTCGGATGGCCTGAACTTTGTCCGCCATGCGATGGTGGAAGAGGTCATTCGCAACACCAAATCTCTGGCCACCTCCGCCGAAACATTGATTGATCTGACCCTAGCGGCCGGTTCACCAGACAATGTCACGGTGGTGGTTTTCGATATTGCTGAAGACGTCCCGGACCAGACAGCTGCACTCGAGACCGTTCCAGCCGCTGCTTTGGACGCTGAGGCCCCAGTCCTGACAATAGAAGACGAGGTGCCCGACGTCGGTGACCCGGCACGGTCTGAAGTTGAGACTTCCACAGATCCTGATTCAGCTGTTACAGCTGATGATGCGGACGCAGATGCAGAAGCCGACAATGAACCTGAAGCCCTCGATTCGTATGTTCGGGCGGACGCCGTCCGCCTGGAACTCGCTTCACGCGAACATGAGTTAGTCGGCGCTGCCGTAACGGCCAACGCCGAAGGTAAAATCCCTCAGCTGGCCCGGCAACCCGCCATTCCGCGGGCGGCCACGGTGCTGACTCACAAACCGGCAACTGAAGCACCCACAATTGTGGAAGACACTGAGGTCTCCCTGCCTCGCCTGCGTCGCCGTCCATGGTTGCTCACCATCATCAGTGTGCTTGTTGCCTTGCTGCTCATTGCAGGATCCTGGGCCGCCTACGCGTGGACCCAGACTCAGTATTTTGTGGGTGCTGCGGACGGAAATGTGGCTATTTACAAGGGTGTTTCCCAATCACTTGGTCCCATATCCTTGTCGCGCCTGCAACGGGAAACAAACGTCAGGGTCGACTCTTTGCCAGCATATTCCCAACAGCTCGTTGCCAATACGGTGCCCGCACCAACGCTGGGTGACGCTGAACAAATTATCAGCGACTTGCAGTTGGGAACCGGCACAAGCCTGCCTCCGTGCGAACTGCTCCCGACTGCTCCGAGCAGCACGCCGTCCACAGCAAAACCGTCCGCGACAACAGCACCCTCTACAAAAGCCACTGCGACAGCGTCAGGCACGGCTACGCCTTCAGTGAGCAGCACAGCACAGGCAAGCTGTACACCCGGAGGTGGAAAATGAGCCAGTTACTAACAGTGGCAAAGCCACGCCGCAATACCGAGTTTCTCCTGCTCGTCTTGGCCCTGGGTATGTCAGCTATGGCCAACGCGTTGGTGAATCTTAATCTGGGGCGTAGTTTCGACAATGACTTCTATACTCAGATCGCCATCTTGGCGGGGCTTTCGTTTGGCTTCCATGTAGTGTTGCGCCTTCGAGCAAAATATGCCGATCCGGTTATATTGCCAGTTGTTGTTGCATTGAACGGCCTTGGCCTCGCGGTCATTCACCGCCTGGACATCACCTCGGGGGACACTGCAGCAACCCGCCAGTGGATGTGGACCACCTTGGCTGTTGTTGCAGCCATTGTTGTGATGTGGTTCCTGCGGGATCATCGCATCCTGCGCCGGTATACCTACATTTCCCTCGTCCTTTCCGTGGTCCTTTTGATCCTTCCGCTGGTTCCTGGCATCTCAGCTGGAAGCGTCTACGGCGCCACGGTCTGGATTTCCATTGGGCCTTTCACCTTTCAGCCAGGCGAAATCGCCAAGATTACACTGGCTGTATTCTTCGCAGGGTACTTATCTTCCAATAGGGATCTGATCCTGCTCGCGGGGAAAAAGATCGGCCCCCTGCAGCTCCCCCGAACCCGAGATCTTGCTCCGATGATCGTGGCGTGGCTTGCCAGCGTTGGCGTGCTGGTGTTCCAGCGAGATTTGGGTTCCTCAATCCTGTTCTTTGGTTTGTTCATGGTCATGATCTATGTGGCCACCAGCCGGGTCAGCTGGATCTTCATCGGTGTGGGTCTTATTGCCGTGGGCGGCGTTGCCGCATACCAAATATTCCCGCATGTCGCTCGACGCATCGACGTTTGGGTGAACGCATTTGACCCCGAATATATTGGCGCCGCATTTGGCAGCTTCCAGGTCGTTGAAGGATTGTTTGGTCTAGCCAACGGTGGGTTGTTTGGCACGGGTCTGGGCCAAGGGACCTCTGAAAAACTTCCTGTGGCAAACAGCGACATGATCATCGCCGTGATTGGCGAGGAATTGGGCTTAATCGGGCTCTTCGCGATCTTGTGCCTCTATGCCATTTTGGTGGCGCGAGGATTCCGGGCAGCCCTGGGTACCCGGGATGCCTTCGGTAAACTTCTGGCGGTGGGCTTGTCCTTCGCGGTCGCACTGCAGTGCTTCATCATCATCGGCGGAGTCACCCGGCTCATTCCCTTGACGGGACTAACCACACCATTCTTGGCCGCCGGTGGTTCATCGTTGCTGGCAAACTGGATAATCGTGGCCCTGATCTTGAAGATCTCCGATGCTGCAAGGCGTCCCATAAATGTCAGCGGCCCGGAAGCCAACGGCGACTCCAAGCCCCATATCGAGCAAACGCCTAAGGAGGTGCCTTCACCATGAATCAAGCGATCAGAAATTCGTGGATTGTGGCCATTGCCTTGTTCGCGCTGCTCTTTGGTGCAGTTTCATATGTCCAGTTCTTTGCCGTCGATTCACTCAATGCGAACCCGCAGAATGATCGCCAACTTGTTGCCAGCTTCTGCAGTAACCGGGGCCCCATTCTTGTTGACGGTCAGGCCATTGCAGAATCCGTGCCCAGTGGCACCGACTGCAAGTATCAGCGCACCTACAACGATCCGGAACTGTACGCCGGGCTGACCGGGTTCTTTAGCAAGTTCTCCGGGCAGTATGGTTTAGAAGCACAGATGCGGGACGAATTGACCGGAAATTCCGATTCGGCCCTCTTCGACCGAATTGCCCAGGCATTCACTGGGGAGCAACAGCAGGGACGTTCGGTCGAGCTGACCATCGACTCCACAATTCAAAAAATGGCCTACGACATGATCCCGGATGATGTTGGCGGCTCCATCGTGGCCATGAATCCGAAGACGGGAGCCATTATTGCCATGGTCTCCAAACCTTCCTATGACACCAATTTGATGGCCACCCACAACAAGGCCGATTTTGACGCCTCTATGGCGAAGTTGGTGGATGTCCCGGGTATTAACTTGTTCGGCTCTCCTGCCTATACGAAGCTCTACGCGCCTGGGTCGGTCTTCAAGATCATCGATACCGCGGCCGCTCTGGAATCCGGGAAATACAACAAAGACAGCGTCCTGCCTAATCCTGCTGAACTGGCTTTCCCCGGCATCAACTACGCCCTGCCTAACTACGCGAACGGGCAGTGTTACACCAAGGACAAAGCCACTTTTGCCTTCGCTTTGGAAAATTCGTGCAACACTCCCTTCGCAAGCATTGCCCTGGATCTTGGACAGGACGCCATTACCGCCCAAGCTGAGAAGTTTGGCTTTAATGACAACTCCTTGAAGTTCCCGGACCGGGTTGTTGACAGCCGATTCCCTGGCAGCGACGGCACCCTGGACGATCCGTCTCTGGCGCAAAGTGCAATTGGGCAGAAGGACGTCTTGGCGTCGCCACTGCAAATCGCCATGATGACGGCAGCTATTGCCAATGGCGGCGAACAGATGGCACCAAACCTGGTGAAGACCATCCGGACACCGGATCTCAAAACCGTTTCCTCACTTACACCCGAAGTTCTCAGGCAGTCAACAACACCGGAAATCGCAGCCCAGATCAAGGAATGGATGGTCAGCGTTGTTGATAACGGAATCGGATCGGCCGCGGCTGTTCCAGGTGTCCAGGTAGCTGCCAAGACGGGGACGGCAGAACTCGGCCTGAACGAAAGTGGCGTAATGATGAATAACGCATGGTTTACGGGCTTCGCTCCGGCGAATGACCCGGAAGTGGTGGTCACCATCGTCATGCCGAAGGTTGACGTGGCCACCGGAGCACAATTGACAAGTCCCAACGCAAGTAAACTCTTCAAGGCGGTGTTGAACAAGTGAGGCCTATTTCTGGTATCACCTTAGGCGGCAGGTTCCAACTCACATCACGCATTGCCATCGGCGGCATGGGCGAGGTGTGGCGGGCTCAGGACCAGGTTCTGGGGCGCATAGTTGCCATCAAGATCCTCAAGGACGAATACACGGGAGACCCCGGTTTCCGGGCGCGTTTCCGTGCCGAAGCCAAACACACCGCATTGCTCAACCACGAGGGAATCGCCAACGTCTTTGACTACGGCGAAGAAGATGGTTCGGCGTATTTGGTCATGGAACTAGTTCCCGGCGAGCCGCTATCAACCTTGATCGAGCGTGAGCGCATACTCTCGGCCGATTGGACTCTGTCCATGATCGCCCAGACCGCCCGCGCCCTCGCTGTTGCCCACGCTCAGGGTCTTGTTCACCGCGACGTCAAGCCCGGCAATCTGCTCATCACGCCGGAAGACAAGGTCAAGATCACCGACTTTGGCATTGCCCGTCTAGCTGATCAGGTTCCGTTGACCCAGACCGGCCAAGTTATGGGCACGGCGCAGTACCTAGCGCCAGAACAGGCCACCGGACAGATCGCAACAGGATCCAGCGATATATATTCCCTGGGCGTTATAGGTTATGAATGCATAACGGGCCACCGGCCTTTCTCGGGCGAATCCCAGATTGCCATTGCCTTGGCTCAGGTCAACGACGCTCCGCCGCCGCTGCCTGACACTTTGCCCACACCCGTGCGCGCGCTGTTGATGTCAATGCTGTCCAAGGATCCGGCCAATCGTCCGGCAAATGCCTTGAAGTTGGCTGAAGCGGCCGAGGCCATCCGTGAAGGTGACATCAAGGCCGCTCATGCGGCCGTCCCCGGCATGCTGTTGTTCGAAGCAACCACAGGACCCATCACCGCTCCCGTGGACATCAACGCAACGGCTTCGACGTCGGTTGTTGGCAACGTTGCCGAGCCCACCACCACAGCACTCCCCGCCGTGACCGAAGATACCCAAGGGCAGAGTCCCACGCGCGCTGAAATTCTCGGTGCCGAACGTGCATGGCAGGCTGAGAATGAGCAGCCTGCATTGTTCGGCGCGGACGACGACGAAGCTGTGGAAGAGCCTGCCAAGAAGGGCCGCAGTCCCTGGACCTGGCCGCTGATCGGACTCCTGATTTTGTTGGTCTTTGCGGTTGGTGCTCTGCTTCTTCAAGGTGCTGGAGTTCTTGGAAACAAGGATTCTCCGGCGCCCACGACGTCCACCTCGCCCACCGCCAGCGTGCGACCCAGCACGGCGCCTCCGACGACGTCCGAGGCCCCTACGCCCACCGAAACGCCCGAGCCCACCACCGAGGCTCCCAAGCAATTCGATGTCATCAGCAACATGCTCGTCGGCAAGACCTTTGATGAGGTCAATGGGGTTCTGACCGGTGCAGAACTAGTAGTCAACCGAGTTGATGAGTTCAGTGCCTCGGTACCCGACGGCAACGTCGTGTCTGTGACGCCGACAGGACTGCAGACTGCCGGCTCCACCATCACCGTGACTGTTTCCAAGGGCACGGAAACAGCGCCGGTTCCCTCCTCCGCAGGCCAGGAGGGCAATGCCTACGATGCCGCTTTGGTCGCTGCCGGATTTATGCCGGCCCGTGTCGAAGAACCGTCGTCGACAGTTGCTAAGGGTCTGGTCATCCGCACCAACCCGGCTGCTGGCACCCAGACACCGAAAGGCTCGGTAGTTACCTACTACGTCTCCACCGGTCCTGCTGATGAGCCCGCACCAACGGCTTCGGCCACAGCTGGAGCCCCGTAATCTCGCCGGACGCCAACCATCTCACCATCTCCCTCCGATTGAAAGGACAAGCAGGTTCCCATGAATGTTCCGCGCGTTCTTAATGACCGGTATGAGATCGGTGAGTTGCTTGGCCGCGGCGGCATGGCTGACGTATATAAGGCTCAGGACCTGCGTCTTGGCCGGGCAGTGGCCATTAAGCTGCTCCGTGCCGACGTTGCAAGGGATTCACAGCTACAGGCCCGCTTTCGCCGCGAGGCGCAAGCTGTGGCAGGCCTGAACCATCCCTCCATCGTCGCGGTTTACGACACGGGCGAACATGTCATGGACGATCAGTTGCGTGACAGCGCGCACCTGCCCTACATTGTCATGGAGTACGTCCACGGGAAGACACTGCGCGAATTAATCCGCAGCAAGGACATGTCAACTGACCAGGCCATTGAATACACCCTGGGCGTCTTGTCCGCCCTGGACTATAGTCATCGCGCCGGCATCGTGCACCGGGATATCAAGCCGGCCAACGTCATGGTCACACTGGATGAACACGGCGTTCTGGGCCAGGTCAAGGTGATGGACTTTGGGATCGCAAGGACCATTTCCGACGCTGCGGCTACCATGACCCAAACTCAGACCGTTATGGGCACGGCCCAATACCTCTCGCCCGAGCAGGCGCTCGGTGAGAGCGTGGATGCTCGCAGCGACCTGTATTCGGCTGCCTGTTTGTTGTTTGAAATGTTGGCCGGGCGCCCGCCGTTTACGGGCGATTCGCCTGTCTCCGTGGCTTACCAACACGTTCGTGAACAACCTCCGGCGCCCAGCACTTTCAATTCAGAGCTTTCCCCTGCCCTTGACGCGTTGTTGAAGCATGCCTTGGAAAAGGACCGCGGGCAGCGGTTTCAAAACGCGGCATCCTTCCGCCGCGCGCTTCGGGCTGCAGGCACGGGCGTAATGCCCACCCTTGCCGCGGCGCCTGTCCCCGTTCCGCTTGTCGCTGTGCCTGAGACCCCGACTGATGCGATCCCCGTCACCGACGACGGCGGACCCTCCACTCGTGCGATGGCGAAGGTTTTGGCTGGCGGTGCGTTGACCACGGTCGACGGCGAACCAGAGGACTTGGGGGCCGTCCAGCCAGCCCAGAAACGCCGCCGCAGGGCTTGGATGGTGTCCTTGTTCGTGCTGTTGGCACTTATCTTGGGTGGTGGAGGCGTGTTGGGCTACAACCTGATCAACAGCAAACCACCGGCCGTGCAGCAAATCTCCGTACCGGCACTTTCCGGCCTCAGCGTTGACATGGCGATGTCGCAATTGCGGGACCTTGGCATGGTCCCGCATAGCACCGAGGAGTTTTCCGCCGAGCCCAAGGGCCAGGTCATTCGCTCTTTCCCCCAGGCAGGCGCCTCGGTAGATCCCGGCGCAGAGGTGGAGGTATTTATCTCCAAGGGCCCGTCAGAAGTTCAGATTCCCAGAGATATTGCGGGGAGAACCGACGGCGAGGTGCGCTCCATACTCACCGGTCTGGGACTGGTCCTGAATCTCAATGACATGGTCAATGATGGTCAGATCGGTGCCAACCTTGTGGTCACCTCCGATCCTGCTCCGGGTGAGACAGTGCCTGCTGGCACTGCTGTTACGTTGAAAATCTCCACTGGTCGGGTCCAGATCCCGTCCTTGTTTGACCTGACCAAGGACCCGGCAGGCGTCCAGGAAACGGTGACTGCGGCGCTCAAGAAGGTTTCACCTTTCCTGGAGGTGACCTTTGAGGAGGCGGAGAACTCCGTTGTCACGCCCGGCATGGTCACAAATCAATCGATTTCCGCCGGCACTCTCGTGGAACAACATACAAGCATTGTTGTGACTTTAGCCAAGGCGCCACCTTCCCCCCAGCCCACGGCCACCCCTACGCCGTCGGCAGATCCAACAGAGGAAGCGACCACACCACCTAAAAAGAGCAGGGGGCAGGACTAACCGCCAGTAAGCACTGGCCGTTACTCCTGCGAGAATTCCCTGCTAGCTGTTGATGAGCGGGCTTAGGGTTGCAGCCTTGGCGGCTGCGCCAGCCAAGCCCACGGATTCAAGCCAGTTACCCAACATTGTGTATCCGCCCTCGGTAAGGACGGATTCGGGGTGGAACTGGACACCGCACAGGGGTGCGCTCTTGTGCGCCAGACCCATGATCACGCCGTCGGACGTTTCCGCAGTCACTTCCAGAACCTCTGGAATACTGTCTGGAACGGCTGAAAGAGAATGGTAGCGGGTGGCAGTCACCGGGCTGGGCAGGCCCGCAAAAACGCTCGTACCGCGGTGGTGAACCTCGCTGGTCTTTCCGTGCATGAGCTGTTCGGCATGGGTAACCACACCGCCATAGGCTTCGGCCAGGGCCTGGTGACCAAGGCACACACCCAGCATGGGCTTGGCGTTCTCGCCACACCACTTGATTAGGTCGATGCACACACCTGCCTCTGCAGGGGTGCCCGGCCCGGGGGAGACTAGAACGCCGTCGCGCCCGGTGGCAAGTTCAATGGCTTCTTCAAGCGTGACGTCGTCGTTACGCACAACAGTTGTCTCGGCACCGAGCTGCTGCAAGTAGCCAACCAGGGTGTAGACAAAGCTGTCGTAGTTATCAATGACAAGAATCCGAACTGACATGTCAGACTCCACCGCCAATCGTTGAATCGGTAAGGGGGTTGAACTGGCTCAACCAAGGGAAAACAAACTGCATCAACACCAGAACCGCGGCAACGACGAAGAGGATGGCGGTGACGATGCGGAACCACAAGGGCCCTGGTAGATGCCTAAAGATCCAGCCGTACATGCTCAGCCTTTCTGATTCGCTGCGACTTGGTTCGCAATGGCGGCCGGGGGACCGGCACTGGCTGGCTGCCAGGATTCCATCACAGAGTAAGCAATGATGCGTTCCTCGGCGCCAAAGCGGGGATTGCAGCTGGTCATGGTCATGAACCGTTCCGTGGGCGTCACACCGGCTTGTGTGGGCACGGGCAGCAGAACGTCGCCGCGATTGGGCAATACGATCTGGTTGTTGCGGAACACATACGTGTAATAGCCATCCTTGGTTTGGACGTAAATCTTGTCCCCCGGAACCAGTGTGTGAATGGCATCGAGGACAGCGCCGTGAGTCTGTCGGTGGCCCGCCACGGCGAAGTTCCCAACACCTCCGGGCATGGTGGAACTGTCATAGCGCCCCAGCCCCAAAGTATCGAGTTGAGCCTGCTGGACGCCTTCAACGAGGGGGCGGCTGTAGGTGGGACCGAAGCGCGGGATGTAAACAACACCAAAAACGGAGCTGAGTTCCGTGGGTTCGTCCATAACAATCGGCGGTCCGAAATCCGCCGGGACATCCGGCGCGGGTGGAGTTATCGGCCCCTGGAACTCATGGGCAAATTGCGAAACGGCAGCCTGTTGCGCGGTATTGGCTTCGATATTTGTCCACCACAGTTCCCACACAACGAAGAGTAGCAAGATGACACCGGCGGTGATAAGAAGCTCGCCCATGACTTGAATTAGGGTGCGAAAGAAGCCCTGCTTGGGTTGTGCAGCGCGTCTACGCCGTTCAGACCGCTTGCGCTGGGTGCGAACCCTTGTATTCCCGGAGATCAACTCATCGACGCCCACAGCTTTTTCGGCACTGCTCGGCGAGTGAACCACGCGGGTCTCCTGACTGAAGTTGGGCGGTAAAGTCATGCGATCTGTGGCTGCGTTAAATACAGCTAGAATTACGTCAACAATAGCGTCAGTTCACTAGCCGGGAACAATTCGCTCAGCAATGACACAGCTAATGAACCGTCAGCCAACCCACCGAGTGGATCGTTGTGATCGGTCCCAATGTCAAGGAGCCCTTGTGCCCGAGTCAAAACCGCGTCGCCGCCCCACGAAGGCCCCGGTTCAAACACCGTCCGCAAAAACTCAGCAGCCCAACGCTGTTTGGTTCCTTCCCGTCATGGTCAGCTTGATGCTGATTGGCTTGGTCTGGATCATCACTTACTACATCTCCGATGGTAAGTTCCCGATTCCCAACATCAGCAACTGGAACATCGGCATTGGTTTCGGTATTGCCTTGGCCGGTTTCATGATGACCACGCGCTGGCGCAGCTAAGCCTCAGGGCTCACTTATCTTTTTTGCCTGAATTTTTCGGCTTCACCGAGGCGCTCTCAACGTAGCGGCCTTCGGCACCCCGAGCGGCGTGGCCCGGCACATCACCGGCCGTCCCATAGTCGGCTTCAACAAAAGTGCCGCTCTCGGCGTCCGTGAGGGGATCCTCGGTGCCGGCTGGGCCATAGTCACCTTCGATGTAGCGGCCCACCGGGTCACCGGGCTTACGACTGTCTTGAGTTCCGGCGCTCCCGTACTTCCCCTGCACATAACGTCCCCGGGCAGCATTTTCCTGCTGGGTATTCTCTGGGTTGGATTCATCCTTGTTGGACATTGCGCCGCCCTGCTCTCCATTTCAGCAAAATCGTCCGCCAATTTGGCCGACGAAGGTCCCCGTGTTTTCAGTCTAGCCACCCCTCGGTTTCGCGGACAGGGCAAGGTTGTTTCGATACCGACGGTGTTGGTGCCAAGAATGACCACACATGGGCTTCCTCCTAAAAGTGAGGCCGCTAACAGGTTCCGTGCATCATCAGGACAGCGAGGTCTTTGTGGGCACGACTCGCGTGGTGACTACCGATTTTTTGGCGTGCACGACCCTACCTGTGTTCATTCCGGCAGCTCACTACTTATGAGTGGTTAACCCTGACGCCGTCTTTTTCACCTTCGTAGTTCATGAGCCCCGACAATTGTTCACGAGACTGAATGTCCAGTTTGATGAAGGTCCTGTAGAGGTGGCCTTCAATGGTTCGTAACGAGACATTGAGCCTGCCCGCGATAGCATTGTTTGTCTCGCCTTGCGCCACCAAGAGGGCTATTTGGTGCTCTCGCCGGGTCATCTTTGGCTGGTCCATGGTTTGGAACACCGGTGACACCAGCCCGGGCATCTGTTCCCGCATGGCAACTACCTTGCTGGCAGTCTTGCGGCTCTTGTGAACTTTGCCGCTGTCATGAAATTTCTTCAGCGCATGTGTTGCCAGTTCAACAGCAATCAGTTCAAAGCCGAAGTCCATGGCCGTGGCGCTTGCCTGATCTAGGGTCGCAGGATCTTGGGAGCGCAGGGCCATTGACCAGTGGACAAAAAATTCCTTGCTGCCCGATTCCAGTTTTGCCGCTACCTCGGCAAGTCTGTCGATCGAGGTGGGATCTCCAATGCGCACCATAAGAGTAAGGACTGTCAGCTCAATTCCAAGATAGCCGTGGGACTGACATTCTCTCTGCAGACTTCTTAGCCGGGACATACCCAGATCCGTCTGACCCGTCATGAATTGAGCCGCGGCTGCGTAGGCGGCGCTTTCCAAGGCATAGAGCTTTCCGCTACGGCGTCCCAGAGATGCCATCTGTGCCAGGCAATCTTGCGAGCCTTTCAGGTCCCCGCGCATCACCTTGCAATAGGCCATGAGTCCCAGGCCGGTGGACAGCACAGACCATGGGTCGTAGTCGTTGAGTGCGCCCACAGCGGCTTCTAGGGAAATCAAGGCCTCTTCAATATGACCGCGCCGGCACTGCATCATGGCCGCGGCTAAATCACGCATGCCGCCGGCATAGAGCATCATGTCAGGATTAGTGAACGTTGCCGGGTCCAAAGCAACCCGCACGTGTTCCCATGCACCGTCATAAATGAATGCCGCAACCGCGCGAGTGTAGGCCAAAATGGCAATGTCCGGCCGAGGGAAGCCTTCCGGGCTCTCCAGATCGCCGATTACTTCCATCGCCAGCTTAACAGCGCCGCTCATTTGCCCCCTCGACCTGAGAATCTCACAGTTCAGTGATTTCAGCAGAACCCTGTCGCAGACATTTTGAGTTAGCGGATGTTCTAAGAGTGCTTCGATCCGTTCAGAGGCATGGTTGATGTCCCCCAAGGAGACTTCCTTGATGGCATGAATCATGAGCACATCGATGTCAGACCGGGTGGAGTTCTGGTTCAGGCCGACACTTCCGAAGCGGCGCACATAGCTGGCATAGACATCCTTAAATTGAGCTTGGTAATCCTGTTCAGAAATGTGGCTCAGGTTGAAGGCACGAAGGGCACTGGCTGCTACCTCGGGGGAGGCCGCGAGTTCAAGGGCCTGCCGGGCTGTCATCCTTGCATCATCCGGAGCATTTTGATTCAGCTGGGCGATGGAATGTTCGGCTAGCAACGCTGCGGCGTTCTCGTTACTAACTCGGGTCCCGCTAAATTGCAGCGCTTCTGTGGGGCGCATGAGCTGATTGGCCCAGACCGCAGCTTTCAAAATCCGTTCGTCGTCAACAGGCAAACCGCAGTCAAGGGACCATCGCGTGAAGTTGATCAACACTTCAGGATTTGAGGCGTCATCCACGGGCATGAGTTGTGAAACTTCACCGAGATATCCGCGGCTACGGCCTACGGGGATCATTCCCCGAATAGCCGGTGCCGTGACTTGGCGAGCTAGGCGCATGGTGAGAACCGTGCCAGGGACAATCTCCACCAAATCGCGTTGTTGTATGTCATCGATAGTTTCTGCCCCTGTCAGATCAAGCAAGACATCCAGGGGCACTGATCCTGCCAGCGCAAGGATTTCAAGAATCCGCCGGGTCTCCGCGGGCACGCGGTCGAGATCCATCTGCAGAAACTCCCACGTTTCAGCGCCCAATCTGTCTTTTGGATGGTCCAGGATCCACACGTTATTTACTTGTCGCAGGGAGCCTTCCTCCTGGGCTCCGGCTACCAACCCGTGGAGCACAAGCGGATTGCCGGAAGAACGGCTGGCCAGATAGTCGGCCGTGCCTACCGCCACTTTTCCGCCGAGGAGACTTTCCAGAAAGGATTGCACGTCACCAGGCTGCATGGGAGCTAGCTCAAAACGCGTCAGGTGACCATCGCGCCAGAGCTCCCGAAGGTAGCTGTGCTGACTACCGGGCTGGTCCACCAAGATCAATTTTGCATCCGATGACATGACGGTCTGAAGAATGATGGCGGCGCTTTGACTGTCAAGATACTCGGCGTTATCGACCATAAGGACAACACAGTTGGAGTTCGCCCTTGCCGCAGTTATTTGATCCAGCAACCCGTTGAGAACCTCGTAGTATTCACTGCTGCGCACCAATTTCGAGCCAACCCGAGCATTAACGGCACCAAAGGGGATGGCTGCCAAAGCCTTGCTTGCCGTTAGCCTGATGGTTACCGTGTCGGCACCTAAGGCAGCAAGAACCTGTCCCAGCATCCAGGTCTTTCCTGCACCTCGGGAGCCAACAATCAGCACGCCTCGAGTTGAGCTGGAGGTCAGCTCATTAACGATGTCCCCAACATTGGCACGTCGAGCCACACGTCCTCATTTCACGTCATGAAAACCCAAATTGCCGGGTATCAATGCCAACGGCTCCACCCGGTTATGGACGGTGCTCGTTCATGTAAACACTAAAGCTATCTTCAGTGTAGGGACACTGCGACGCTTCTGCCCGTGCCGGGACCACAAACTGGAAACTATCGTCCTGGATGTCATTCGGAAGTCATATTGGGGGAAGCCGCCCACTCGGAGTTTCCCCACGGCACCGCCACAATGTTGTGACTATTCTTTGAGTGGTGCTGCCTCGCTGACTGGCCGTAAGGCAACTTGTAGGATCCCGTACCGTCTGTCACCAGTGGACCGCTCTGACCTGCGGTGATGCTAGGACCTGGATCCTGGAAATTCCCAGTTTCGTGCCACTTGCCTATGAAATGGATCTAGACCAGGCAACATGCAAAGGTCAGCATGGGCAAACCACCAAGTGGATGATCCTCTCTGAGGCCTACTTGCGTCAGCCCAGCCGACTCGTACAAGCGGATCGCCTTGGTGTTGCCTTCTCGCACCTGCAACTCGAATCGCCTGTAGCCAGCTTCACTGGCCCTGAGCAGAGCATCAGCCAAGAGCGCACGGCCGCCGCCTTGACTTGATTTATGCGGTTGCAAGGCGAGCATCGCCAAACGTGCCACGCATTCCCCGCCATCGACGGTTAGCGCGAAGCCGTTCACCTCACGCCCGAGAACAGCAAATCGGACGATTTGTCTGGTGAACTTCTCGCGAGCACGGACTCCCACAGCTAAAGACTCCCCGATCCCGTCCCTCGCAGCCAAAGCTTCCAACCAAAGATCGACACAACGGTCTGCTTCACTTCCGAGCGCTCCAGCCCTAATTTCCATTCCCCAAAGTACCGGGGTGCCCCCATATACCCAACATCACTTTGGATGGACTCCTGGGTCCTGAATATGGACTTGATAAGGACCGGAGGAACAAGGGAACCAGGCGATTGGTGACAACGTGGTGACGCTTGGAACCGGAACCAACAGTGCCCGTTGGAGAGGCAAGATTAATCACTATCCCCAAGTTGTCCACAGTGTGGATAACTTTTTCCCACAACCCACAGTCTTATCCACCGCGGTTGACAACTTGTTCGAACTATCCACAACCCGTCTTCGAAGCTGTCGTTATCCCTAGTTGTTCACAAAGTTATCCACAGAAGTGGATAACTTTGTCTCGTCATCGCCCCGAACTCGGCAAAAATACCGTAGGAAAGTAATCCACAGCTGTGGAATTACATGTGTGTAACTTATACCCATTGTGCATAACCATGGGGATAACCACGTGTACGACGAACTTAAAACTACTAGAACTACATGCCTGTAAGTTATGCCCACATGTGGACATCGCTGTGGATAAGTCTGGAAACATGCGACGATGAACTCATGGAACTTGCCGGCACCCTAGATATCCACAGAGTTTTCCCACAGCCAACCACTCAGGATCAGGTTGACGAATACCGTCGTCTTAGTGCAGAACAGGCATCGGGTGTTGCTATCGTGAGCACCCGTCTTCGAGAGCGCGATTATGCCGCTACCGTGAGCTCGTACCTGTCAGTGTCCTATGACCCACCGACATTGTTGGTCAGCCTCTTTGCCGAAGCACGGATCGCCCACGCCGTGGCGGAGTCTGGTTCTTGGGCTCTGTCCATACTCACGGCGGAACAAAAGGGCCACGCCAATTGGTTGGCTAGCCCGGGTAATCCCGTCGAGGGGCTGCTCAATCAGGTTGATTTTCGGCGCGGACCAGCCACTGGCAACGCCGTGATTGCGGGCGCACTGGCTTATTTTGAGGTAACCACTACGGCCATACACGAGGCTGCGACGCATCTGTTGGTGGTTGGCAATGTGGTGTCTATGGGAGAAGACGCGCCATGGAACAAGGATCAGTCCCCCTTGATTCATTACGCAGGCGACTACCGGCGCCTGACGCCGTGACTGGAGCCTGGCTCCGAAGCAAGCCTGACTAGAGAATGAGGAATTCCGGGAAGGTCGAGACCTTGTAGACGGCCAGGGCCGCCAGGATCACCACAACGGCGACGATGCCGCCCCACTGAATCAGGTTGCGGTTCTTTGCAGGTGCGTAGGCAATAGCTGCCGTGCACAGGGCACCGGCGATCAGACCACCTAGATGGGCCTGCCAAGCAATGTTGGGGATGATGAATCCGATAGCTGCGTTGATGGCCAGCAGCACCAAGATTTGCCGCAGATCTCCGCCGCGCTTCTTCTGCACCACAAAGAGGGCACCGAACAGGCCAAACACCGCGCCGGAGGCACCCACCACGGGAATGTCTATGGAGTCCATGTTGGACAGCAGCAGGACGCCCACGGAGCCTGCCAGGGCGCTGACAAGATAAACAGCCAGGAAACGAACCCGACCGAAAGCAGGTTCCAAGGCGTTGCCCAAGATCCAGAGTGCGTACATGTTGAAGGCGATGTGCATGAAGCTCGGCGAATGCAAGAACGCGGAGGTCAGCATGCGCCACGGCTCCGATTCCGTGAGGAATGGGGCATAGGCAAAGTTCAGGAAAATAAAGTCACTGGGGAGTGCCAGTTCCAAAGCGTACGCAGCAACACAGATGACCATCATGATGATAGTGATCAAAGGCCGGCCGGCACGTGCTGCTCCGCCAAAGATGGTCCGCCTGCCGGGCGCTGACTTGCTGGCTTGCTGGACACAATCCACGCACTGAATTCCCACGGCTGCGCTGCGTTGGCATTCCGGACAGGTTGGCCGGCCACACCGCTGGCAGCTCACATAGGAGACGCGGTCAGGATGACGCGGGCAGACGGGGGCGCCAAGTGATGGCCCCGTGGCCGGGTATGCAGAACTCATGGAGTTGGGTCCTCAGTAAGAAAGATCAGCAGAAGAAAACAAGTATGGCTTCAGCCGCCGGGTCCACAAGAACCCGGCGGCCAAAGCCATGGACACTAAGAACAGGTGTTAGAGCTGTTCGACGGTAATGGAGTTGATGACAACGTCTTCGCGCGGCTTGTCGCCGGCGCCGGTAGCAACACCTTCGATGGCGTCGACAATTGCGCGGGAAGCCTCATCGGTGACGTCACCGAAGATGGTGTGCTTGCCCTGGAGCCAGCTGGTGTTCACGGTGGTGATGAAGAACTGTGAACCGTTGGTTCCACGGCCACCCTGGATGCCGGCGTTGGCCATGGCGAACTTGTAGGGGTCGTTGAAGTTCAGGTCGGGGTTGATCTCGTCGTCGAACTGGAAGCCGGGGCCGCCAACGCCACGGCCCAAGGGATCGCCACCCTGGATCATGAAGTCCTTGATGATGCGGTGGAAAATGGTGCCGTTGTACAACGGTGCGGTGGTCTTTTCACCGGTGGCCGGGTGGGTCCACTCGGTGGTGCCCGTTGCCAGGCCTACAAAGTTGGCCACAGTCTTGGGAGCGTGGTTTCCAAAGAGGTTCACCACGATGTCGCCGAGGCTAGTGCTGATAGTTGCTTTTGCGGTTGGGATAGCAGTCATGGCGATATTCTGCCATGCCAAGGTGGGAAATTGCCTCCCTTGTTCACCATTCCGCGCCCGGCGAACTGGCAAAAGATAGAAACAGTCCGATTGTAGACGTAGGCTGAAACATGAAACTGCCGACATCTGGAGGAAATGTGAAGAAGGTTGACCGCTTTACCCAAGGTTTGGAAGAATCGCTCAATTCAGGCGTGCAAAGCGCCACTGATTGGGCAACTCCCCATGTGGAAAATGCCAAGGACTGGACCACACCCCGAGTGGAAGCCGCCCTCGGATGGGCTGTTCCGCGCATAGAAAAGGGCATCGAGCACGCTTCACCTATTGTTCAGGACGGCCTACGCAGGGCTGCTCAGTACACGGCCGACGGCGTTGCTGCCGTTACGCCGAGACTCCAGGAAGGCCTCGAGAAGTTGGCGCCGCGCATTTCAGACGCCGTGGATGAAGCCGCCCCACACATTCAGGGTGCCTTGGACAAGGCTAGCCCGGCCCTGACATCGGCCAAGGACCGTGTGGTTCACGATTTTATCCCGCTCGTTTCGGACAGGATTGGCGACGCCGCGCACGCTGTCGAAAATGCCTTGGAGAAATCTAAGGCATCCCACCAGGCGGAGATTGCCGCAGCAAAGTTCACGGGCAGCAAGAAGGCAATTGCCAAAGCTGAGAAGGCTGCTTCCGAAACCGCCAAGAAGGTGGCTGCAGAACTTCACAAGGCGGCCAAGAAGGAAAAGAAGTCCGGCAAGGGCTGGATTGTGGTTGGCGTTGTAGTTGCCGCTGCGGCGGCCGGTGTGGCCGCTTGGAAGGCTTCCAAACCGGTTGCTGATCCTTGGAAGACCCCAGCTCCGGTCGCCCCTGCGCCGGCTCCTGTGGTTGTGCCTGCTCCCGTCCCCGCGGACGACGGCGCCAACACGAGTGCCTCCGACGTCGCAGAGGCCGTGGAGACCAAAGTGGATGACGCCACCGAGTCGGTCAGTGAGACAGTCACGGATGCCGTGACCACTGTCAAGGAATCCGCAGCGGAAGTGGCCGATGATGTCAAGGAAG
The DNA here is from genome assembly GCF_900105965.1 of Arthrobacter alpinus. Classification (NCBI taxonomy): domain Bacteria; kingdom Bacillati; phylum Actinomycetota; class Actinomycetes; order Micrococcales; family Micrococcaceae; genus Arthrobacter; species Arthrobacter alpinus. The sequence continues at coordinate 3,420,513 of NZ_FNTV01000001.1, forward strand.
CCGCAAAACACGCCAAGGATGCCCTCGTTGACGCCCCAAAGGAATCTACGCCGAAGCCCTCCGCTCCTAAGAAGTAGGAGCCGAGCACCAAAAAAATAGGCAGCTTCAATGATGGCCGGGATCGTTATGATCCCGGCCATCATTGTTTTCAGCTATCTACCTCGATGAACGTGGCTACTCGCCTCTGGACTTCTTAATGCTGCTGCGGCCTTGTTGAAGAATCACGATCGCAAGGCCGGCCAGGATGAGGCCCAACCCGGCATAGGTTCCAGCAGGGAGTTCTTGTTTCAAGAAGAATCCTGCCAAGAGAGCAGCGCCAGGGATCTCCACCAGGATCATCATTGAAACCACCAAGGGTGAGATGGTGGCCAATAGGTGATTGAAGATCGTGTGGCCGAAAATTTGGGCGGCCACGGTCACCCCGATGATTCCCCACCATGCCTCAGGCGGGATGTTGACGAAGGGCTGTTGGAAGGCCAAGCACAGCACCAGCAAGACGATTGAGCAGAATCCATAACAGAGGCTTGTGTAAACGCCCGTAGACAGCGTTTTACGGGCTTTGGAGCCCGCCAGGGTGTAAACGGCTGCCAGAGCACCGCCAACAACTGCCAGGAGATCACCCAGGAGCGCCTCCTTTGAAATTCCCATGTCGAAGCCCGTGATGACCACCACGCCTGTCAGCGCAGCTCCCAGACCAAGCAGCACGGGCTTGGCAGGCCTGGAGCCGCGCAACCATTGGAACAATGCGATCCATGCCGCCTGCAGGCAAACGAGGGCCGTTGCGGCTGCCACACTGGTCAATTTCACCGAGGTGACGAAGCAGGCGAAATGAAACGCCAGGGCAATTGCTGCAATGACGGTGTACTTCAATTCCTGTTTGGTCAGGGAGCCAAAGCGGCTAGGAGCCTTGATCAGAGTTGGGGTGCCCAGAACCACCGCGCCAAAAACATTGCGCCAAAGGGCAATGGTGAGCGCTGGTGCTGCGGTAGCAGCCATGATTGGCCCTGAAGCCGAGACGCCTAAAATACCCACGAGGGCCAAGAAGAATATCACTGCACAACCCGGAGATTATTTATCAGTCCAGCAGTTGCTCGGACTATTTATGAAAAACAAAAACAACCCTAGTCCGAAGACTAGGGTTGTTCTTTATGGTGGAGGCACGGGGACTCGAACCCCGAACCCCCTGCTTGCAAAGCAGGTGCGCTACCAATTGCGCCATGCCCCCATAAAGCTCATTCAGTATATATGAAACTAATCAAAAGATTCAAATTACAGAATCTGTTGCCTTGCTCCATGTTGTCTTCACAACTTTGGATTCCCGCCATTTCTTATTTAGGAAAACTGCAGCACCCAAAGTCACGATCAAGATCAAGAACTTCTTCACTACACACTTCCTTCCACAAGAACCAACAGGTTCCGTGGGCGTACCTGGACTTGAACCAGGGACCTCTTCGTTATCAGCGAAGCGCTCTAACCGCCTGAGCTATACGCCCTCAGTGACCCTCACCGGGCCGAGACAAAACTTTACCTCACAGAATCCCAAAGTCCAAAATCGGCGGGTCCCGGAGAACTCCAGGCCCGCCGATTCAAGGATTTTTTGGTGTAATTCCGTGATTTTTGCTGCTTAGTCGTCGGTCAACGTCACACCAATGCCGCCCACCAAGGTGGCAGAGATGTTGTACAACCAAGCAGAAAGCACCGAAAGTGTTGTCAACAACACAACGTTGACCACGGCAACAATGGTTGAGAACGACGCGACCTGACCCAATGAGGCGATGCTCAACAGATCGAAGGGCGTGCCGCCCTCCTTGCCCTGAATGTCATTGATGAAGGAGTTGACCTTGTCGAACAGACCGATGGTATCCAAGACCGACCACAGGACGATCGCTGCAACAACCGTGACAATACCCAGTGCTACGGACAGCAGGAAGGCCATCTTCAACACGGACCAGGGATCAACCTTGCTCACCAGAAGGCGGGCGCGGCGCGCCTTTGCCTTCGGGGCCGGTTTGACCAGCGCAGGCGGCGTTTTAGGCGCCGGCTTCTTAACCACAGGCTTCCCGGCGGGCGCCGATGCCGGTCGCTGCGCAGGACGCTGTCCGGGGCGGGCCGGAGCACCTACCCGTGGTGCGGAACCGGGCCGCGGGATGGGGTTATTGGTGCTCAATCGGTACCTCCAGATATTCCGTCATTTCCATTCAACGGTACTTCATCAACCTGTTTGTTTCCTTCGAGTTCAACCGATTCGGTTGATTCGACGTTTTCGGATTCAGCTACATCTTCATCCTCTTCAAGGCCTCGCTCGGTATTTCGCGCAATGCCAATGATGCGATCGTTCTTGTCAGGCTTTGCGAAAATGACGCCCATCGTGTCACGGCCCTTGGCTGGAACCTCTGACACATCCGAACGGACAACCTTGCCGCCGCTCATGACCACAAGCACCTCGTCGTCCTCTTGGACAATCAAAGCCCCGATCAAATCACCGCGGTCTTCCACAAGCTTGGCTACCTTGATACCCAAGCCGCCTCGTCCCTGCAAACGGTACTCCTCAACGGCCGTCCGCTTGGCGTAGCCACCCTCGGTCACAATAAACACGAAGGAATCATCCGTGACAACGGCCGCTGCGAGCAGCTCGTCAAAGTCGCGGAACTTCATGCCGGTGACGCCGGAGGTGGCGCGGCCCATGGGGCGAAGTGCGTCATTGGTGGCCGTGAACCTGATTGATTGCCCCTTGCGGGAGACCAGCAGTAGATCATCCGTATCGGAGACCAGTTGGGCGGACACAAGTTCGTCGCCGTCGCGCAGGTTGATGGCAATAACACCGGCCGAGCGGTTCGTGTCGTAGTCCTCGAGGGAGGTCTTCTTGACCAGACCGTTTTTGGTAGCCAGGACCAGGTAGGGGGACTGCTGGTAGTCCTTGAGCTCCATGACCTGGGCGATCTTCTCGTCCGGCTGGAACGCCAGCAGGTTGGCTACATGCTGGCCCTTTGCGTCGCGGCCGGCTTCGGCTAGTTCGTAGGCCTTGGCCCGGTAAACGCGGCCCAAGTTCGTGAAGAACAACAACCAATGGTGGGTGGTGGTCACGAAGAAGTGCTCGACGACGTCATCCCCGCGCAGCTGCGCGCCCTTGACGCCCTTGCCACCGCGGTGCTGCGTGCGGTAGTTGTCGCTGCGGGTGCGCTTGACGTAGCCGCCGCGGGTGATGGTGACAACCATCTCCTCTTCGGGGATCAGGTCTTCCATGCTCATGTTGGGGTCATAGCCCATCATGATTTCCGTGCGACGGTCATCGCCGTAGCGGGCAGTGATCTCGGCCAATTCTTCGCTGACAATGCCGCGCTGGACTTCCGGGTCAGCCAAGATTCGGTTGAACTCGGTGATCATGACTTCCAGCGTGTTGTGGCGGTCGGTGATCTTCTGGTGTTCCAGGGCAGCCAGGCGACGCAACTGCATGTCCAGGATCGCCTTGGCCTGAATCTCATCGATGTCCAGCAACTGAATCAAGCCGTCGCGGGCCTCTTCAGTTGTTGAGGAACGCCGGATCAGGGCAATGACCTCATCGAGTGCGTTAAGTGCCTTCAAGAGTCCGCGCAGAATATGCGCTTCTTCTTCCGCCTTGCGGAGGCGGAAACGCGTGCGACGAACTATGACATCCATCTGATGGGTGACCCAGTGACGGATGAACGCATCCAGCGGCAGGGTGCGCGGAACGCCGTCGACAATGGCCAACATGTTGGCGCTGAAGTTTTCCTGCAACTGAGTGTGCTTGTAGAGGTTGTTCAATACAACCTTGGCTACGGCGTCACGCTTGAGGACAACCACCAATCGCTGTCCGGTGCGTCCGGAAGTCTCGTCGCGGAGGTCGGCGATACCAGAAATCTTGCCGTCCTTGACCAGGTCGGCAATCTTGACGGCCAGGTTGTCGGGGTTGGCTTGGAATGGCAGCTCGGTGACGACGAGGCAGGTTCGGCCCTGAATCTCCTCGACATTGACAACAGCTCGCATCGTAATCGAGCCGCGGCCCGTCCGGTAGGCATCTTCAATGCCCTTACGGCCAAGAATCTGGGCTCCGGTCGGGAAATCTGGTCCCTTGATCCGTTCGATGAGTGCTTCGAGAAGCTCCTCACGACCCACAGTGGGGTTCGCGAGGTACCACTGGACACCTTCGGCGACCTCACGCAGGTTGTGCGGCGGAATGTTCGTGGCCATACCGACAGCAATACCGGAGGATCCGTTGACCAAGAGGTTCGGGAACCTTGCGGGCAGAATCTTCGGCTCTTGGTTTTTACCATCGTAGTTGTCCTGGAAATCGACAGTTTCTTCGTCGATGTCGCGGACCATTTCCATGGCGAGGGGTGCCATCTTGGTCTCGGTGTAACGGGGTGCTGCTGCGCCGTCGTTGCCGGGTGAGCCAAAGTTGCCCTGGCCCAGCGCCAGCGGGTAGCGCATGGTCCAGTCCTGGATCAAACGCACCAGGGCATCGTAAATGGAGCTGTCGCCGTGAGGGTGGTACTGGCCCATGACCTCGCCAACAACGCGTGCGCACTTGTTGAAGGCGCGTTCCGGGCGGTAGCCGCCGTCAAACATGGCGTAGAGCACCCGTCGATGCACGGGCTTTAGCCCGTCGCGGACGTCCGGGAGCGCTCGGCCCACAATGACGGCCATGGCGTAGTCCAGATAGGAGCGTTTCATCTCCTCCTGGAGATCAATTTGCTCAACCTTGTCATGGAGCAGATTGCCTTCGAGGATTTCATCCCCGGTGCCGTCCACAGTTGGTTCCTCGGGGTTCTGAGGTGTTTCGTCGCTCATAATCTTGTATATTCCATTCCCAATATATGTCTGGTTCGAATCATTTCTAGATGGCCATATTGGCTAGACCTAGATGTCGAGGAACCGGACGTCCTTGGCGTTTTGCTGGATGAAGTTACGTCGTGATTCCACGTCTTCTCCCATGAGGGTGGAGAAAACTTGGTCAACCTCTGCCGCATCTTCCATGGTGACCTGGAGCAGGGTCCGGTGTTCCGGGTCCATGGTGGTGTCCCACAGCTCGGTGTAATCCATTTCGCCCAGACCCTTGTAGCGCTGAATTCCGTTGTCCTTGGGAATACGACGTCCCGAGGCAGCGCCGGCGGCCAATGCGGCATCGCGTTCCTTGTCACTGAAGACATAGTCGTGCGGCGCGTTGGACCACTTGATGCGGTACAGCGGCGGCTGAGCCAGATAGACGTAGCCGTTTTCAATCAACGGGCGCATGTAGCGGAACAACAACGTCAGCAAGAGCGTGGTGATGTGCTGGCCATCAACATCCGCATCAGCCATCAACACGATCTTGTGATAGCGGGCCTTGTTGACGTCAAAGTCCTCACCAATGCCAGCGCCGAAGGCGGTGATCATGGCCTGAACTTCCGCGTTGCCAAGAGCTCGGTCAAGGCGGGCGCGCTCCACATTGAGGATTTTTCCTCGAAGCGGCAGGATCGCCTGAGTGGTTGGGTTCCGGCCGCGTACTGCCGAACCACCAGCCGAGTCACCCTCCACGATGTAAATTTCCGACAGTGCCGGATCCTTGGACTGGCAGTCCTTGAGTTTTCCAGGCATTCCTCCGGATTCAAGGAGACCCTTGCGACGAGTGCTTTCCCTTGCCTTGCGGGCAGCCAATCGGGCCATGGAAGCCTGGATGGACTTGCGAATGACATCGCGAGCCGGACCGGGGTTCCGTTCGAGCCAGTCGCCAAGCCCGTCCGTGACGACGCGCTGAACGAAGCCCTTAACCTCGGAGTTACCCAACTTGGTCTTGGTCTGCCCCTCAAACTGCGGCTCCGAAAGCTTCACGGAAATGACGGCTGTCAGGCCCTCACGGATGTCATCGCCAGTGAGGTTGTCATCCTTTTCCTTGATGATGTTCTTCTCGCGGGCGTAGCGGTTGATCAACGACGTCATGGCTGCACGGAAGCCTTCTTCGTGTGTGCCACCCTCATGTGTGTTAATGGTGTTCGCGTACGTGTGGACGCTTTCAGAGAAGGACGTGGTCCACTGCATGGCGATTTCCACGGCCATGCTGCGGCTGGAATCCTCGGTTTCGAAGGCGATGACGTCTTCGTGGACGGGCTCATATTTCTTTGAGGTATTCAGGTGCTTAACGTAATCAAGCAAGCCGTCGGTGTACTGGTAGACAACAACGCGCTTGCCGGTAACTACGTCCTTGCCTTCCGGAATGGCGTCCAAATCTGGATCTTCATCCGGTACTTCCAACACGGTTCGCTCATCGGTCAGCGAAATCTTCAGGCCCTTGTTCAGGAACGCCATCTGCTGGAACCGTGCACGCAGGGTCTCGAAATCGAACTCCACGCTCTCGAATATGTCCGGATCAGCATAGAATGTCTGGGTGGTACCGGTTTCAGTGGTCGTCTCGCCCTTGACGAGAGTGCCCTGGGGCTTTCCTCCGTCGGCAAAACTCATGCGCCAAACAAAGCCCTGACGGCGAATTTCAGTATTGACCTGGCGTGAAAGAGCGTTAACCACGGAAATACCCACACCGTGCAGACCGCCGGAGACGGCGTAACCACCGCCGCCAAACTTTCCACCGGCGTGCAGGATAGTCATGACTACCTCTACCGTTGGTTTGCCTTCTGTGGGGTGAATATCCACAGGTATTCCACGGCCGTTATCGATCACGCGCACGCCGCCATCGGCGGTCAGGGTGATGTCGATGTGATCGCAGTAGCCGGCAAGGGCCTCATCTACAGAGTTGTCCACCACTTCGTACACCAAGTGGTGCAAACCGCGTGGACCCGTTGAACCGATGTACATGCCCGGGCGTTTGCGGACGGCTTCCAAACCCTCCAAAACGGTGATATCGCTGGCATCATAGTGACCGTTGTCCGCAGCAGCGGGTGTTTCGGTGCTTGGTGCCGAGCTTGGCTGCGTGTCTTCCAGCTCTGGATTCACGGCACTATCCGAATTGTTCGTCGTCACAGGCGCGTTCGACCCCTCTTGTTGTTCAGCTCGATTGCCTGCATGGGAATGGGCACACGACTGTCACTTGCCTGTGCATCGATTCCTCTAGGAAGGCATATAAATACCGCTCTCAACTTAACCAAGGAAACCTGCCACAGCGCCGCGGAGAGACGGTTATGTTCTGATTCTACCTTGCAACTGGTTCAGATGGGTCCTCAACGTGTCCTGAAACGCCAAAAAAGCGGCATAGAACGCAATTGTTGATCCTTCTTTAAGGAGATGTACAACCTATGGGGTTTGAATGCCCCTACAGCGCGTTGACCACGTCTCCGACGAGCGTCTTGAGCTTATCCATAAGTGTCCCGAGGGCCCCGGCCCTTGACGTTGCGAAACCCTTTGCGCCAACTCGGTGCTGCCGGACCAAGAACAAGAATCTTTGTGACAACTCCCCGGCCCAAATCCTCATCGAACTTTGCCAACAGCGATGATGAAAGCAGCCGTAATTGTGTTGCCCAACTGGTTGAATCACACCTGACATGAAGCGTGGTGGCTTCAAAACTCTCAGGCTGGCAGTGTGCAGCGATATCCGGACCAACGAGAGTGTCCCATTGCGCCATCACGGAGCCAACGGCAAGCGGGGAACTCCAACCACGATCGGAAACGAGTCGGCTGACAACATTCCCCAGGCCTTGGGGGTCTCGGCCGCCGCCATACTTGACGTCGAGAAATGGTTTGCGCTTGGCCTTGGGTACGGATTTTTCGCCAAGTCGGTTTCTGGGAATTCGCAGTTCACCGCGACTCTTGGCGATTCGCCGCATGCGGTTCAGCGCTGCCTGCGCTGCGTCGATCTCAGTGCTGTGGTCCGTCTCGGCAGCCACTTTACGCCGCTTTTGACTTGTTGGGTCATCAGGTAAGGAGCCAAAAGGCTGCTCACTCATCGGGGACAACCCCGCCAGGGATTACCTGAATAGTTGACCCTGATAGTTCTTCGGGAATATCAGCCCCCACGGCGGCCGTCACCAAAACTTGTTCCGCGGATGCAACCATGGCGGCAAGTTTACGCCGGCGTTGAGCATCCAATTCGGCAAAGACGTCGTCAAGAATCAGGATGGGCTGATTCCCTTCCACATGCTTGTCCTCATCGAGCACATGGAAAGACGCCAGACGAAGGGCCAAGGCAATTGACCACGATTCACCGTGCGAGGCATAGCCGCGGGCGGGTGCAACGCCTAGAAGCAGCTCGACTTCATCACGGTGCGGTCCCACCAGGGACATTCCGCGTTCCAGTTCCCTGGTTCTGGAGTTGGTCAGTTCAAGTCTGTATTTTTCCGCCAGTTGATCAACGCTCAGCAATGAGAGGTCTTCTGTTTCCACCCCCACCAGAGGTTCGCCGAGAGTGTCAGGTGATGCGCCGTCGTACGTCCCTAGCCGGCCAGCACCGGTTGGCAGGTCAATGCTGCTGCGGTAAATAGCCCGCAAATCCTTGGATCCATCCGTCAACTGGGCGTATGCCTGTCCCATGTGGGGGCGCAGCCGGTTGAGTAAATCCAACCGTGCAGACAAAAGGTTCGCCGCGGCCACGGCCAGGTGCTGATCCCAAACATCGAGCGTTGAAAGGTGCGATTCGGAGACTCCCGCGCGGGAAAAGTGCTGTGATCGTGCGGATTTCAGCAGGGCATTGCGCTGCTTGAGGACACGGTCATAGTCACTGCGGGTACCGGCGTGCATGGGAGACAAGACAACCAGCAAGTCATCCAAAAAACGACGCCGATTGCCAGGGTCACCCTTGACTAGGGCCAAGTCTTCAGGGGCAAAAAGTACTGTCCGGCACAGCCCAAGAATCTCACGTGAACGTACCGGATTGGCTCGGTTTATCCGGGCCCTGTTAGCTCCCGTGGCATTAATTTCCAGCTCGACCATGACTTTTTGTTCTGCCCGGACCAATTGGGCACGGATCAGCGCCCGTTCGGTACCGAAGCGCAAAAGTGGCCCATCCTGGCTGACCCGGTGGGATGAAAGCGTTGCGAGGTACCCAATCGATTCCACCAGATTGGTTTTACCCAAACCGTTTGAACCCACAAGAACCGTGACGCCGGGTGTGAGCGTTAGATCCACCTGGGCATAACTACGGAAGTCGGTCAGGGAAAGATGTTCAAGATACATGGAGCCGAATTTTATCCACTGCTAGGAACCTGCTGGTTTTGTGGCATGCCCACCGAATTGGTGACGCAAGGCCGAAACCATCTTCATGGCCGGTGAGTTGTCTTCCCGTGAAGAAAAACGGGCAAACAGTGCTGCCGTAATTGCCGGAGCAGGTACGGCGTTGGCGATGGCCTCTTCCACTGTCCAGCGTCCTTCACCCGAATCTTCGACGTAGTCGTCAATGGATTCCAGTCCGGGATCTTCATCCAGAGCCTTGACCATGAGATCCAAAAGCCAAGAACGGACAACCGTGCCCTTTTGCCAAGCCCGGAAAGTTCCGGGCAAGTCCTGGATGATTTCCTTCTTGGCAAGAAGTTCATAGCCTTCTGCGTAGGACTGCATCAGGCCGTACTCGATCCCATTGTGGACCATCTTTGCGTAGTGGCCGGCACCAACATCGCCGACATGAACCAGGCTGTCGGCCCGTTCACCTTCCGGACGCAGGGCATCCAAAACAGGCAATGCCCGATTAAAGTTCTCCGACGAACCGCCAGCCATGAGGCCATATCCATTTTCAAGGCCCCAGACTCCGCCTGAAACGCCGACATCCATAAACCCAATGTTCTTGGACGCCAACATTTCACCGTGCTTTTGGTCTTCGGTGAACCTGGAATTTCCACCGTCAACCAACAAGTCACCGGGTTCGAGCAAATCAGATAGCTCGGTGATCACTGAGGTGGTGATAGCACCTGAAGGAACCATGACCCAGATAAGCCTTGGGGCAGGGATGGTCTTAACCAGTTCCGCAAGGGATGCAACATCCGTGACATCTGGATTCCGGTCAAACCCCGTAACCTCAATTTCGCCTGCCCGCATGCGAGCTTGCATGTTGAAGCCCATTTTTCCAAGTCCAACGAGTCCAATATGCACGTTCATATCTCTTTTCCGTGGTTGGGTCTGATACTGAGAAAGGCAGCCGGCAGGCGAGGGGAATTGAATGTTACTGGTTCGGCAACCTTACGGGCATGACCAAGTAGCGGTATTCATCGCGGCGTTCACCGTCAATGGTGTCCTGGGCACTGAGCATGGCCGGCTTGGGTGCCGAGGTGAAGGAGAACCTGACGTACTTGCTGTCAAAAGCACTCAAACCTTCGCTCAGGTAGTGCGGGTTGAACGCAACAGTGATTTCGTCCCCAAAGAGGGACGCTTCAAGGTTTTCCGAAGCTTGTGCGTCCTCACCAGTTCCGGCATCCAAGGTGAGCTGGCCGTCAGTGAAGATTAAGCGAACGGGAGTGTTGCGCTCTGCTACCAAGGAAACACGGCGAACTGCTTCAGCCAAGGCATGAGTCTCGACGGTGGCATGGATTGGTGTTGTATCCGGGAACAATGAACGGATCTTGGGGTAGTCACCATCAACAAGCAGTGACGTTGTCCGCCGTCCGCCACTTTCAAAACCGATGAGCTCGCTGTTGTCGGAGAGGGCAATGTTGATGTTTCCCGAACTGCCCAACGTTTTTGCTACTTCGCTGAGGGTCTTGGCCTTGACCAAGGCGCCAGCTGAGATGTTGGGAGAGGTGGGGTTCCACCTGATTTCCCGCAATGACAAGCGGTACCGGTCTGTGGCCAGCAAGGTGATGAGATCGCCTTCGATTTCCATCTTTACACCAGTGAGAACCGGAAGGGTGTCGTCCTTGCTCGAGGCAATGATGACCTGGGATACGGCCTGGGCGAAAGCTTCGCCATCCACGGTTCCACTGATTTCAGGTAGAGCCGGAAGTTCCGGATAGTCGCCGACCGGCATGGTTGCCAAGTGAAAGCGACTGCTGCGGCAGGTCAAGGTGACTTTGTTGCCGTCTGTTTCAACTTCTACCGGCGCTGCAGGCAGACTGCGGCAAATATCAGCCAACAAACGGCCGGAAACCAAAATGGTTCCCTCTTCTGAAATGTCAGCTGGGATCTGTAGTCGCGCTGAGATCTCGTAGTCAAAGCTCGCCAAGCTCAATGTTCCGGCCTCGGCCTTAAGCAGGAGTCCTGACAGAACTGGAACTGGTGGGCGTGGTGACAAGGATCGTGCGGCCCAGCTGACTGCTTCGGTCAGAACATCTCGTTCGACTCGGAACTTCACGGAAGGGTGCCGCCTTTCATGGTGCGAAAAAATTCAATATGCGTACTCGGTGGACTGTCCCGGAAGGCGTTTCACCAAGTTTGGAATTACATGCTTGATGACAGCTTATCCCCTTGAGATGACCATTTGGTCATTGACCAGAGCATCTGAGGACGGCCTGGATGAGTGGAGGGTAAATGTTCTTTGAAACGAAGAATTCTTGTAGTTCGTAGTGTTAATAAGTCCTGTGGATACTGTGGATAACTGCTTCTCACCGCGTGCCGCTGCCGAAGTTGCCTGTGCATAGCCTGTGAGGCTTCTTCGCTTGATGTTGTGAGGATCGGTGGAGAACTTTTTTGGTGACTTTAATGATCCACAGGTGACCACGGAGTTATCCGCAGGCTGTGGGTACTTGTACCCCTGTTATCCACAGGGATGTCCACAGCTGTTAATTTCTTAGATTTTTTTAATCCGCGCAGCGGATTAGCCTTCACGCTGCTGTTGCTTGATCTTGTTGGTGAGTTCCGTGACCTGGTTGTAGATGGCCCGGCGTTCTGCCATAAGCTCGCGGATTTTCCGATCCGCATGGATCACTGTGGTGTGATCGCGACCACCGAATTCTTGGCCAATCTTTGGCAGGGACATGTCAGTAAGTTCACGGCAGAGGTACATGGCGATCTGGCGCGCCGTGACTAATGTCCGTGTCCTTGACTTGCTGCACAGCTCTTCGAGAGAGATATTGAAGTAGGCCGCCGTCTGTCCCAGGATTGCCGTGGAGGTGATCTCTTGGGCGCCGTCGTCGGTGATGAGGTCCTTGAGAACCAGCTCAGCCAAACCAACGTCCACCGGCTGGCGGTTCAAGCTTGCAAACGCTGTGACGCGAATCAATGCCCCTTCAAGCTCACGAATGTTCGTGGAGATTTTCGAGGCAATGTACTCCAGGGCATCATCCGGGGCGGACAAGCCTTCGCCAATGGCCTTCTTACGCAAAATCGCGATGCGGGTTTCCAACTCCGGTGGCTGGACATCCGTCAGCAAGCCCCACTCGAAACGTGAACGCATGCGCTCTTCGAAACCCTGCAGGCGCTTCGGCGGAAGATCCGAGGTAATGACGACCTGCTTGTTGTGGTTGTGAAGAGCGTTAAAGGTGTGGAAGAACTCTTCCTGGGTGGCGTCCTTGTTGGCGAGGAACTGGATGTCATCGATCAAAAGGATGTCAACGTTGCGGTAGAGCTGCTTAAAACTTGCTCCTTCATCGTCCCGAATCGAGTTAATGAAGTCGTTGGTGAACTCCTCGGAATTCACGTACCTGACTCGAATGCCCGTGTAGAGCCTGCGTGCATAGTGGCCAATGGCGTGGAGAAGGTGAGTCTTGCCCAACCCTGAATCACCGTAAATGAACAAAGGGTTGTAGGCCTTGGCCGGTGCCTCAGCGACAGCCACGGCTGCTGCGTGAGCGAATCGGTTGGAGGAACCGATAACAAAGGAGTCAAAGACATACTTCGGATTCAGCCGTCCGAATTCCTGTGAAGTACTGGGGAGCGTCGGCGCCGGCTTGGATACGAGTTCAGGGGGTTCGCTGTGGTCGATCCGGTTGGCAAGTTCCGACCGTTCCGACCGCGCAGCCGCGGGAGCCTGAACAGGCTCTTCTTCCTTAACGGGTGGCACGAGGTCGGCGTTGACGCTAAACGCACAGCTGATGTCCTCTGAAAATACCTGCGACAAAGCATCGTTGAGTACGTTGTTGAGCTGATTCTGCAGGACTTCTCGTGTGAGCTCGTTGGGAACAGCCACCAACAAGGTGTTTCCGATCAGACCCTGGGGCTGCGTCAGGACAACAAAGCCGCGCTGCCGAGGAGAAACTCGCTCATCTTGCTCAAGGATCCGGATAACCCGCCGCCAGGAGCTTCCAACGTCATTGATGTCCTCAGTGCTCATTGGGAGTTCCGTCCTTACTGCCGGTTGGTTGACCGGAATGCTTGTGTTTGCGCGCCTACTGCACGTGACTTCGGTTACACATCGCGAAACTACTGTCGGGATGTGCAGACAACTGTCGAATCGCAGTAATCCACAGAGTTATGCACATAGGTGGATAACTTGCTACGGGCCTAGCCTAGAGGATGAAAACGCTAGAAGATAGCGAGGGAAAGGGGTTGTGGATAAATATCACAAGGGTATACAGATTTGGGCACCATCCACAGGCATTGTCCACGCGGTTGTACACAGCTGTGGATTACGCAACGCCCTGCTGTGGAGGGCCATGAATGGCCAATAACTTCTCGAAAGCTGCGCGCCCGGTGCACAAAAACGCTATCTGCAGTTTGACGTGAAGGCCTTGCGTGACCTAACGTAGTGAAGTCCCATGTGTCTGCTTTGCGCTCTGTGCGTGCGCTTCTTTTACGAGAAGCGAGAAGCGGGCATCCATATACTTAGCGTCGACCCCTTTCTTACCTGTTAGCTACGGGCAAGGCGCATCTTTGATTGTCTTGGAGTAACTACCGTGAGCAAGCGGACTTTTCAGCCGAACAACCGCCGTCGTGCCAAGAAGCACGGCTTCCGCCTTCGTATGCGCACCCGCGCTGGCCGCGCCATTTTGGCAGCCCGCCGCACCAAGGGTCGCGTAGAGCTGTCGGCCTAAACAATAACTGCTTGACGATTCGTCGAGCCTTACTGAAGTAGCGGTTGATCGCAAGGTGCTAGCCACCAAGAATAGAATGCGGACTTCCGCCAACTTCTCACATACTGTACGTTCCGGCGTCCGCAATGGACGCCGGAACGTAGTGTTATATATGGTGTCCACTTCTCCCGATGAGCCCAGCCAGATTGGGTTCATCGTGGCGAAAACTGTTGGGAACGCTGTGACCCGCAATCTCGTTAAAAGGAGACTGAGGGAAATAGTTGTCGAAACAGTTAGGCAGCATCCCCACGGAGTCAATGTGGTTGTGCGGGCTTTGCCCGTTTCAGCCACCGCCTCCTTCGGTGATCTTGTTGCGGACTATCGCAAGGCATTTTCCAGCGCTTCTTCCCGGCTAAAGGGGAAAAGCGGAAATGCCTCGCCGCTGGCACCAGCACCTACAGTAGATTAAGGTTCACGTGTCAAAAGGAGACGATGCTTTGTGACTTCCTCACAAACGCAAGGCGGGGCACCCAAGGGTCTCACCGCCGTCGCGCTTTTCTTGTGGCACGTTCCTCGCAACATTCTTATTATCGTTTTGAAACTTTACCGGCGCGTCGTCTCACCCATGTATGGGCAGGTGTGCCGGTTTTTTCCGTCATGTTCGGCTTACGCTCTGGAGGCCGTGACCGTTCACGGCGCTATTAAGGGCAGTTGGTTCGCCGCTCGGCGGATTGTTCGTTGCCACCCCTGGAATGCAGGCGGTCTGGATCCGGTACCTTCGCCGGCACGTGTTGATTGGGATGACCCTTCCACAGTGCCGCTGATTGTTCAGCTAAACCACCCGCATGTTTTTCTGGCCAAGCAACAGGAAACACAAAGCCGCAACGCGGCTTGAGGAGATTAGAAAAGAAATATGGGCTTCTTCGAAACAATTCTGTTCCCCTTCAAATGGCTCGTGTCATGGATCATGGTGCAATTCCACGATGGCTTGACCTTCCTTGGCCTGGATGCGGCCTCCGGTGTTACATGGACGTTGTCCATCATCGGGCTGGTGCTGGTTATTCGTGCCGCCTTGATCCCGGTCTTTGTAAAGCAGATCAAGGCTCAGCGCGGCATGCAGGCATTGCAGCCGGACATGAAGAAGCTTCAGGCCAAGTACAAGGGCAAAACAGACCAGCTGTCCCGCCAGGCCATGGGCCAGGAACAGATGGCACTGTACAAGGAACACGGAACCAACCCATTCTCCGCATGCCTGCCCATGTTGATCCAGATGCCGTTCTTCTTCTCCCTGTTCCAGGTACTTTCCGGCGTGGCCAAGGCCAACGCCGAAAGTAAGGGCATTGGCGCCATGACCCATGATCAGGTGGTCCAGTTTGATCAGGCCACCATCTTTGGTGCGCCGCTGTCCGCAGCTTTCCTGCCCCAGCTCCAGGGTGGAGATCTCAACGTCTCGGTTGTGATCCTCTCCATCATCATGATTATCGCGATGATTGCCTCGCAGTTCATCACGCAGAAGCAGATCATGTCGAAGAACATGTCTGAGGAAGCCATGGCCGGCCCGTTCATGAAGCAGCAGAAGATGATGCTTTATGTACTGCCGCTCGTATTCGGTATTGGTGGCGTGAACTTCCCCATCGGTGTCTTGATCTACTGGACCACCACCAACATCTGGACCATGGGACAGCAGTTCTTCGTCATTCGCCGCATGCCCACTCCCGGCTCACCTGCTTACAAGGAGTACCAGAAGCGCCGCGAAGCCAAGGGCTTGCCGCTGCTGGGTGCTTCGAAGAAGAAGGTCGAAGAAGAGGTCGAAGAAGTTCCTGAGGTCAAGGGCCAGCGGACCCAGCCACAACGCAAGAACAGGAAGAAGAAATAATGCCTGAAGAAACGCAGATTGTCCCTGAGGAAGAAACCGCGACGGTTGGCACCGGTGCCAGCCGTTTGGAAGAGGAAGGCGACATTGCCGCCGACTACCTCGAGGAACTTCTGGATATTGCCGATATCGATGGCGATATCGACATCGAGGTCCGCAACGGCCGCACCTACATCTCCATCGTCGCTGAAGAGGGTTCCGACTCGCTGGCGAACCTGGTTGGTGAGGGCGGAGAAGTACTGGATGCCCTCCAAGAATTGACGCGGCTCAGCGTGCTTTCCTCCACGGAAAGCAGGTCACGCTTGGTTCTGGATATTTCCGGCTACCGCGACCGCCGCAGCGCTGAGCTCGCAAAGATTGCAAGCGATGCTGCTGCGTTGATTGCAGCCGGCACCGAATCCGTGGCGCTTGAACCCATGGGCGCCTACGAACGCAAGATCGTGCACGACACCATCGCTGACCTGGGTCTTGAATCCGAGTCCGAGGGTGAAG
The DNA here is from genome assembly GCF_900105965.1 of Arthrobacter alpinus. Classification (NCBI taxonomy): domain Bacteria; kingdom Bacillati; phylum Actinomycetota; class Actinomycetes; order Micrococcales; family Micrococcaceae; genus Arthrobacter; species Arthrobacter alpinus. The sequence goes on from NZ_FNTV01000001.1 coordinate 3,436,695, forward strand.
GCGTGAATCGCCACATTGTGGTGACAGCCGCGCAATAACGCGCGCTGTAGAAAAGTTTTCAATTGGTCCCGGCCACTGCCTAAGGGGAGTGGCCGGGACTTGAAGTTAAGAGGATGCAAATAGTGGTTGAACTTACTGCTGAAGAAGCCGTTGCTGCGCAACGTATCTTTGGAGATCAGCTCGATTTGGCCAAGCGCTACGTTGAGCATCTAGCAACGTCGGGGATCGAACGAGGGCTGATTGGACCACGTGAAGTGCCCCGCTTGTGGAGCCGTCACGTGTTGAACTGCGCTGTCGTTGCCGAGCTGATTGCCGACGGCGCTAAGGTTGCCGACGTGGGCAGCGGCGCGGGCCTGCCTGGGCTTTGCTTGGCCATCGCACGCCCGGACCTTTATCTGACCCTGATCGAGCCGCTAGAGCGGCGTGTGACGTGGTTGGAGGAAGTAGTCATGGATTTGGGTCTGTCCAATGTTGAGATCATCCGTTCACGTGCAGAAGCTGCGATTGGGAAAGTCGAGTGCACGGTTGTCACCGCGCGGGCTGTCTCCGCTCTGAAGACCTTGGCGCCCTTGACGATCCCCCTTTTGGGCGGCGAGGGTGAGCTGCTAGCAATCAAGGGACGCAGCGCCGAAGAGGAAATTGCCACTGCAGGCAAGACCATCAGGAATTTGGGGGGCTACGAAACGTCAATCGTGATCGCCGGCCTGGATGTCCTGGAAGAACCCACAACGGTGGTCCGCGTGAAGGTGAAGCGGCGCTGATCCCCACGACCGTGCGTAGTAACCGATAGGCTAGAGGTTGGCAACCATAGCCACAGGAAAGTGAGAGTGTAAGCGTGACCAGTAGCGAAGCGGCTTCGCAACGGATCCCTCCGTTCATGACATTGGGGTCGGCACGTTCTAACGCCTCATATCAACCAAAAAAGGTTGATCATGTCCAAAGTAAGTCCAGTGTCGTTGTTTCACGTGAAACAAGCTCAACGGCAATAAGTTCAATCGATAACGATTTTGACGACAGCAGCCCCATCGCGAGTCAGCTTGTTAGTGAGACGAAGCGGCGTGAACGCCTGTTGGGACGTAGACTTCCGAGGCCGGGACGTACTCGAATTCTCACGGTTGCCAACCAAAAGGGTGGCGTGGGTAAAACCACGACAACCGTGAACGTGGCCGCAGCCTTGGCCTCGGCCGGCCTTCAGGTCATGGTTATCGATATTGATCCGCAGGGAAATGCCTCAACTGCGCTCGGCGTTCCGCACCACGCGGAGATCGACAGTATCTACGACGTACTTATTAACGACTTTGCCATGGCAGATGTCGTTGCTCAGTGCCCGGACATTGCCAATTTGTACTGTGCGCCAGCCACGATTCACCTGGCTGGTGCAGAAATTGAACTGGTATCTCTCGTTGCGAGAGAGCAGCGACTGCGCCGCGCGATTGACGACTACGTAAAGTTCCGTGAGAAGAATGGCCAGGAGCGCCTGGACTTCATCTTTATTGATTGCCCTCCCAGCCTAGGGTTGTTGACGGTCAATGCGTTTTGCGCGGCCAACGAGGTCTTTATTCCCATTCAGTGTGAGTACTATGCCTTGGAGGGACTGAGTCAGCTCCTGAAGAACATCGGGATGATTCAGAAGCACCTAAACTCAGATCTAGTAGTGTCTACGATCTTGTTGACCATGTATGACGGCCGAACGAATTTGGCGGCTCACGTTGCTGCCGATGTACGTGAGCACTTCCCTGAACAGGTTCTGCAAGCCATGATTCCGCGGTCCGTTAGGATCTCTGAGGCTCCAAGTTACCAGCAGACCGTCATGACATACGATCCTTCGTCTACAGGTGCCCTGTCCTATCTTGAGGCCGCTGCTGAGCTTGCTGAACGGTCTGTGTCCTAGGTGTTTGCACGGTCACGCAGTTTGCAACTTACAATGAAGTTCATCAGCCCCCTAGGCGGGGGTTCATTCAATGGAGGAAGTCTCAATGACTGACAAGCGCAGGGGCCTTGGTCGTGGATTGGGTGCCTTGATTCCCAGTTCATCTGGCGATGAGACGGGTAACTCTCTTCCAACTCGACCTGTTGACCTCTTTTTCCCTGAGCCCAAGGGGCGCAAGCCCGCTGCGACACCAACTAGGACGGCTAAGAAGGTTCCTGTGGCTGAGCCGCCCGAACTCGTTGAGGTTCCCGGGGCAACGTTCATGGAACTGCCGGTTGGGCAGATTCACCCGAACAGGAAGCAGCCTCGTACCGTCTTTGACGAAGACGATATGGCGGAATTGGTTCATTCAGTCCGTGAAATCGGTGTTCTGCAGCCGATTGTGGTGCGCAAGTCCACTGAAATCGGCGATCAGCCCTATGAATTGGTCATGGGTGAGCGCCGTTGGCGCGCGAGCCAGGCTGCCGGACTTGAGACCATTCCGGTTATCGTCCGCGAAACCACTGATGACAATCTCCTTCGGGATGCTCTGCTTGAGAATTTGCACCGCAGTCAACTCAACCCTTTGGAAGAAGCGGCTGCCTACCAGCAACTTCTAGAAGACTTCGGTACCACTCACGAGCAGTTGGCTGACCGGATTGGCCGTTCACGTCCGCAGGTATCCAATACGCTCCGCTTGTTGAAACTCCCTGCTGTTGTTCAGCGGCGAGTTGCTGCTGGAGTTTTGTCAGCAGGACACGCACGTGCACTTCTGGCTCTCCCAGAGCCCGCTGCCATGGAACAGCTTGCCCAAAAGATCGTGGCCGAAGGAATGTCGGTTAGGGCTACAGAAGAGGCCGTGCAGCTTTATCAAGCCGCCCCAAATGGACAGAAGCCCGCGGCAAAAACTCCGAGCCCGCGGCATGAACGCCTCGATTTCTTGGCTAGCTCTCTTGCGGACCGATTGGACACGAGTGTCAAAATCTCGCTGGGCGCCCGAAAGGGCAAAGTGAGTATCGAGTTCGCGTCGGTCGAGGATCTGAACCGAATCATGGATGTCTTGAGTCCGGGCAGCAATTAGTCCCACTCCGGTCGAAATGGCAGTGTTTCACGTGAAACACTGCCATTTGGCTTTTAAGGACATTTCTCCAGGATTGATCCTAAGATTTAAATAGTTGTAGTGGAATTCTCTCTGGGCGGGGGAACCCTGTTGAAATTCCAAGACTGGTAACGATGGTCTGGGTTTGGCGATGAACTGCCACAGCGACGCAGGTGGCGAGTATCCGTGAAGTTTGTCCGGACAATCCGAATGGCTACCAGGATGGAATCGTTCCGGCTACGGTTCGAACGGGCAAGTGTTGGCAGGTGGCTGGTCTTTCCGCAACGATTGTCAGACTCTGAGCCGAGTCAGAATTTATGTTTCACGTGAAACAGGTGTCCGTGGATTCGCTTCAATCGGACGCGTGCCCTGAGCGGAGATGCCGAGATGAAGGTTAACGGCCGGGGCACCCTATTTGGGGGAACGGTTCCGAGTTCATGATTGAGAAATGATCTTGTCTGCAATGAATCGTCCGCCAGGCGACGCTTTGATGATCGTACGTATTGAATTAATGGATCGCACTGAGTTAGATATTCGAACACGTTAGCAGCCGATGTCTCCGACATGTGACCGTCTGCCTGGCACGCGGCAGGCGCCTTTCGGTTCCCGCTACCGTGTCGTTGTGGGTCAACTTTCCACTCGTGCCCCTCATCAATCGAACTGTTGCGAGTGCCGTAGATGCACCTCCGTCCACCCAAATCTGGTACGAGACGTCTCACCTAGGAGTATGGCTGAATGCCCAGTTGAAAACTAAGTACAAATACGTGCTCTGTTCAGAAGGGCAATGTTTCACGTGGAACAAGTTCAAACGGAGCCACTCGAGGGCGTGTTGCTGGAATTCAATTCACAGATGGCAGCGACGGATCGACGTCGTAAGGTGACGATCCGGCACCGCGGCGAGTATTGCCCAGCTAGCCGGATGGCGGAACAGGGTCATTGAAGGGCGGGGTCACGGCCAACGGCTGGCAGGTCTCGGCGGGCCCGCATGATGGTTTCCGGACACTAGTCTGATCATCGAGCTAAAGGGGGAGAGTTGCGCCCACGTGAAGTCAATTGCGACCCATGGTGTGCGCGGACCTACTCATTCGCCTTGAGGGCGCCCGTGATGGGCCCGCCGGGGCTGAAGTGGCTTCGGGCAGTCAGTGCGCGACAGGATCGCCAGAGGCCCCTCTGGGCGCTTCGGCTACTCATTGTTGAGTCTCGTTCAGGACGGGCGGCTCCTATCTGTGTGGCAAGGCGGATTTGGGGCCAGATAACGAGGAGGGGACCTTCCGAATCATCGATTGACGGCCGGGGCTTGGGGACCTTGGGGGCCATTTTGTTTCGAATAGAGGCACTTCGGAATACCTGGCGAATAGGAGAAGTGAGCTCGTAGTTTATGCAGTGGAATGCGGCCTTGCTGAAATGCAACGCGTGACTGGCGTTGGTGAAACCGTTCCTGACTTCAGCCGACGATGCACCTCACCCAAGGCGACGAGCTGGTCATCGCCTCTTGTTGAGATTGTTAGGTCTCTAAACGCCGGACCGTGGGGCGGCAGGATCCTTTGAGGCTGGCGCGAGTCCCTAGGCGGCACCTCAGGGGCGAGTGTCATATTCATGCCCGATGGGCAAAGTCGCACCTCTTGACAGCTCGATACACCCGGACCGGGCATGGTGATGGAGCGCGGCCTGGGTACAGGGCGCCGTGCTGCCGAGCCGGCAGTTGGCAGCGAGTTCTATCCGATGTCCCTCCGCGCCTCGGACCTCTTGCGCCATGTCACGGCGGGGCGAACCAATTGAGCTGTGTCCTTTGGGTCGAGTCATCCAATGTGGCCGTCTGAAGAGAGGTTGCTGCGGAGCTCGGTGCGAGGAGGATAGTGGCCGTGAACGGCAAAACTAGGGATTCCCGCAGAGACCAAACGTGATCCTTGGCCATCAGCCTCCAAATTTTCTAGCGCGTGGATTGAACGCAGCGCGGACCAAGGGGACTAGTCAGGCCCGGCTTTTGGCGAATGGCGTGTGCACATCGCACGCGTGGGGTTTTCTGCTGTGGTACTGGGATTTGGGGGAGCAATGGACTCCCTGCCGAGATCAACGCGGAAATTCTCGGTGAGCGTCCCTCCGACGTTCTTCCTTTCAGCATGGCTCCGGCCATGTTGAGCCGGAAACCATTTTCTACCGGTCCTGTGTTGGGCGCACCCAATTGAAGTTCACTTCTGGATGTGGCGCCATAGCTACTAGCGGGGATGAGGCCTGCCCTGGGCTGGCATCTCGCAGAAGGTCACGTCGAAGAGGATCCCCAATTGGACGTTACTGCAACGCTGATCTGATGTGACCAGTGTCTGGTTGCGCCGGGTTTCCTCGGCGCGTTTCAGGACATAGTAGACCCTTGAGGCCGGATCATTCAGCGCCACGAGCATGGAGAGGAAGGACGCCAGCGTGGAGTTCCACTTTGAAGGGACGACCACATCGAATCGACGGCACGGACGGCTAGGCTATCGGAGACGAGATGGATGCAGCAGGTAAGAAGCCCCGCGCCTTTGAATTCCACTCAGGTGACTTTGAGGGCGGGGTTTGTTGTGGACCTCTCGTCAGCCGCTGGCACGGCGGTTGGGAACAGGTGGAGAGGGCCGGCCTCCACCAGACTTGGATCTGGGTGAGTAGCCGCGGATCCTGTTGGAATTGACCGTGGCTTGTTTGGGCTGGTCGTTGTCAAAACCGCACAGCACCGGGAGTTCGGCAGTTTACTCATCGGAGACGACGATGAACGTCAGTGGATTCGGAAGCGACTCCAGACAACTTTGGCACTGGTCGCAGCAGGTCTGCCCTCGGTCTTGACCCCGTCGGGGTCCCGGCCCGCGTTGAGGGCTGACCCACGAGTAGCAGCGCGAAGCCATTGCCCCTACCAGAACAGGCGTTGGCCTGTAGGGTTTCGTTGTCCAAAGGCAACGCGCGCTAGTGAATCCTGTGGCCGTTGCGGTCTATGGCGGTGGTAAGGCGATAGCTTTCCTGGCGCAAAAAACAACGAAGATATCGACATCCCCGTGACTCTTGATCAACTCGAATCTTCCAGGAATTGTCCTTTGAGATGTTGGCTAGCTAGTCCTGCGGCGACAGGGCCCTCGCATCTTTGGTCGCAGCCAACGTGCTCACGTCATTTGCCCTTGCCGGGACTCTGGTTTCGGTGCATTAGGCTGTTGGATCTTCAGGGTCGATGATCGGTGTTGTGGTCGCCAATCGTGATTTGTTGTTACCTCCTGTATCGCGCAGTTCCCGGGTCTGCGTCGTCGCACGGGGGGGGGGGGCAAGGCAGCTGGGATCAGCATCGAGTATGCGTCGGGGGATCCAGCGGATCATCGCTTGCACCAACCGAGGAGGACCACCCGTGTGATTTGTGGTCCGGCACCTAGGGCAGAGGTTGGGCCAAGGGAAGGCGGGATGAAGCCCTCCCGTACAACCGTAGACCTGCTCGGTGGGAGGTGGGTGCACTCCAAGGCGCGGCCGCGGTCCCTGCCTGGTTGCCCTGGGAAAACGCAACGGCACTGGGCGGGGGGAAGTTGCCTATGCGACCAGCGCGCTGGCCGACGCACCGGGCACTGAGATTCACTTGCTGTCGCCGAAGGATTCGGAGTCGAATGGCGTGGCGGAACGGATTGACTGGTTCTTCCTCCGAGGGGTCTTACCCAACCTGGACATCCTTGACCTAGATGACTTCAACGACCAGCTCGATGCCTCGCTACGAAGACCAACGCCCGCTGGACCAGATCCCGGCACAGAACGGACAAACGAGGGCTAGGTCCCAGATATTCACCGACCCGGCCCTCGTCGCCAGAGTGGCTGTGGTCCGTCGCGACAATCGTATTGTCCATACCAGGCCACCGGGGTAGGTTCTCTGGCAGGAACGTTTTCTCTCCGCCGAGGGCGATGTTTGCGGAGTCGTAGCCGCCAGCGACACCCGCAAGATCGCCGGGGTAGCCGGATGAGCACTCTGACGCCAAGGAGGGTAAGGACATTGAATATAACGCCCGCGCCCATCGGTCTCCACGGATCGAGACGGATACCGGGACCTCGCCGATACCTCGAGAGCTGCCGGGTGGACCACAAGGAGTACCTGATCACCCACCTAGGCCCCGCCTGAGTGGCCCGCAACTGGGGCAGAGAGCTGCCGAGCTGGCCAAACTACGCCGCCACAAACACCCGTCAGTTGATGAAGAAGCAACATTCCATTCGACCAGACCTACGCGACCCTGCACTTCCATCTCGTCTCCTCCCGGTAGGAGCGGGCCTTGCTGATCTTGGCCAGCAGCCAAGTCGTGGGCCGCTGGGCCGAGGTGAACGGTGATGCCACAATCGCCTCCTAGTTCTTACGGCACTTGAGAGCGGAGCTCCCACAGTGCGGATCCTGCCCAAGGGCAGAACCGTGCGTCGCGCTTACCTTGCACGGACACATAGTGGTGACACTTCATCACTTGGCGGGTAGGAGAACGTCCGTCGACGATGTGTCGTCACAAGCCAAGGAACGAGAGGTCATGAGGAGCACCAGCACTGGCGGTTACTGTGTGCCATTGCGCGCACATCAGATTCCCAGGGATACAGATCAGGAATGCCCCGAAGGTGGAGCGATGACGGCTGGCTCTGGCTGCAGATCTAGGGCCTTGGGATGCTGGCCGTCATCCGTGGTGCATGCCGGACTCGAAGGGATCGGTACCGATGGGGAACCGAGTCGTACCAAGATAGGGCCAGAGCTGCACTCAATGGGTGGGCTCACTTCGAGGGGAGTGGCTCGCACTTCACATTCGACGCCGGGACAGCAGTGATATCACAGCGCGACTACGCAGGTGCTTGTCTCCTCCGAAAGAGGGGCTACGGCTTCCAACCCAATAGAAGGCTCTGGAGGCCGGATGAATCACCATGCTGACGGCTGTCGGTGATGGTTGAAAAGTAAGATGCTCTGACGGCTGCGGAGTCCATTTGGGTCTCTTTCGAGGCTAGTTGCCAGGAGCTGGCGGGGTCGTAGAAACAGACAGGAATCGAAGTGCGCCGGGTGAAGTCCCGGTAACAGCCGGCTGGCGACTTCTGCCGTACGGTCTTTGATCATGATCATGGCGGGGAAGCGTTTCATACGGTGCCCTGTGTGGCGCCGTGGCTGGCGGCCTGTTCGTCCGGTGCGCAGTAAGAGGACAGGGCCGTTAGCCAGGTCCAGGCTTCGGCGACCGTACAGTGACTGATAAATGGTCTCCGGTACGAGCTTCACCTCGTGTCCACTAGGGTAATCAGCATGCAGCCGTTTGCCGATCTGGCGTGAGCTCCACCGTTGATTCAGGTGATCGCGCACTAGCCCCTGCAACGATGAGTTGCCAACAATCTTCCCTGCATGTTGACTGCAGCGTCGACGACCTGCACTCCGCTGGGCGGCATTTGCCGGAAGGCTCATGTAAGTTCCGCGGATCTTTCTGCTCACAGTCGACGGACTGAGCCCAGGCTCCCTGGCAACCGCGCGAATGCCAAACCGGGCATGCAATATGTCAGTGTTCGCGGCACGATCATCCTCAGACAGAAATTGAGCTGAGTCCACCGCTGGGCGATGTCCAGAGATGCGAGGGTACTTCTTGATGATCCCTGACGTGGAGATGACCCTGTGACCGTAGCGGCAGCGAGTGCCCGAACTACGGCTGATTCCTACAATCCTGCAGTCTTCGGAATTTCCCACCCCAGTTTCAATAAAAGATCATAGTGAGCACGCGCGGCGTTCTCAGCAGGAGCACCCCGCGACTTTCTTGCTCTCTTCATGTTTGCCAACTGCAACTCCTAAGGATGCGGGTGAAGTAATGACGACTGGACGTCAAGGAATGCGGCTGCAAATTTTCAGGACGGCGTGGGCACTTGAATTTCTGGGTACCGGTATTCGGGGGACGCAAGGATTCCTTGGGGTTTGCCCTTGTCGATGTAGTTAGTTCCCTTGAGCAGGACCGAGTGGGGTGGCTAGTGGAGTCGCGTTCCAGTCTTCTTGAAGTGTCGTGTTGCCCGGATGGTACTGGTAGACACGATCGGTGCCGGCGGCTGTTTGAGGAGGAACGTGTGCAGGGTGTGGCGGAAGCGTTAGTTCTTGCTCAGGGTGGTTGCTTTGTAGGGTTTGCGCGTGAACGGTTCCACGCCTGAGGGCTTCAACAATCCCACCAGCACTCCGCGTCTGCCACGCCTGCAGCGGCCCAAAGCCATGTCGTCGTCGGAGAGGAACTCTTGGGCTGCCCGTGGTGTTCCAGCACTATTCTTTGCGACCCTGATGGCCACCTCGCTGGTCTCGCCTGAGGCGACTAGCGAGGCCACCGTCAGGCGTGAATGGTCATCGATGATCTGAAAGGTCAGCACCTGGGCAGAGGTGAAAATCCTCCCAACGGTCGAGACGGAAGCGGTTTTCACTCCCTGGCGTTCGAGCGTGGCGACCACGCTCAGTGGACCGTGGTCCCAGCCCGATTTCCCTAGCGCCGCCCGGGTCGCCAGCAACAGCAGCACCCTGGGTCACTGCCAGGTCCCTGACTTCGCAGAACCGCGCCCGCGAGACCTTGTGCCTCCTGCAGAACATCGACACGGCCCGGGAGGGGGATCAGCACGCCAACTGACAACGGCAATGCGGTCTCTCGGAGCAGCATTCAATGCGGTCACGTACAGAGACAACGCTGGAACGGTCCACGATCTCATGAGATATTCGTGTCCAATACATCATGAGTCCTCACACCAAGGAATGCAGCGTTCAAGGCGAAAGCTGGTTGCTTGTGGCCACGATTACGCGGGCAGGACGCCTAATGGGATTTCACAGGGAATCGATGCGATGGACGAGAAAGGTGCCCAATGATGGACTGAAATGACGTCTCCAAGGACGGGGCGTTGGGATCTCTGCTCAGCGATTCACGCAAACGTGCTCGGCTCGGTTGTGGCTCCTCGGGCAGGTAAACCGATCGGGGGCTCGTTGGGTGTTTCACGTGAAACGATTGGCTGTCCAGCAACTTGGCTTCCTGCAATCTCAGGGATTCCTGCCGGTAGAAGGGCGTGCCCGGAATCTAGAACATGGGGATTCAAACGTTCCTACTCGACACTATCGGGGTAGTTACCAGCCGGAGGCTCTGGACAATTTGTCCCATTCGAGTACTCGTCAGGCTCCGGAAATTGATCTGAGCGTTACTCGCCGGCACGGATCTTGTCATCCTTGAAATGTCGGAGCAAATGATGATGAAGACATAGCGATTCAAGATTGTCGAAAGTGGTGCCGCCACTCTGGAAGTTCACAATATGGTCAACTTCTGAGGTTGCTGCCTTCGCCATGCAACCCGGGAATTGGCAATATTCACCCCTGATTCGCAGCATGGTCCGCATCGCCTAGGTGATTCTGTGGCGGCCCGGAGCCATATCGAGCGGCCGTTTGCTGATGGGATCTGTCAAGACCCTATACATAGACGCGTCTTTCTCAGTGAGGCGCGTGGCAACCTCCATGTTGCTGGGCCCGACGCCTTCCATCCAGGCTGGCTCGTTGCTCACCCCTAGGAGATACAAAGCGGATATTAGTACTACCGGCATGGCTTGTGGGAGCGGCCGGCCACACCACCCCCGTAGAAGCGGAGCCACGTGGTTCAGTAGATGTTAGTGGCGGTGACAGATCCGGCGGTTTGGAGGAGGGGTGCCAGTCGGGGAGGTTGCGAACGTCCGGATCCATGAAAGCTGGATCATCAAATACAGGGGTCTGCCACGAGTAAATGATGGTTCTGCCACGACAAGGACCGGAACCGTACTCGTCGTCAGGCGGTTCCTGATCCGTATGGACGGTGGGTGAGGCCTAATTGGATGTTTGCTGAGCACTAGCGTCGGCGCGTAGCTGGGTTAGTGTCCGCCGTTCGTGTGGCCCCTGAGATGCCCGGGCGGTGAGCGTACATTGATCCCAGATGCCTTCGAGTGTGGGGACGGGGCATAGAAACTGAGCCACGACATACCGTCTCGGGATCTGCTGACGCGCAGGGACCTGTCGGCGTAAGCTCGACGAGTGCGGTGGACTATGGTCTCCGGGTGTGCGCGTTCACGTCGACGTCGGGCCATTTCGCGGAAACTGTTGAGGTGAGCATCGCGAGCCTTGGCCATAAGTAGCTCGTCGAAGGCATCGATGCCTTCTTGGGCGGTTTCGGCTGCATGAAGCAAGCAGGTCTGTTCCGCGATAATGACCGCGAAGTCCCAACCGAGTTCGCCACATTCGATGGCAGCCAATGTAGAAGTCAGATCACGCACCAAGGCGCCGAACTGAACCTTGAGGCGCTCAGCGGCACCCTCGGCGACGTGGAGAGCGCCTGCCAGTTCAGCCTTGATTGCGGCGAGTGAGTTGGCCTGCTGCCAGGGGTCGAGCGTGAGGATCGATCCCTCGAAAGCCACGGATGATTGGAGATTCTCCACCAAGACGGCGACCCTGGCGGCACAGCGATTCTGATGTTTCTTCGAAGCTGCAATGGCGTCGGTGCAATCGTCGATCAGACCTCTGGCAGGAAATCCATTGTGAGGATATCAGCGGACAGCGGGCAACTATTGGGACTGCGATTCCAGCGATGCCCTCCGCCAGAGAAACTGTGGCGGTTGAACCTTCCCGATCGTTCGGGAAATTCAAAGAACTGCCCTTAGCTACCTTCCTGTCATTAGGTACTAGTAGTTAAATGTCAAGGTATTAATATGTGTATATATATTCCACCTGACTAATTGATGGAATGAAGCCGCCGTTCGAACACAAAGACGGCGCGCCGCCAACACGGTTTCACGTGAAACCGTCAAAGGGTGGTATTTCGACGACTTCAGCACCAAAGAAGAGTGAAACCACGGATACACAGCAAGAATTTTTGACGCTTAGAATCAATCTGGGAGAAGCCAGAAAGTACGGCTTAAAAAGCTGTGGACCGGACAATGTCCGATCCACAGCTTTTATGATTAGCAGCGGCCCATTGGGCCAAATGCGGCGTCTACTTCAAGACGTCTGCAAATTCCTTCTCGAAGTACTGCTTGGGGCGTGCACCGATAACGGTACCAGTGACCTCGCCACCCTGGAACAGGTATACAGCGGGGATTGAGGTAATTCCGTACTTGGCGGAGATGCCAGGATTGGCATCAACATCAACCTTCACGACCTCAACCTTGTCCGAGTACTCAACCGAGATCTCATCGAGGATGGGACCAAGTTTGCGGCACGGCCCGCACCACTCGGCCCAGAAGTCCACAATGACAGGCTTCTCAGAATTCAAGACGGTGTCGTCGAATGTTGCATCTGTTGCGCTCTTTGCGTTGCTCATAGCGAACTACTTTCTCTTAGGAATCCTGCTGGGCTAGGAAGTGCTCCACATCAAGGGCGGCGGCACACCCCGAGCCGGCGGCCGTAATGGCCTGTCGGTACGTGGGGTCGATTACATCGCCGGCCGCGAAAACGCCCGGGAGGCTGGTTTTGGAGGTGCGGCCTTCTACGGCGATTGTGCCGGCGTCTGTCAGTTCGAGTGCACCCTTGACGAGGTCAACGCGAGGATCGTTGCCGATCGCCACGAACACACCCGTTACGGCAAGTTGGCTCTTCTCGCCAGTCAACAGGTTGTTCAGTTGAACGCCAGTGACCTTTGCATCGCCTTCAACGGCAACAACTTCCGAGTTCCAGATGAACTTGATCTTGGGGTGGTTGAGTGCGCGATCCGCCATGATCTTCGACGCCCGCAAGGTATCGCGGCGGTGCACAACGGTAACCGATTCTGCGAACTTAGTCAGGAAGATTGCCTCTTCCATAGCGGAGTCTCCGCCACCGATCACGGCAATGTTGTGACCCTTGAAGAAGAAACCGTCGCAGGTTGCGCAGGAGCTTACCCCGTGACCTACAAGCCGCTTCTCACCTTCAACACCCAGCTCACGGTAGGCGGAACCGGTGGAGATGATGACGGTACGAGCCTTGAATTCCTGGCCGTCGGCCAGCGTGACAGTCTTAACGGCACCCTCAAGCTCGACTGACGTGACGTCGTCGTACATGATCTCTGTACCGAATTTTTCAGCCTGCTGGCCCAGGTTTTCCATGAGGTCAGGGCCCATGATTCCGTCAGGGAAGCCGGGGAAGTTTTCCACTTCGGTGGTGTTCATGAGCTCGCCGCCAGCGGTAACGGAGCCAGCTATCATGAGCGGCTTGAGATCCGCGCGGGCGGTGTAGATCGCTGCGGTGTATCCTGCGGGACCAGAACCTACAATGATGACATCACGGACATCGCTTGCGGGGGTGACTTGCGTGCTCACGGGTGGGTGTTCCTCTTCCTTCTTGATGGAACCGCACCAGGGCGGCCCACTGGGACCTTCGTTATCCACAACCGGCCCGAGGGCGCGGTTATTCCACCACGCCGGGCGCGGCACGAATATAGGCTACTTAACGCTGATTTCGGTGATCTTCAAACCGTACGGGTAAGAGTTGAACGGCTGAAGCTTGGGCAATTCGGCAAAACTGATAATGACGTACTTGGCCTTCACACCTGGCGCGGCAGTCAAGGTGAAATCAGGAGCACTGAACGAGCCGCTGCCGATCTTCGTGGCGCCCTCAAGCTCGGGCTTGCTGTTGGCCAGGATATTGAACTGTCCGCCAGTACCGGCAAGTTGGTTGATCGTCACGGAGCTGATGGTTGATTCTTCAGCAAGTTCCACCACCAGATTAATGCCCTCGGTGAGGTTGGCGAAGTCAGCGTTGGAGAACTCCACCGTGGGCCAGTACGTTGCCTTGTTGCCATCGAAGGCATCTTTCAGGCGCGGGTAATAGGCTTCGCTGTAGTTCTGAACGCCGTCGGCGTAGGTGGTGATGTCGGTGAGGTTCTTGACCACGGGAGCAACAGGGGCCGGTTCTGCCGGAGCATCCGAGGTCTGCTCCGCGGTGGCGTCCGGTGTAGTGGCGGCGGAGGTTGTGCCACCCGCTTGATTACTTGAACCGTCAAACAAGCTGCCGACGTGCTGGAAAGCGAAAATCAGCGCGCCAATCAACAAAACACCAACGATGGCACCGGTCAGGACACGACCACCGGTACGCGGAGCGTTTTCATCATCTTCATCGTCAAGCAATTCCGGCTCAGCATATTCATCGCCAGAGCCGCGCAATTCAGCCGGAAAGGTGCTCGCGCGGCGGGCGTCCGCGGCGTTTTCGTCATGATCCTCGTTGATGAATCCGTAGTCTTCCTCGTCCCAGAGAGTCACCTTCTCCTGTGCCGGAGGCGTTGCCGCGGCGGCTGCAACAGGAGGGACGACGGCGGCTGCCGGGGCGGGCGTGGAAGTGACCGCGGCGGTAGGCGCCGGAGTGGCTGCCGCTGGCCGCACAGGGGCAGCAGGGCGCACTGGTTCCCTAGTTACCTTGGGCAGTGCAGCTGAGGGAGGAAGCTGTGAATTGTCGTCATACACGTAGGCGCCACCGGCCGGCGCCGCATCGCGGGCCTTTCCGAAGATCTCGGTACCTAGGGTGTCGGTAAAGAACGGCTCTTGGTAGACGTCTTCGGCCGGTTCCGTGGGGACAACAAGATCCAGCAGGTCCGCCGGTGTAGTCCTGGAGGCAATGAGGTAGGTGCTGTTGTCCTGAACGCCAAGGTCCAAAATGGAGACGTTGGAGACGCGTGTGCCAATGGCCACCTCGCGTGAACTCTGTGTAAGGTTCGCGGAATTCTCAACAGCCGACACCAATATACTGACTGGTCGGTTTAGGACTTGGTCCAGTCCATCAAGGATGACGTCGTTCTCGGCTGAGGCCAAGATACGTCCGGTCACCTTGTAGCGGCCGCCCAGGATGGATCCCACATCAATAGGTTGTGGCACCAAATCCTCCTCTTAATGCACGGGGCTGGTGCGAGTTGTGCACGCGAAGCCATATTTTGACTGATTCTATAGGAAAATGCGGTAAGTTCCATGGTTGCGGTCTTGACAGGCCGCTACCACTTAAGGAAATTTTCTTATCTGGAAGGAAGGCGATTGCGAACCTTTGCAAGTAGGGGATTGAGTAGAGAGTCAACTTCGGCAACTCGCATTTGCTTCAGAACCACTATGTAGACCACGGCCATGAGGGTACCCACGACGGCGAGGGTGGCGGCGGCCGCGGGAATTGAGGACCACATGAATCCATTGGTCACGGAGCTGCCGAAGAGGCGCAACGCAAGTTCACCGATGATGCCGGCCGCAAGGGCTGCCACCAGGAAGCGCATGTGGGCGCGCATGATGAGTCCTCCGCCGTAATTCCCTAGCTTGGCGCGAAGGAAGAAATGGCTGACGATGGGCCCCAAGACATTTGTCAGGGTGTAGCTGGCCGCAAGCCCGTAGATGATGAACTCTTCGGGCAGCAGCGCCGCTGAGAGAGCCGAAGCCATGCCGATGCACACCATTATGCATTGGATGATGAACGGGGCGCGGGCGTTCTCCTGCGCATAAAACGCCCTGTTCAGGATGAAGTTAATGCTGTAGAACGGGGCTCCGATGGCCAGGATGGACAGCGTGATGGCGATCTGGCGACCCACGTTCTCGTGGCCTCCGCTGAAGAGCATGCCGAAGGGGCCGGAGAGGACCAATAAGGCGACAGCCGCAAAAACGGTGGCCATGCCCGTGGTTCGCAGTGCCGAGCCTAGAGAGCTACGCAGCGCTGACATGTCCTTGTCAGCGGCAGCATGGGCCATTGCTGTGAACATCACCGTGGCAATGGACAGGGCAATGATGGAGTGCGGCATGATGTACAACTCGGTGGCCCGGTTTAGCGCCCAGATTCCTGGGATGTTGGAACTGCTCCCGGGGGCATCGTCACCGCCGGCAGGGATGGTGGCAACTCGCATAATGATGATGAAGCTCAAGTTGCCAATGATCATGGTTCCCATGGTCCAGACGGCAACCTTGGCGGTGGCACCGAGACCGGTACCCTTCCACCCAAACTTGGGACGCAGGTTCAGGCCAAGGCGGTGCACCGGGATTAGCAGCACGGCCGACTGTACAACGATCCCGAGCGTGGCTGTCCCGGCCAACATCCAGGTCTGGCCCATGGTCCAGTTGTCTACAGTGTGCGAGGTGCTTGCGGAGCTGCCGGCAACAAGAATGAACACCAGGAGGCCAACGATGGCCACCACGTTGTTGACGACTGGCGCCCAGGCGTAGGCCCTAAATGAATTGTGGGCGTTGAGTACCTGACCAAGGAGGGAAAACAGTCCGTAAAAGAAGATCTGCGGCAGAAGGAACAAGCCAAAGATGATGGCCAACTCCAGCTTCTTGCCGGTGAATGAGGTGGACAACCCCATGATGGGTGCAGCGAGCAGCAAGACCACCGCAGTCAGGGCCAACAAGCCCAGAACACCCAAGGTCAGGAGCCTGGAGATGAAATCAGAACCCTTATCAGGATGCTTGCTGGCCTTGGCGATCTGTGGGATCAGAACCGCGTTGAACACGCCGCCGGCAATCATGAGGAAGATCAAGTTGGGGAGGTTGTTGGAGCCCTCAAAAATATTTGCGATGGCCGTGTCTGCGATCGCAATACCGAGAACGATTCCCTTGACGAAACCAAGAATGCGCGAGGCCAACGTACCGATGGCCATCGATGCACCCGAGCGGGCAGCGCTGGGCACACCCTTGCCTGATGCGGCCCTGCCCGGTTCAGGCTGACCGGAGGCAGCATTGCCGTGTTCCTCGTCCACCAAGCTGGCAATGGACGACGGCGCCCGGCCGGCATTGATGTGAGTGGCTGCGGGCTGCAGTTGGGTATGTGGCACTGCCTGCATGGCCGCCTGCGGGGAAGCTTGTACAGCTGTCAACATGGAAGTATCCAAACTGACTGGCGCAGAGGCAGACCGTGGCGCTGCATTGGGTTTCGGCGGGACGTTGACCCGTTCATGGCTAGACATTGTTTCCATCATCTCACTGGAGGCTCAAAGAGTGCTGGCAGCGGCCAATTCTTCGAGTGTGGGGACGAACACTGGTGCCAGTGGGTGGGCGCCAGACTAGAAGTGTTCGGGCAGCAATTCACGGGCCAGATCAGTGATGCGCCGCTCGTTGGGGAAAGAGAGCTTTTTTGCCAGCTCACCCAAGGGAACCCACGCAACGTCAACGGCCTCATGGTCCGGATCGTTTTCAATGGTCAGGTAGCCGCCTGTTGCGCGCAGCAGGAAGTGGTGAACGGTCTTGTGCACGCGGTGACCACTGACGGTGAACCAGTAGTCAATGCTGCCCAAGGTGGCCAGGACAACGCCAGCAATGCCGGTTTCTTCTTCAATCTCACGCACAGCGGCCTCAGCGTGCGTTTCCGCACCTTCCGGGTGACCCTTTGGCAGGCACCACTCGAGCCGGCCACCGCGATTGATGCGGGCAATGATCGCTACCTGGGGTACGCCGTCGTGCATCTCAATCACCACGCCGCCCGCGGAAACTTCTTCAACGGTGGGCAGCTGGCTCGGCGCGCTCGATGCTGCGGGCACAACCAGAGAACCCATTGCCGCTGGCAATGGATTCCTCTTCGGCGCGCGCGGCACGGGGTGAACCATGCAGTCCACTCTAGCTATCTTTGGTCATGGATGATGACAGGTGGCCGGGGTGGTTTCCGCAGAGTCCCCGCGATGGCTATGGGCGGGGCAATCGCACGAGTGCAAAAGTCTGGCATCCTTAAGGAACCATGGATTTAGCGCTCGATACCTCAAAATTTGACCCGGTGGTTCTTGAGCTCGGCCGGCTCTTTGCCGACGCCGGCTTTGAACTCTCTCTTGTGGGAGGACCCGTCCGCGACCTCTTCTTGGGGCGGACCTCACCGGATTTGGACTTCACCACCAACGCGACACCCGATGAAATTCTTCAGGTGGCCAAAAAATGGGCGGATTCGCACTGGGAGATGGGTCGCGAATTCGGCACCATCGGCTTCCGCAAACGCAACGCCAGTAAAGAGGTGTTGCTCATTGAGGTCACCACTTACCGAGCCGAGGCCTATGATCCCGATTCCCGAAAGCCCGTCGTGGCATTTGGCCGGTCGCTGGTTGACGATTTGCAGCGCCGTGACTTCAGCGTCAATTCCATGGCTTTGCGCCTGCCCGAGATGGAACTCATTGATCCCTTTGGTGGCGCCAAGGACTTGGCCGCCGGGCTGTTGCGCACGCCTGGGGCTGCCGTGGACTCCTTCTCGGATGACCCCTTGCGCATGATGCGGGCAGCCCGCTTTGCGTCCCAGTTGGGCTTCTCGCTCCATCCTGAGGTCCTGGCGGCCATGAAGGGAATGGCCGAGAGGATCAGTATTATCTCGGCGGAGCGGGTCCGGGATGAGCTGGTCAAGCTGATCTGCGGCGCCCATCCCCGAGCTGGCATCGACATCCTGGTTGAGACCGGGCTGGCCGATCTGGTGCTGCCTGAAGTTCCTGCACTGAAGCTGGAAAGCGATGAACACCACCGCCACAAGGACGTGTACCAGCATTCCCTGCAGGTACTGGAGCAGGCTGCTGCCCTGGAGACCGGCCCGGATGGTCCCGTTCCCGGCCCTGACTTCGTGTTGCGCTTCGCGGCCCTCATGCACGACGTCGGCAAGCCCAAAACCCGCCGTTTTGAACCCGGCGGCGGGGTCAGCTTCCGGCACCATGACCTGGCCGGGGCTAAGCTCACGGCAAAGCGGATGAAAGCGCTGCGCTTTGACAATGACTCGATCAAAGCGGTTTCCCGCCTGGTGGAGCTGCACATGCGCTTCTATGGGTATGGAGAAGCGGGGTGGACTGACTCAGCCGTTCGCCGGTACGTCACAGATGCAGGCCCCGTACTGGAGCGACTGCACCGATTGACGCGATCGGACGTCACTACGCGTAACCAACGTAAGGCCGACAGGCTGTCCTTTGCCTACGATGATCTTGAACAACGTATTGCTGTTTTGGCTGAACAAGAAGAGCTTGACTCGATTCGACCGGACTTGGACGGCGGGGCCATCATGGCCTTGTTGAACATCAAGCCCGGGCGGGTTGTGGGCCGGGCATACAACTTCCTGCTCGAACTTCGCATGGAACGCGGACCGTTGGGCCCGGAAGAAGCAGAAAAAGAACTTCGGACGTGGTGGGTCGAGCAGCCCGAAGCTGCAGCACCCGAAGGCGCTGGGTCTAAAGACCAGGAACTCGAATCCAGCGCTCCGCGTGACGCGGCGGAAACTCCCTAGACCAAACAGCACCCCTAGATACATGCATTGATTGGAATATAAGACCATGAGCCAAACTGGATCCTCACCCGCTGCAGCCGCACCCATTCCGGGTGGTCCCAAGCTGTGGCTGTTGCGCCATGGAGAAACCGAATGGTCGCGCAGTGGGCAGTACACGGGGCTGACGGATTTGCCGTTAACGGAGGTTGGGGAGACTCAGGCCCGGTCCGCACAGGCCACGCTTGCCGGCGTCGACTTTGATCTGGTCCTGACCTCCCCGTTGCAGCGTGCGCAGCGTACAGCCTCCTTGGCTGGCTTCCCCGATGCCCAGCAGGAGCCCAACGCCGTGGAATGGGATTACGGTGACTACGAAGGCATTGACAGCGCCGTAGTACGCGCTGAAAACCCGGGCTACCTGATCTGGGACAGTGGCGTGCCGAACGGCGAGGCACTTGAGCATGTTGGCGCGCGTGCCGATGAGATCGTCAAGCGGGTTCGCGCAGTCAAGCGGGAAGATGGTGCTCCCGCCAACGTCCTGCTGGTGGCCCACGGACATTTCCTGAGGATCCTCACCGCGCGCTGGTTGGGTCTGCCTGCTGGCGAAGGGCGTCACTTCATCCTGGGCACGGCCAAGGTTTGCACTCTGGGTTGGGACAAGAAAACCCCCGCCGTTGAACAGTGGGGTCTGTGACGGGCTTTCCGCCTGCACCCTTGAAACAGTGCTCATAACGCGATAAAGCCGCGGTCGGGTTGCCGGTGGGAAGCGGTAGGCTCGTGGTCATGCAGGATTCACAGGCTTCGGGGACTTCATCCCGGCATCCCATTGTTGTGCCTTCGCGCAGCGATTCCCTACTGCGCACCCTGACGGAACCTGTGGGTGGTCCGCTGGGCAAGCGCACGGCGCCGGGAATCACCAATCCGGGGTTCTTCACGGTGGAACGGGTCCTCATTCTCATGGCGGCGGTGTCCGCGTTCATCGCTGTCATGGCAAAGTCTCATTGCCGCACGATGGGGTGGACCACTCCGGATCAGCAATCGACCGTGTGCTGGTCAGTTTTCCCCAATGCATTTGTGGAGGACCGCTTAGCCACCCACTTCCCGTTCTTCAGTGAGGGTTCACCCTTTAGCCAACCGGTTATAGCCGGGTGGATCGCGGGAATTACGGCCTGGATGACTCGGGCCTCCGGGGATGGGGCACTGCGGCAGCTAGCTTTCTTTGACCTCAACGCCATTTTGATTGCCGCGCTGTGGATCGCCACCGTGGTTATGGTGGCCCGTACCGCGGGCCGGCGGCCGTGGGACGCGGCCATAGTCGCGACCAGCCCCGTTCTGGTGCTGATGGCCTATGTCAGCTGGGATTTCTGGGCGGTGGCACTGGTGAGCCTGGCGCTTTACCTTTTTGCCCGGCGTCGTACACTCTGGGCGGGTGCGGTACTAGGGATTGCCAGTTTGGCGGCACCCTACCCGATTCTCATTCTGCTGGTTCTGTTGCTGCTGGGTATCAGGGCGGGCCGGGCCACCAGGATGCTTGAAATGATCGCCGCTGCGGCGATTGCCCTCCTACTGTTTTTGGCGCCCATCATGGCGACGAATCCGCCCGCGATCCCAGAGTATTTGAAGGCGTTGATTGCGGCCGAGTCGTCTGAATCGTCCATCTATGGCGGGTGGAACATCCTTGCAGCACAAGTAGGCATGCCCGTCATGGGAATTGGAATGGTCAATGCGCTATCTGCGATTCTGCTGGCGGCGCTGCTTCTGGCGGTGGCCTACCTTGCCCTCTACACGCCCAGGCGACCCCGGGTGGGGCAACTTATTTTCGTAGCCGTGGCCGGTTTCGTGGTGATCAACAAGACCACTGAACCGTGGCACGCGCTGTGGTTGGTGCCCTTGGTGGCGCTGGCAATGCCTCGATGGCGTCCGGTGCTCCTGTGGCAGGCGGCGGTCTTGACGCATTTCATCGCACTGATGCTGTTCCGCAGCAAAACCTTGGGCAACATCAGCAACCAGCACGCCATCGATGCCCCGTACTTTGTCATGGCTGCGGTGCTCTCCGGCGCTGCCACGTGCGTATTGATTGGGCTGACCATCAGGGATATATACGTTACCGGGCATGATGTGGTGCGCCGTGGACCAATTGCCGATGCTCAGGGCGGTGCCTTCCTTGACGCTCCGGGGGATCCGGCGGTTGCGCTGCTGGACGAGGCCGAGGAGTCCTTCCGGGGTCCTTCCGCAGAGGCTGCACCGCAGGACGCATCCGTACCGAAGGACTCCCAGGATGGTTGACGTGGCCGTAGTGGGTTCCGGCCCCAACGGACTGGCGGCAGCCGTCACGATGGCCCGCGCGGGGCTTTCGGTGCAAATTTTTGAGGCCGCCGACTCAGTTGGCGGAGGCACCCGGACCAAGGAATTGACGCTACCGGGATTCCATCACGACGTGTGCGCCGCCGTGCACCCCATGGCGCTTGCATCGCCTTTTTTCAATGCCTTTGAACTCAGCCGCCGGATTGAGTTGATTGTTCCGGAAGTTTCCTACGGTCACCCGCTCGACGGCGGCCGGGCCGGGATTGCCTACCGCAGCCTGGAACGCACCGTTGATGCGCTCGGTGTTGACGGACGAGCCTGGCGAACCCTCATGACACCACTGCTCAATCGTTTGGAGGGCGTCATTGATTTCACGCAGGGAAGCCTCTTGCGGCTCCCCGCGGACCCACTCGCAGCGATCCAGTATGGCGCGCGCACGCTCTTGCAGGGCACTCCGGCCTGGAACCTAGGCTTCAGGGAAGGCACGGCACCGGCCATGTTGACGGGCGTTGGTGCGCACGCCATTGGGCGGCTTCCTGCACTGTCCACCGCGGGGGCGGGCTTGCTTCTGGGAGTTCTGGCACATGCCGGCGGATGGCCCGTGCCACGGGGAGGTTCGCAGGCTATTGCCCAGTCCATGGCTGAGGACCTGCAGGCTCATGGCGGCCGGATTGAGCTGGCGCACCGCGTGGACAGTCTTTCCGAACTCAAATCAGCAACGGGCGCCAAGGCAGTCATCTTCAACACCACGCCGCGAGCCCTGGTGGCAATGGCAGGCAAAGAGCTGCCCGCCAACTATGTACGCAAACTGGATTCTTTCAAGTACGGGGCAGGGGTGTGCAAGGTTGATTTTGCTCTTTCCGGTCCCGTTCCGTGGACGGCCTCGGAACTTCGCAAGGCCCCGACACTTCACCTTGGCGGGACCCGGGCATCCATTGCATCCGCCGAGAATCAAGTCTTGGCCGGAAGGCATCCTGAGAACCCCTACGTGCTGGCCGTGCAGGCGGGGGTGGTTGATGACAGCCGCGCACCGGAGGGGCACCAAACATTCTGGGCCTACACCCATGTACCTGCAGGGTCCACCCGCGACTGCACGGACGCCATCATTCGAGCCGTGGAAAGGCAGGCCCCAGGCTTCAGGGACCTGATCCTCGCCACCCATACGCAAACCGCACAGGACGTAGGCCGCTACAACCCGAACTACATCGACGGCGACATCAGCTCCGGGGCCGTCACCATGATGCAGCTGTTGAAACGTCCCGTGATTTCCCCTGATCCGTGGCGAACCCCGGTGCCCGGGGTGTACCTCGGCTCTGCGTCAACAACACCAGGGCCCTCGGTGCACGGGATGGGTGGCTGGCTGGCGGCCCGATCGGCACTGAAGAACACCTTCGGCCTTCCGGCGCCGGCGTTGGGGCTGTAGCCAAAATGATTCGAGAGTTTGGGCCCACAGCTCCGAGGGGCCCCAATTCAAGGCGCGTCAGCGGCTTGAATTGGGGAGGAGCTGGGGGCTAGTTGCGCCGGTCCAGGGTGCCGATGACGGCGCCACTGGCGTCCGTCAGGGTCAGTACATCACCCTCGAGGGTGGCGCCTGCCGTCTTGGAGAGCCAGGTGTCGATGTCTTCGCACGCCTTTGTGGTGCTGCCAAATTGCGAGAAACTGAGCTTGCCCTGAGCCAGGAACCACTGACCGGTCAGACGGTTGCAACCGTCGCTGCCGGTAATGAATCCTGCCTGATCGAAACTCGGGTCATGTTCGGCGGCCAGTGACATCTCCAGGTACGGCAACTTGTCAGTGTTGTAGCCGTCACCCCAAGTGCCAACGGGGCCGGTTGTGGCACCGCAGGAAGAGATGGTCAAGGCAAGAAGCAAGCTGCCGGCAAAGGCTGCAAGGCGTTTCATGATGAGGGTGGCTCCGATCGCGCTGGTCTAAACGTCCATTTCCTTTATGCTATTGCATCCTTCGACATTCTCTGCCTTCCCCGTGCGTCCCTTAGCGGAAGCCAAGGCTTGGTAACGCAGCCACGGGAGCTGCCAAAACGCCGTCGCGCATGGAGGCCATGGCATCGGTGAGCGGGACGAACTCGGTGTCGTGGGTGACCATGACTGTTGCTACGTTGAATTCGTCGCAGACCTCCCGCAGCAACCGCACAATGGACTCGCTGCGCTCATGGTCCAGGGCAGCGGTGGGCTCATCAACTAGCAGGACCTTCGGTTGCGCCATGAGAGCGCGAGCAATGTTGACGCGTTGGCGCTGGCCCCCGGAGAGCTGATGCGGACGTTTTCCGGAGGAGCCGCCCAGCCCCACCAGCTCCAGCAACTCCGCGGCTCGTGTTCCCGCTGCGCGCAGCGAGCCTCCGCGCAGGTGGCTGGTCATGATGAGCTGCTCAGCGGCCGTCAGGGACGCCAACAAGTTCGGCTGCTGGAAGATGATGCCGATCTTGTTGCGGCGCAGGGCGGCCAGCTCCTTCTCGCTCAGCGCGGTGGTGTCGACGCCGTCGATCATCACCAGCCCCGAGGTGGGTTTGATGAGAGTGGCGGCCACGGCCAGCAGGCTGGACTTTCCCGATCCGGAGGGACCTACCAGGGAGATAAATTGGCCGGGCTGAACAGCGAGGTTGACCGAGTCCAGGGCCGTCATGATCCCTTCGCCGTCGGGGTAGTTCAGTGTCACGTTGATGAGGTTCAAGGCTGTCATGGGATTTCCTTACTAGTTAGTTGCCGCCGAGGGCAATCATGGCGTCGACTCGGGTGACCTTGCGAACAGCAATCGCCGCGCCAGCCAGTCCGAGAACTACGATTCCGATCACGGGCGCCAGAGTTGTTGCAGGCGTCAGGAGGAAGGGGGCTGCCTGTCCGGCAAGAAGCCCGCCAGCCACGCCCACCAGCCCGCCAAGTCCTGCGCCGGCGATCAGGACCAGAGCTGCTTGGGTTAGGGCGTCACGCAGGAGATATCCGCCGGAAGCGCCCATGGCTTTGAGTACTGCGATGTCGCGGGTGCGTTGCACGGTCCAGACCGTCAGGAATGCGACGATCACCAGAGCTGAAATTCCGTACAAGAACGCCTGCATCATCAGTAGCGAACCATTCTCACTCTTGTAACCGCCCAGCCCTTGGAAAGATCCACTGCGGGTTGCGCTGACCGTTCCGGCGGCTGCGTTGGCGGCGTCCGTGTCGACGTTGGCGCCCGGCTGGAAGGTCACGGCCAGAACCGTGGCCAGTTGCGAGGGATCGCTGAGGTGGGCGATCTTGGTCCAGCCGCCCAGTGTGGTCCAGACAACTGAGCTGTGTGAATACCACTGGTCCGGCACTATCCCGGCAACAGTGAACTCGATTCCGGCGATGGTTACGGCATCTCCACTGGCCAAGGTGAGTTCTTTCGCGATGCCTTCACCGATCACCACTGTTGTATCGCTAACGTCCGACGGCGCGATCCCGTCTGCCGTTTCCGGCCCGCCTGGGCCTGAGTTGCCAGGGATGGCCTTGCCCACACCAAACACGGCCACATTGGCAATGCCTTTGCTGTCTCCGGCGCCCTGGAAGCGGCTTTGGCTGATGCCTAGGGGAACCGCAGATTGCACGCCTGGGCGGCCCGACCACGAGTCGAGCTGTTCCTGTGTCACCTGACTCTCCGTATAGGACGCCTTGGCATCGTTGCCCGCCGGCGCCCCAAAAACCACCTGGCTGACCTTGTCACCCGCTTTACCACCACCTAGCTGCTCAATGGCTGACGTTGACTGGTTGCCCAGACCCGCGGTCAAGCCGGAGAGCAGCACCAACAGCAGGGAAATCAGGGCCACAACAGTGCCCATGAGGGCAAACCGCCCTTTGGCAAAACGGATGTCTCGGATCGCGAGGAACATGGAGAACTTCTTTCATGATGCAGAGATTTTTCTTGGTACTTCCACTCTCTCGTTCAAGCGTTCCCGAGCCATCGCGGGGATGGTTGATCCTGGTACTTCCACACGGTTGATAGTGCAATCAACCATTTGGTTGATTCGCCATCCACAGCTGGGTTCCGGAGGGGGCGGGGCCTAAGCTGGTGGCATGTCTGCTGTCGAAGCCTCTCCCGTCACCAGTGGCTCGATCCTGCGCTTCCTGCGCGTTGCGCTTCACGTGGGCTTTGCGGTCTTGTTGGGCGTGGGCGTCATCCGCCTGCTCATCACCACGGGGGAGCAACACGGACGCCTTTTCTTCCTGGCACTCGCCGTCCTTTTGGCCGTAACGTATCTGGCGGGAACCGTCGCGGAGAAACGGTTTTCTTCGGGTTCTCTGCAAGTAAATCCACGACGTTTCGCTGTGGGCTGGTTGGCCGTGATCACCATCCTGTGGGCCGTTCTGATGGTCGGGTCGGTGGATTTCTCGTGGCTCGTTTTCCCTTTGTTCTTCTTGCATCTGCACCTCTTGCCACGCTGGGCGGGGCTGGGCACCACCATCTTGATGACAGTGGCCGTGATTGTGGCGCAGTGGATCTCTGCCGGAACGAGCCTGCCGCAGCTACCCGTCATAGTGGGGCCGCTGTTCGGGGCCGCTTTCGCCGTGGCAACCTCAAAGGCGTATCGGCTCCTGTATGAGGAGGGTGAATACCAGCGGCTTGCTGCGCAAGAACTCCGGCGTACCCGTACCGAGCTCTCTGCCTCCCAGCACGAGGCTGGCGTACTTGCCGAGCGGGCCCGGCTGGCTCGCGAGATTCATGACACCTTGGCCCAGGGCTTTTCCTCGATCATCCTGGTCTCCCGTGCGGCCCGGCGCAGCTTGGCGTCCGGCGATCTGGAGTCAACCGAAGGGAGCCTGGCCATGGTGGAGGCCACCGCGTCGGAGAATCTGGCCGAGGCCCGCAACTTTGTGCGTGGGCTTTCCTCCCCGGAGCTTGCTGAATCCTCTTTGGTGGAGAGTTTGTCGCGGCTCTGCAGTAAGACGCAGCGAGAAGCAGCGGCCAGGAGCGGGAACTTGAAGTGTAGTTTCCGGCTCGACGGTGAGCCCATTGAACTTCCGCAGCCCTACCAGGTGACCCTGCTGCGGGCTGCCCAGGCGAGTTTGGCGAATGTCTGGCTGCACGCCAAAGCCCGGTCCGCCGTCGTCAGTCTGGCTTTTCAGGGCAGCGAGGTGACCCTGGACGTGTACGACGACGGACGTGGCTTTGAGCCGGAAAAACTCGCCGACACCGTAGCAGGGAGAGCGGATGGGAGCGGCTTTGGGCTCCGCTCGCTGCGCGAACGGGTGGTTGCCCAGGGCGGCACCTTCACCGTGGAATCGGCTCCGGGAAATGGCACCGTTGTGGCCGTCCGACTGCCGTTGAGGCAGGGAACGAGTGCGATGCAGGGGGGGAAAGATGCATGAGATTCGGATTTTGCTGGTGGATGACCACCCCGTGGTGCGGGCGGGGCTGAGGGCCATGTTGTCCGAGTTTGAGGGGTTCACGGTAGTTGCCGAGGCGACCGAAGGTGGAGCTGCCATTAGGGAGATTCAACGTGGTCAGGCTCTGGGTACAGCGATCGACATGGTGCTGATGGACCTGCAAATGGGGGAAGGAATGGACGGTGTCAGCGCCACCAGGGCCATCAAGGCGATGGCCGACGCACCGCCGGTCCTGATTCTGACCACCTATGACACCGATGCCGACATTTTGGCGGCCGTGGAGGCAGGGGCCAGCGGATACATGCTCAAGGATGCGCCACCGGAACAAATTCGCGCCGCGGTGCAGCAGGCCGCTGCCGGGCAAACGGCCTTGGCGCCCGAGGTCGCCGCGCGCCTCATGGGCAGGATTCGCAACCCTGCGCCTGTCTTGTCCGCGCGGGAGGTGGAATTGGCTCAGCTGCTGGCCACGGGGATGAGCAACAAGGCGATCGCGAAGGACCTTTTCATCTCCGAGGCAACCGTAAAAACCCACCTGGTTCACATCTACGACAAGTTGGGTGTGGACAACCGGACCGCGGCGATTTCCGTGGCTCGCGCCAGACGGATCATTCGAGAGGCCGGTTGAGGGTGACGTGGTGCCGGTCAAGGCCACAGAACGTACTGGCCAAGTGATTGCTTGCGTCATGTGGACTCCAACAGAACGCCGACATATTCGATGGGATTTGCATAACAAATGTGTGAATACGTTCGCCTGATTGTTTGATTCGGGAATGTTGATTTCTTTTGGAAATTAACCCGCAAGTCAACCGGAACCGGCGTAGGCTCACCTATACCGCGTGCGAGGGAGCAGGAGGACTACCTAGTGACGTTTTCGATAGGCAAATCACGGCCGTACCAGCTGAGCATGGCCGCCGTCTGTACCTTGCTAGCCTCCGGCGGATTCGTAGCGGCCGGGTATGTCGACACGTCCGCCGCAGATGCTGCAGCTGCACGCGCTGCTCAAGAATCCATTTACACGGCCAGCAGCCCCGGCACCATGGAGCCGGCTGGATTTGATGCCTTGGCGGGTCAAGATTTTGGGGTGAAGATTTCCTTCGCCAACACGCTAGTCCTATCCAAAAAGTCCGCGGCCAAAGAGCTCTTTGACCTTACCGATCCCAATGGGAACACCTCGCAGCTGGCTCGCTCGGTCGACGCCATGCGTGGTGACATTCCAGAAATCTCAGCTGAGTTGATTTCACAAGTACGCAAAGACATTTTGATAGCTGCCTATCAGGGCCTTGGCCACCGCTACGTTTGGGGTGGCACCAGCTTTGAAAACGGTTGGGACTGTTCGGGGTTTGTGCAATGGGCCTACCGTCAGGCGGGGGTGGGTCTGCCTCGAACTGAACAGTGGCTGCCCATGGTGGAAACGAAAAACCCGCAGCCTGGCGACATCGTGGTGCAAAACCCGGACGGGCCCAATCACTGGTCGCATATTGGCATTTACATTGGCAAAGGCAAGATGATCAGCGCCCTGAACCCCTCCGTCGGCACTATTCTTCATGCACCGGCGGACGTGAGTAGTTCATCCACGTACTTCACCATGCCGGCCTTCGCCACGGCGGATGAGTTGGCCCGGGCAAAGGCCTCCGCCTCGGCGACCGCCACGCCAACAACAGGGCCGACCGCCACGGCTGAACCCAGCCACGCTCCCTCGGCCAGTCCGGGATCAACCTCGCCAGGAACCACCCCGCCAACTACCAAACCGGCAACCACGAGCCCGGCAACGACGGCGCCGGGTACAACCAACCCGGCAACGACGGCGCCAGGTACAACCAACCCGGCAACGACGGCGCCAGGTACAACGAACCCCGCTACGACCAGCCCGGCAACTACAAACCCGGCGACGACGGCGCCAAGTACGACTAACCCCGCCACAATCAGCCCTTCCACTTCGGAGCCGGATACGGCGGAACCGAGCACTGCACCCCCTGTTGCTACCGAACCAGCCACAACCGAGCCTGTCAGGACGGCTTCCGAAACCACAGCATCGGCTACTGACGACCCGGGCGTGAATTCTGTAGTGCCCAGTCAAAGCGCCACAGTTGCGCCCCCTTCATCGGCAAGCGCAAGTGAAAGTCAATTGGGCGTGAATTCTGTAGTGCCCAGTCAAATCGCCACAGTTGCGCCCCCTTCATCGGCAAGCGCAAGTGAAAGTCAATTGGGCGTGAAGGCCACGGAGTCGGCTCGCTCAGAAAGTGCTGTGCCCTCGCCATAATTCGTTGAGAACCACAAGAAGCCCTGCCAGCCGTCAATCTTGACGCTTGGCAGGGCTTCTTGTGTTTCTGCAGATTTTTGGACAGTTACCGTCTACTGATGCTCGTCACAAACGTATGGCATGGATCACTTTTGGTCATTTGCTTGACCTGGATCACATGATTAAGTGATTCTTAATGCGTGTTTCATCATGCATTCAGTCATTAACTATCGTAAATAGGCGAAAGCGAGCCAGAATGTCACTGCTCCACGAGAAGCATCCAGCGAAGTTGAGGCAAAAACCACCGGGCCGTAGCGCCATGGGCTGGCGCGCCACGGCTGTGACTTTGGCTGGCCTGCTGGCCGTAGGGTCACTGCCGGCCCTGGCACTTTCTCCCGCGGCACTCGCCGCCTCCGGTACGCCGATTGCGGCGTCGAACATTAAGCCCGAAGTTCCTGTCGAAAACGGGGCTACCTTGGGTGCCATCGGCTCCTTCACGAAGGCCGGCAACGTGGTCAGCCTGGCCCCCGCCACCGGCGCCATCCGCGTGACCTTCTTGGACGACGGAAACTTCCGCCTCGAGGCCACCCCCACGGGAACCTTCTCGGATCCGGCCAACACGCCCGAATCACCTGTCGACGCCACGCGCACGGCCAACATCGTGGTGGGTGCTGCCGACTTTAAGGCAGGCAGCGTCAACGTCACCGACGCCGGCGGTGACATCACGATGGCCACGGCCAAGGTGAAGCTGGAAGTCAACAAAGCCTCCGGTGCATTTACGCTCAAGCGCGCCGACGGCAGCGTCGTATGGACGGAAGCGTCCGCCCTCAGCTTTGGCGCCAACTCCACCACCCAGCACCTTGCCCCGCTGGCCGGGGAGCAGTTCCTGGGCGGCGGCATGCAGAACGGCCGCGTGGTCCACACGGGCTCCACCGTCAACATCTCCAACAACTTCGACTGGGACGACGAAGGCCACCCCAACGCGGTCCCGTATTACATGACGAGCGCCGGCTACGGCGTCCTGCGCAACACCTTTGCTCCCGGCTCCTACACGTTCACGGCCAACGAGACCACGACCCACAAGGAAAAGCGCTTCGACGCCTACTACTTTGTGGGCGACTACAAGCAGAGCCTTGACGGCTACACCAAGCTGACAGGGCGCCCCAACCTGCCCCCCGTGTACGGCCTGGAATACGGCGACGCCGACTGCTACAACCGCGCACTGCGCGGCGAGGCTCCGCCGGCCGACCCCAACGCCACCAAGAAGCAGCACACCTACGACTCCGTCGAAACGGCCAAGGAGTTCAAGGACAACAACATGCCCGCGGGCTGGATGATCGTCAACGACGGCTACGGCTGCGAGTACACCGAGGATGCTGCGGGCTTTGACAAGAACGCCCCGTACGACCCCAACAGCGCCGACAAGGGCCTGGGCAACACGGTCAAGGCCATCGAGGCCGAGGCCAACCTCAAGACCGGCCTGTGGACGCAGCGTTCGCTGAGCAACCAGGAAAAGGAAGTTGGCACCGACGGCATCGCCCTGCGCAAGCTCGACGTCGCCTGGGTCGGCGCGGGCTACCGCATGGCGCTGACCGGCTGTGAAAGTGCCAAGAGCGGCATAGAGAGCTATTCCGAGGGCCGCGCCAACACCCTCATGGTTGAGGGCTGGGCCGGTGCCCAGCGTTGTGGTGTGCCGTGGACCGGCGATCACTCCGGCAACCTGGACGCCGTCCGTTGGGCTGTACCGGCCATGGCCGGCGCCACCAACTCGGGCCAGGCCTTTACCGCCTCCGATGTGGACGGCATCTTCGGCGGCAGCGCCGAAAGCTACGTCCGCGACCTGCAGTGGAAGGCCTTCGCGCCCGAGCTGTATTCCATGAGCGGCTGGTCCAATGTGGACAAGCGCCCGTGGCTCTACGGCGAGGCGGCCACCGAGATTAACCGCAAGTACCTGCAGATGCGCCAGGAACTCATGCCCTTCATCTACTCGCTTGCCGTTGATTCCAACACCAACGGCGTGGGCATGATGCGCAGCATGCCGCTGGAATTCCCCAGCGACCCGTTGTCCTACACCAAGGAAGCCGAAACCCAGTTCCTGCTCGGTTCGGACTATCTGGTGGCCCCCGTTTCCACCTCCACCCCCGTCCGTAACGGCATCGTCTTGCCCGCCGGCTCGCAGTGGATCGACTACTGGACCGGGGCCATCCACCAGGGCGGCCAGGTCCTCAACGGCTACAGCGCCCCGTTGGAAACCCTGCCGATCTTCGTCCGCGCTGGCGCAGTGGTGCCCAAGGGCCCCATTGCCCGCAACGCCTCTCTGGTTGCGGAAGACTCGGCCCTGACGGTTGACGTCTACCCTGCCGGAGCATCTTCCTTCACCCTGAAGGAAGATGACAAGGTCAGCCGCGAATACAAGAACGGCTCCACCAGCGTCCAGGAATTCAAGGTGGCCGCACCGGCCAAGAATGGCGGCGACGTAAGTGTCACCATCGGCAAGCGCGACGGCGACTACGCCGGCAAGGCTGCCGCCCGTCCTTACAATCTGGCCGTGCACAGCGGCTCGGCACCGTCCTCGGTCACCGTGGGTGCAACCACGGTGGCCAAGGTTCCCGACGCGACAGCCCTCGAGGCTGCCGCAACGAGCTGGTACTACGACGCCGCAGATGCTGGCGGAACCGTGCACGTCAAGGCCGGCGCAGTTGCCTCCAACGCAACGGCAACCATCACGCTCAAGGCCACATCCGCCGTCGGCGGTACGGACTCGGACGCCTTGGCGGCCGCAGTGGCCGTGAACCTGGAAAACAAGGTGTTCCAGGGCAGCAAGACCGCTGCCTCGGCAACGTTCACCAACACCGGCAGCAACGCCAAGACAAACGTGGTCATCACCCCCGTGGTCCCCGCCGGCTGGACTGTGAGCAACGCACAGGGCGCAACGGTGGCCCAGGTGGCCCCCGGCGCAACCGTCCAGGCAACGTTTGACCTGCTCCCCGGGAGCGCCTCGGCTGCCGGACTGCAAAGCATCGGCGCCAAGGCGACATACAACGACTCCAAGGGTGCCACCCAGGAAGTCTCAGGCTCCAACCAGATGTACGTGGCCTATGGATCGCTGGCGGGCGCGTTCAACAACATCTCAGTCACCACCGCCAGCGGCGCATTCGTGGACAAGCTCGGCAACTTCGACGGCGGCGGCGCCTCCTTCAACTCCGAGCAGCTTGCGAACGCCACTGTTCCGGCCGGCGGTGTGACTCCGGGGTCCACTGTCACCGTGGATGCGGGCCTGCCCACCGAGGTCAACTACACCTGGCCCGAAGCAGGCGCCAACAAGAACAATGCCGTCGCGCTGAATGGGCAGACCATCGCCCTGGCCGGAAAGGGCACCGACCTGGCCGTTCTCGGCTCGGCCGCCGCCGGAGCGGGCGTCAGCCCGGAACTGACAATAACCTACAAGGACGGAACCGTTCAGAAGGGTGCTCCGTACTTCCCCAACTGGCTGCCCCAGGGCGACACCCGGGGCGCCAAGGTGGCCGTCAAGGCCATGGGCCGCAACAGCCAGGCCCAGGCTGCCAACCCGGAATACACAAGCACCGGCTACCAGATCTACTCAGGCACTGTACGCCTGCTCCCCAACAAGGAGCTTGCCTCGGTGCAGCTGCCGGTTGCCGAGAACGTCAAGATCTTTGATTGGCAGGTTGTGGACTTCCCACTGCCCACGGCACCGGAGGCAGACACCTTCATTTCCGATGTGACCCCCGTGAGCGCCACCAACGGCTACGGCGTCATTGGCAAGGACGTGGTCAACAAGGACTCGGCAGCTTCACCCGATGTTCCACTGACCATTGTTGACCGTACCGACCCGGCCAACTCGAAGACCACCACGTACGAGAAGGGCATGGGCGTCCACGCGGCCTCCAACCTCACGTACTACGTGGGCGAGCAGTGCTCCCGCTTCACTTCCGAGATCGGGCTGGAAGGCGACTTCGGCGGCACCATCATCTTCACGGTGGTGGGTGACGGCAAGGTGCTTTACCAGAGCCGCACGCTGGTCAAGGGCTTCGCTCCGGAAAAGCTGGAGATTGACCTGACCGGCGTCTCCTATGTGGAACTGAAGGTCGACCCGATCTCCGGTGGCAACATCAACGGCGCCCACGGCGTGTGGGGCAACGCCAAGTTCCTCTGCGCGCAGGCTCCTGCCGCCGATGACCAGGCTCCGGTTACCACGGCTACCATTGCACCGGCGACACCCGCCGCCAGTGGCTGGTACACCACGGCACCGAGTGTCGAACTGGCCGCAACGGACAACGTGGGAGTCGCCAAGACTGAATACCAGATTGGAAACGGCCCCTGGAGCACGTACACCGAGACGCTCGCACTGCCCGAGGGTGTCAACGGTTTCAAGTACCGCTCCACTGACGCCGCCGGCAACGTCGAGGAAGCCAAGGCAACAGCCGAATTCAAGGTGGACACCCAGGTTCCCACCGTGAAGGCGAAAGTCAACGGCCGCACGATCAAGCTAACGGCTGCCGATTCCGGCTCCGGCGTCTCCTCGGTGGAGTACTCCACCGACGGCGGCACCACCTGGCAGGCCTACAAGGCCGTCATCAAGGCAGGGAAAAATGGCATGTCCGCCGCCTACCGCGCCACTGACAAGGCCGGTCTGTCAGTGACATCCACTGTCAATGCAGTGGTGCCCCCGGTGGGGAAGCCGTAGCCGCACCCCGTCCGTCACCGGCGGCCAATAACCTGGCCGCCGTCGTGCATAAGACGCACAACCTGACGTAGAGAAGGACCCGTCCGCAAAGTGCGGACGGGTCCTTCTCCACGTGTTGACTCAGCCGCCGTGCTGAAGGAAGCTCAGAACAGCCAGAACGCGGCGGTGGTCGTCGGCGCCCGGCTGCAGGCCGAGCTTGATGAAGATGGCGCTGATGTGTTTTTCGACGGCACCGGCGCTGATGACGAGAGTCTTGGCGATGCCGGCGTTGGTCAGGCCCTGGGCCATGAGCCCGAGCACCTGCGACTCCCGCGGGCTCAGCGTGTTGAGGGGGTCCGTGGCCGTGCGGTTGGTCAGCAGGGTGCTTACCACTTCTGGATCAATGACCGTGGCGCCTGCCGTCACGCGGCGGATGGCGTCGGCGAAGTCCTCAAAGCGGGCCACCCTGTCCTTGAGCAGGTAGCCCAAGCCGGCGCCGTTGGATGCGCCGGCCAGCAGCTCACTGGCGTAGCTCAGCTCCACGTATTGGGAAAGCACCAGAATCGCCACGGAGGGGAATCGCGCCCGAACGTCAAGGGCCGCCTTGAGTCCTTCGTCGCGGTGGGAAGGTGGCATGCGAACATCCGTGATCAGCAGATCGGGGACGTGTTCCTGAACTGCCGCGAGTAGTTCGGTTCCGTCCCCAACGGCCGCGCAGACCACGGCTCCGGTCTCCTCGAGTAGTCGAACCAGGCCCTCACGGAGCAGGACGGAATCTTCGGCAAGGACAACACGCATGGTTCCACAGTAGTGCCCGACGGCCGGTGGCCAGGCCCGGGCGTGAGAACTGGGGGCGAGTACTGGCTCAGGCACGAAGCGGAATACTTGCCCGCAATGAGGTGGGGCCGCCTGCTGGGCTGATAACCTCCAGCGAGCCGTCGACGCCGGCAAGCCGATCAACCAATCCGGCCAGACCGTGGCCTTTCCCCGCATGGGCGCCGCCGACTCCATCGTCAGTGACCTCGACGTATAGCTCGGTGGGGCCCATTTGAACCGTGAGCCTCGCGTGGGTGGCACCTGAATGCTTGGAAACGTTGGCCAGGGCCTCGGATGCCACAAAGTAGGCGGCATTTTCGGCGCTTTCAACGAGCCTTGCGCCGTGCTCCAAGTTGCCGGATACGGTCACCGGAACCGTTGATCTTGTGGCCAGTGACTCTATGGCTGTCCGAAGCCCGCGATCGGCCAACAGGGGAGGGGCAATGCCGCGGGACAGCTGCCGCAATTCCGTGAGGGCCTCACGGCTTTGTTCAAGGGCTCCATTCATGAGCTCCCGGGCGGCCTCTGGATCGCTGAGCATGCGCCGCTGGGCGGCTTCAACGTCCATCTGCAATCGAATGAGGCGTTGCTGCGGGCCGTCGTGGAGGTCCCTTTCAATCTTGCGCAAGGTGCTGGCCTCCTCAGATACTATCTGGGCCCGGCTGGTGGTCAACTCTTCGCCGCGGGCGCGCAGGGCAGCGTTTTCATTCGTGAGCAGGGCCCGCGTCATGGCGGCATCGGCCGTGGCCAACAAGTGCGTTATGAAGGGAAGGAGTAGTAGAAACAGTGCACCGTAGACCAACCCAAACCAAGCCTCCGCGGTGTTGGGGCTGACTCCCAGGAACGTATCGAGCCCGATGTATTCCGCAAGTGGAGTATTTCCCGGCGGCAGGAACCACAGCCAGATCCACTGGGTCAGTCCACCCAAGCTGACGCCTAAGACCGTGATGGCTATGCAGAACGATGCGGTCCGGTAGGTAAAGGACACGAAAACGCCGTGAATAAGATCCTTCCACGGCTGTGGATCGGCCAGAGTCCTAAACATGCCACCAATGGTATATTTTTGTGGAGTTCGGTAGTGCACGGGCGGAATGCTGCCAGACCAGCGCCGCAGCGCGGATCGATTAACAGTTGCAAACCACCTGGCCGTAGCGAGGCAGGCCACGAGAACCGGCAGGCCAACCCAGATGACGATCGTGGACAGGCCCACCGAGAAGAGGGTAATCAGGACGATGAAGGAAACGAGTGAAATGAAGAAGCCGGGCAGGATGTAGGCCAGGTCCGATCCGATCTGCCGCCATGTTTGCGGGCGCACGATCTGCCAGGACTTTGGAGCCGGTGTGGCGTATGGGTTGCTCATAGTTCAATCCTTGCCGTGGCGGGGTCCTTGAACCATCATGCCAGCCGGTGAATACAGGGTGGGGATATCCCCACCGACTACCCTGAGTGCCCATGGCGGATGGCACTGGTCATGGGAGATGGGAGAATTAGTGTGTGGGACACATTGACGTTGCAAACATTGACTACTTTCTCTCTGACGGCCGGCAGCTGCTGAACGGGGTGAACTTTCGCGTCTCCGATGGCACCAAGACGGCGCTGATCGGCCCCAACGGCACGGGCAAGACCACGTTGTTGCGCATCATTTGCCAGGATATTAAGGCCGACGAGGGCGCTGTTTCGCGCTCGGGCAGCATGGGTGTCATGCGCCAGTTTGTGGGGCAGGTGCGTGATGAAAGCACCGTCCGTGATCTGTTGCTGTCCGTTGCCTCACCCAATATTGCAGCCGCCGGAAAGGCAGTTGACGAGGCCGAAGTAGCCATGCTGGAACGCGACGACGAACCCAGCCAGATGGCGTATGCCCAGGCCATCGCCGACTGGGGCGATGTTGGCGGTTATGAGATGGAAACCACATGGGACGAAGTCACCATGGCCGCAATGGGAATGGATTTCTACACCGCCCAGTACCGCAAAGCCGCAACCCTTAGCGGTGGCGAGCAAAAACGCTTGGTCCTTGAGGCGCTGTTCTCCGGCCCCGACGAGGTGCTGCTGCTGGATGAGCCCGATAACTATTTGGATGTGCCTGGCAAGCGCTGGCTTGAAGCAAAAATGGCTGAGTCGAAGAAGTCCGTGTTGTTTGTTAGCCACGACCGCGAGCTCCTAGCCAATGCCGCAAACAGAATTGTCACACTCGAACCCGGCATCAACGGCGCCTCCAGCTGGACTCACGGTGGCGGTTTTGAGTCGTATGTGAAGGCCCGAGAGGACCGTAACGCCCGGTTCGAAGAATTGCGGAAGCGGTGGGACGAGGAGCACATCAAGCTCAAGGAACTCGTCAACATGTACAAGACGAAGGCCGCCTTCCGCTCCGATATGGCCAACCGCTACCAAGCCGCCCAGTCGCGCCTGGCCCAGTTCTTGGAGCAAGGTCCGCCGGAAGCACTGCCCATTGAACAAAACGTGAAAATGCGCCTCAAGGGCGGGCGGACGGCCAAACGTGCAGTCATCGCCGACAAGCTGGAATTGACCGGTCTCATGAAACCATTCAGCACCGAGCTATGGTTTGGGGACAGGGTGGGTGTCCTGGGTTCCAATGGATCAGGCAAGTCTCACTTCCTGCGGCTTTTGGCCGCAGGCGGCTCGGACCCGGACAAGGAACATGAGCCGGTGTCCGACGTCGAAATTGCGCCTGTGCCTCACGAAGGCTCCGTCAAACTCGGTGCCCGCATTCGCCCGGGCTTCTTTGCCCAGACCCATGCCCGTCCAGACCTTTTGACGCGAACGTTGCTGGACATTCTCCACCGCGGGGATGAGCACCGTTCGGGAATGGGGCGCGAGGCGGCCGCTGGCGCCCTGGATCGCTATGGACTGGCTTCGAGTTCAGAGCAGAAGTACGATTCCTTGTCCGGCGGGCAGCAGGCACGGTTCCAGATTCTGCTGTTGGAGCTTTCCGGCGCCACATTGTTGCTGCTGGATGAGCCCACCGACAACCTCGATCTGCACTCGGCCGAAGCCCTGGAAAGGGCCATCGACTCCTTCGAAGGAACCGTCCTGGCCGTAACCCACGACCGTTGGTTTGCCCGCTCCTTTGACCGCTTTCTGGTGTTTGGCTCAGACGGCAAGGTCTACGAGTCAGACGAGCCTGTCTGGGACGAGAAACGTGTGGAACGGGCCCGTTAACCAGCGGATTTTCCAGTCGTACGGTTGGGACGTCACCGTACGGCAGTTTTGCCGCGGAACTTGGCAATAACAGCCAGCACTGCAACCGTGACCGCAATCAGGACCAGGGTGTTGGCGGCCGCGTCAAAAAGGGCTCCGCGGTCTGTCAGGGTGAAGATCGTGACAGGCAAGGTGCGCCAACTGGCCGGGTAGAGCATGACTGTGGCGCCCAATTCACCCATGCACAAAGCGACGGCCAACCCTGTTGCTGCTGCAATGGAAGGCAGCAGCAGCGGCAGCTTGATGGTGAGGAGAACCCGCAACCGGGATGCCCCTAAACTTGCCGCGGCCAAGGGAATCAGCGGATCTGCGCCCCGAGCGGCGGCCGAAACTGTGCTGTAGGCGAAGGCCAGAACCAGGAGTGTCTGCGCCAGAATGACGATCGCCGCCGTGCCGTTGAGTAGTACCGGGGCCTTGCTAAAAGCCGTCAGCATCCCTAGCCCGACGACGACGGACGGCACTGCTGCAGGCAGGTGAAACACCGCGTCGCTCACCCTTGAAACCGCCGAGTTTGTCGGTGAAGAGGCGGCGCACAAAGCCGCCCACGTGCCAAGGAAGACAGCCAGCAGGCTGGCGAATACAGCGGTTTGCAGGCTCACGATCAGCGAGGAAAGGTTGTCGGCAGCCAGAGCGCCAACCACGTGTCCCAGCGTGGGGTTGGACGGAAGAACTCCATTCCAGCTGCCGGCAAAAGCAGCCATCAAGGTGACCAGTAGCGGTGCGCCGATGAGAAGCAGCAGTGCCAACGTGAGGAAAGCCCAGACGGTGAACTTGGAAGATTTAGTGTGCAGCAGCATGTGAAGCTCCGGAAAGTTTCTTGGTGGTCCAACGGTAAAGGCAGTAAACACCCAGCGACAGGGAGACCTGCACGCAGGCTATGACGGCTGCGGAGGGGAAATCGAAGGTGACGATACTTCGCGTGTAGATCAGCATGGGCAGCGTCATGACGTTCTTAGCCCCGGTGAACAAAATAATTCCGAATTCATTCATGGTCAGCAGGAATGTCAGTCCTGCTGCTGCAGCCAAGGCAGGCACCGCTGCAGGGAGAATGACGGTGCGGACAATGGCCCACGGGCTGCTTCCCAGGCTTCCAGCGACGTCGATGAGTTCACGCGGAACTTGGGAAAATATTGCCAGCAGGGGGCGCACCACAAATGGGGTGTAGAAGGCGATCTCGGCCAGCACCACGCCGGGTACCTCGTTGACGAAGTTCAGGGGAGGGATGCCAGGGGCTACGGACTCCATGACCGAATTAACCACTCCGGTGCGGCCGTACAAG
The DNA here is from genome assembly GCF_900105965.1 of Arthrobacter alpinus. Classification (NCBI taxonomy): domain Bacteria; kingdom Bacillati; phylum Actinomycetota; class Actinomycetes; order Micrococcales; family Micrococcaceae; genus Arthrobacter; species Arthrobacter alpinus. The sequence goes on from NZ_FNTV01000001.1 coordinate 3,475,721, forward strand.
ATGCTAAAGGCCAAGGGAATCAGAAACGACGGAAAAGAAACCACGGTTTCAATGAGTCGGGTGATGAATCCTGCGCCGCGAAACGGAACAAAGGACAGCGCCAAGGCAATGAAAGTGCCCAAGACGATGGCCCCAAGTGTGGACATGGCGGCGATTTTCAAGGTGGTTCCCATCGCCGCCTGAACCGCAGGCGAGGCGAGTTCATAGCGCCAGTTCTCCAGCCCGACAGGTTCCCCGGACTTGTCCAGAAATGACTGTGCACCGATCTGGATGAGGGGGTAGACAAAGAAGGCAGCGACAAAGAGCAGGGGAACAGCCAGCCACAGCCACGCAATGCGCGTCTTGCCAGAGGGCATCGTGGGGGCTTGGGCTGGCATGGACTTGGTCGAGGTAGCGGAACTCATGGGGTATCTCCGGCCGGGACCAGCACGGCATGCTGCGCGTCGACGCTGAGCACCACAAGGGCTCCTGGTGTGGGCACAGCCGATAGTGCCGGCAGATCCACGGTTACTCGTTCAGCGATGCCAATCAAATCGACCTGGACCCGGTGGCCAGCACCGCGCCACTGCACGGACTCCACTCGGCCGGGTAGGCTGTTTTCGATCGAAACCACGGCGTTGTCGGCACCGGTCTCCAGCTGCCAAGCGTGTGGGCGCACAGCCAATTTTGCCCGGTCCCCGGGAGCCAGGACAAAAGGGGCCACGGCTCGCATTCGATGTTGGCCCACCCTGACGGTGGCAACTGCGCCGCCGCCACGCGCAACCGTAGTTGAGACGGCTGGAAGCAAGGACGCGCCGCCGAGGAATTTGGCGGTGAATGCGCTCCTGGGCCGGTTGTACAACTCGTCAGCGGTGCCAATCTCCTCCAGTCGTGCATTGCGCATCACGGCGATCCTGTCAGCCAGTGTCAGCGCCTCTGATTGATCGTGAGTCACATAGACCATGGCAATATCGGGAAGCTCCGCACGCAGGGCTTGAAGTTCGATCAGCATCTCGGCGCGCAATGAGGCATCGAGCGCGGACAGCGGCTCGTCCAACAGCAAGAGCTGGGGTTTGATGGCTAGTGCGCGGGCAATTGCCACACGCTGCTGCTGCCCGCCCGAGAGCTGGCGGGGCAACTTGTGTGCATGTTCCTCCATGCCCACCATCTCGAGCATCTTCTTGACCCGGGCAGCAACCCGTTCCTTGGGGAGCTTGCGCGCCTTGAGCCCGTACGCCACGTTTGAGTCAATGCGCATGTGCGGGAAGAGAGCATATGACTGCACTACGACGCCGATTCCGCGTTGTGCCGGCGAGGTTCCCGTGACATCGCTGCCATCGAGCAGGATCTGGCCGCTGGAGGGTTGTTCAAAGCCGGCGATGGCCTTCAACGCAGTGGATTTTCCGGATCCAGAGGGACCAAGCAACGCCACGGTTTCCCCGCGCTCCACGTGCAGGCTCAGCCCTTCAAGGGCAACTGTGGTCCCGTACGTGACGGAGACGTTGCGCAGCTCCACCGCCTTGACCGGTGGCTCGGTGTTCTGGGGCACGACGCCGGGACCTTCGGTTGGGTGTTGAGCGCCCGGATGGGCGTGACGGGACTTCTTGGTTATGGACAGCATGGTGCTCCTGTTGGGAGGGTGGCGGATATCGAGCGCGGGACGATTACTGGCCGGTGGCCGTGTTGTAGTCCTTGAGATCGGCATCAAGGTCGGTGAGGACCTCATTCCACTCCGGTTGCAAGACAGTGACACCGTCCATGGTCTTCTTCAGCGCCGTGAAGTTTTCATCGCCCGGGGTGACGTCCGATCGGACGGGTAGACCGAGTGCTGAGCCGGAGATGGTTTCCTGGACTGGCTTGGAGATTAGGTAGTCCATGAGCTGTGCGGCGTTGTCCTGGTGCGGTGCATCTGCCGCCAGCCCCATGACGTACGGCAGTGCAAGGGTGGCCCGGGCGCCGTCGTTGTTCTTGGGGAAGAATACTTCGAAGGCAGACTTGTCGGCCTTGATGGACTGCAGCGCCATCTGGACGTCACTGTTGGCCACGCTCAGTTCGCCTTTGGAAACCTTTGGGCCGAGCTTGCCGGTTGACGCGCTGGGGCCAACGTTGTTTTTCTGAAGGGCACTGAGGTAGTCAAGCGCCCCGTCCTTGCCCTTGATTTTCTGGAGCACGAGCAACATGGCCGTACCGTCGCCAGCCTGGCCGGGAGTGGAATACTGGATTTTTCCTTCGTACTTTGAATCCAGCAGGTCCTGCCATGTGTCGGGCTTGTCGGCGGCTGTTGTGTTGCGAATCATGGCTGCGTAGTTGTTCACCACAGACACATACATGCCCTCCGGCGACTTGGATTCAGCAGGAACACCGGAAAGATCCAGAGAGTTCTTCTGCAGCAGGCCATTCTTTTCTGCCTGCTGAATGAACGGAGGCAGGGTGACGATCACATCGGCCTGCGGGTTGGACTTCTCCTTTTGTGCCCGGGAGATCACCTCGCCGGAGCCGGCCTCAATGAGCTCTACCTTGATACCAGTGTCCTTCGTGAAATTCTCGAAGGTAGCTCCGTACCAATCAGCCAGGCCGTCGGCGCTGTAGACAGTGACCTTTTGTTCCGAGGCGCTGGCGGTGTTGCCAGTGGCTGTGCCACCACAACCTGTCATAAGCATGGTGCCGGCAGTGGCCACAGCGAGCAGGGAGAGAAGGCGAAGAGACTTTTTCAAGATGGAATCCTTAGCGAGTTGCCGTGGTTGCGGACGTGGTTTCGAGCTGTTCAAATGTCTTGCGGGCCAAGCCAAAGGAGATGGTCATGCCAATACCTGAGGTGACTGAGACGGCCGTGACGTTGGGCGCCAGCGCCTCGATGAGGAAGTCTTGGTGCGGACTGGTGGCATAGATGCCCTGCCAGCGCTGGAGGATCTGAAAGTTGCCAGCACCCAATAGCTTGGTGGCGGCCGCGAGCAGGGTGTCCGAGGTTTGTTCCATCAGGAACGGATCCACTGTTGTTTCGGTGTGGTGGCTGTCGCCGATGATCAACGTGCCGTCGGGGCGCTGCGTCAGCATGAGATTGGCATCGATGGCCATGAGTTCCGGGCTGCCAGCTGCCAATTCTTTCCGCAGTTGAACCGCGGCTGCGGTTTCGGCAAATGCCGGGTAGCGAAGCATTGAGGTGCCGGTGAGTACCGCTCGTCTGATGGACAACGAGGCGGCCGGGCGGACCAAGGCCATCTGCAAAGCGCAGCGGTCCACGGCAAGTGGTTCAGCCATCTCAGGATGGACGTAGTCCAGGTCGTGCCCAACGCAGACCAGGACCCGAGATGCCGTGAGCGTGCCCCGGGAAGTCCGCACGGAAACGGAGTCTTCGGTTGCCTCGGGGTCAGTGCCAAGGTAGGAGGTGCGCCACAGGAAGGAAACCCTGGGCTGCCGGGCCAGCCAGGCAGCCAACTTCCCGACTGCTTCACGGGGGTCGACCCGGATGTCGTCGCGGAGCAGCGCGCCAGCTTGAATCGCGGGATCACCATGGCCGGAGAGTTCTTGGCGGACCTGGGCTGCATTGATGAGCTGGACTTCGGAGCCGCCACGCGCCTGGGATAGTTCCTCCAGCACGGCCACTTCCTGGCTGCTGCGGGCAATCGCCAAACCGCCGGATTCAACGGAAAAGAAGCCGGCCATTTGGCTGTGTCTGAGCCAGCCTTCGCGGGCAACGGTGGCCAATTCCAAGAGCTCACCGGATTGGGCGGTCACACAGCAGTGGCCGAAGTTGCGAACTGAGGCGCCCACTGCCCGGGTGTCGCGGTCAATGATGCGAACGCTCAATCCGCGGGCTACGGCCTCGGCGGCATGAGCCAGTCCGGTGATCCCGGCTCCCACAATCAGGACGTCGGTGTGGGGAAGTAAAGCATTTGAATCGGTCATGGCATTCACTGTGTCGCGTTCAATGCGGCTAAATCAAGCCACAACGGCACTTGTATTGACAAGTTCTCAAACGATTCACTTACGCTCCCAACTGTTTACCTTTTGTTCAACTGAGACTGCGAAATTTCAGTATTCTTGCCAATTTCGACTTGTATACTCAAGTCATGAAATTGGCTAGGCATGAACAACTAAGAGACGAGTTTCTGCACAGGATCAACTCCGGGAGCTGGCCTGAGGGCTCGGCCGTTCCGTCGGAAGCGGCCCTCAGTGCGGAGTTTGGTGCCTCACGTGGACCTGTCCGTCAAGCATTGGCAGCATTGCGGTCCGACGGGATTATCTCTGGGGGCCGAGGCAAGCCACCTGTTGTCCGTTCGGCTGTTGTTTCGCAGTCCGTGGAGACCTTCATGTCTTTCACTGAGTGGGCGGAATCCCTTGGCAAGGTGCCAGGACAAAAAACCCAGGAGATTGCCCGCCGGGCAGCTGGGGCCCTGGCCGCCGCGCAATTGGGACTACAGCCACAGGATCCTGTTGTAACGCTCTTGCGGTTGCGTTCCCTCGACGGCGAACCCGCCATGGTTGAGCGTTCCTACTTTGTGCCGTTGGCAGGGCAGCCACTTTTTGACTTTGATACGGACTCCGGTTCAACGTTCCGCCATCTACTCGGCGCCGGTGTGGATCTGCACAGCGCCAGGCACACCATTGACGCCATAGCCGCCGAGGCGCAAGACGCCGAACTTCTGGGGATTGTCGTAGGTTCTCCCTTGTTGCGTGAGCGTCGCGTGACATTTTCCAGCACTGGGGAACCGCTGGAGTACGCCGATGACAGGTACCGGCCCGAACTTGCCAACTTCATGATCAGCAACACCCTGCATGGACGGGCGCCCGTAGCCCGCGTGCAGGGCACAACCACACCCTAAGGAAAACACCATGATTGAACTTGCCGTCTTTGATATGGCCGGAACCACCGTCGATGACCACGGCATTGTCTACATTGCCCTGAAAGATGCCGTTGAGGAAACAGGGGCAACCGTAGCCACTGCCGATCTGCAGGAATGGATGGGGGCCGACAAGATTAGTGCGATCACTGCATTGATGCGCCTCGGAAACCAGAAACCCACAGAGCAGCGGGTGGCCGCCGCATTTGTTCGATTCCGCGAGATCCTGGCTGAACGCTATGCCGCAACGCCACCTGTGGCCCTGCCCGGCGTCGAGGAAGCCATGGCCATATTGCGTGGTCGGGGCATCAAGGTTGCCCTGACTACCGGCTTTGACGACGCCGTGGCCTACCCTCTGCTGGAATCTTTGCGGTGGGCGGTGGGCGCGGGTACGGGCACTACCGTCGATGCAGTTGTAACCACAAGCGACGTTGTAGCCGGCCGCCCGGCCCCCTTCATGATTCACAGGGCCATGGAGAAAACCGGTGTGCACAATGTCCGCAAGGTGCTCGCTGCCGGCGATACGGTAGTGGATGTGCAGGCTGGGCGCAATGCCGGCGGAATCTCCGTGGGTGTCCTGACGGGGAAATTGAGTGCCAAAGAACTTGCCGCGCATTCGCACGACTACATCCTTGCGGGGGTTGTGGATATCCCGGAACTGGCTGAGACACAGTCAGCCTAGCCAGCCAGCCAGCCAGCCAGCCAGTCAGCCTAGCTAGCCAGCCAGCCGGGCACCGTGCACAAGTTGCCCAAATTGTGGACGTAGCAATTAATCTCTTTCTGCTTTGTGGATCAAGAGTTGGAAGGTTTCATCTACAGTGGTTTCAACCCCCTTTCGGCCCACTTTCGTAAAGAGCGTCCTCCACTATGAATAAGCAAGCGGTCCGTGCTGCGACCATTGCCACCTTTGCCGTTTTCGCTATCAATGGATTCGTGTTTGCCAGTTGGGCCGCACGCATTCCGGCGGTCACCCGCATTCTGGAGCTGACATCGGGTGAAATGGGGCTGCTCCTACTGACCATTGCCGCGGGATCTGTCATTGCCCTCCCGATGGCGGGCTCTGTTGTGGGCAGGATCGGAACGGCAAACACTATTCGGACCGGCGGTTTCAGCGCTGCTTTTGGTGGAATGATTGTGGCGATCGCTTTGTCCCAGCACAGCGTCCCGCTGACGGGTGTTGGCCTATTCTTCTTCGGCATTGGGATCGGCCTCTGGGACGTGGCCCAGAACATTGAGGGTGCCGACGTCGAACGGCACCTTGGCCGGACTATCATGCCGCAATTCCATGGCGGATTCAGCGGCGGTGCGTTGATCGGTGCCCTCGTGGGCGCTGGACTTTCGGCGATGAATGTCAGCATGTCCGCGCACCTGTTCGCGATCGTGATCGGTGTCAGCATTTCCATGATCTTTGTGCCGAGGTACTTCTTGCCGGAGACACCAGCGAGCGGCAGCCACCAGACGCATATCACCACGGCGCTAAAGGGCCGCAGTGCGTGGACCGAAAAACGCACGCTCCTTGTGGGATTGGTTGTGCTCGGTGCCGCCCTGACCGAGGGGTCCGCCAATGACTGGATCGCCAAGGCAACCGTTGACGGCCTGGGTGCAACGGAATCTGGCGGCGCCATAATGTTCGCGGTATTTGTGGCTGCCATGACCCTGTTCAGGTTCTTCGGCGGCGGATTCGTGGACAAATTTGGCCGCGTTCCGGTGCTTTACGGCAGCCTGGGCTCGTCCCTGGTGGGATTGGTCTTGTTCGTCATGGCGCCGAATGTCTTCCTGGCGGGTGTGGGCGCTGTCTTCTGGGGCGCCGGCTCTGCCATGGGGTTCCCCATGGGAATGTCTGCGGCCGCGGACGATCCGAGCCGGGCCGCAGCACGCGTCTCCGTTGTCTCAACAGTGGGCTATGTGGCGTTTCTGGCCGGGCCGCCGCTTCTCGGCTTCCTCGGCGACCACGTCACGATCAGATGGGCACTGTTGGCCATCGCCGTCGCCATTGTGGCTTCCATCCTGACGGCTCCCGCCGCCAAGCCCTTGCCTGCCAGCGAGTTTCAGGATGCCCAATCTCACTAGGCAACTTACGGAGCCGCGCTGGTGAACCCTTGTGTCAAGAATTCTTGGGGTCCAGTGAGTGAGCGTTTCGAGTTTGACGCCCATTGGTGATGCGGCGGCGGGAAGTGTAGAACGCGGTCCAGATCAGTAGTGTGAGGCCTATGCCTAGAAGTGCTCCGGCGATGGTGTCACTGATCCAGTGCGCCCCAAGGTAGGTGCGGCTGTAGATCATGGCGGCACTGAGTATGGACCCGCTCACCCACATCCACAGCCGTCCAAGTATCAGCGCGGTCACGAGCATCGCTGTCACCGTACCGCTTACATGCCCCGACGGGTACGAACCGGAATCGACCGCTACCAGCCTGTCTTCGGGCCGGGGCCGGGCCACCAGGAACTTAATCAGGTGGGTGAGTCCCAGAGCCGCCAAATTAGCGGTCGCCAAGAACAATGCGATCCGCCGGTGCCGTCGCAACAGCACCAAGAAAACCGCGGAACAGTAGATGACCATGCCGGAGTTGCCAACAAAGTTCAGCACGCGGTTGACGTCCGTGAGCCACGGCGTGCGGGAGGCCAACATGGTGCGGTACCAGGCGTCGTCGACCCCTTGAAACGGCGGGTTGTTACCGGTCAACCAGAGGATCGCCGCCCCGCCAAGCAGCAACGCCAGCGCAGGTAGTGAGACCCACAAGAGGCGCCCGCGCGAGAATTTCACGGGGCGCAAGACAGTGCCAACGGAGGTGCTGAGAAGATTGCTTTGCGATGGCATCAAGCCAGTCTAGAGCTAGTCCCTGAGGACAGCCTCCGGACCCGCATCATCCGTTCGGACTACCCTGACTGAACCCTGAATCATCCCTGAGACAGACGAATTCGCCGCCAACCTTGCGTACGGTGGTAATAGACACGAAAAACCGGGCCATCAGGCCCTGGAGATCATCCAAAGGGGATGTCCATGATTGAGGCAGTAAATCTCGCCAAGCACTACGGTGCCAAGACGGCTGTTGGTGGTGTCACATTCACGGTCAAGCCGGGAATGGTGACCGGATTTCTGGGGCCAAACGGCGCCGGCAAGTCCACCACCATGCGCATGATCATGGGGCTCGACAAGCCCTCGGCCGGAACAGTGACGGTCAACGGCAAGCCGTATGTCAAGCATCACGACCCGCTGCACCAGGTGGGTGCTTTGCTCGACGCCAAGGCCGTGCACACTTCGCGCAGCGCCTACAACCACTTGCTCGCCATGGCGGCCACGCACAACATCCCCACCAAGCGCGTCAACGAGGTCATCGACATGACCGGCCTTGCCGCTGTGGCCAAGAAGAAGGCCGGTGGATTCTCGCTCGGCATGGGGCAGCGTCTTGGCATTGCCTCGGCGCTGTTGGGCGATCCTCAGACCCTGATCCTGGATGAGCCGGTCAACGGTCTTGACCCCGAAGGCGTGCTCTGGGTCCGCAACCTGGCCAAGCACTTGGCCAGCCAGGGCAAAACAGTTTTCCTGTCTTCCCACTTGATGAGCGAAATGGCGCAGACCGCCGACCACCTCATTGTGATTGGCCGCGGACGGATCATCGCCGACGCCCCGATCGACCAAATTATCGCCGGTGCCCAGCAGGCAAAGGTCCGTGTGCGGACCTCCGAGGTGACTCGTCTGAGCCAGCTCCTTGGCAGCAGCGGGGTCAAGGTTGAATGCAACGAGAACGAGACTCTTGAGGTTTCCGGGCTCGATGCCCGCCAAATCGCTGCGGTGGCCATGGACAACCGGGTGCTGGTATACGAACTGACCCCGCTGACAAGTTCACTGGAGGACGCCTACTTCAATCTCACCAAGGACGCTGTGGAATACCACTCCCAAGATTTCAACACCAACGAACCGGTTGCCGCCGCCGCGAAGGGACTCTAACCATGAGTACGACGACGATTTCCTCACCCCAGCGCTCGGCCCGGGGCTCGCTCACCTTTGCAGGTGTGCTGCGCAGCGAATGGATCAAGTTCCGCTCCTTGCGTTCCACTCGCCTTCTGCTGATCTTTACATTTGTGGCAGTGGTCGGTGTTGGCGCCATGACCGCCTGGGTACAGGGCATGACCCTTCAAGGGATCATGAAGAGCGGCATGGGAATGGGAATGCCGGGCGCACCGGCCGAGCCGATGACCTTAAGCCAAGCCACCGAGGCCATGGGCGTAAACCTTTACGCAATTCCCAACGCCGGCCTGCAGATCGGCATTTTGATCCTCGGCGCCCTGGCCGTTCTGTTGATTTCCTCCGAATTTGGCACGGGCATGATCCGCTCCACCATGACCGCCGTACCCAAGCGGCTGCCGGCATTCTTTGCCAAGGCCGTGGTGCTGGTTGTTGTCTCATACGTGCTGACCCTGCTGGCCGCCGTGGCCACGACCCTCATCGCCATGCCAATCTTCAGCGCCTACGGGATCGATATTTCCTTCGGCCTTGACGGAGTGGCCTATTCCCTCCTCATGGGCGGACTGTATGTAGCAGGTGTGGCCCTGATCGGGTTGTCCCTGGGCACGCTGCTGCGCAGCTCGGCTGGCGGCATCATTGTGCTGGTCGTGGTCTTCTTCCTGCTCGACCTGGGTACCCAGCTGATGAGCATGATGCCCGGTGAATTCTGGAAGTACCTCAACCAGTACGTTCCCAGCGTGGCCGGTGGGCGCATGCTGGAGATCAATGACAAGGTAGCGTTCATCAGCCCCTTCGCTGGCGGCATGATCTTCCTGGGCTGGATCCTGCTCTTCATGATCCCTGCCGTTATCTCCCTCAAGACTCGTGACGTCTAAGTACAGCTGGGAGTCCTGACTTTTCAGTCGGGAATCTAAGCTCGAACTTATGCGCACATTTGACCAGGCGGGGGACGCGGAACGAACGGCCGCGAACCCCGCCGACATACCCTCCGTAGAGCGGCGGGCCGCAGAATTTACGGCCCGCCGCCGCGGCATTCTCAGGCGATACTTCCACCGTCACCCCCGCATCATGGATCTGGTGGTGGTGGCCGCGTACCTGCTGGCAGGTTCCGGGGTTTTTCTCAACGGCAACTTCCAAAGCAACCTGGCCGAACACGTGGTCATTGTCCTGGCCTCCGCCACGGTGCTCATGTTCCGGCGGGACAAGCCACTGGCTGTGCTGGTGATCGTTTCAGTTTTCGAAATACTCAACATCGCGGTGGTACCAACAGCCAGCAACATGGGCGTCAGCATTTGGTTCGCTCTCTACGCCGTCGCCATTCGGTACCGGACCGTAGTCAGCTTTGCGCTGGCGGTGGTGTCCGCAATACCGCTGGCCTTCTACATGTTGTTCCTTTACCAATACCCTGCCGAATTCTTGACCGACAATGGTCCCAGCGCCGCAGCAAGTACAGTCATTTCCTCGGTCGTGATTTTGCTGGCAAACATCATCTCGGCTGGCATTGGCGCCTCTGTCCGGCGCAGCCGCACACATGAAGCGGAACTGCGCCAGTGGGCGGTCCGAAACTCGCAATTGGCCTCGGTGGCCGAACGCAACAGGATTGCCCGAGAAATGCACGATGTCGTGGCCCACTCACTCACCGTCATGGTGGCACTGTCCGATGGTGCCGCCGTCGTGGTTAAGAAGGACCCTGCCAAGGCGGCAGAGGTGCTGGATCAACTCTCCCAAACCGGACGTACGGCACTGGCGGATATGCGCCGAGTCTTAGGAGTTTTGCGGGAGGGCGCTGGACCAAACCGTTCCCCGCAACCGGATCATGCGGACATGGGAGCCTTGATTGAAGGTTTCCGGCAAGCGGGCCTGCCGATCACTTTTTCTCAGTCGGGGCCGCCCGTGCCCGATGACCCCGCTCTGGCCCTGACCGTGTACCGGATTGTCCAGGAGTCGCTGACCAATGTACTCCGTTACGGCACGGCGGTCTCCCGTGTTCAGGTCAGCGTTGTGAACAGGTTGTCCGAGGGGGAACTTTCTGTGCGTGTTTCCGACGACGGGCATGGCACCTTGAATGAATCGATCGGCACCGGCCGTGGCATTGTGGGGATGCGGGAACGTGCCGGTATCTTTGCCGGAACAGTCGACGCCGGACCCGTTCCCCGCGGTGGGTGGACCGTGGAAGCGGTTCTGCATCCGGCTGAAGGCCCTTAACCAATGGAGGAAGCAGTGGAAGAGACAGTTGCAACGGGCGCTCCGTCCATCAGGGTTTTGCTGGTGGACGATCAGCCCCTGTTGCGGATGGGCTTCCGGTTGATCCTTGAGGGCGAGGACGATCTTGAGGTTGTTGGCGAGGCCTCGAACGGGGTTGAAGCCCTGGCCGAAGTGGACAGGCTGCGACCCGATGTTGTGTTGATGGATGTCCGCATGCCACTCATGGACGGGATCGAGGCGACCGGCAAGATAAGTTCCTCGGACTCCCAGGCCAGGATCATCATTCTGACAACCTTTGACCTGGACGAGTATGCGTTTGCCGGCCTCCAGGCCGGTGCCAGCGCCTTCCTGCTCAAGGACGTGGCGCCACAGGATTTGGTCCAGGCCGTGAGGTTGGTGGCCAGCGGAGACGCCGTGGTGGCTCCGCGTGTCACCCAAAGGCTTCTGGAGAATTTTGTGCGCAGCGGGCACCCCCGTCCTGTGCATCCGGTTGATCCGTTGCTCGAGGACCTCACCCCGCGTGAACTTGAAGTTGCCCAAAGCATTGCCCAAGGCCTCTCCAATGCGGAGATTGCCCACTCCTTGTTTCTTTCAGAAGCCACCGTCAAGACGCACGTGCGGCGGATCCTGACAAAGCTGCATTTACGGGACCGGGTGCAGGTTGTGGTCTATGCCTATGAAACGGGCATGGTGGTCCCGAGCAATCCGGACTACTAAGCCCCTGTCCGATTAGCTAGTTCTTGGCGAAATTATTGCGGTTTTTAGTCTTTCCAAAAGGCATCCCTTGTAGCCTCTTATGTAGCAAGTTCTTACGGCATGGGGGATGTCGGTTAGTTTGTTGCCCTCTGCGTCTGGCGGATCTTGAGTCCAAGAAACACCTTCATAGAGAGCAGAACTAGTTATGAACACTTCCATGACATCCCGGCTGGCGGCGGAGTTCCTCGGCACCGCCGTGCTGGTCTTTGGCGGCTGTGGCAGCGCCATTTTCTCCGCTCAGGTTCTTGCCGGCAGCGACGGCAACGTTGTTAACATGGGCATCGGTTTCCTTGGTGTCGCGCTGGCCTTCGGCCTGACCGTCCTTGTTATGGTCTACGCCGTGGGCCACATTTCCGGCGGCCACTTCAACCCGGCTGTCACTCTCGGTGCAGCCATTGCAGGCCGCGTTGAATGGAAGGCCGTCCCGGCCTACATGGTCACCCAAATTGTCGGCGCCTCCGTTGCGGCCCTGGGCCTTTTCGCCATCGCCAGCGGCAGGGACGGCTTTGACGCGGTTACCTCCGGCTTTGCTTCCAATGGCTACGGAGTCCGTTCACCCAATGGCTACACCATGATCTCCGCCCTACTGGCCGAGATCATCCTGACCGCCATCTTCCTGTACGTCATCCTGGGCGCCACGGACAAGCGCGCACCCAAGGGGTTTGCCGGTCTCTCGATCGGCCTCACCCTGACGTTGATCCACCTCGTGTCCATCCCGATCACGAACACCTCCGTTAACCCGGCACGTTCCATCGGCGTGGCCTGGTTCGCGGGCCCCGAAGCGCTCGGCCAGGTGTGGTTGTTCATTGTTGCCCCGCTCATCGGAGCAGCCATTGCTGGCCTGAGTTACCAGAGCCTCTTCGGCGACAAGAACGTGGCCGTGACGGAAGCTGCCGCAACCGAGGTTGTCGCATCGAAATAGTGGCCAGCGGTCGGCATCGGCCGCTTCATGATTGAATCGATGTATGACTTCTGCTGAACACATCCTGGACCTTCGAGACTTTATTGAGGCATCGCCGTCAAGCTTTCACGCGGCGCAAGCGGCCGGAGAAAGGCTGGCGGCGGCGGGGTTCACACAGCTGGCGGAGGAGGAGCACTGGCCTGTTCATGGCAAGTTCTTCATGATTCGAGACGGGGCCATCATCGCCTGGGTTGTGCCGAAACAGGTCACCGCCACTACGGCCTTCAACATTCTGGGGTCACACACGGATTCGCCGTCGTTCAAGCTCAAGCCCAAGCCCACCACGGGACGCTTCGGGTGGCTGCAGGCCGGGGTGGAGGTTTACGGGGGGCCGCTGATCAACTCCTGGCTGGACCGTGAACTGCAGTTCGCCGGCCGTTTGGTGGATCTGGACGGCACCGAAACGCTGGTGGCCACCGGCCCGCTGCTGCGTTTCCCGCAGTTGGCCATCCACCTGGATCGCAGCACCAATGATGGCCTGAAGCTGGATAAGCAGCAGCATATGAACCCCATTTGGGGTCAGGGCAAGCCCGCGGATGAGGACCTGTTGGGTCTGCTGGCCGAACGGGCTGGTGTTGACGCAAAGACGATTGGTGGCTTCGACATAGTTGTGGCCGACACCGCCCCGGGCCAGGTATTTGGTGCGAAAAATGAGTTCTTTGCGGCTGGCCGCATGGACAACCTCACCTCGGTGCATGCAGGCCTGGTGGCGTTGATCGCCGCTGCGGACCCTGTTGAAGCCGGTGGAGACCAGGCGATTCCGGTACTGGCCGCCTTTGACCATGAAGAAATTGGTTCCGGCTCCCGCTCGGGCGCGTGCGGACCCATTCTGGAAGATGTCTTGACCCGGGTGTCGGATGGTTTGGGTGCTTCGGTGAGTGAACGTCGTCGTGCTTTTGCGAACTCGGTGTGCATCTCTGCTGACGCCGGCCACGCGGTCCACCCCAACTATTCCGAACGCCACGACCCGGCGAACCTGCCGGTGCTCAATGGCGGCCCGCTGCTGAAGATTAACGCCAACCAGCGCTACGCAACTGACGGTGTGGGTGCGGCGCTGTGGGCCAAGCTCTGCGCCACAGCGGGTGCGCCGTACCAAGAATTTGTCTCCAACAACAATGTCCCGTGTGGTTCAACGATTGGCCCGCTCACTGCCACGCGTCTGGGCATCCGGACCCTGGATGTGGGCACGCCACTGCTGTCCATGCACTCGGCTCGGGAGCTGTGCGGCGTCAACGATCCGTACTATCTGGCCCGGATCACGCAGGCGTTCTTTTCTTCTGCGGTCTAGTTGCTAGGCGGCGAGGCTGACAACAAGGTTAATCGTGGTGGCCAGAATGCCTGTGCCAAAGACGAATGCCAACAAGCTGTGCCGCAGTACTGCCGAGCGCATGGCCCGCGTGGTGATGTTGGTGTCGGAGACCTGATAGGTCATTCCAACGCTGAACGCCATGTAGGCAATGTCTGTGTACTGCGGCGGCGCGTCCTGGTTGAACTCGATGCCGCCGGGTTCCTCGCTATAGTAAATCTCCGTATAGCGCAGCGTGAACAAGGTATGGACCATGAGCCAGGACATGGCCGTGCAGCTCAGCGCCAGCAGCGCCAACAGGAAACGCCCGGTTCCGCTCACGCCTGTACTGCCCACCATGACAAGCACGACGGCGGCCAGCGAACCTAGCGCCGCCAACAAGATCAGCAGGTCAGAAATGCGGCGCCCGGGATCCTCCGCCACGGCGTGGGTGGCAGTACGTTCGGCATCCATGGGAATGATCTGCAGCCACACCGAGGCGTTGTACACGAGCGCGGCCGATGCCCAGCCGACGGCCGGGGCATAAATCCAAGCTCCCAGTACACCTGTCAGAACAGCCGCGAGGGCACCGCACGCAATCATGGCCAGTATGCGCAGCCGCCGGTGCCGGGCCCGCGGTGAAGGTGCAGGGTTCATGGTGTGATCATGCCACGGCTGCGGACTGTTGTCCCGCCGCACACAGCCCAATGAAGGCACCCAGTTCGGCCATGCCAACAGGGGTGGACGGCATGAAGTTGCTGAGCGTGGGGGATCGGATGATGACAGCACGCCACTGTCCGCGGGACACGGCCACGTTGATGCGGTTGCGGTTAAGCAGGAATTCCATGCCACGAGGGGCCCCGGTGGGATCGGCGCACGCCATGGTCACCAGCACCACGGGCGCCTCCTGGCCCTGGAACTTGTCCACGGTCCCCACCTTGACCCCGGACAAGCCCGCGTTGTCCAGGATTCCGCGCACTAAATGGACTTGGGCGTTGTAGGCTGCCACCACCAAGATGTCCTCCTGAGCCAGTGGGCGGGGTGCCTTATCGGCATCGGGCGTCCACATCAGGCCGATGTGCGCTTTAGCCTGTGCCACCACCTCCGCGGCCTCCTCGGGGGAGGACTGCATGTTCTCCTTCTCGCTCTGCGGGTCCTGGCTGATGTACACGGTTTCCACGCCGGGAGCCCTGCCCTCCAGGTAGCGGAGCGAAGCGGCGGGTGCCGATTCCAACTTCCCTTCGTAGCTCAGGGCCGACACTGCCGCGCACAGACCCGGATGCATCCGCCATGAGTCGGCCAGGAAGTAGCCCAGCTCCACCGGCAGGGTGGCATGCCCGGCGGACAACCAACCCAGCGCCGACTCGTCCACGGGAGCTGGGTGCGAACCCTGCGTGACCTGCGGCAACTGCTGCGGATCGCCCAGCAGGAGCAGGTTCTTTGCCGCCCGGGAAACGGCCAGCGTGTTGGCTAGCGAGTATTGCCCCGCCTCGTCAATCACCAGCAGATCCAGCGATCCCTCGGGCAGATTGGCGCCCGTCATGGTCCACGCCGTGCCGCCGATCAGCGCGCCCTCGGGGCCATCCAACAACTTGCCAAATTGCTTATCGTCGATGATTTTCCACGGCACGTCATGAGGACTGCCCAGTTTTTTGCCCACGCGCTCCGGATCCACGTCAGCCTTTTCAATTGCTGCGCGCAGCATGTTTTCCACGACGGCGTGCGATTGCCCCACCACGCCAATCTTCCATTTGTGGTCCTTGATCAAGTTAGCGATCACATGGGAACCCACGTGGGTCTTTCCGGTCCCGGGAGGTCCCTGAACGGCAAGGTAGGAGTGATCTAGCTTGAGGGCAGCCTCGGTGATGGCGGTGACGTAGTCGTGTTCCTGCAGGCTGTGCCCGTCTCCGGGAACTACTGCGGACGGAAGGTCACCGCCGCCAGCCAACCGGGGCTTGGCCTTACGCAGGATCTCAATGCCCGGGTGCTTGGGCAGGTGCGGGAGATTGCTGCCAACCTTGGTGGCCAGTTCCGAGAGCGCCGCGCGGATGCTTGCCGTGGGGACAGGCTTATTGGGGGCCAAGGCAATGGGCTCCTTGTTGTGGGGTTGCACCTTGGTTGTGGATTTTTCCTCCACGAGCAAGGTGGTCAGTTCCGGAGTGGCCGGATCTGACACGTCTTCAAGCACGGTGACATTGAATAGGCCACCACGCGCGGCCGGCGCCTTGTCAGATTCCGCGGAGTCTTCTTCCATTCCTTCAGGCAGCGGGGCGGTGTACATGCCAAACCAGGTGGTTCCCGGACGGAAGTCCGATCCTTCGGTGGCGGTCCCCGTGATCTTGAGGGTGCGGGATTCTGTCCGGGCCCGGGGCTTGTCGGCCGGCTTGGCCCATCCCTCCACCACGTCAACGTGCTCGATGCGGAGCATGTTGCGTTCCTCGGTCCAGGCTTCCGGACCCTTTTCCAAGCGGTCAAAATGGCCCCACCAAAACTGCTTGTCCTCGCGTCGGTGATAGCTGGCCGCGGCCGCCACCATGTCGACCGCGTTTTCCTCGGCGCTGAGATCGCAGCCCTTTTGTTCCTTGAGCGCGGCAATGTAGCTGGCCAGCATCGCTTCCTCGGGGCTCAACTCGTAGCCGTCCTTCTTTTCCTCTGAGAGCTTGAGCTTTCCGCTCCCTTCGGTCCAGGTCTCCACCTCCACGGCTGCGCCGATGGTGAACAGCCAGTCCCGAAGGCGCAACGTGGAGACGCAGTCGTAGCGGTTGTAGTCGCTGATCGAGGCCAGGGTCCGCTCCGCCTCAGCGGCCATGGCAGCGTCACCTGCCAGTCCGGCGTCGTGCTGTTCACAGTAATCGGCGTAAGCCACCACGGAGGCGCCGGCGTCCGTCACATCGCCTGCGCGGCCTGCGGACATGTAGAAGGGCTCGAGCTTCTTGATGGAGTAGGAGGATTCCGAGATCCGCACGGACTGCCGCACGGTGTCGAGCAGGTCAACAAGCAAGCCCATGCGCAGCCAATTGTCAATGATTTCCTCGGCCTCGCTGTCACTGTGCATGACGGAAAGGTTCCGCAGCGCCGACTTCTCATACGGCGCGTAATGGTAAACATGCATGTCCGGCCATATTTCCCGCCGAGCCTCTACATAGTCCAAGAACGCCCTGAATGCTGCGCCTTCCTCACTGCGGGAGTGCGCCCAGAACGGCTTGAAAACCAGCCCCTCATCACTCACAGGGGCGGCGCCTGGCAGTGGAGCCTCGATGGAGCCGAAAAGGTACTCGATGCCCCACTTTTCCGTGGCCGGGTCCTGCCAGAGCGGGTCACCTTCAAAGTCAAAGAAGATGTCGCCGGGGCTGGATTTGGGCAGCTTGCTGACGGTGGGCAGAACTTTGAAGCTGATCTCATGCGCGGTGCTGCCCTTGCCGGCAATGGCCATGCCCGTGGGTTTTTCCAACCCGAGCTGCATGCGGGCCTGGTCCCGCAAGCGGGCCAGTGGCCCTGTGGCCGTGGCGGGTGACAGGTCCGCCAACCCCTGAACGGAGTTGATGCCCTGCGCCATGAGCTTGCGGCGCTGGGAAGAGCTCATGCCGTTGACCAGCAGCAGATCGCCGTGCAATTTCACCTGCTCCGAGCAGTAATCGCAGCGCCCGCAGTAACTGATTCCGTCCTGGAGCCAGGCCACCGGCGACGGTTGGGCTCGGTGAGCGGCAGTCAGCGCAAGGAAGTTGTCCCGGCGTTCCCGGAACACGGGCAGGAGATCCGGCATGGGATGGTTGCTTTCGCTACGGTCACCCAGCTTCAACGTGGCCACCGGTGCTACGGGAATCCCATAGTGCTGGAGCTGATCGCCATAGGCGGCCAGCTGCAACAGCGCACTGACCTTGGCATGACGGGCCAACTTGGTGTCCCACACCGCGTAAGAACCGTCCGGCTGCTTCATGAGAAAATCGGCGAAACCCACGAGGGAACCGTCAAAAAAAGTCGCCTGGAAAACCACATCGGCGCCGGCCCGCAAGGCCTCAAGGGTTTCCTCGCGCTTGGCCTCGAGGCCGGCCCAGGAAAGCTCACCGCGGTCCACGGACTTCACTCCCTTGCCCATGGCCGGGTCCCACTCGCCATGCTCGGCAATCAGCTCGTCCAAAATCTTGTGCTCAAAGGCATCACCGAGCTTGGCTGCCCGCTCAAGCATTTCGTCCTTGGCAAAGCCCGGCTTCGCCGTCCGCCCCAGCTTCTCGTCCAGGATCCGCAGCGTCCGGTACTCGCATTCGCTGGCCGTCACCAGGTCCGAAGCCGAGAAGATCAGTGGCGTGCCGCCCGAGCCCGCTGTGGCATGGCCGGGGGAGTCAAGCAGAAACATGTCAGTGCCTTCCGTGCTGGTGGGGTGCAGCACCTCGAATCTAGCAAGCGACACCGACATTACTGGCACCCAGCATCCGCACACGTCGGTGGGGGAAGATGGAAGCACCACCCAACAAGGAGGCACCATGAGCACGTTCCGTTACGAAACCACCCTGCCGTATCCGCGCGCCGATGTGTTTGCCTGGTTCACCCGGCCCGGCGCCTTGGTGCGGCTCACGCCGTCGTTCTTTGGGACCATCCTGGCCGAGCCAAGTGACGGCATCAATCCTGGTTCGATGGCGGCCATGGGCGTGGGTGCCCCCGGCGGTGCCGGGATGTGGCTGGGATCCGCTGCAGGGACTGTGCGCGGTCTGCTGCCGGCGGCCATCGCGGGCAAGAAGTGGGCGCGGCCGGAAATCCGTTGGGATGCGCTGCACACCGAATTGGTGCCCGGAGTGAGCTTCACCGATGTCATGGACAAGGGCCCGCTGGCCTCGTGGACACACAAGCACAGCTTCACCGACGGCGCCGAGCCGGGCACCACCGTGATGATCGACGAGGTGGCGTATGAGCTCCCCTCGTTGGCCCGTGGGGATTGGGCGCGCAAGAAATTGGACGCCGAGCTCACGCGCATGTTCGCGTTTCGGGAGCGGCAGCTGCTGGGTGATCTGGCCTTTCACGCGACACATTCCGGACCACCGCTGACCATTGCCGTGAGCGGCGCCTCCGGCCTGGTCGGGCGCCAGATATGTGCGCTACTGGGCGGCGGCGGGCACACTGTGCTCAAGCTGGTTCGTCGCGCTCCGAAATCGACTGACGAAATTTTCTGGGATCCGGACGCCGGTGTGCTGGATTCCGCTGGTTTGGCGCGCGCCAACGTGGTCATTCACCTGGCCGGGCACCCCATTGGCGGGCGGTTTACTGAGACCGTGAAGGATGCCATTTACGTGAGCCGCGTTCGTGGAACCCGGCTGCTGGCGCAATCACTGGCAGCCTTGGCGTCCGACGGCGTGAACCGCACCTTGGTTTCGGGTTCGGCCGTCGGTTATTACGGCGCGGATCCGCATGCCGGTGCTGATGCGCTCCGTCCGCCGCGGGCACTGGTGGAAACTGATCCGCCCGGCACCGATTTCCTTGCTGGTGTGTGCCGCGACTGGGAAGCATCCTGTGCCCCGGCGGCGGAGGCTGGTGTGCGGGTGGTGAACGTCCGCACCGGCATTGTGATGTCGGCTGCCGGCGGCGTTTTGCAACGGCTGCTTCCCTTGTATCTCTCCGGGGCTGGCGGACCGTTGGGGAGCGGGCAGTGGCAAAGCTGGGTAGGGATTGACGACATTGCCGGAATCTTCGCCCACGCGGCGCTGACCTCTTCCGTTCACGGGCCCGTCAATGGTGTGGC
The DNA here is from genome assembly GCF_900105965.1 of Arthrobacter alpinus. Taxonomy (NCBI): domain Bacteria; kingdom Bacillati; phylum Actinomycetota; class Actinomycetes; order Micrococcales; family Micrococcaceae; genus Arthrobacter; species Arthrobacter alpinus. Next base: position 3,495,443 of record NZ_FNTV01000001.1, read on the forward strand.
CCCGCAACCGGTCACGGCGGAAGGCTTTGCCCACACGTTGGGTTCGGTGCTGCGCCGGCCGTCGAAGCTCAAGGTGCCCGAGCTGGGCCCACGACTTTTGCTGGGTGATCAAGGAGCAGCCGAACTGGCGCTCGCGAGCCAACGGGTTTCAGCTGCTGCGGTGCTGGCAAGCGGCTATGAATTCAGGAACCAGGATTTGGAATCGGCTCTGCGGCACATCCTCGGCGAGCAGCTGCCTGGCTAGGCTGCTGTGGCGGGGTCCGGCGCCGAGCCCAGTGCGCGAACAATGAGAACCACCATGGGGACCAACACGGCCAGGGCCATCATGTTGACCCAGAAAAAACCGCCTGCCGCAAGGACGGGTCCGGCCAGGGCCGCCATTCCGGCGGCCGCGAAGTTCATTAACATGTCATTGGCGCCCTGGAGCGGGACGCGCAACTCGGCATCTGCGGACTGGTTGAGCAGGGAAGAGCCACCGATAAGGCACGCCGACCAGCCCAGGCCCAGCATGACGAGAGCGGCGGACATCAGCAGGGGGTCGCTGCTGTCCGAGACGATGGCGCCGAGGGTGATGGCCGCCAGGAAAATGCAGGAACCGGCCAAAATCACGGCCACGGCTCCGAGTCTGTCTACAAGCCAGCCAAACAACGGGCTGGCGGCGTACATGCCCAAGATGTGCAGGCTGATGACGATCCCGATGATTTCCAACGAATGGCCGTGGGAGTTCATGGCAACAGGTGTCATGACCATGACGCCCACCATGATGGCGTGCCCGCCGGTGACGGCCGCCAGTGCCGCCAACGCTCGCGGGTTGTGACTGGCCAGACGCAGCGCCCGCCACGCCCCGTGCCGCTTGGCTGGAACCGCGGGTGGCTGCGTGAGACGCACATCCGCCGTCCCCGCCGTGGCCGGCGGCGTCAGGAAGAACACCGCGATAACCAATGCGGCTGTAGCAAAGGCTGTCAGCGAGAAGACGAAGGGCCCCGACAACGGCACCAGTCCTAGCCCAATGCCCAATATCCGGCCGGGTTCGGAGAGGTTGGGGCCAGCGACCGAGCCTACCGTCGTGGCCCAGATGACGATGGCCATGGCGCGACCGGCCTTCTCTTGCGGGGCGCCGTCGACCGCCGCGTACCGCGCCTGCAGGCCGGCCGCAGTGGCGGAACCAAAGAAGAGCATGCCGACGGCCATCAGCCAGAACTGGCCAAGAGCGGAAGCCAGCAGTACCAGCGTTGCGCCCACGGCGCCCAAGGCAAAGCCAGTGCTCAGGGCCCTGCGGCGACCGGTCCGTACAGCTAGGTTGGCCAGCGGCACGGCCACCAGCCCCGCACCCAAGGCCGCGGCTGTCTGTACGAAGCCGGATGCCGCCGTGGTGCCGGCCAATTGGGCAGCCAGAATGCCTCCTACGGCAACCCCGGATGCCACGCCAACCCCGGAGAGCAGTTGACCGATGACGAGCACCGTTTGATTGCGGCGCTGGAGGGACAGGGAACTCATGCGGGGGTCCTTCGATGTGTTGGGGTGTTGCCGGGGGCAAGCATCCTTGCGGCCGCACTCGTCACGGCGGTCGTGAGCTGGTCCAGCGCCGTTGATTGAATCTTCCACCGCTGCCAATAGAGGGGAACATCAGAAACGTGCCCTGGAAGCAATGCCAGCAGTTCCCCTGATTTCAGGCCGTCACTGCAATGCGCTTCCGGCATGAGTCCCCACCCGAGCCCAAGTTTCACGGCTTCGGCGAATTGGATCGTGTCAGGAATGAAGTGTTGGATGCCGCGTAGCTCGGTTCCGGTCACGGCGCTGAAGAAGTTGTTTTGCAGGGTGTCATTGCGATCAAATTGGACGGCGGGTGCCGCAGCGAAAACTTCGGCCGAAAACCCTTGCGGAAACCAGCGGGCCATAAAACCGGCCGAGGCCACGGCTCGGTATTCCATGGCACCCAACGGGACAACGGTGCACCCTTGAACCGGAAGAGCTGTGGCGGTCACGGCGGCCATGACTTCCCCGGAGCGCAGCAGCGCAACGGAATGATGCTCGTCCTCGCGCACAATTTCATAGGCGACGCTCCCCTGAGGGGGAATTAGGGCGAGGGCGTCCATGAACCACGTTGCCAGGGAATCGGCGTTAACCACTACGGCCAGTGTCCCTTGAGCTGCACCAGCCAACCCCAAATCCGCTGCCGCATCAGCCTCGAGTTGCCGTAGTTGGCGCGCCAGCCTGTGCACCACGGTGCCGGCCGCAGTGGCGGCGATGGGCGTGGAACGCTGCAACAAGACCTGACCTGCTGCCTGTTCCATGGCCTTGATGCGCTGTGAAACCGCCGATGCCGTGACGTGCAATGCGCTGGCAGCAGCGTCAAAGGTGCCGTGTTCGAGTACCGCAAGAAGAGTGCGGAGCTGTTCCGTTTGAAACGCAACCATAAGATTTCCTTAGGTATCAACAAAATAATTAGCTGTACTGATCATAGGGCGACTAGTAGTTTCAAGGCGTGACATCATTGGATATTTTCTCAAGCACGGGCACGGGCCTCGGCGCCGGGTTGGCCCTCATCATCGCCATCGGCGCCCAGAATGCCTTTGTGCTCCGGCAAGGCATTCGGGCAGAGCATGTGGGCCTTGTTGTGCTCGTCTGCATGCTCAGCGACATCGTACTCATCGCTGCCGGCATCCTGGGGATCGGTGCCGTTATTACGGCCGTGCCCGCGGTGGTGGTGGCGATCAGGCTGGCCGGTGCCGCGTTCCTGGTCGGCTACGCCATTCTCGCCGCAAGACGGGCACTTCGGCCCGGTGCGTTGGTGGCCGGGACGCAGAAGGGCTCGTTGGGCACCAAAGCCGCTCTCGTGACGGCCGTGACCCTGACCTGGCTCAACCCCCATGTCTATCTGGACACTGTGCTGCTCCTGGGCACACTCGCCAACCAGCATGGAGAGTTGCGCTGGTGGTTTGGGGCAGGGGCCGCGCTTGGCAGTGTTGTCTGGTTCAGTGCTTTGGGATTCGGGGCACGCTTCCTGCGGCCAGTGTTCGCCAAGCCTGGCGCGTGGCGCGTGCTCGACGCCCTGATCGCCGCCGTCATGCTTTTCCTTGGCGTCAAGATGGCTCTAGGAATCTAACCGCCTGGGGTTGACGGGGCCGACGTCGATTCACGCACTACCAAGCGTGTCGGCACCCAGTTCGAATCCGGTGCCTGGCCTCCGGCGATTTGTGTCAGTAGCAGCTCAAGACCGAGCCTGCCAACGGTTCGGAAGCTCTGGTGGACGGTGCTCAGGGGCGGCCAGAAAGACGATGCTTCGTCAAGATCATCAAAACCCACAACGCTGACATCGCGGGGGATCTTGCGCCCCAGCTCATGGAGGGCACGCATGGCACCGAGCGCCATGTGGTCATTGGCAGCAAAGATGGCCGTCACTTCTGGACGAGAGCCCAACTCGAGTCCTGCCTGGTAGCCGGACTCGGTGGACCAGTCGCCGTAGATGACCTCCGGCGGAGTGACGCCCGCTGTATTCAGTGTCAGGCGCCAGGCACCAGCTCGGTGTGAGGCAGAGAAGGAGGCCTGCGGGCCGCCGATATGCCAGACGTTTGCATGGCCCAGGCTCAGCAAATGTTCGGTTGCCTGCTGGGCGCCGCCCCCTTGGTCGGTGTCGACCATGATGTATCCGCGATCGGGCTTGGAATCGATCACCACGGTAGGCAGGTCCTCGGGCAAGATGATGTCTGCTCGATCGGTGAGATGGGCGTCAAAGACGATTATCACGCCGTCGACCTGTTGCTCACGAAGGCGGTTGTAGGCGGCCGGGAATTTGCTGCTTGCCGGGTCGGGCATGGGGATCAGGCTGATTGAGTAGCCAGAGTCCGAGGCGGCCCGCGCAATTGCATCCAGTGTTTTCATATTGCCGTGGCTAGATAGCGTGAACATGATGACGCCAATGGACTTGAACTGCCCGCTCTTGAGTGCTCTTGCAGCCCCGTTGGGACGGTAGCCAAGTCGTCTCATGGCGTCCTGGACCTTAATCCGTGTGCCATCTTCGACGTTGCTGTGACCGTTGGATACGCGGGAAACCGTTTGTGCGGATACGCCAGCCGCCCGCGCGACATCGGCGATGGACGGACCCCTTTTTGCGTGGCTCGTGCCGGATGCGGACGGGCCCTCCCCGGCCGGGAAATTATTGGCAGTACTCTTGTCATTTCCTTGCGTGGTCACGTAAACATGTTAGTCTGCCTGAATCGATGTTTGCGTAAACATTTGTTTGTTTGAGTGGCGAAAATGACGGCGTGACAGTATCGTGGCGGCCAAGCGAAACGACCCTGGCGCGCACTCGGATCCGCTCTTGTCTCAAGACCTGAATAGGAAAATCAATGTCTCTCTTTACCATCGGCGAGCAGGACTTCCTGCTCGATGGGCAGCCTCACCGCATCTTGGCTGGCGCTTTGCATTACTTTCGAGTTCACCCTGATCAGTGGGCGGACCGGATCCGCAAGGCTCGACAAATGGGACTGAACACCATTGAGACCTACGTGGCGTGGAACCTGCACGCGCCCAGCGAGGATGTCTTCGACCTCTCCGGCAGACTCGACCTGGGCAGGTTCCTCGATCTCGTGGCGGCCGAAGGAATGCACGCTATTGTCCGGCCAGGGCCATATATTTGTGCCGAATGGGACAACGGTGGCCTACCAGGTTGGCTGTTCAGCAAAGGGAACCCAGTCATCAGGTCATCGGACCCGGTTTACCTGAAGTTGGTGCGCCGCTATCTGGAACAGCTGGCACCCGTCCTGGTACCCAGGCAAATTGATGCGGGCGGTCCCATCGTCCTGATCCAAATCGAGAATGAATATGGCGCCTACGGCTCGGACGGGGACTATCTAGAGCAGTTGGTGGAACTGAACCGCGAAATTGGCTTGACGGTGCCATTCACCACGGTGGACCAGCCCGAACCAGACATGCTTGAAAATGGCAGCCTGCCGACGCTGCACAAGACCGGATCGTTTGGCTCATGCGCCAGGGAACGGCTGGCCACTCTGCGTCAACACCAACCCATCGGGCCCTTGATGTGTTCGGAATTTTGGGTGGGCTGGTTTGACCATTGGGGAGCGCATCACCACACCACCAACGTTCAGCAGTCGGCACATGAACTAGAAGCCATCCTCGCTGCCGGAGCGTCTGTCAATGTGTACATGTTCCACGGCGGAACCAACTTTGGGTTTACCAACGGTGCCAATGACAAGGGCGTCTACCAGCCCACTGTTACCAGTTACGACTACGATGCCCCGTTGGATGAATCTGGCCAGCCAACCGAAAAATACTGGGCCTTCAGGGAAATCCTGGGCCGTTATACGGAACTTGATCATCAGGACGTCCCGGCTGCCCTGCATCCCGGCCACGCGTTTGAGGTCTCCTTATGCCAGGAAATTCCACTCTGGAATTACCTTGATGCGACAGCCGCCTGGTGGCAGAGCCAGGACCCGGCAAGCACGGATGATGTGGGGCACTTTAGTGGATTCTCGGTGTACCGGAGCGAAATCGAAACAGTGGAACGCTCCGTCCTCGCCTTCGATGAGGTCCGTGACCGGGCCCAGGTGTTCCTGAACAGGGAGCACATCGGGACGTTGTCCCGAGATCAGCGAGAGTGCGCGCTGGTGCTGCCCGCGGGCGCCTCAGGGACGCTTGAGATCCTGGTTGAGGATCAGGGGCGGGTGAACTATGGGGACCGGCTGGGTGAAGCAAAGGGGCTGATCGGCCAAGCCCGGATCAATGGAGTCCGGCACAGTGCTTGGGAGCTTTCGCCGGTCCTGCTGTCAGACGTCAGCGAGCTGGCCGGCGCTTTGGCTGCGCTTCCCGAGACGAAGGCGCAGGCGTTGGCGGGGCCGGTCTTTGCCCGGGGCACCTTCGATCACCCGGATGAATCTGATCTCTTCTTGGACACCCACGATTGGACCCACGGCATTGTCTGGATCAACGGCTTCTGCCTTGGCCGATACAACGTGCGCGGGCCGCAGCGAACGTTGTATGTCCCTGGCCCACTACTGACAGCCCGCGGCAATGAAATCATTGTGCTGGAGCTGCAGGCAGCAACTCGTGCCGTGGCATCATTCGTCGCCGAACACGATCTGGGGCACACGGAGTTCTAGCCCGGAGCGGAGCATTGCTTAGATGAAATCCATCTCCACCTGGAGAAAGGATTCGGCCGAGACGATGGCACCGACAAACGCGTCCTCCTCGGTAGGGGACTTTCTGGGGGTTCGCGTGTACCACTCGTGAAGGTCCGTGTGGACCCGGACAACCCGACCCTCCGCGGGTGTATAGAACAGGCCGAAGCGTTGGACCGGCCATTCCGCCGGGGTCTCTATTCCCACGAGAAGGGCGGCGTTAAGGGCCGGGTTGTACCACTGCGCGATGGGGCGGCGCCGATCTTCGAAGAACAGACCCGCCGCGTATCGGCCTGCCGCAATGGGCCCCATGGCCAAGCACAGACGTTCGCGCCATAACGGCAGGATCACTGCGTCATGACGTTGCCAAACTGCTGGGACCAGGGGTTGGTCGCTGCGAGAGCCCACGGATTAATTCTAGCCATTCCGGCTGTTCTGAACAGAGGGCAGTACATCGAATTCCCGAAGGGCGAGGGAGCGGCCTATTCGCAGCCCACTCCGTCACCATCGCGGTCAAACTTTGACTCGAATCCTGGCTGGCCGGCATGGATGGGTGCGGCTCCCGCGGCACGCACGGCCGTGCAGTTCTGGTAGTAGGGCGCCGCCGCTGGCACCTCGACCAGCGGGGCAGGTGCAACTGGCGGGGCTGCCACAACAGGAGCTGGCGGAGCGGCAGCTTCCACCGGGGCTACGGGTGCAAGTGGCGCCGGCGGTGGCAGGATGACCGGTTCAACCGGCGGTGGCGTCTGGTTGGTGGGAACTTCAATGTCGTTACAGCTGTCCAAGACCTTCGCCATGGAATCGTGCTCTGCCGCCGTTACCCATAGGCTGTACGTTGCCTTGACCGAGATCTGCCGGGCCACGTAATCGCAGCGGTAGGCCTTGTTCGGCGGCAGCCAGGTGGCCGCGTCTCCGGCGCCCTTTTGCTGGTTCGTGGGGCCGTCCACGGCCAACAGGTTCAGGGGATCATTGGCCAGAGCGGTGCGTTGTTCCACGCTGAGCTGCTGGGCGCCCTTTTGCCATGCGTCATTGAGTGCCACCACGTGATCGATCTGTACGGCGCTGCTAGTTGTTGAACCGCGCACAAAGGAGATGGTCTCGGCCGTGTAAGGATCGGCTAGAATTCCGGTCAGGATCACGCAGTTGCGCGTTCCAGTTTTGATTGTTTTGGCCGTCAGATCGCGATCAAGGATGTCGTTGCGGGTATCGCAACCGTTCCTGTCCACATCGGCCCATGCCTGGCCAAAAGCCTCACGACTGTACCCCGTTTTCGGCGCCCTGCCCTTGATGGGCAAGGTGGCAAGAACCTCGCGTGCCTTGGCTGCGAAAGCCGGCTGTACGTTGGCGGCCAGATCGGCGTTGCCGGCGTCGGGAACATTGTCCCCATCCACGGGTGCCACATCATCCTCGGTGGGAGAAGGGCTGGGACTGGGTGTTGGGGACTGTGTAACCACGTCCGACGCCGGAGCGGACTGTGGTGCCGGAGCGCCGCCGCACGCCGTGGTGATGAAAAGGACGGAGGCAAGCACCGAACCCATGATGAAATCAGTGGCGCCAAAGCGGCGGTTGGGACGTGCAGCAGGCAAGGCGGAGTTCTCCCCAAGTAAAACGAACGGTGAACCACCAGCTTATCCGGCACCACCGAGAAGGAGGTCCACCGGACCCGCCCCGCATCGCGGCTACGGCGGGAGGGTCAGGCTAGTTCGGCCAAAATGCTGCGCAAGATCTCCTCGCCCGCCAGAACACCCCGCACGGAGGTGAGGCGCAGATGGGACGCCAGGTATCCGGCGTCGTGCAATTCACCATGCAGGGGCCGGAAAGCCAGATCAGCGCTTTGCAGCATGCCCTGATCCAGCAGGGAATCGCCGGCGGCAATGACGGTGTCGGAGCCGGTGCGGCGGCCTACTTCGGCCAAGGTGTCAGTCTTGTTGATGGGCAGCGGCACGCAATACAGCTTGCGGCCTTGGATGGAGACGCTCCACCCGGCGTCGGCACATACCTGATGGAGCTCGGCCACGAAGGAATCAGGCATGGACTCGCGGTCAATGATGGCGTAGACAAACAAGTCCTCGGCCCGGCGCAGGCGCAGAATCCACGGGGCAAACTCCGGATTCGACAGGTGGGCCTCGATGCTTTCGAGCGGAGCACAGGCGGCCGCCATCTTGGCCGAGAGTTCCGTGTGCCAAGCCGCATCGGGAACGCCGTTGTGCAAGAGCACGCCACCGTTCGAGGCAACCGCGTATTCGGGCACCGGACCCGGCAATTGCACGCGCTCATACTGCGCTTGTGTGCGCGTGGTGACAGGTACGAAGGTCGCGGCGGCCTTCACCGAAACCAGCAGCTCCTCCGCTGCGCGGGTCATGTAGGAGAGTGGGGCGCCGTCGTACACCTCGGCAACAATGAGTGACGGGGCGTCCTTGTCGGCGCCGGTGAGCCAGAGCGCGTTTTTGGAGTAGATCAGGGTGCGGTCAAGATCGCACGCAACCAAGGTGGAAGTGCTCATGCGTTGTGAACCGCCTTGCCATCGGCGCCCACGGCGCTCTTGTCGAATTGAGGGTGGATCAAGCCAACGCAGCTGTAGGGCAGGCCCGGGACTTCCTCCACGGGGACGCCACGCTGTTCGGCGAGCAGCAGAACATGGGCCACATCGGCCCGGGCCTCGGGGTTGACCAGAACACGCCACGGCACCCGGCGCAGCAACACCCGGGTGGTTTCACCGACGCCGGGCTTGACGAGGTTCACGTTGTTAATCCCGTACTCGGTACTGATCCGTTCCACAGCCTCCCAGCCAATCCAGCTCGGCTGGGGTTGGGCACTCTGGTGCTCGGTGCACTGGCGCTCAACTTCTCCCCGGACGTACTCAAAGTGGGAAGCGATGGCGGCCAAGAAGTCATTGGAAACATCGTTGGCGGCCAGCTCGGAGTAGAACTTGGCCCCGTGGAAATCGTTCGGGCCAATGTGCTCGAGATTGAAAACTGTGCGGGACACCAGGCCCGACACCGTGGAATTCAGGCAGGCCGACGGAATCAGATAGTCCTCACGGGTGCCAAACATGGAGACGCAGTGACCCGGATCGGCCAGGACGGCAAGATCATCCGGGAAGCGAACGCCGGAGCTGGCGGCAAAGTCATCCAGGGCGGCGGTGAGCTCGCGTGAGATGGCGCCCTTTCCCGTCCAACCATCAACGAACAGGATCCGGGCGGGATCGAAGTTGGCGGCCAGATACCGCAGCGCGTTTTGATCAAGGCCCACGCCGCGCACAATACTCATGGTGAAATGCGGCAGCTCAATACCGTGGACCGTCTGGGCCCAGCGGCGCATGAGGACACCGATGGGGGTGCCGGCACGGGCCAGCGACACCAACACCGGTTGCTTGTCCCTGGCAGCCAGTGCCAGCTCGGTCACTACGCCAACCGCTGTAGCAATCCGGGTGCCGGCGCGCTGCACAGCCTCCTCATACAATGCCTGGTATTCGGCGCTGGGGGAGTACTCCACCGGCAATGATTCGGCATAGTTGGCAGCCCCTGACTGAATGGCGCGTTCACGATCGGCCGTGGGCGCCTCAAGGGCAACGTGGCTCAAATCCTTCAACAACCACACCACCTCATCGGCCGCATAGGATCCGAAATCCGGCCCGGTCAGTGGCGTGGGCAGGGTTGGCAGACTCATGAGGCATCCTCTGGTTGGCTATGGGCTGCGGCGGTGGGTGAATCAACGCAAAGCAGAACAACGACGGCGTCATTGGTGACCGCCCGCAGCGCCACTGCCAGCGGCGGCAGGCCAGGGACGGAGCTGTGCAGAAGTTCGGTGCGTTCCGTGCCCGGTTCAGGGAAGGCCACAATGGTTCCGGGACGTTGCCCCGAACCATTGAGGTTGTAGGCGAAGCGCGGCCCCGGGCCGTCGTTCGTTTGATCATGGCTCGCAAAGGTCAGTGCGCTGGCGATGGCGTAGGAGTCCCTGTCGAGTGGAACGATCGGAGAACGGGTAGTGGTGGAGAAACGCACGTCGCCATCCGGGCGCAGGCGGTCCAAAGCTTGGGCCACAGCCAGCGGAAGGGACATGTTTTCTTCACAGCCCAGCACCACGAACGGGCCCTGACAGCCGGCCTCGTCCAGTTGTCCGGATAGATGCCGGGCAATTGCCGCGACTGTGGCCAATAGTGGCGCGGAGGCGTTGCCAAAGCGGTCACTGCGCACGGGGGAAATGAAACTGCTGGCGATCTCGAGAATCGACACTCTACCGGCAACGTCAACCGACGGCTTTGTTTCCGGCAGGCCCTCGATCAGGGCGGCGGCGCGGCCCAAAATATCCGTTCCAAGCTCGATCCATCCCGTTCCCAGGGCGGCCACGGCGATGCGGCAGCCCAGCTCGGTGGCCAGCGCGTCAAAGCGTGCCCGGTCTGCTGCACTGCGCAGATCGATCAGCGCAGCCACCACATAGACCGGATGCGGCACCAAGGCGTGAAGCTCGCGAATGGTGTTGATGACGGTAGAGCCGGTGCTGAGCTCGTCGTCCACCAAAATCACCGGTCCGCCACCGTCAAGCCAGCGTGGATCCGTGGGCACCATGGCATGCGAGGTGGCGTGGGAATGCCCCTCCTCAAAGCCGGCAACAGGCACAACCCCCGGCGTCGCATGGCGGGTGGAGTGAATGTAATAGGCGCCGAGGGAGTTGGCCACGAGGCGCCCCAGGCCAGTGGCCGTTTCTGCATACCCAATGACGACGGCGTCCGGCACCTCGGTGTGCAGCGGTGCCACGAGCTCGGCCAGGGTGGAGATCGCCTCGTGTCGCTGCCCGGTGGGCTGCTTCAAAACGGACGTGAGCGCGTCCGCCGCTGCGGTGAGAGTGGCGGCCGGCAACGGGTGGGTGGTCCCGGCGTCGGAAGTTAGCCTGAAAAGTTCCCCAGCAGTGAAGGCACCCAGGAGTTCCCCCGCCGCAATGACCAAGGCGGGCTCGGTGGGCACGTGCTTGGCGAGGACCCGCGAGACCAGCAGATGGGCACGCTTGGGATTGCGGCGCAGAGCCAGCCCCACGAGGTCCTCAACGGCTACGGCGCTTGCGGGATCGCTGTGAATGGCCACCCCGAGTGCCTCGGCGACAAATGTGCCGGTCCAGGGGTGGTTGGCAGTCTTGCTCATGCCATGCTCGCTTCCAGAAGATCAACGAACGTGACGTTTGCCGCGGAGACGCCAAATGCGTCAGCCCGTAGAAGCGTGCGCCTTGCCCAGGCTTGGTGCGGTTTCATCTCGTTCATTTTGTTGCCGTAGGGCGAGGCTGCCGCGCCGCCATTGACATTGCCTGCGATCGCCAGCGCGTCGAGGTATTCCTCGTGGCTGACAACACTCATGGCGTGAACCAGAGCCACATGCGTGGGGTGAATGACTGTCTTTCCGAGCAGCCCATTGGCCAGGTCCAGCTCGATCTCGCGAATCAAGGTGTCCAAGTTTGCCGTCATGATGCGTTGGCGCAATTGTTGTTCCTGCAAACCCGCAAAGGGTGTGACTCGCAGCTGTGGCCGGAGCACCCGCTCGGTGTTGGAATAGTGTTCCCAGACAGGACCGGAGATGACGAAACCGCCCTCGGGCCGGCCCAAAACGTTGACAATATCGCCAATGACTCCGGCCACCACGTTGACGTCATAGATGGTGAGGTCGCGTGAGCGGCGCAAGCCAAAGGCGCTGGACATGTCCGTGGCGCCAATTCGCACGGACAAGATGTCCTTGCGGTTCGCGGCAAGCAGGGTGTAAACATTGGTCAGGGCTGCTGCGCGGGTCTCCAAATGGATCACGGCGGGAGACTCAAGAATGGGCATGAGCCGCAGCCGTTTGGTGCCGGCCGAGGCCGGGCCGGGCACTGCGCCGTAGTCCTTGCCATCGGACCTGCCGTCGAGGCCGAGCTCGGCCTGAATCGTGTGGAGAGCCGCAATGAAGGCCGCACCAGTGCCGGTCTCGTTGTCGAATTTGGGAATCACAAAGCCGGTCAGCACGCCCGTGGCGCTGCCGGCGCGGCGGGTCACGGACAGCATCTGTTCCGGCGTCCGAACACGCACAAAGAGCAGCGGCAGATCCTCGTCGCGGGCGGCCAGATCCGAGAGGGTCGCCACCACGTTTTCTTCAGCCCTTGCCACGTCGGCGTCGGGAATTGAATCCTCAAGGCACAGCACCATGGAGACACAACCGAGGTCGCGTTGCCGAAGCACATCCTTGACGAGATCGGGCCGGTTGGCAGGAGTGTACAAGGTGCCACCCAGCGCCACAGCCTGCAGATCCGGGGAACTGACCGCCGTTAGTTCAACGGGCATCCGGTGAAAAAGCGAAGTCATTTGTGAAGCGGTCAATGAACGAAAATGTCGCATGGGCCCTTTCAAACGGTTATCGACAGGTCACCTATTGGGACTGCCGGGCGGTGCTTTGGCAACGGTGCATTAACGGCCATAGGCCGAGGACGGCGCCCTGTGGGTCATGGAAAAATCGAATTCCTGCCAGATTGCCACGTCCTGCCAATCGAGCGGCACAGGTTCGGCCCGGAGCTCGAGCACATTGCCGATCCGGTGGACAAGAAGGACCATCTGGGTTCCCTCGGCGGCTGGCGGCAGCGCCACGGTGTCGCCCGAGAAGAGCCTGACACCCATGGCGGAACTGCTGCGGTTGATGAAAATGGCGCGACGCAGTTCCCGCACGTGACGCAAGGTGATCAGCGCATCGCTGCCCACATAGCCCACCAACTCGCGATTTCCGCTGGTCTCCACGGGGCTTCCGGCCTTGTGGCCGTCGGCGGTCTGGGCACCAACCACTCGACGGACGCTTTCCCAGACAACGGCTGTGCTGCCCGAAACAAGCAGGGTGCCCACGGAGGATTGCAGCGGTGAGAGCCGCAAGGCCCGATCCACCAAATTCAGTTCATACACGTCCTCGATGGCAGGCGCCGGGAAAAGCAGCGCTACCTCGTGATCCTCATGTCGGGCCTTTTCACGTTGCGCCACAAGTTTTTTGGCCCGCGGCCCCATGGACGACGCCGGAGCCCCGCCTCCCAGCACCAATCCGGCCGAACGCTGTGGCGGCGTTGCCTGGGCAGGCGGAGCCGCGTGGGCCGCTGCCTGCGGTGTGGACCGTAGTGTCAGGGATGGTGCCGCGGGTGCCACCGGAACAGCTGGTGCCAACAGCGGCGCGTTGGCGCCTTGGCTGATTGCGGCTCCGGCCGTGGGAGCCGAAGCTTGTGCCGACGCAGCTTTGATGCGGCGACGCAGGAACGTAATGTCGGTGCGCGGAGAAGAAGAGACGTTCACGGGGCCGCCCTACAGGCTGATTCCGTAGTCCTTGGCCACGCCGGCCAAGCCTGTGGTGTACCCCTGGCCCAGGGCGCGGAACTTCCAATCATCGCGATGCCGGTACAGTTCGCCGAAGATCATGGCCGTTACGGAGTCCACGTTGGTCACGGACAGGTCAAAGCGCACCAATTCCCGGTTGTCAGCCGTGGCCACCCTAATATGGGCGCTGCGAACCGAGGCAAAGGTGCCCTGACCCCGGAATTCGGGGTCTACATAAGCCAAGAAGATGATCTTGGAAATGTTCGCGGGCACCTGAGACAGCTCGACATCGATCTGTTCCTGATCGTCGTCGTCAATGAAGGTGACCGAGGCATCCGCGCTGACCAGCTGGTTGAAATAAACCAAATGATCATTGGAAAGTGCCTGACCGGAGGAATCGCACATGACGGCGAAGGGCACCAATTCGGCCTGAGGCCCCCGGCTGGGGATGGCGTCCCAGCCCATGCCAACCACAACGTGGTCAAGGCCGGGATTTTCGCCGGTCAGGGCAGCATTGGCCCCTGCCACTAGTGTTGCCAAGATTGGCCCTCCAAACGCAATGGGTCCCTTTCGGAAGCTGGTTGTTGCAGTTGCAAGGCAGCATCCTGGGCGGAGAACTTGTCAGCCAGGAAGCGCCCATGGGTGGAGAGTTCCTCCACGGCGCCGATGCGGATCTGATTGAGCAGATCCCCAAGGGTTTGTTCAAGGGTTGCCAACTGCTCGGCAAACATGAACGTTGCGGAGGATTCCTCCTCGTGATGGACAGGGGGGAGCGCCAGATAGGCCTGCAGGGGTGTTGGTACATAGCTGCAAATCATGGCATTGAGCAAAACCCGTTGCTCAGTGGAGCATCCCCGGATGCGAATGTCGGCAACGGCGTCCCGCATGAGATCACCCAAGTGGCGCAATTGCGACATCAGCAGGGGCGGCAGAGTGCTCCCCGACCTGCGTACCGATGCACGCAAGGAATCCACCGAGGCGCCCATCTGGGCGATTTCCTCGGTGACCGGGTCAACGGTGGGGACAGCAGGCACGGCAGGTGACCCGCCACCACCAAATCTGCCCCCGATAAAACGGCCAATCATAGCGCTACCCTTGCTTCCTCGAACGTTCTTCCAGCCTACTCGCGATCAGTCTGGCGTGAACGCTCCAGGTACGGCTTGGCCTTGGCCAGGCCGTCCTCCAGCGCGTGCACGGTGCCTTCCATGTTCTTAGCGGCCGAGGCCCGGAAGGTGTCGATGGCATCCATGGTTGCGAAAACGTTGTCAAACGCCTTCTGCAGAGTTTCCACACTCACGCCTGAGCTGGCCGCTTGCTGGTGGATGCGAACCGTCTGATCCTTGAGCATCTCCGATGTCTTCAGGATCATGTTGTTGGTGGTTGTGTTGATGGCGTCGATTTGGTCCAGCACCATCTTCTGGTTGGCCAACGCCTGGGCAACGATGACGGCCGTGCGCAGCGCCGAAATGGTGGTGGTGCGCGCCCGGTCAACACCCTTGATCAACTCGAGGTTGTTCTTGCGGATCAGGTCCATGGCCAGGTAGCCCTGCACCGAAACGGCCAGCTGGGTCAGGATGTCCTGGTGGCGCTGGCGGATAGGGTAGAGAACATCGGCTTCAAGTTTCTGGGCCTGGTCAATCTGGCCCGAGGCGCGGGTTGCGTCGATCTTCTCGACACAGGCAGCATCCAGGGCCTTGGCGAACACAGCGTATTCGCTCAGGCTCTGCATGGTCTCCCACAGCTTGATCTTTTCTCCGGCAAGGGAGGCGTTGTCCTTGAGGAGTTCGTCCTGACCCGCCATGAGGGACTTGATGATGGCGTCCAACTGGGTCTGGGCGGATTCATACTTCTGGAAGTACTTGGCCAGCTTGTTGCCGCCGGGAATGAAACCCAGGATCTTTCGTCCAACGCCAAGATCGGCATTGTTGGGGGTGAGGTCTTCAACCGTGGTTCGCAGATCGTTTAGGGTGCCGGCCACCTGGGCCTGAGCGCTGTTGCCACTCTTCTTAGCCCCGGCCATAGACGTGGTTGAACGCTCCAGCATGCGGCTGGAGGCATCTGAAGACGTTGTCATTTCCGAGCCAGCCAGCTTGGAAATGCCATCGACCTTGGTGGTGAATTCCGGGCTACGAGCATCGAACGTGGCGATCTCGGCAATAAATTCCTTGGCCTGGCGGCTGATTTCAACCTGACGCTCAGCCGGAACTGGGACCATGCCGGGGGCTTCTTCAGCCGCAACGATCTCCGGGGCGTCCGGCGCCTTCAGGACAAGGGCTGTTTCGGATTCGGTGGGAGGGGTCAAAGGTGAAGTCATTGTTGGATCCAATTTCCATTTGCGGGTGGTCGAGGAGAGTGGCACTGTGCGCATGCCCCACACATTTGCCGGTGTTGGGCCCACGCGCCCAAGTGGCCCCAAATCCAGACGCGCCAGCGGCTGAATTTGGGGAGGGCCTGGGGATTAGCCCAAGGGAACGCCGAAATCGGTGGCGATGCCGGCCAAACCGGTAGCGTAGCCCTGGCCTACGGCCTTGAACTTCCACTCAGCTCCGTTGCGGTAGATTTCCGCGAACAGCATGGACGTTTCAGGGGCTGCGTCTTCACTGAGGTCAAAGCGCACGATTTCAGCATCGTTGCTTTGGTTCACAACACGGCAGTAGGCGCCGCGTACTTGGCCAAAGTTCTGGCGGCGAGCCTCAGCCTGATCGATCGAGACAACGATGACAACGCGCTCAACGTCCGCGGCAACCTTGGTGAGGTCGATCAGGATCTGTTCGTCGTCGCCGGCGCCGTCGCCTGAACGGTTGTCACCGAGGTGAGTGACGGAGCCGTCTTTGGCAGCGGGCTGGTTGTAGAAGATGAAGTCATCACCCGAACGCACCTTGCCCGTTGCGGCCACCAGGAGCGCCGAGGCGTCCAGGTCGAAGGCTTCGCCGGTTGTGGTGCGCGGATCCCAGCCCAAACCAACAACTGCTTGCTGCAGTCCTGGATCGGTCTTGGTCAGTGAGAGGTTGTTGCCTTTTGCGAGCGTCAGTCCAGCCATGAAATCAAGTCCTTACGTTGGGGATTTACGAGGGTTTAGGTGCTGCTACTAGTCCAGAACAATTCCGTAATCGGTTGCAATGCCGTGCAACCCGCTGGCGTAGCCCTGGCCAACAGCGCGGAACTTCCACTCTGCACCGTTGCGGTAGATCTCGGCGAAGATCATGGTGGTCTCAGAGGCGGCATCCTCGGACAGGTCGTACCGCACGATCTCCGTTTCGTTCTCCTGGTTGACAACGCGGCAGTATGCGTCGCGAACCTGGCCAAAGTTCTGGCCACGGGCGTCGGCCTGATCGATCGAAACTACAATGACAACCTTGTCGATATCTGCAGACACCGTCGCGAGGTTGATCAGAACCTGTTCGTCATCACCGTCCCCCTCACCGGTTCGGTTGTCACCAAGGTGTACAACCGAACCGTCCTTGGATTCGAGCTGGTTGTAGAAAATGAAGTCATCATTGTTGCGCACCTTGCCGCGGTTGGTGACCATGATGGCGGAAGCATCAAGGTCAAATGCGGCGCCGCTCGTGGTGCGCGGGTCCCAGCCCAAACCAATCAGGGCCAATTGCAGCCCGGGGTCTGCCTTGGTCAGGGAAAGGTTGCTGCCCTTGGACAATGTCAAAGATGCCATGAAAACTGAACTCCTCTAATCGCTAAGCGACGCTAACAAAATGATGAAAAATGCGGTTGGCGAACCCTAAAGGGTTGCGGCTGCCGGCTGAATCAGGTCCATTGCAGTGCGGCCGTTGGCGCGGTCACCGATAGCGGTGAACTGCCAACCCGCGCCCTCGCGGGATACTTTGGCCATGATCATTGCCGTGTGGGTGCCGGAATCTGTCAGTTGGAAACGGGCAACCTCGGGGGATCCTGCCGTGGAGTCGTCAACGAGGCGGCAGAAAGCATTTGCGACGGTGTCAAAGGTCTGTCGGCTGTAGCTGCTGATGACAAAAACGATCTGCGCAACGGCCGGCGAGACCGCGGCCAGGTCAACAAGAATGACCTCGTCGTCGCCATCTCCCTCGCCGGTCAGGTTATCGCCCGTGTGGCGGGTAGAGCCGTCCTTGCTCTGCAGCTGGTTGAAGAACACCGTGTCGAGTGCCTTGCCGTTGGCATCGAAGAAGATGGCCGAGGCGTCCAGGTCAACATCGGCTGCCTTCTTCAGGCCACCAAAGAGTCCGCGCTTGGCGGGTGCGGCAGAGTCCCAGCCCAAGCCCATCCGCACTCGGGTGAGTGCAGCGCCGTCGTTCTTCTTCAGTGAAAGGGCCTGGCCCTTTTGCAAACTAAGTCCCATAACGTTTTTACTCCTTGTGAATTAGGTGAGGAAACAGTGGTTCGTCAGCTGGTTAGCTGGTCAACTTTGGGTTGCGCCGCCGCGGCGAGGCGCTTGTTGCGGGCAATAGAGGACAAGAAGGCGGCGGCGATGAACACTACACCGATGATGCCGGTGATGACCTCGTTGACCTCAATGCTGATAGTCAGAAGCAAGATGATGGATAGCGCGCCGATGGCCCAGTGCGCGCCGTGATCAAGGTATTCGTAGTCGTTCAGGGTGCCTTCGCGAACCAGGAAAACGGTTAGCGAGCGGACAAAGATGGCGCCGATCAAACCAAGGCCCAGGGCGATGATGATGGGATCGGAGGTAATGGCGAATGCGCCGATGACGCCGTCGAAGGAGAAGGACGCGTCAATAACTTCCAAGTACAGGAAGAGCATGAAGGCGGCCTTGCCCACGGCCTTTCCAACGCCCTTGGTGGGCTGCTTGTTGGATTTCTCAATGATTGCTTTCGCCTCGGCGTCGGTGTCTGCGGCGTCCGTGTCGCCGTCGCCGTCGACGTCGAAGAGCTCGCCCAGGCCGTTGACCAGCAGGTAGGTGACCATGCCCAGGATCCCGGAGATCAGGACGTCAACTTCCTTGCCGGGGCGAACCATGGTGGCCGAGACAACAAGGATGACCATGGCAATGGCCATGGATGCCCCGTGGAGGCGGCCAACGAATGCCAAGGGCTTTTCCAGGAATCCGAGCCAATGGATTTCGCGCTCTTCAAACATGAAGTCCAGGAACAGCATCAGCAGGAACACGCCACCAAATGCTGCAATCTGCGGGTGTGCGTCATGGAGCAGGTAGGCGTAGCTGCCTTCGGTGTGGATATCGCCCTTTTCCAGCGCCAGCTGGATGGCCTGCACCGGGTTGAGGTTGGCCGTGACGCCTACAATCAACAGCGGGAAGGCGATGCGCATCCCAACAACGGCAATCAAAATACCCACGGTCAGGAAGATTTTTTGCCAGAACGCGCTCATCTTCTCCAAGATGCGCGCGTTGACCACAGCGTTGTCAAAGCTCAGGCTGACTTCCAGAACACCGAGAATCGCGCACAGAATCAGCGCTTCGATGCCGCCATAGAAAAACGCGACAACCAGCGCCACGGCGGTGATCCCGAAGGACCATCCAAAAGTTTTCATGAACACGCGCTGACAAGCTCCTCAAGAGTTCCCCGGAGATACATGGGGGATGGGTGGTCGATGTGGGATTGTCCACACGCGGCCCGACGGCTCACGCGCGGATCGTTCAAACTCAATTATCTCCATTCACTCTATATATTCCTAATGGTTGGGGCACCGAAAAGGTTCCCCAATTCTCATTAAAGTGACCCTTCCATGCTGCCCTAAGTGGCCAAGAATGGGGGCGTGGAATTGGATTTTCACTACGGGGTGAATTAATGATGAAAAGAGGTGTTGACGCACCCACGTCATGAGGCCGTGATTAGGGGCACCAAGAACCGGGACACAGTATGGTCAGCGCAGGAGTAAGTTTGCGGCCCGCCGTTCAGGCGAGTGAATCTTCCCTCGAGTTGAGAGTTGGTTGATGGCTGCAGCTTCAATGGCGAATGGGGGCGCAATCATGACCGAGATTTCGTTGGATGCAAAGGGACAGATCAGGCTCGACATCCTGACCCAGTGGGCACTTGAGGCGGAAGTGGCCGGGCACCCGGTACCCGAACGCGTTGACCTTCAAGTCATTGCCCACACGAAGATTGTGGCAATCGAGGGAGCAGGCGCCGCACTCGTTCAACTCTGGGAGCCAACCATCAGCTGGATGCTCAAGCAGGCAGGGTTCGGGGTGATTGATCCATTCAGGCACCTGCCGGAGGAGCTACTCAAGCCGGTTGGCCACGCGACGCTGCCTGCCGCCGTCGTTCCGGTGGAGCTCGCTCCCGCTGCCGTCGTTTCCGATTCCGTGCCCGGGGGAAAAGCTCCGAACGCGGCGCCGGCGGCCAAGACACCCAAGTGGGAAACGGCGGCTCGGGAGCAGGTGCGGGATGCCATCAAGCGTTACATGAAGCCACTTGAGGCCCTGCGCGCCCGTGACGCCAATGAAGGCGATACCCGGCTCGTGGTGACCGACATTCTGTGTGAGGGATTGGACTATGACAAGTTTCGGGACCTGACCACCGAATACATGGTGCGCCAGGATTTTGCCGACTACGGCGTGCGGATCGACAAGCAGCTTGTGGCGTTTATTGAAGTCAAGCGGATCAGTCAGAAACTCAATGAACGCCATCTACGCCAGGTCCAGATGTACGCGGTGAATGAGGGCATTGAATGGATGGTCCTGACCAACGGCTCGGTATGGCAGGCCTATCATCTGACCGGTGGCCTGCCGGTGATCGTTAATATGGCCTTTGAAATTGACCTCCTGGGCCCGGCGTCGCTTGAGGAAAAGTCTGAGCTGATGTTCCTTTTGCATCGTGAAGCGCTCAAGCGGCGGCGCATAGATGAATCGTGGAAGCACCGTGCGGCCACCGAGCCTAAAGCCCTGTTGGAGCTCATTCTCTCCGAGGTCATGCTGGAGCAGATCCGCAAGGAAGTGAAGCGCCGAACTGGGATAACGACTACTCAAGAGGCGCTGGGTGAGGTCATTCGAACCGAGATCGTGGACCCCAAGCTCATCGCTAAAATTTACAAGAGCTGACACCACAAGCACCTAAAGTAGAGGGCATGACAACGCAAGAATTGACGCTGCCCAAGGCCGAACTCCACCTGCACATCGAGGGAACCCTTGAACCGGAACTGATTTTGGAGATGGCGGAGCGCAATGGAATCGTCCTGCCATTCCCGACGCTGGAGTCACTGCGTGCACAGTACGAGTTCACTGATCTGCAATCTTTCCTGAACCTGTACTACGCCAACATGGCTGTCCTGATCACCGAAGCCGACTTTGCCGACATGACACGTGCCTACCTGCGCCGAGCCCAAGCCGCAGGAGTTCGGCACGCCGAGATCATGTTTGATCCCCAGGCCCACCTGGCCCGTGGCGTTGAACTTACAACAGCTGTCGGCGGCATCGCGGCAGCCCTGGCTTCAAGCGAGGCCGATTTTGGCATCAGCACGGGGCTCATCGCCGCATTTCTGCGGGATGAATCGGAAGCCTCAGCCTTGGAGGTCCTCGAGGCTCTGCTAGCCATGGAGGCGCCGATCATCGGCATTGGCTTGGATTCTGCCGAGGTGGGGAATCCGCCGTCGAAGTTTGTCCGACTCTTTGAGCGTGCGAGGAAAGCAGGGCTTCACCTCGTCGCCCACGCTGGCGAGGAGGGACCGGCCAGCTACGTGACGGACGCCCTGGACCTGCTGGGTGTTGAGCGGATCGACCACGGAATTCGCTCAGTCGAAGATCCGGCCCTCGTGGCTCGGCTCGTTGCGGAGCAGGTGCCGCTAACTGTGTGCCCGCTGTCCAATGTGCGCCTGCGTGCGGTCAACACCCTGGCCGATCACCCCTTGCCACGCATGGTCGAGGCCGGCATGAACGTGTCAGTCAACTCTGACGACCCGGCCTACTTTGGTGGCTATGTTGGCACCAACTTTGCGGCGTTGGAGAAGGAATTTGCTTGGGGCGCCTCGGTTGCCCAGACGTTGGCCAGCAACTCCATCCGTTCATCGTTCGCCAGCGACGCCCGCAAGGGCGAAATGTTCGCTGAGCTCGATTCCTGGGTTGCCGCTCAGGGCTAGCCGTCGCCGAAGACGGGGTTGAACCGCACTTTCCGGGCGTCTCCTCCACGAAGACGGGGTCAACTCGCGAACCGCCCCACAAGATACGCCGTTCTCGCGGGTTGGCCCCGTCTTCGCGGTCGGCGACGCCGCGGCGTCCTCGCTAGGCCAGGGCGGAAAGCTGACGAGCGGCCGCGGTTACCGGGCCGATCTGTTCAATGAGCAGCACGGCTCCGAGTCCGCACATGATGATGCCGCTGGAGAGGGTTACGCCGCGGGCTGCACCGGGTCGCGAACGCAGCAGCTTTCGCGAGCCTGCGGCCACCAGTGTGTAGATAACGGCCGTTGACAGAACGAAGGACAGGCCGAGAATTGCCGATTGCAGCGGCACCGATAAGGCCGCATCGGTCTTGATGAACTGCGGGGTCAGGGCTACGAAGAGCAGCAGTCCCTTCGGATTGATGCTGCTGGTTCCGAATCCCTGCAGGAAGGATCCCCACGCCGAGCGGGAGGCGTCCGGGGCGGCGACCGTCCCAGCAGTGGTTGCAGTGGGAATTTCGCCGTTAGGCCCCACGGTTACGAAACCCGCTCCGCGCCAGGACTTGGTGGTCACGAACCCCAGCCACAGAAGGTAGATGGCGCCCGCTACGGTCAACCACAGCAGCAGGCTGGGGATAGCCGCCATGAGTGCGGCGATGCCCGCCGCCAGCAAGACCGTGTGCAGGACGTAGCCACTGCACAACCCAGCCACGGCGGGGACAAAGCTGCGACGCCCAAGGCCCGCAGCAATGGCGAATGCCCAGTCCGGACCTGGCGTGCAGGTCAAGGTGATGGCGACGATGAGGAATCCCGTGAGGGCCTGCGGTTCCATGATGCTCCTGCCGGGTTGTTGGGCTACGGCAAGCTTAGGGAAACATTTGCAAGAAGTGCTTACCTTTTTGACCCCGAATCCGGGCCGTGGCGATAAACTAATTGCGTGATTGATGCAATTGATAAAGAAATTTTGCGCACCCTCCAAAATGATGGACGCATGAGCGCCACGGCGCTTGCCGCGGAGATTGGGCTGACGGTTGCGCCGTGCCATCGCCGCCTGAAGGACTTGGAGGGCTCGGGTGTCATTAGCGGGTACCGGGCGATCGTGGATCCGGTGGCCGTGGGACTGGGTTTTGAGGCACTGGTCTTTGTCTCGTTGGCCCAGGTGGACCGCGCCACGATCGATGAATTCGAAGCCGAGGTGTCTGGCAATCGCCGCATTACATCCGCCCAGCGCCTTTTTGGCGATCCGGATTACATTCTGAAGGTCGTGACCAAGGATCTCGATGACTACCAAAAGTTTTACGACACCGAACTGACCAGTCTCCCGGGCGTTCTGCGCCTGCGCTCCACCTTGGTCATGAAGAATCTCAAGCCCAGCGCTGGCCTGCCGCTCTAGCTCCTGTCCTGCCAAATTCGCGTCGAAGTCAGGCGTAACAAGGCAGCCATTGTCCCTTGCAGGGACAGGAATTCGGCAACTTAGGGTGTGGTCAGTCCACATCATCCGCGTTTTGCCCTACAGTGGTGACCATGAAAATTGCGCTCTTTGCCACCTGCATCGTTGACGCCATGTATCCACGCACCGCACAGGCCACTGTGGCGATCCTGGAGCGGCTGGGGCACGAAGTTGTATTCCCTCCCGGGCAGGCCTGCTGCGGCCAGATGCACGTGAATTCCGGCTACTTCAAGGAAGCCCGTGCCGTTGTTGCCAACCATGTGCGGGCCTTTGACACGGAAGATTACGACGTCGCCGTGGCGCCTTCGGGGTCCTGCGTCGCCAGCGTGAAACACCAGCATGAGATGGTGGCGCGCCGCTGTGGTGATGCCAAGCTGGAAGCCCGGGCCGCCGCTGTTGGTGCCAAGACCTACGAACTGTCCCAGCTGCTGACTGACGTCCTGGGCATCACCAACGCCTCCGAGCAGCTGGGCTCCCACTTCCCGCACAAGGTCACCTACCACCCCAGCTGCCACGGCATGCGGCTGCTGCGCTTGGAAGACAGGCAACTGAACCTACTGGCCAGCGTTGGTGGAATTGAAATGGTGGAACTTCCCGAGGCTGATCAATGTTGCGGATTCGGCGGCACCTTCTCCATGAAGAACGCGGACGTTTCCAGTGCCATGAACGCAGACAAGGCAGCCAATATTTGTAGCACCGGCGCGGAGCTATGCTCCGGCGGCGACGCCAGCTGTCTCATGCACATTGGCGGTGGGCTTTCCCGGCAGGGGAGCGAGGTTGGGACCCTGCATTTCGCGGAGATCCTGGCCAGCACGCTCGAAGAGCCAGCCGCCGTCAATGGCTCAGTCAAACTGGCAGGGAGCAAGCGATGAGCAACAACACCTTTCTGGGCATGCCCGCCCTCCCCGTCTACGGCCATGGCAACCTCAACGCCACCGAACCGTTCCCCAAGGCCGCGCACCGCGAACTGGCCAACACCCAGCTGCGAGCCAACCTGGGCCATGCAACCCACACCATCAGGGACAAGCGCCTGAAAGTTGTGGCGGAGCTGTCCGACTGGGAGGACATGCGCAACGCCGGAAGTGCCATCAAGGACGCCACCATGGCGAACTTGCCAGCCCTGCTGGAGCAGTTCGAGGCCAACTTCACAGCCCGTGGCGGAATCATTCACTGGGCCCGCGATGCCCAGGAGGCCAACGAGATTGTCACCGCCCTGATCCGGGAAACCGGGGAAACCGAGGTGGTCAAGGTCAAATCCATGGCCACCCAAGAAATCGGCCTCAACGAATACCTGGAAGAGCAGGGCATCGCCGCCTACGAGACCGACCTGGCCGAGCTTATTGTGCAGCTTGACCACGACAAGCCCAGCCACATCCTGGTCCCTGCCATCCACAAGAACCGCAGTCAGGTCCGTGAGATCTTCCTGCGCGAAATGCCTGTGGTGGATCCGAATCTTACGGATGAGCCGGCCCGCCTGGCCGAGGCCGCGCGCAAGCACCTGCGCAAGAAGTTCCTCTCCGCCAAGGTGGCAGTCTCCGGGGCCAACTTTGGCCTGGCTGACACGGGCACGCTGACAGTGGTTGAATCCGAAGGCAACGGCCGCATGTGCCTGACCCTGCCGGAAACCCTCATCACCGTCATGGGCATTGAAAAGCTGCTGCCCACCTGGAGCGACCTCGAGGTGTTCATGCAGCTGCTGCCGCGCTCCTCCACGGGTGAACGCATGAACCCGTACACTTCGCTGTGGACGGGCGTCACCCCCGGTGACGGCCCGCAGAACGTGCACCTGGTCATGCTGGACAACGGCCGGGCCGCAGCCCTGGCCGATGAATACGGCCGAACGGCGCTAAATTGCATACGCTGCTCGGCATGTATGAATGTTTGCCCCGTGTACGAGCGCACCGGCGGACACGCCTACGGCTCCACCTACCCGGGCCCCATTGGCGCCATCCTGTCCCCACTCATGACGGGC
Source organism: Arthrobacter alpinus (assembly GCF_900105965.1). Lineage (NCBI taxonomy): Bacteria > Bacillati > Actinomycetota > Actinomycetes > Micrococcales > Micrococcaceae > Arthrobacter > Arthrobacter alpinus. The sequence goes on from NZ_FNTV01000001.1 coordinate 3,520,369, forward strand.
ATCAAGAGCGAAGAAAACAGTTCGCTGCCTTACGCCTCCTCACTGTGCGGCGCCTGCTTTGACGCCTGCCCCGTGAAAATCAACATCCCCGAAATCCTTGTCCACCTGCGCGGCGAGGACGTGGATTCCAAGCGCGCCAAGCTCAAGGTGCCCTCCCAGATGGACCTCATGATGAAGGGGGCCGAGTGGGCATTTTCCAGCGGATCGCACCTGAACCTGTTGGAAAAAGGTCTGCCCCTGGGAAAGCTTGCAGCCGGGCGCAGCAAGGTCATCAAGAAGCTACCGGGCATCGCCGCCGGCTGGACGCAGAGCCGGGACATTCCAGCCCCGCCCGCCCAATCGTTCCGCACGTGGTGGGACAAGGAACACAAGCCGGGTGCCGCCGTCGTGCCGGCTTCCACAAATAGTGAAGGGGAGCAGCCGTGAGCGCCCGCGAGGACATCATGAACAGGATCAAGTCGGCCCTGCGCGACGCCCCGGGGACCCCCGAGGTGCCCCGGGACTACCGCCGGAGTTCAGACATGACGGCGGAGCAGCGGCTCGATCAGCTCGTGGACCGGTTGGTGGATTACAAGGCCAACGTGTTTGTCACGCCCGCCGCGGAGGTGCCCGCCAAGTTGGCTGAACTGCTGGCCGGCAGCTCCTCGATTGTGGTGCCGCACGGACTGCCCCAAGAGTGGCTTTCCGAGGTGAAGAACGACGCCGGGACGCTGGTAGTGCACGTCGACTCACCGGATACGCGCCTTGCCACCGCCGAGCTGGATGCCGTGGAGGCCGTGGTGACGGCAGCGGCGGTGGCAGTGTCGGAGACGGGCACCATCATGCTCGACGGCAGTGCCGATCAGGGCAGGCGAGTGATCTCGCTGGTCCCGGACAGGCACATCTGCATCCTGCGTTCGGAACAAATCGTGGAGGTGCTTCCGGAGGCGATTGCTCGGCTGGAAGCAACGCGACCACAGACCTGGATCAGCGGGCCCAGTGCCACGAGTGATATTGAGCTGGAACGCGTCGAGGGCGTCCATGGTCCGCGCACGCTGGACGTCATCATCCTGACGTAGCGGTCCACCCCAAAGGTTCCCAAGTTTCGCCTGCCGTGGAAACATGGCTGGCATGAGGTCTTCGGAGTTGTTGGTGGATGCATTTGGCAGGATCGACACGATCGTTTTGGGTGTCTTGGACGGGCTGGACGCGGACGCGATGAATTGGCGCCCCAGTGGAACAGGTAACTCCATCGGGTGGCTGGTGTGGCATTTGTGCCGCATACAGGACGAGCAAATTGCTGATGCAGCTGGTACGGAATCGGTGTGGCGTGTCGGTGAATATGCCGAGCGCTTTGGGTTGGAGCTTAGTCCGGCCGACACGGGCTACGGGCACTCTGCCCATCAGGTTGACGCTGTTCGCTTCGCGTCAACCGTGCTGCTGGAGAATTACCACGACGCGGTGCTGGCGCGGAGTCTTGAATTTGCCGGTGCCCTTGAGGATTCCGATCTGGACAGGGTTGTGGATACTCGATGGGACCCTCCAGTAACTCTTGGCGTTCGGCTCGTCAGCATCATCGACGACTGTGCCCAGCATGGCGGACAAGCCAGCTATGTCAGGGGCCTTTCCGAAGCGCTGCCAAAACGTTCCCAGGACCGACTGCCGTTGCTATGACGGTGCATCAGTCGAAGTTCATTCCGGCATCGGCTCCCATGGTCAGGGTGGTGCTGGCGCCGTCGAGCTGTTCTCGGATGATGTCCGCATGCCCGCTGTGTTGGGCCGTTTCACGCAGAATGTGCAGCAAGATTCTGCGCACCGTCCAATACTCCCGTCCGGACTGCCATGGTGCACTGGGCAGCGGAATCAGGAGGTCAAGATCCTCGATCGAGGCAATCGCCTCGGCCGTGGTGTTCGCCCCGGCTTGGTAGTTTTGCAGCAACTTCTCAAAAGTTTCCTCGGGATGCACAGTATGGGATTCCAGGCCCTCGTCCATGTTGAAGACCGCGTCTTCATCGGCTTCCTGGAGGGTCTTGATCCAGCTGGCCTCTACTGAAGCAACGTGTTTGACCAGGCTGCCTAGGGTTAGCTGGCTTGTGGTGCTGCGGGTCCGGGATTGTTCTTCTGAGATGCCGCGCATAGGGATGAGAAATGTGTTGCGTTGATCTGCCAGCATCGCGACAATGTCGACGAGCTCACCGGTGGACGGTTTGGAGGTTATATCCATGATGGGTTCCTTTGTGGCTCCAGAATTGGTCCGGGAGGGGATCCTCGCGTGCAGTTCAAGCCTTGGCGGATGTGGAGTGGCTTCACCACCCAAACTAGACGGCACCGGATGTGGGCGGCAAGGGTTGATGGATGCTTAGGCGCCTCGGCCTACTTTTCCCAGGGTGCCTTGAATGGAAAATACTTCTCCAGAAAGTCTGTGACGATTTCACGTCGCCGCGATGGGCTGGCATCGCCATTGCTGCCGTCATTCAGGCATAGGAAATCGGCGCTTCGTTGGGCCAGGATCCGTTCAAGCGAGGCCAATCCGGCAGTGTTGGAGGTGTCGACATAGATGCCCTTGCCATCCTTTTGCATGACGGCTCGGCCGGTCAGCAGGGCGTAGTAATGGTAAAGCGAGTTGGTCACGGAGATATTGCTGGCGGCCCTAAAGGTGCTGGCCGCAGTGGCGGAAAATTCCGGCGTGAATTCTTGTTCCAGTTCCCTCAGTACGGATCTGCGCAGCGGTGCGGCGCTGTGTTCCAGATGATGCGTGGTGAAGGCCCCGAAACGGTCCCACAAGAGCTTGCGGTTGACGCGGGCTGAGTTCTCAAAGCCGCTCCGCTCGGCCTCGTTTTCACCAAGGCCAATCCTGTTGGGCGAAAGCATGAAGCGGGTGATTCCGCCTGCAGTAAAGAACATATCCGGGGAGATGGGCCGGCCAAAGAACATGTCGTCATTGGAATATAAGAAGTGTTCGGACAAGCCCTCAATATGATGCAATTGCGATTCCACTGCCATGGAGTTGTGCGTTGGCAGCACTGAAGCATCCGCAAAATGCTCCTGGCTGCGCACCAGAGTGACCCTAGGGTGAGCTGCCAGCCAAGCTGGCGCGGGGGAGTCCGTGGCAATGAAGATGCGCCTGACCCACGGGGCAAACATATACACGGAACGTAACGCATATTTCAACTCATCAACCTGACGGAAGCGTGATTCATGATCGTCGCCGTCGCCAAGAACTGCATCTGCTTCAAGGGCCCGCCGGGCTTGTTGGTACTCGGCGCTGCTGCCGTCCACCCAGGAAAAAACCATGTCAATGTCAAAGCGGATATCAAAGACATGGTCGATGAACATGTTCTCGATGGTGGGCCAATGGAGTCCGTAAAGTTCAACCGAGCTGCGGGCGGCATCCGTGCGGTCGATCCTGCGCCGGGTGAGTGAATTTTCCAGTGGCAGATCGATCTCGTCTTCGGAAAAGGACCAGAGCTCGAGCTGGACGCCCCACGCCGCGCCAAAGTAGAGGCCACCCACCGGGTCCACCCGCGGCCGGAACAGCCGCATGATGCGCGTCTTGGTCGATCTGGCCAATGACCCGTCAGCCAGCAGCACGGTGGACTTCCTGGTGTCGACGCTGCGGGCATAGAACGGTTCATTGTCGAATCCCTCCGCCAGCGCCCGCTGGAGATCCTCACGCAACAACGCGTCAATGGCCAGCACGGGGCGAAGATCGTTCCCGCGCACCAAGAGATAGTCGATCGAATGCTCTTCGAGGATGCTCCGAATGGAGAGGAGGTCGGCCACCATGGCTTCATGCGGTGTCTGTGGTGCACTCCGGGCACCAAAACGGGCAGCGCCATTGACCAGCGCCAACCTCCCTCGGTGTAAAACCACATCTTCCCGAGCCAGAATTGCTTCCGCCCCCGGTGACATCTCCAAGGGCCTGTGGAGATGCGACGAGCCCTTGGAGCGGCGACTGGGTGGCGTGGACAAGGCGGCCTCCTGTTCGGCTCGGGTGGACGCGTGGGTTGACCAGCTGCTACTGGCTATTGCTGGCGGCGCGCTTTCGATTGAAGAGCAGGGCAACAGCGATCCCGGCCAGCCAGAAGTCCTTGGCCAGAGGTGTGCCGGCAACCGTTGGGCGGACCCCGTCGGCCTCGGTCATGCCCGGCGTCTTGAGGTAGGTGGCAACAAGGCCGCCAGAAAAGGCGCCCAGGGCCAGCCCGGCGAGGCGGCTGGGAATGAATGGTGTGAGGATCAGGGCGCCGAGGCCGATCTCGGAGTAGCTTAGGTACTTGCCAAATTGTTCAGGCTTCAGATGGCCCACCTGCGGGATTGCGCGTTGGGCCATTTCCTGTAAGCCGGCTGCGTGTTCCGCCGGAAGGTTGAGTTTGTTGATGCCGGAGTTGAGGATGAACCCTCCCGAGACAAGGCGAAGTGCTGCGTTGCTGATGCTGAATCCCATGGTGAACTCCCGTGCGTCGTGGCGGCGATTGTTGTTTCAGCCTAGGGTTGCGAACCAGTCATGGCTAGTCCCGTGGCCCCAGCGTCGCGGCGAGTCCCGCGATTATTGCCTTTAGGCCCACTTCAAACGCCGCGTCGGCGTCATTTCGCGTGGCAGCGCGTGCACCTCGACGTTCGACGGCGGAGCTGAAGTTTGGCGCCTGGGGTGCCAGTTCGCCGGCGTCGAAGATATTGGCTGGGGCATTGACGTCGTAGGCGGATCCGTAGATGAACGATTCCAGTGCCACCACGGCGTCGATGACCGATTCTGGTGGCCAGCCCGCCGCTAAGAATCCTACGGTGACAGCCTCATACATCGTGACGGTTGCCGGGGCATTGGTGACCGGCAGCAGTGCAATGACGGGTATCAGCGGCAAGTGTGAGGCGAAGACGTCCCGGTAGGATCGCGCCCAGGTGCTTACGGCTGTTTCCCAAGGTTCCAGCGCGAAGGCGGAAACGTCCACGCGGCCCATGAGGTGGTCCTCCACGAGCAGCAGTACGTCCTGCTTGGACTGCACGTGGTTGTACAGGGCCGAAGGTGCCACGTTCAATGACCTCGCAAGCGCCGCCATGGTCAGCCCTTTGTAGCCGTCGTGGCTGACCAGCTTCAGCGCAGCCTTGGTGATCCGGGCGGAGCTGAGCAGTGCCCGCGGCGGGCGACCTGCCCGGCGTCGTGCTTGTGCGTGCGGCTCTACGGGCTCGGCCAAGGCCAGCTCCCCTTTCCGGCGCAAACAAGGCGCAAGATTTTTCGGTCAGCCCTTTACGGGCGGTGGTGATGTCCATTACAGTCTATTCTAAATGAACGACATTCATTTAGTGAAGCGGGTCACCAATGCTTCGCATGAGAGGGAAACATGACATCGGCAGGAAATCAGTCAATCGACCGCGACGTCGTCATCATCGGCGCCGGACCGTCAGGGCTGACCGCAGCCCGCGAGCTGAAAAAGGCCGGCCTGAGCGTGGCCGTCATCGAGGCGCGCGATCGTGTTGGCGGGCGCACCTGGTCCAACACGATCGACGGCGCCTGGCTTGAAATTGGCGGCCAGTGGGTCTCGCCAGACCAGACCGCGCTGATCGGACTCCTCGGGGAGCTCGGCCTTGACACGTACCCCCGCTACCGCGACGGCGACAGCGTCTACGTTGCCCCCGACGGCACCCGCACCCGCTACACGGGCGAGATGTTCCCCGTCTCCGCGGACACCGAAGCGGCCATGAACAAGCTCATCGACACCCTCGACGCACTCGCGGCCCTCATGGACCCCGAAAAGCCCTGGGACCACCCGCAGGCCCGCGAACTCGACATCATTTCCTTCCACCACTGGCTGCGCACCCAGTCCAGCGACGAGGAGGCCTGCAACAACATTGGCCTGTTCATCGCCGGCGGCATGCTCACCAAGCCGGCCCACGCCTTCTCCGCGTTGCAGGCCGTGTTCATGGCCTCCTCGGCGGGTTCCTTCTCCAACCTGGTGGATGACAACTTCATCCTCGACAAGCGCGTTGTGGGCGGCATGCAGGGCGTCTCGCTCGCCATTGCCGCTGAACTGGGCGAGGACGTCATCCTGAACTCTCCGGCCCGAACCGTCCGTTGGGAAGAGAACGACGGCGGCTACCGCGCCACCGTGATTGCCGACGGCGCCACCGTCACCGCCAAGCGCGTGGTCATGGCCGTGCCGCCAAACCTGTACAGCCGCGTGTCCTTTGACCCGCCGCTGCCGCGTCGCCAGCACCAGATGCACCAGCACCAGTCGCTGGGCCTGGTCATCAAGGTCCACGCCGTCTACGACACCCCGTTCTGGCGTGCAGACGGCCTCTCCGGCACCGGCTTCAGCGCCTCCTCTCTGGTCCAGGAGGTGTACGACAACACCAACCACGAGGACCCCCGCGGCACACTCGTTGGCTTTATCTCCGACGAAAAGGCCGACTACGCCTTCACTCTCACAGCCGAGCAGCGCAAGAAGGAAATCACGGCCTCCCTGGCCGAATTCCTCGGCGACGCCGCGGCAGAACCGGTTGTCTATTACGAATCCGACTGGGGCTCCGAAGAATGGACACGAGGCGCCTACGCCTCCAGCTACGACCTCGGCGGCCTGCACCGCTACGGCCCCGACCAGCTCACCCCCGTTGGACCCATCCACTGGTCCTGCTCCGACCTCGCCGCCGAGGGCTACCAGCACGTTGACGGCGCAGTCCGCATGGGCCAGTTCACCGCCGCGAAGCTGATCGCAGAGCTGGGGTAACACCGTGGGCATGGGCGGCAGTCCGGCATTTTTCCGGCGACTATCCGACGCGTCGGCCGCGGGCGGCCCTTGGCGTCTCCTTTACGTCGCCTACAAAAAATGCCGGCACTGCAGCCCCAGCCATAATCTGCCAGCTGCGGGCGGGTGGGCCACGGAGCGGGGATGGATTTTCAAGGTCGCTCAGCGACCGAGGAAATCTTACTGCCCGCGAGTGACCCGGCCGTTCGCAGCCGGGACAAGCACCATGACACAGACGTCCTGAGGAGGACCCTATGCGGTATGTAGTTGGATATGCGGCCAATGCCCGTGGCGGCGATGCCGTCAACCTGGCCGTGGCGCTGGCCCGCAGGCAGGGTGCTTCCCTGGATTTGGTGATGGTGATGCCCGAGGATTCGCCCTACAACGGGGTTTATCCGCCTGTGGCCGGGTTTGGTGACATTCTGGCCGAGCAGATTTCACATTGGATCGATGAGGGGCTGGCCTTAGTCCCGGACGACGTCCCGGCACAGGCCCACATTCGCCGCGGAGAATCAGAGGCGGAAGCCCTGATAGCTGCTGCCGAGGAATTGGGGGCTGAGCTGCTGGTCATCGGGGCCAGCAGCTCAGGATTGTTCAAGCGCTTCTCCATCGGCTCTGTGGCCAGCGCCCTGCTGCACGCCGCCACGGTTCCTGTGGTGCTGGCCCCTTCGGGCTATAGCCGCACGGATCCCATCACGCGCCTGACCTGCGCGCTTGGTACCCGGGCCGGGGCTGAAGACGTGCTGCGCACCGGGCTCGAGATGGCCAAACGCCGTTGCCTGCCACTGCGGCTCGTCTCGCTCGTAGCCCTGGGCCAAGGTGATGCAACAGCCAGTATCGAGGAAGCGCGCGCCCATCTGCGCAGCGTTGCGGAAGCCAGCCAAGGCCTGGCCGCGGCCGACCTCGACAAACCCGAGATCGACGTCGTTGTTGGTCATGGGCGGACCATTGAGGACGCTGTGGACGGGCTGAATTGGAAGAAGGGCGAGATCCTGCTGATTGGCTCCAGCCGCCTGGCCCAGAACAAATCCATCTTCTTGGGCAGCACCGCCAACCGAATCCTGCGGGCCCTGCCAGTTCCCATGATTGTGGTGCCCCGCAATTTTGAATTCCCTACCAACGAGGTGACGAAGTGAGCACACCAAAAACGGCCGTGAATGCCGCTGATCGTGGCTTGAGCGAAAAGGGCCTGAAGGCCGGGTCGGTGGGGCTGATTGGCGCCGTCGTGATTGGCGTTTCCTGCATCGCCCCGGCCTACACGCTGACCGCCGCGCTAGGGCCAACAGTTTCTGAGGTGGGCGTGCACCTGCCGGCCATTTTCATTGTGGGGTTCATCCCCATGCTGTTGGTGGCGTTGGGCTATAGGGAACTGAACAACGCCATGCCGGACGCCGGAACGTCCTTCACCTGGGCATCGCGCGCCTTTGGCCCTTGGATTGGCTGGATGGGCGGGTGGGGCCTCATTGCCGCCACCATCATTGTGCTGTCGAACCTGGCCGCAGTAGCCGTCGACTTCTTCTACTTGATGCTCGCGCAAATCTTCAGCAACGATTCCCTGGCAGACCTGACAACTGTGCTGCCGCTGAACATCGCCACCACTTTGGTCTTCATCGCTGGGGCCTGTTGGATTTCCTACAGGGGAATGGAAACCACCAAGACGTTCCAGTACGTTTTGGTGGCGTTCCAACTCTTGGTGCTGGGCTGGTTTGCCATCGCAGCCTTCGCCCATGTTGCCAATGGCACGGCCTTTGATGCCACAACCATCACGGCCGACTGGTTCAACCCCTTTGCCGTTGAATCGTTCTCTCAGTTTGCGGCGGGTGTTTCCCTCTCGATCTTCATTTTCTGGGGATGGGATGTCACCTTGACCATGAATGAGGAAACCAAAAATCCCGAGAAGACCCCGGGCCGTGCAGCCACCGTAACGATCCTCGTCATCATGGCCATCTACATGACGGTGTCTCTGGCCACGTTGGCGTTTGCCGGTATTGGCACCGAGGGGCTGGGCGCCGGAAACCCGGAAAACCAAGGCAGCATTTTCGCTGTCCTGGCCGGACCGGTCATGGGCCCGTTCGCGATTCTGATGTCCCTGGCCATCTTGAGCTCGTCGGCGGCGTCCCTGCAGTCGACCTTCGTGTCGCCGGCTCGGACCTTGTTGTCCATGGGGCACTACCGCGCCTTGCCCAAGAGCTTCGGCAAGATCAGTCCCACGTACAAGTCACCGAGCTACGCAACCATCGCAGCAGCAGTCGCAGCGGCAGCTTTTTATGTGATTACCCGCACGCTCTCGGAAAATGCCCTCTGGGACACCATCACAGCCCTGGGCATGATGATTTGTTTCTACTACGGCATCACGGCGCTGGCCTGCGTTTGGTACTTCCGCGCAGAGGCATTCCGTGGAGCCCGCAATTTCTTCTTCAAGTTCCTGGCACCACTTGTGGGTGGGGTCATCTTGTTGGTCATGTTCTTCAAGACCGCCTACGACTCCATGGATCCTGATTACGGCTCGGGCTCCAACATTGGTGGTCTAGGCCTGGTCTTTATCCTCGGCGCAGGGGTGATCCTGCTTGGCGTGGTTCTGATGTTGATCATGAACTGGCGCCATCCGGAATTCTTCAAGGGCCAGGTGCTCAGCCGGGCCAGCCAGATCTACAACCCGTAACGGGCCATACGGAAAATGCCGCCGTTCGTGCTAAATGCCGCCGTTGCAACGGCGGCATTTAGCACGAACAGCGGCATTTTTGCCGTACGTGGGTTTAGCTCTGCGGGCGGCGAGCTGCTTCGCGCTCTTTCGCCAGCTGGGCCTCGGCGCGGGCCTTGGCGTGAACGGCGCGTTCCTCAACCAACCACGCAGGGGGTGCCTGCAGCAGTGCGGTGATGTCCGCACTGGTGAGCGGCTCGGTGATGTTGGACCGGTTCAGGCCGCCAATGGAGATGTTCAACTTCTGCGCAATGACGGGGCGCGGGTGCGGTCCGTTGCGGCGCAGATCCTCCAGCCAGGCCGGCGGAGTTTCCTGCAAAACCTTGAATTCCTCCCGGCTGATCGCGTTCTCTTGGAATTCCACGGGAGCTGCGGGCAGGTGGATGCCCAGCTTCTTGGCCGCGGTGGCGGATTTCATTGCTTGGGGGGAAGGTTTAATGCTCATATCTCTAAGGGTACCGGTGCGCGCGCGGTAGTTTAGGGCAAAAGGGTGCGTTAGGGTAAACAGGTGTCTGAATCCCGCGAACTTACAGTGACCTTTGTCCCGGGTGTGACCCCCGGAAAGTGGATCCACCGCTGGGAGGAGCGCATGCCCGGCGTGCCCCTCGTGGCGAAGCCGGTTCCCGAATCCCACCAGCTGGATGCCGTGCGCGCCGGCGAGGTCAATATGGCGTTCGTGCGCCTGCCAGTGGACAAGACTGGATTGCACGTGATTCCCCTCTATGAGGAACTCTCCGTTGTAGTGGCACCCAAGGACCATCCCATCGCGGCGTTTGACGAGCTCGCCGTGGAAGACCTGGCGGACGAATACCTTCTCGCCGACCCGGATGATTTCCCGGAATGGCGGGATATTTCCACCGAAATCGCGGCCGGAACCCGCAAGCCATTGCCGCCCATGGCCTCGATAGAGGAAGCCTTGAACCTAGTTGAAGCCGGCCTTGGCATCCTCATTCTGCCCATGTCCGTGGGTCGCCATTTCAGCCGCAAGACCCTGCGCTCGCGACTGCTTCATGGCGTGGCGCAGACCACCGTCGCGTTGGCCTGGATCGACTCTTTCTACCCACTGCCTGAAGAAGACGAAGCTGTCATTCAGGAGTTTGTCGGTGTAGTCCGCGGCCGCAGCGCCAACAGCTCCCGCCAGCCTTCCGTTCAGGCCAAGCAGGATGCTGCCCCCAAAAAGGGTGCCAAAGTTGCCAAAGGTTCGACGCCGGCCCGCACCGCTGCGGGCAAGGGCAAGTCTGCTGGTTCCAATCTGCGCGGAGGCGGTCGCCCCGGCGGCAAGGCCAGGGCGCAAAAGCGCGGCCGCCGCTAAGTGCGGCACAACTTGAACAACAAAAACGCCGGTTCCGCATCATGCGGAAACCGGCGTTTTTTGTTGGGACACTGGGCCCACAACTCCGAGGGCCCCCAATGCCGGGTCGCTAGCGACCCGGCATTGGGAGGAGTTGGTGATCAGTGTGCAGAGGTGTCGATCTGCTGCTGCTTCTGCTTGTTCACCAAGGTCTTGACCTGGCCAAGATCGGAAACAACGTTGGCCAGCTGCTTCTTGGAGGTGGGCCACTGGCTTCCCTTGAAGTTGTTGGCGTCGGGGCCTTCCCAGCGAACAGACTGAGCCTTGCTGTCCAGGGTCGACATCACCTGGGTGATCTGATCGATCGCCTGTCCAAGCTTGGAGACCAAATCCGCCATGTCTGCGGGATCGTTACCAATCATTCCACCTGCCATGATGCACATCCTTTTCTAAAAGTGTTGTTGCGGCGTTGCCGCTCCGGTGTCACCCTGTCCGGGAGATTCCGGCTGAGCGATTACTAAGAATCTATCCCGCCCCGGCCCAAGGCGTCGATGGGGTGGGCTACCCATGTAGGACTGCCCATGCCATTGTGACGCCTCCACTGGCCTTCGGAATCATTGACAGTCCATGGGGGCCGTGCCATATTGACGGCAGGGGCACGGTACCCATTCATGCCAGGGATTGCCGGCCCGAAAAGGAGGCGCGGCCATGAAATCGGCACTGTGGGAAATAGAGACCTTTGACTACCACGCGGCGGGGGAGCCCTTCCGGATTGTTCCTGCGCTGCCCTTTACAATCGACGGTGCTACAGCCTTGGAGCGTCGCGAGCACGCCATGACGGGCGACGCCAACAAAATCCGAAAACTCCTCGTAAACGAACCGCGGGGGCACGCCGCCATGTACGGCGGGTTCATTGTGCCGCCTAACGATCCCGGCGCCCATTTTGGGGCCTTGTTCTGGCATCGTGAAGGATTCTCCACGGTCTGCGGCCACGGGACCATGGCGCTGGGCACCTGGGCCGTTCGCAGCGGCATGGTCCGGGCCCCGGACGACGGCGAAACGGACGTGGTGATTGACACCCCGTCGGGGCGGGTCACCGCGAGGGTGATGATGGCCGGGGGAAAGGTTGCCGAGGTCGCTTTCCACAATGTGCCCTCATATGTGGTGGCCCGGGACATCGAGGTCAAGACGGCAGACTTTGGCCGGTTGCGTGTAGACCTGGCGTGGAGTGGCGCACTGTACGCCTCGCTTCCTGCTGCCGCGGCGGGTCTGGAGGTCACGCCGTCGAACCTGGCAAAGGTGGTTGCCGCAGGGCACCAAGTGGCAGCAGGTTTAGCCAACGAGCAAGCCGTGCACCACCAGGCCGATTCGCGATTGTCCGGCGTCTTCGGGACCATCTTTCACGAGCCGGTGGCGCATTCCGGCCCCGGTCTGGCCCAACGAAATGTGAGTGTATTTGCCGACGGGCAGGTGGACAGATCACCCAGTGGGTCCGGGACCGCTGCCCGTGTTGCCTTGCTCAGCGATTCCGGTGAGCTGGCCGAGGGCGAGGTGCTTGAGCACTATTCCATGATAGATTCGCGCTTTGCGGCACGTGTTGTAGACCAGGTCCATGGACCCGGTGGCGGCTTGGTTGTAGAAGTCAGTGGCCGCGCCTTCCCAGTAGGTGAGGGGAAGTTTACCCTGGACGCCGACGATGAATTGGGACTGGGGTTTGTGCTCCGGTGAACTGCACGCTGATTATCTAGCAGTGCTGAGATGAAAGGCAGTACTGGCATGGAACACAGCACCGAGAAGCGCCGCAACCGAGGATGGCGGCACTTATCCATTGCCAAGGTCCTCACGCTTGGCACCTCACCCATACCGTCGTGGGTTGCGTTCGTGATGGCTTTATTTGTCACAATTTCTGCCTTTGACGATGTTCGCCTGTTCATCATGACGGGCCCAACGGGGGACCACCCATGGTGGGTGCTTGCCGGAACCATTGCCTACTTGGGCCTGTGGATGGCGTTGGCCTTCCTGCCCAAATTGGCACCCTATGGCTTTGTGCTGTTGTTGGTCACCATGTATCCCCAAGAGGCACCCGGCGGGGCGATCCTCCTGGCATTCGGGGCGCTCGCGGTTGCTGCCTACCGGGTTTCTGTACGCGGGCTCGTGGTCATAGTTGGCGCTTTTTTGGTGTGGCAGATGGCGTGGACCACGGGCATCTCAGCCTTGGGACCGGCTGGGCTCTGGGGACTTTTCCCTGCTACCTTGATGCTCGTGACGCCGGGACTGGCCGTGAAGTTTCAGCGCGAACGGTCCTTGCAAACAGCGCGTGCTCAGATGGCGGCCGAAGAGGTTGCGGCGAAAGCGGCGCTCAATCAGCGCACGGAACTGGCCCGCGAACTCCATGATGTGGTTACCCACGGGCTAACCATGATTGCAGTTCAAGCAAACTTGGGCACCCTCTCCAAAGAAGAAGGGGAACAGCACCGGGCGCTAAGTGAAATTGGCCAGATGGCGCGCAACTCGCTAGATGACCTGCGCCGTCTCCTGCAGACCATACGAGCCGACGATCCTCCGGTTTTGCCTTCCATGGAGGCCGAAGTTGCGCCCAGCTCGGCAACAATCGACCTTGGCCAGAGTGTGGCCGATGCGCAGAAACGGCTCAGTGGCCTCGGGTTTCCGACGGTGGTCACCACCTCCGGAGACTTGGACCGCACCCCAAACGGCCTGCGTTCCACAGTTCTTAGAATCTTGCAGGAGAGCTCCACCAATGTTGCAAAACATTCTGGGGCCGGCACCGATTGTGAAATCTCCGTAGACGTGCACGAGGACAGTTTAGAGCTCTCGATCAGGAACCGGGTGACCTCGGGCAGGCCCAGGCTGCCAGTTTCTGGCACCGGGCTGGTGGGGCTGCGGGAGCGGACATCGCGCCTGGGTGGGACCCTCGAAGCCGGGCAGCAGCGCGGCTACTGGACTGTTCGGGCAGTGCTGCCGTTCAAGAGGCGTGAAACGCTCCACTAAGTTGTGAAGCCTGATTCTTCTCAGACGCAGGAGCCGATGCACCAGGGCCCAGGCTTGTCCACTTGTCTTGTCCGTGTGGACAGATTTTGCCGATTCTAGCCACAAGGGCCCTGTCCATTTGGCTAGATTGCATCAGAAATGTTGCTGACTGCGCGCTCGAGTCCGTAGCGTCAGAAGAGCGCGGTAGGGGCACTGAACAATCTGCTTGCATCACCGAGCATCTCGCCAAACCAGTCCGAAGGAGAAGACGATGAAGGCTTTACGCGTATCTTGCACTGGTCGTAAGGCACAGCCCGGGGCGTCAAAGACACCCGGCATCTGGCCAACGGGCACCATTCCTGTATTCGGAGTCTGATTCCGAGTACGTAGACTGTCAACATGAGTGTGAGCGCTGAAGAAACCGAGCTTATTGCCACGTCAGATCCAATCGACGTGATCATTGTTGACGATGAAAAATTCGTGCGCGGGGCGTTGCGGACTTATTTGTCCCAGGCTGCAGACTTAGTGGTGGTGGGTGAAGGCGAGAACGGCGCTGACGCTGTCCGCCTCGCGCACGAGTACCACCCGGATGTCATGCTTATCGACATTCAGATGCCCGTTATGGACGGCATTGCCGCCATTCGGAAGATCGTGGCCCAGATCCCAGAGATCCGAATCCTGGTGGTGACTGGGCATATCTCCGACACCTACCTCAAAGCAGCCCTGATTGCAGGAGCCAGCGGGTACGTTGTCAAAGACGCAGAGCCAGGGCGAATCGTTGCCGCCGTGCGGGAAGTCCACGCCGGTGACTGCCCGATAGATCCTGCTGTGACCCACCTCCTTGTCGCAGATGTTCGCAAGAGTCTGCCTGCCCGCAGGCCCCGCCCTGACATCGATCTTTCGGATCGGGAAACCGATGTCTTGCGGCTACTTTGTGAGGGGCGCAGCAATAGCGAAATCGCAGCTGCGCTCTTTCTCTCCGAGTCCACTGTTAAGTACCATCTTGTCCGTTTGGGCAGGAAATTTGATGCCCGCGACCGTCTGCAATTGGTGATCACGGCGCTTAGAACGGGGGTCGTGGCGTAGGGGGCTGATAAAAAGACTGTCCAAAAGGATAGGGGGTGAGTTGTGCTCTGCCTGTATACCTTGCGGCGCCTGAGACTTATGCTGGGGATCATCCACGCCACGGTGGGCCATGCTCACCCCGTTGAAAGGCTCCTGTCATGAAATCACCTTTTGTCACTGCGGGTGTTACGGCAGTCATTGCAGTAGGTCTCATTTTGTCTCCCGGCCTTTCTCCGGCGTCGGCCAGCACAGGCGATGAAACTGTCTCAACCACTACAGCCACCTCCCAGGTTATGAATTCTGGTTCCGTAGCCTCGACGTACGGCGTTTGGTACTTGCCGTGCAGCTTTGCCGGTCTCCGGTGGTGCTAGAAACCACCAAAATCATTGGTTCGGCGCCCCGGCGGAACGAGCCTGCCCCCTTTGGGCGTTCAACGTGATGATCAAACGATCAGCGGAAGTGTTGGGGGACGCCCATAATTCACCCTCTCGCGTGTCGCAGTTGTTGCTGCGCGCCGTGGCATCGGGCTGACACACGAGCGCCCTTCCCTCCGTTGGTTTTCCGGCCGTCGGTGGGAGGGGCGTTTTTGTGTTTCCAAATGTTTTTCGTAACGTGCAGTTCCAGAAGGAGCCGCACCGGTGCGATTTAGCGTTCCGTAAGCGGCTTGCGGGCCAGCCACGCGGCCACAACGGCTCCGGAAATGTTGTGCCAGACGGAAAATACGGCAGAGGGCAATGCTGCAAGAGGCGAGAAATGAGCCGTGGCCAAGGTCGCGGCCAACCCCGAGTTCTGCATGCCGACCTCGAAGGCGAGGGCTCGGCGTGCCTTGGCATCGAGGCGTCCCAGCTTTCCAGCCAGGTAACCAAGGCCCAGCCCGAAACCGTTGTGCAGGATGACTGCAAGGAAAACTATGCCACCGGCTGCAACGATCTTGGACGCAGATCCGGCCACCACAATGGCCACAATGACGGAAATGACCACGGCTGAAATCCAGGGCAGCACCGGGAGAACAAAATTCACCAGGCGGTTGAGGAAAAGCCGTGCCAGCAACCCCGCGATGACGGGTACGAGGACGGTCTTGAGGATGTCGACCATCATGGCGCCGGCGTCAACATTGAGCAAGGAACCGGCAAGGAAGAGCGTCAAGGCCGGCATGACGATGGGTGCAATGAGTGTGGATACGGTAGCCACGGCAACTGACAAGGCCACATCACCCTTGGCGAGGAAAGCCATCACGTTCGAGGCTGTGCCGCTTGGTGCGCAGCCCACCAGGATGACGCCGGCGGCCAGTTCCGGGGTCAGATGCAGTCCCATGGCGATGAGCCAGCCAACCCCGGGCATGATGATGTAGTGGGCGCACAAGCCCAGGGCTACGGCCCACGGGCGCTTAGCCACGGCCGTAAAATCGGGCAGCGTCAGCGTGAGCCCCATACAGAACATGATGATCCCCAGCAAATATGGCACGGATGGAGCCATGGGCTTGAAAGCGCCCGGTAGCAAGAATCCAAGGACGCCGGCGACAACCACCAATAGCGGGAAAACGGTGACGGCGATCAGAGCGGTCCGGTCTGCCGGGGCGGGTTCTGTGGTCTTTGACGTTGCAATGGTTGACTGAGGCACCTAATAATCTTGCACCTTGCCGGCCACGTGACCGAATCAGTCCACTATGTGCAACAGCTTAGAACCCCTGGGCCTTGCGGTAGCGCTGCATCTGCTGGTGGCGACGAACCAGGCTGTCACGGCGTGGAGTCTGCTCCAATGAAACTTCCTCCGCCGTCAGGTCGATGTGTTTTTCGCCGAACTGCCACAGCAGCAGGTCATCGAGCAGCCGGTCGGGGCCGGGGGAGTACCTATGGTCCAGCGCCTTACGGACGTTGGAGATGATTTCCGGTTGCAGCAAGGCCGCCAAGTCCATTGTTTTGCCCAGCCCGTGTGCTGCGACCAGCTCGGCAGCCCAGCCCCAATCGTCGTCGGCCTTCCTGTCAACGTGCGGCAGCAAGGTCTGCCAGACGGCCTTGATCCGGTTGGGCGTCAGCGAAACCTTGCCCTCGCCGTCGGCGTCCCAATAGCTTGTGACGGTTTCATACCTGTCATGGAGCTCGGAAAACGCCGATTCGACGGTCTCCAGCATGGCAGCGGTGGCCGTGAACTGCCTGTCAAAGTACGGGCTCCACGCGCGCGGATCCTGAGACTTGAAACGGATATCGTGCTCAATTTCGCTCCATGCATGGGCAAAAATGGTGCGAATTTGGCACTCGAAAAAGTAGCTGCCATTGGGCTTGTTCTCGGGATCGAGCAGCTCCTGGTAGCCGCGGACCACATCATTTTGGATCGTGCGCAGGATCAAATGACGGCTGGAATATCCGTAGGTGCCGGATTCAATGGAACCAATATCCTTCTCTGTATCGCCGCGGCAGTCGAAGATGTTCCGCTTGCGCTTGATCAGGTTGGCGGCTTCGGCGTTCTCCCCCGGCAGGGTGGTGATGACGCGCACGCCCACCATGTCGGTCAGGTTGCGTAGAGGTTCAGGGAACAGCAGGGTCGGAGCAGCATCCGGTTCGGCCACCATCCTGGACGCCTTTTCCCTAAAGGACTCAACGGTCTTGGTGCGGCTCGTGACGAAAAGCGGTTTGTCTTCGGCTTCGGACAAAATCTCCCGGACCAGAGACTCCATCTCAGCGGTGACCTTTTCCAGGGCAGGCCGTGTTCGCTCATAGTCTGCCACTGAGGCGCTGACCGCCGGACGCAGTGATTCATCGAGACGATCCCAGTTGCTACCCATTACCCGAGCCTAAACGCCCGAGCAGGCCGGATGCGAGCAGCACCGCCGACTGTGACACAAATTCTCGATTAACTTCTGTTCCATGCGGTCGTTGGCGGTGTCACGGCGCCGGTGGTGCCCCGGTACTGTTCCGCACGATCAGCTCCGGAACCAAGGTGACCGGGGGCAGCTCACTCCTTGCAGGATCCAGCCGGTGCAGGAGCCGTTGGACGGCCAGTTTGCCGATCGTCTTGAACGGTTGAGCAACTGTGGTCAGCGACGGGTAACTGAATTCGGCCAGTGCGACGTTGTCGACGCTGACGATGGAGATGTCCTGTGGGATTCGCTTGCCGCTTTCATGAAGTGCGCGAATCAATCCGAAGGCCATCTCATCGCTCGAGACGAACATTGCCGTCAGATCAGGGATGCGGGCCGCAATGAGCCCATTCTTGTACCCCGATGCAGGCGACCAATCGCCCTGCAGCTCCGGAGGTGCAGCCTTTCCTGCCCGTTCCAAGGTGGTCCGCCAGCCCTCGCTGCGGTCGCAAGCTTCGATCCAGTTTTGTGGGCCGGCCAGATGCCACACCGTCTCATGGCCAAGGTCCAAAAGGTGTTGCGTGGCCAGCTCCGCGACGAGGGCCTGATCGATGACAAGCAGTTCACTTGACTCGGTTCGCGAGCCGTCAAGGGTGACGATCGGCGTCGTGGTGCCGATCCGCTCTACGACAGGGCTCGAGCGGATCATGGGAACAGCAAGGATGATGCCGTCGGCGCCACGATCCACGAGCCCCTGCACGGCAGTCTCGATGGCGTGGTCATTCATGGAGGAGATGGGCGCACAAATGACCGAATGGTCCAGTTGAGCCGCTGCTAATTCAATACTGCTGACAACAGTGGACCGTGCGTAAGAATCGGTGTTGAAGAGGACCAGACCAATGATTTGAGTCCGCCCCGTGGAGAGGCTTCGGGCCGCGTAATTACGGTGATATCCAAGCTGGCCTATGGCAGCTTGCACGCGATCCCGTGTGGCCGGCCGCAGACTGTGATGACCATTTAGCACCCGCGAGACGGTTTGCGGTGAAACCCCAGCAATCCCAGCAACATCACGGATGCTGGGAGGACGTGTGGGTGGGTTGCTCATTTGTTGTTCCAAGCTGCAAAGGTCATGTCAAGAACTGTAGCTAGGACTGTGGAGGTTGAGCGCCATCCCCAACCGCCACAGCGCCAAGACCTGGAGAGTTCCCTGCCCTTGATGGTGACCACGTAAAAAACGACGGCGGACCAGGGCGAGTGCCTCAATGCCCGTCAGCTCACCGGGCCTCGCGGTCAAGTCCGTCACAATGTGACAAGTGCTCTTCACAAAAGCGCAACCTTTCGAAGGATGAAGACTTCTTCGTGTGGCCCTTCAGCAATGGCCTCTACCGGGGCACCCTAGAGTGGAACGGCGAATTTGGTGCCCTTGGGCTTGCAATTTCCCATGGCACCGAACTCATTACAGCTGAAAAGCGGCCCCGGTGAGAGCGGAATCACTTGAAAGAACGTGCCTGAAACTTCATGTTATCGAAAACCTGATCCAGCGAGTGAGATCTGCATCAGGCCTGGCTAGAAGCATCTTTCAGATGAGGGAGGGTTGGTCACCGCCGTGCTCTTTTGAACGGCTTGCCCTTGTAGCTGGCCTTAAGATGGTGCCATGTTGACTGTTATTGGTGAAGCGTTGATTGATGAAGTGGTGCGGATGGGGCAGGACCCTGTGCCTCACGTAGGCGGAAGCCCCATGAATGTGGCGGTGGGTTTGGCTCGATTGGGCCATCCTGTGCAGTTCCTCGGCCGATTTGGCCAGGACGCCTACGGAGACATGGTGGCGGGTCATCTTCACGCCAATGGCGTCATGGTTCCCTTGGCTGCCGATTCGCAAGCTACTTCCGTTGCCCGGGCCGTGCTCGACGCAGATGGCGCGGCCACCTACGAATTTGATCTGGATTGGTCGTTGCCGGAACTGGGGGCCGGAGCCGCCGGAACCGCACCGAACTACATGTTGGCAGCTACAACTTTGTTGCACACCGGTTCGATTGCCACCATGTTGGCGCCAGGGGCTGCACAGGTCCTGGATGCCGTGGTGCAGGCCCATCCGCACGCCACGATCGCCTATGACCCCAACTGCCGCCCCAGCATCATTGCCGACGTGTCCTATGCCCGGGATCAGGCGGAGAAATTCGTGCGCCTGGCCGACGTCGTCAAGGCCTCCGATGAGGATCTGGCGTGGCTGTACCCCGGCGTTGACCCTAAGGAATCGGCACGCGCGTGGCTTGCCACTGGCGGTTCGGAAGGCCCCGCCATCGTGGTTGTCACCCAGGGTGGAGACGGCCCGTGGGCAGTATGCGCCGCCGGCGAAGTTTCCTGCGCGGTGCCGCCCATCCGGGTTGCCGACACCGTAGGCGCCGGGGATTCCTTTATGGCAGCGTTGCTCTCCACCCTCGTGGACCGTGAACTCGATGGCGCCCAGCGCCGTTCCGAGCTGCGGTCCATGAGCACCGACACGCTCTCCGAGGTGATCGGCTATGCCGCACGGGCCGCCGCCATCACTGTGTCCAGGGCTGGCGCCAATCCACCCAGCCGCGCCGAACTGCAGGACTAGCGACAGCGCGCGTCCGCCGTACGGCGCGAAGTTGGATAGCCTTGGGTATGCGTTTAATTGCCAGTGACATTGACGGAACCATCTTGGGCCACGACGGCCGGATCAGCCGCCGCACGGTGGATGCGTTCGCGGCCGCTGCCGAGGCCGGTGTTGAAATTGTGTTCGTGACAGGGCGACCGCCGCGCTGGCTCGAACCGATCCGTGAGCAGCTGGGCCATGCGGGCACCGTCATCTGTTCCAACGGCGCCGTGAGCTACGACCTGGGCGCCGAAAAAGTCCTCGGTTCCCACCTCTTGCCGTGGGAAACGGTTGAGAAGGTACGCGGAATTGTCAAAGAGCTGGATCCGCAGTCGTATTTCGCGCTGGAGTCGCTGACCGGACTCCACGTTGAAGAAGGCTTCTTTGGCTCCAGAACCCCGGCCAGCAGCGCTTCCGTGGTGCCCGCCGTCCTGACCCCTGGGATAGCCGACGCCGGCATCGTAAAAATGCTCGCGGTTCGCCACACCGGCAATGCCGACGAATTCCTGGAGCTTGTTTACCCGCACATCGGGGTATTGATTGGCGTGACGCATTCAGCGCCGGATCTGGCCCTGCTGGAAATGGGGGCGCGCGGCGTCAACAAGGCAGTCACGCTGGCCGAGTACGCCGCGGCCCGCGGGATCGACGCCGCCGACGTTGTGGCCTTTGGTGACATGCCAAATGACATAGAAATGCTGGGGTGGGCAGGTTCCGGGTATGCCCTTGCCAGCGGCCATCCCCAGGCCCTGGCCGCCGCAGCCCTGGTGGCTCCACGCTTCGAGGACGACGGCGTTGCCCAGGTCATCGAGTCCCGCCTGGCCGCGCTTCGCCTGGCCTGAAGGACGGAGCGACGTTGACCAAGACAGTGAAGCCGTACCTGGCCTCCCAAAATCCCCTTGCGATCGCACATCGCGGCTATTCTCGGGAAGGGTTGGAGAACTCCCTCAAGGCCTTCAGGGCGGCCCTTGAGCTTGGTTATCACTATGTTGAAACGGACATCAACTCCACGGCCGACGGCGTCGCGGTTGTCTTTCACGATTCGACCCTGGACCGGACCACTGACCAAAAGGGTTCCATCTCGGAATTGCCGTGGTCGAAGGTAAGCACGGCCCGCATTGGCGGGACTGAGCCGATAGCCACCTTGGATGAGTTCTTTGCCGCGCTGCCAACGGCGCGCTTCAACATTGATGTCAAAGACGCCGGATCCGTGGCGCCACTCGTGTCCGCGATCGAGCGCTACAGTCTGCATGATCGGGTGTGCATCGCCTCATTCTCTGACAGGCGGCGGCGCAAGGTCCTGGCCGGGCTCACCCGACCGGCTGCAAGCTCTCCGGGTAAGCGACTTCTGATGGCCTACTTCTTCCTCGAGGCCTGGCTGCCAAAGGCCATGCTTCGCGCGCTCATGCGCCGCGTTGATGTCCTGCAGATTCCGCGAAGCTTCAAGAAGCTGGAGTTGGTCACGGAGGCCAAGGTTCGCAGGGCGCACGGGCTGGGGTTGAAGGTTCATGTGTGGACCATTGACGATCCGGCCCGGATGCATGAGCTTTTTGACTTGGGCGTGGACGGCATTATGACGGATCGGTCCGATCTTCTGGCCGAGGTCATGCGCCAGAGGGGCTACTGGACGTAATTTTTCAGTGGTGTCGGTGTGCGGTGGCAGGATGGGGGCATGCGTATTCTCATTGCCCCTGACAAGTTCAAGGGGACCCTGACCGGCCCGGAAGCGGCCGCGGCCATGGCCGAAGGTGCCCTGCGTGTTTACCCCGATGCCGTGGTGACTGCCCTGCCGATTGCCGACGGCGGTGAGGGGACCGTTGAGGCTGCCGTGGCGGCGGGTTATTCGGAGCGGTTTAACACCGTGATTGGCCCCATCTTGAAGCCCGTAGGCGCCGTGTGGGGGTTCAATGAAGACAGCAAGGTGGCTGTGATTGAAACCGCACAGGCCAGTGGCTACCTGCTTAGCGAACCTACCGTTGAAAATTCATTGCGTGCCCATTCCTACGGTTCCGGCCAGTTGGTGGCCGCCGCATTGGATGCCGGGGCTGTGGAAATCATCATTGGGCTGGGCGGCTCGGCCATGACCGACGCCGGAACGGGCGCCTTGCGTGCCCTGGGCCTTAAATTGCTGGACGTTCACGGGAACTTGGTGCCTTTGGGCGGTGGCCCCTTGGCGGATGTTGTGGCAGTGGATGCCTCCGGCCTGGACCCGCGCTTGGCGGGCGTGAAGGTTCGGATGGCCGTGGATGTGGATAATCCCCTCTACGGCTACAACGGCGCTGCCCACGTATTTGGCCCCCAAAAGGGTGCCGATCCGGACGCCGTGGAGTTGCTGGATGCGGGCCTGCGAAACCTGGCATCGGTGGTGCGGGAGTCTACTGGGATCGACATTGACATTCCCGGGGCTGGGGCAGCCGGTGGCTTCCCGTCCATGTTTTTGGCCTATGCCAAGGCCACCGTGGAGCGCGGCTTTGACCTGGTCGCGAGCCTCATCGACCTCGAATCCGCACTGGATCAGTCTGACCTCGTCATTACCGGTGAGGGTTCCCTGGATGCGCAGTCGTTGTCCGGAAAGGGACCCCTCGGCGTTGCCGACGCTGCGCACGCACGGGGACTTCCCGTCGTCGTGGTTGCCGGAAGGATCACGGTGACGCCGCAACAGCTGGCCAAGCACGGCGTTGTTGCTGCCGTCAGCGCCACGGATGTGGCTGGTTCTCCCGAGGCGGCGCTGGCCGATGCTGCGCGGTACACCACTATCGCGACATCCGAGGCGCTCAACGGCATCTGAGCGCCTCGGACGGACAGTGGGGCTAGGACTTTCCGAGCGTTGCCTCGGCGGGCTGGTCATCGGGATCCAGCGGGTTGGTGGCCGTACCACGCCACTTCGCCAGTGCGTTCATGCCGTGGTAAATGATCAGTGCGGCGGCGGTGCCCAGCGCAATGCCCTCAAAAGTGAGGTTCCCTGCGGTCCAGGTGAAGTTGGCGATGCCAATGATGAGCGCAACGGCGGCCGTGGTCAGGTTGATGTTGTTGGAGAAGCTGACCTTGTTCTGAACCCAGATGCGCACACCCAGCACGCCGATCATGCCGTACAGCAGGGTTGCCGCGCCGCCCAGCACGCCCGCGGGGACAGTGGCGATGACTTCGCCAAACTTGGGGGAGAAGCTTAGGAGCAGTGCGGCAATGCCGGCCACCCAGTAGGCGGCCGTTGAGTAGACCTTCGTGGCCGCCATGACGCCAATGTTTTCCGCGTAGGTGGTGGTGCCGGAACCGCCGCCGAAGCCGGCGAGGGTGGTGGCCACGCCGTCGGCAATGATGGCGCGGCCCGCGTACGGGTCAAGGTTTTCACCCGTCATGAGTGCCACCGACTTCACATGCCCAATGTTTTCGGCAACCAGCACCAGCACCACGGGGATAAACAAGCCCAGAACGGCGAAGTGGAAAGTTGGGGTTTGGAAGTGCGGCAGGCCGATCCAGGCTGCCTGATCGATCTTGGAGAAGTCCACTTCGTTGCGCAGCACGGCCACACTGTAACCAACAATCACGCCCACCAGAATGGCCAAGCGGCCAAGGATTCCACGGAACAGCACGCTGACTAGGATGATGACCAACAGCGTGACCAGAGCCGTGACGGGGGCCAACTCAAAGTTATTCCGGGCCGACGGCGCAAGGTTCAGTCCGATCAGGGCCACGATGGTTCCCGTGACAGGTGCCGGCATGAGCCGGTTGATCCAGGAAGATCCGAACTTCTGCACCAGCAGGCCAAGAACGGCCAAGGTTACGCCGGCAATAACCACGCCTCCGAGTGCGCCGGCCACGCCGAACTGCTGCTGGGAGGCCAAGATCGGGGCAATGAAGGCAAAGCTGGAACCCAGGTAACTGGGCACCTTGCCACGGGTTAGGACCAGGAAGAACAGGGTGCCAATGCCGGAGAAGAACAAGGTGGTGGCTGGGGGCATGTTCGTGATCAGGGGGACCAGGAACGTTGCGCCGAACATGGCGACCACATGCTGCATGCCAATGCCGATGGTGCGCGGCCAGCTCAGGCGTTCATTAGGGGTGACAACCTGGCCCGGCTTGATGCTGCGCCCGTCTCCGTGAATGCTCCATTGTGTGCCCAGCAAACTCATCCGCTTCTCCGATTCTGGGCCCACGCATGTACGCGGCCCGCAGATAAGAATATCGGACGGTGTTCACGGGTGCGGAATATGGCCTTCGTTGGCCAGGAGAACCACGCCGAGAAGATCGTTCAGCGCGTGCGCCAGATCCGGATGAGCTAATTCATACCGGGCCCGGCGGCCTTCGGCAATGGCAACGGCCAGTCCGCATTCGCGCAGGCAGGAGAGGTGATTGGAGATGCTTTGCCGCGAGACGTTCAATTGTTCCGCCAAATCGGCCGGATACGCAGGCGCCTTGGCCAGGTTCATCAGGATTTCTGCCCGGGTGGGATCGGACAAGGCATAACCAAAGCGGGCCAACACGGCTGCATTGCTAATGGGCTTCATTCTCAATATCATACATTAGTTGCTGAATTCATCTGACGCTGTACTATTGAGGTATGTCAGGACACGATCATTCCCACTCCCACGCAGGCGCCCCGGGCGAAAGTCACCAGGGCCGCATTGCCGTGGCACTGGGAATCACCCTGGCGGTTTTTGTTGTCCAGGTTGTTGGATCCGTCCTCACCGGATCGCTCGCACTGCTTTTCGATTCGGCGCACGTCCTGACCGACGCCGGAGGGCTCGCGATGGCCCTTTTGGCGGCACGCTTGATGACCCGGCCCGCAACCAGCAAGCGCACCTGGGGCTTTGCCCGCGCGGAAGTCTTGGCAGCAACGGCGCAGGCCGCCGTGCTTCTCGCCGTTGGCCTTGTGGTTTTGGTGGAGGGAATTCAGCGGCTCTTCAACCCCACCGAGATCGCCTCCAACGAGATGATCATTTTTGGTGCGATCGGCCTACTGGGGAACATCATCTCCATGTTTGTGCTGTTGGGTGGGCGCAACAAGAACTTCAACATGCGCGCAGCATTCCTCGAGGTCATCAATGACGCACTGGGCTCGGTGGCCGTCATTGTCGCGGCGATCGTCATCTCAACCACCGGCTGGATGCAGGCCGACGCCGTGGTGGCCATGCTTATCGGCGCGCTGATCCTGCCGCGTACCGTGAAACTGCTGCTGGAAACCATCAGCGTGCTGCTCGAATCAACGCCGTCGGGCCTGGACTTGGATAATGTCCGCGTTCACATTCTGGAACTTGAGCACGTCATCAGCGTTCACGATCTTCACGCGAGCCAAATCGCCACGGACCTTCCCGTCCTGTCAGCCCATGTGGTGGTGGACGACGAATGCTTCTACGACGGCCACGTCCCTCAACTGCTCGACTCCCTGCAAAGCTGCGTGGCCGGGCACTTCGAGGTCAGTGTTGAGCACTCAACGTTCCAGCTGGAAACCGCCGCCCACGCTGAACACGAACACGGCGCGCACCACTAACTGCAGGCTCCTTGGCTGTGGTGACCGCTTAAGCCAGGTGGCGGAGCCGGCATTTTTTGTAGGCGACGTAAAGGAGACGCCAAAGGCCGCCCGCGGCCGACGCGTCGGATAGTCGCCGGAAAAATGTCGGGCCGCCACAGCGGTCCGGCCGGTGCCTCGGTGCTAGGAGATGACGCCGTCCACGAGGGCCTTGGCCTCGGCCTGAACCTGGGCTAGGTGCTCGGCTCCCTTGAAGGACTCGGCGTAGATCTTGTAGACGTCTTCGGTGCCGGAGGGTCGGGCCGCGAACCAGGCGTTCTCGGTGGTGACCTTCAGGCCGCCGATGGCTGCCCCGTTGCCGGGAGCCTCGGTCAGCTTGGCCGTAATATCTTCGCCAGCCAGGGTGGTGGCCGTGACGTCGGCGGCTGAGAGCTTGCCCAGTGCCGCCTTCTGTTCCCGGGTTGCGGCGGCATCGATGCGTGCGTACGCTGGCGCCCCAAAGCGGTCGGTCAGCTCACCATAGTGCGCCGAGGGTGACTTGCCCGTGACGGCCGTGATTTCCGAGGCCAGCAGGGCCAGGAGGATGCCGTCCTTGTCCGTGGTCCAGACCGAGCCGTCCTTCTTCACGAAGGAGGCGCCGGCGGATTCCTCGCCACCGAAGACGCCTTCTCCGGAGAGCAGGCCGGGAACAAACCACTTGAAGCCCACGGGGACCTCGACGAGCTGGCGGCCCAGGTCTGCGGCCACGCGGTCAATGATGGAGGAGGACACGAGCGTTTTGCCCACACCGGCGGTGGCGGGCCACTGCGAACGGTGCGTGTACAGGTACTGAATGGCCACGGCCAGGTAGTGATTGGGGTTCATGAGCCCACCGTCCGGGGTGACAATGCCGTGGCGGTCCGCGTCGGCGTCGTTCCCGGTGGCAATGTCGAAGGGGGCACCGGCCTTGAGCTTGTTGATCAGCGATGCCATGGCCGAGGGGGAGGAGCAATCCATGCGGATCTTCTCATCCCAGTCGAGAGTCATGAAGGCCCACTGCGGGTCAACGGTGGGGTTCACAACCGTGAGGTCCAGGTTATGGCGTTCGCCGATTTCGCCCCAGTAGTCCACCGAGGCACCACCCATGGGATCCGCACCAATGCGAACACCGGCAGCGCGGATCGCATCCAGGTCCAGCACGGAGGGGAGATCGTCAACGTAGCTGGAGAGGAAATCGAACTTGCCCGTGGTTGAGGCCGCCATGGCCTCGCTGAGCTGCACACGCTTTACGCCGCGCAGATCATTTTCCAACAGTTCGTTGGCGCGGTTGGCAATCCACCCGGTGGCATCGGAATCGGCCGGACCGCCGTGAGGCGGGTTGTACTTGAAGCCGCCATCGCCCGGGGGGTTGTGCGAAGGTGTCACAACGATGCCATCGGCAAGGGCCTCGGTGCGGCCCTTATTGTGCGTAAGGATGGCGTGCGAAACAGCCGGTGTGGGCGTGTAGCCGTGTCGGGCGTCGATCAAAACCTCCACGCCGTTGCCTGCCAGAACCTCAAGGGCCGTGTTTTGTGCCGGCTCACTCAAGGCGTGGGTGTCCTTGCCCATGTACAGCGGGCCCGTAATGCCCTGCCCGGCGCGGTACTCCACAATCGCCTGAGTGATGGCGGCAATGTGGCCCTCATTGAAGGAAGTTTTCAGTGAGGAGCCGCGGTGCCCGGACGTGCCAAAAGCCACGCGCTGCGCCGGATCACTGAGATCGGGCGAAAGATCGTAGTAAGCATCCAGCAATGCAGAAAGATCAACAAGGTCTTGGGGAAGGGCAACAGTGCCCGCGCGGCTAGCCATGGTTCCAGCATGACAGAGCCGCGGGCCGAATAGCACGCGCTGCCCATTCTATGAACGGCGATTACCATCCTGTGACACTTTTAATGGAAGTTCCCCGGGATATAGGAGACAAGCTGCACTACGATGAGAGGCAACTTTACATAACCGAATTACCCCGTCACGGGGCACAATGTTCAGCAGGAGCCAACCGTGTCCAACCAGCCAGAGAACCCCCAGCCCCATGAGGGTCAGGCGCCCAGCTACACGCCGCCGGGGTACAACGCCCCCGCCGTACCGCCGCCATATCAAGGCCCGCCGGCCAATCAGGCTCCCCAGAACCCCTATGGGGATTCGAACCAACAATTCCAGCCCCCTATGTACGGCGCACCGCAGGCGTATCAAAACCCGCAGGCCTACCCGGGCCAGCAACCTTACCCAAATCAGCAGTTCCAATACGGCTCGTACCAGGGCGCCCCGGGCTACATGGGTGCCGCTATCGGCCCGCGCGGACTGAGCCTGACCAGCATGATCCTAGGCTTGGCGTCCCTCGTGGTGGGGGTTGGATTCTTCATTGTTCCGCAGATCGTGGGCATCGTCCTGGGGCATCTGGGTTTGCGCAAGGAAAACCCGCAGGGTCGGGGCTTTGCCATCACCGGCCTGATCACCAACTACCTGGCGCTGCTGATCTGGGGTGGCATCTACATCATCATGATCTTTGTTATTGCAGTCTCGGAAAGCGGTTCGAGCTACTAAATAACCATCGGCGCTTTCTGGAACAGGGCGTCCCTTAACTGCCGGCGGCATCCTGGCCTTTCGCGCAAGCGACGAGCCAAGATGCCGCCGTCAGTCCTTTAATGCTGTGCCTACATGATGCCGGCCATGAGCTTCTTGATGGGCTTCTTGGCCAGGAACAGCGCCACGCCGAAGCCGATCGAAACCAGGCCGATGGCCAGGAAGTACGGGGTCTCGTTGGCGGGGTCATACCACTGGGCAAGGACGCCCGACATGGCGGTTCCGAGCGAGACGGACAGGAAGAACAGCGCCACCATCTGCGTCTGGAAGGCGGCCGGGGCCAGTTTCGTGGCCAGGGACAGGCCCACAGGGGAGAGCATGAGCTCGGCAACCGTGAAGAGCAGCAGGATGCCAACGATGGCCATCATGGGCACCGCGGCCATGCCGGAGAACGGGATGAACGCCAGGTAGGCCAGACCCATGACCACCAGGGACACGGAGAACTTCACGGGGGTGCCGGGCTGGCGGGCGCCCCACTTGGTCCAGATTGCTGCGAACACGCCGGCCAGGACAATGATGAAGACCGGGTTGATGGAGGTGACCCAGCTGGCCGGAACTTCCCAGCCGAGGATGCTCCGGTCAAGGCGCTTATCCGCGTAGAGGGCAATGACCGTGAACTGCTGCTGGAACAGTGACCAGAAGACGGCGCTGGCCAGGAACAGCGGGATGAACGAGTACACCCGGCTGCGATCCACTCCGGTTACCGACTTGTTGGAGAGGATCACGGCAAAATAGGCGATGGCAGCCAGAATCACGAATGTCACGATGATCCACTTGAGGTTCTCGGCCGTGATGAGCTTGAAGGCAACAGCCAAAACGATGACGACGACGGCGGCCGCGGCCAATATGCCAACCTTGGCATATTGGGTCTTGGGCAGTGGGTTGGCAACGCGGTGTGCCGTTTCCGGCAAGTTCTTGCGGGTCAGTCCGTACTGGAGCAGACCAAGGGCCATGCCGACCGCGGCAGCGGCGAAACCAACGTGGAAGCCCCAGGTAACCTGCAACCAACCGGTGATGAGTGGTCCAATGAGGCCGCCAATGTTGATCCCCATGTAGAAGATGGAGAAGCCTGCGTCGCGGCGCTCGTCATCCTTGGCATACAGAGTTCCCACCAGGGATGTGGCGTTTGCTTTCAAGCCGCCCGAACCGATGCCGATCAGGATCAAGCCGGCGGCAAGTCCGGCAGTGCCCGGAATCAGAGCCAGCGACAGGTGTCCGGCCATGATCAGGATTGCGCTGTAGAAAAGGACCCTTTCGGACCCCATCAAACGGTCGGCAACCCAGGCGCCAAGAATGGTGGAGAGATACACGCCACCGCCATAAGCGCCGACGATTCCCAAAGCGGTGCCTTCATCAATACCGAGGCCACCCTGGGTGACCGAGTAGTACATGTAGTAGGCCAAAATGCCCTGCATGCCGTAGAAGGAGAACCGTTCCCACAGCTCGACGCTGAAGAGGTTCAACAACATCTTCGGCTGTCCAAAGAAGGAAGTGTCGCGGGGGTTTGGCGGTGTCTGGGCCGATGCGGCGGGACTCTTTTGTGAACTCACAGCTTCAATTTTTGCATTCTAGTCACGAATCGTCACAATCCTGGAAAGATTGACAAGCGCGCGAACGACTTCGCTTCGCTCAGCTCAGGTCCCTCGGGCACTAGCGCCGTCGTGCCCTCCCAATCCTCGCTTCGCTCGGCTCGGGTCCCTCGGGCACTAGCGCCGTCGTGCCCTCCCAATCCTCGCTTCGCTCGGCTCGGGTCCCTCGGGCACTAGGCTTAGCTGCAGGATTTATCTTTACCTGGTAGGAGTAAAACATGTCAGATGTCATGAGTGTCAGCGTCAATGAACTGGCCGCGGATGCGGTGATTTTGGATGTCCGCGCGGACTACGAATGGGAGGCCGGGCACGTCGAAGGTGCCATCCATATCCCGCTCGAGCAGTTGCCGGCGCGTTTGGATGAGCTTGACCCTGACACGGACCTGAACGTCATTTGCCGTACGGGCGGCCGTTCTTTCCGCGCAACGACGTGGCTAAACCAAAACGGTTACAGTGCGTTCAACGTCATTGGTGGCATGGGTGCTTGGTTTGAGGCGGACAAGCCCATGATTTCCTCCACCGAGGAAACCCCGCGCGTCCTTTAAATTACTTCCCTTATTGCTGCAACGAACAGGTGCCCCCATGATTTCCGTGCCCAATAATTCCGCATTGCCCCTGACATTCCTTGGGCCGGAAGGGACCTTCACCGAGTCCGCCCTGTTGCAGGTTCCTGGCGCTGCCGAAATGGAGCGGGTCCCGTCAACCAACGCCGCTTCTGCGCTGGCCAAGGTGCGCAAAGGTGAAGCATTTGCAGCCATGCTCCCCATTGAAAATTCCATCGAAGGCGGCGTCCCGGCAACCCTCGACGCCATCTCCAACGGTCTGGAACTGCGGATCCTGCATGAAGTGGTGGTGCCGGTCAGCTTTGTTTTGGTGGCACCGGCGGGCGTGGCCCTGGCCGACATCACCGCCGTCGGCACCCACCCGCACGCTTGGGCGCAGACCCGGGACTGGTTCGCCGACCACCTGCCGTCGGCCATTCACGTTCCGGCAAACTCGACGGCGGCTGCGGCACATGCGCTCGTGGCGGGCACCGACGCATTCCAAGCTGCCGTCTGCGCGCCCCTGGTCGCTGAGCAGACCGGATTGAGCATCCTCGCAGCAGGCATCGAGGACAATATTGGTGCCGTAACCCGCTTTGTCCTGGTGGGTCAGCCAGGTGCACTGCCGGAACCCACAGGGGCCGACAAGACGACACTGGCAATTCCTCTTCCCGAAGACCACCCGGGAGCCTTGATGGCCATCTTGGAACAGTTCGCCAGCCGCGGCGTCAACCTGAGCAGGATTGAATCCCGCCCCACGGGACAGTTCCTGGGCCACTACATTTTCAGCGTTGATGTTGATGGGCATGTGCGCGACGCCCGCGTGGCCGATGCCTTGCGAGGATTGCACCGGGTCAGCCCGGACATGCGCTTCCTGGGGTCCTACCCCCGTGCGGACAAGCAACCTCCGCTGATCCGCTCGTACAACTCGGATGCGGCGTTCGGCGAGGCCGCATCCTGGGTGGAATCGCTGCTGTAGCGAACTAAACCAAGTCCCTGGTTTTTAACATGCCGCGACCCACAACAATGAAGACGGCAATCGCGAGGCAAACGGGCACAAGGAATCCGAAGAATTCGCCGCTGAGGACCACCTGCGTGAGCAACTTGGTGGCCAACAAGGCGCCGGTACTGGCAACGCCGAGCTTGGGGGTAAACCCCTCGAGCATTCCGCGCCGCAAAAGCATCAAGATTCCGGCACCCGCAACAGTCACGGCGATCGCCAAGCCCAGCATGGACAGCAACAGCAGATACCACGGGGCAAACAAGATATTCGTGAGGACTTGGGCAAATGACCCCAAGGATTCCAGAACACCCAAAATGGTTAAGAGGACGCCGCCGGGGAACTTGAAGTTCAAGGCTTCGGCTGGCAATTGAAGAGAAACCGGTTTTTTGCCGGTTGATTGGCTGGACGGCGGAGCTGACGGTTGAATTTCCGAACTGTCCGGCGACGGGTGACTCACGGGGTGACTCCTGGTCCACAAGAAATGCATTTGGTAACAACATCAAGATTACGCTGTGCCGGGACCCTTTCGCCGCCGGGCTTGCGAACCTATGATTGGCCTATCTTCAGGAATTGACGTCTAGGCCGGGGAAGTTGGCCTTATCAGGAAAGAGGTGACCCAGCCATGACTCCGCAATCAGAACCGGTGCGTGTGGAAAAGGACAGCGGCCAGGACGGAACCATCGTCAATCCTGGTGCGAAAGAAGGCCGGGATACCTCAGTTGGCGATGAGGGTGACGACGCAAACGAGTTGCGCTTTGACGAAGAGACCCGCCTCATTCGAGAACAATCGCAACGCCCCGAAACGGACTAGTCCGCTTTAGGCGGGATTGTTGGGTGCGGCAACGCGAACAAGCACGGATTTGGGCTCCACGCTGACCTTCACACACGTGGCCGGGCCCGACGGGTCGCCGTCGATCTGGGTTTCCACGGGCATGATGGTACGAATCGTCAGGTTCTGGGAGCGGTAAAAGTCAATGACCGGCAGATTGTTCTTGTGCCGGAACACCACTTTGCCAGCCATCGCCATCCAGCCCAGTGCGCTGCGCGGGCTGACCACCACAACGTCCAGGACGCCGTCGTCAATCAGGGCGCCAGGGACAAAATCAATCCCGCCCGGCAGCAGGCCGCAATTGGCGAACATGACCGAACGGACCTTGCGCTGCTGCGCCGGCTCATCGTCCAGAGCAATGCTGACCTTTTTGCGTGGCCCCGCCATGTGCCTCAGGCCGGCCTCGCTGTAGGCCAGCCACCCAACATGTTCCTTCAGCTTTGAATTCGTGTCGCTCATGACCTCAGCATCCATGCCAAGGCCCGCGATGACCATGAAGGAATGCTTGGAAACGGCACCGGTGACGCCGTCCTCGAGCTCCATGAGGCCCGAGTCGATGTGGCGCTGGTGGCCAAACAACGCGGTCTGGACGCTCCCAGCAATATCCGTTACGTCAAGATTCAGGTTGCGGGCCAACAGGTTGCCGGTGCCCAAGGGAACTATGCCAAGGGGCACCTCGGTGTGGCGCAACGTCTGGGCCACGGCGCGGACTGTGCCGTCCCCGCCGCCCACAATAACGACGTCGGCCTTGGCAGCCAACGCGGCCTGCGCCATCGCGAATCCCGGATCCTCAGCTGTTGTTTCAAAGAAGAGCGGAGCAGGCCATTCTGCCTTCGAGACGGAGCGGGTGATCAGGGTTTTGGCATCCTCAACACCGCTTTTGGTGGGGTTGAAAATGAACGCCACCTGCTGCTGCGCCAAATGAATTTTGTGCGGTGAATCGGCCACCGTGCTGCGGGTGTGCTTTTGCGCGAGCTTGCGCACGCCCAACCAGCTGATAGCAATAACGAGCACAAGAATGACCACAATGATGGCGACAAGAAGTTCAGTTGGCATGATTCACTAACCATATCCCGTGAAGTTGCATTGATTCGATAGGCTTAGGGCGTGATCGATGTACGAGACCTCTGCGAAAATCCCGAAACTTACCGTGCCAGCCAACGTGCGCGTGGTGCCCAACCGTCTGTGGTGGACGCAATCATCGCCGCTGACAGCTCCCGGAAGTCGGCGATCACCTCCTTTGAGGCCTTGCGGGCCGAGCAAAACGCGTTTGGCAAAAAGGTAGCCAAGGCCAAGGGCGAGGAAAAAGCCGCCCTGTTGGCCGAGGTCAAGGAGCTGGCAGTCGCCGTCAAGACGGCCTCCGCCGCTGCGGACGCCGCCGCCGCCGAACAAGACGCCCTGGTGCGCAGCATGCCCAACCTGGTCGCCGTTGGGGTCCCCGAGGGTGGCGAAGACGACTTTGTTGTGGTCAAGACCGTTGGTGCCCCGCGTGAATTCCCCGACTTCGAGCCGAAAGACCACCTTGAAATCGGCGAGCTCATTGGCGCCATCGACATGGAACGCGGCGCCAAGGTGTCCGGTTCACGTTTTTACTTCCTCAAGGGTGTGGGCGCCCGCCTGGAACTGGCGCTGCTGCAGATGGCCATGGATCAAGCCATCGAAGCCGGTTTCACGCCCATGATCACCCCCACCCTGGTGCTGCCAGAAACCATGGCAGGCACAGGATTTGACGTTGCGCACGACGCCGAGATCTACCGCCTGGCCGAGGACGACCTCTACCTTGTGGGCACCTCCGAGGTGGCCTTGGCCGGATACCACGGCAACGAAATCATCAAGGTTGACGAGCCTGTTCGTTACGCTGGCTGGTCCTCCTGCTACCGTCGCGAAGCCGGTTCGCACGGCAAGGACACACGCGGAATTATCCGCGTGCACCAGTTCAACAAGGTGGAAATGTTTGTATACACCACTGTTGAAAACGCTGCCGAGGAACACCAGCGCCTGCTCGGGTGGGAAGAGGATATGCTCGCCAAGGTTGAGCTTCCCTACCGTGTGATCGACACCGCCGCCGGTGACCTGGGCATGTCCGCATCTCGCAAGTTCGACTGCGAGGCATGGGTTCCCACCCAAGACGCGTACCGCGAACTGACCTCCACCTCCAACTGCACCACGTTCCAGGCCCGCCGCCTGAACATCCGCGAGCGTCTCGTCACGGACGACGGCGGCAAGGGCGGCACCCGCGCCGTGGCCACGCTCAACGGCACGCTGGCAACGACCCGCTGGATCGTTGCCATCCTTGAGCACCACCAGAACGCCGATGGTTCGGTCAATGTTCCGGCAGCTCTGCGCAAGTACCTTGGCGGCATGGAAGTGTTCCCGGTTCTGTAACTTCGTAGTTCCTGATGAACGCTTAGGTTAATACTCACACTGTGCACATGGCTGTGAATATTAACCTAGGCGTTCATTTCGTTAAGCCATTAATGGGCTCCTGGCGCCGAAACAGACGGAGGCCCGTTGAGGTAGACCTTGCGGCCCGTCTTTTTCGGCAGGGCACCGTCTGACTCGAGATGTTCACCGCTTTAATGGCTGCAGTATGTG
Source organism: Arthrobacter alpinus (assembly GCF_900105965.1). Lineage (NCBI taxonomy): Bacteria > Bacillati > Actinomycetota > Actinomycetes > Micrococcales > Micrococcaceae > Arthrobacter > Arthrobacter alpinus. The sequence continues at coordinate 3,555,164 of NZ_FNTV01000001.1, forward strand.
GAATTTTAAGGTCAATCTGATTCACTAGAACTATGACAATGACAGTAAACACTGCAATTGCCGGCATCGATGACCGGTCCGCTAACAAAACAAAGTACCTCGTAGCCCTTGATGTAGACGGCACGCTGGTTGACCACGACGGCAAAATGACCGACGGCGTTCGAGACGCGGCCAGGGCCGTTGTTGACGCCGGTCACCACGTCATTATCGCGACGGGCCGCTCACTCGGTGCGCTGCTTCCCATCGTGGAGATGATCGGTCTGCGCACCGGTTACGGCGTCTGCTCCAACGGCGGCGTCACGATCCGCCTGGATCCGGACTTGGCTGACGGCTATGAGGTCATTGACCGCATCACCTTTGACCCGGCCCCCGCCCTCAACGCCTTGCGCGACCGTGTTCCCGGCGCCCGATTCGCCGTGGAGGACGCAGAGGGCAACTTCCTGGCAACCTCCCGCTTCCAAGACGACAGCTTTGGCATCGAGGCCCGCGGCGTGGACTTCCACCACCTCTTGGACGCAAAGGCCGTCCGTGTTGTGGTCAATAGCGCCGAGGCCAGCACGCAACAATTTGCCGACGCCATCGCCGCAGCCGGGCTCAGCGGAGTCACCTACGCGATTGGATGGAGCGCCTGGCTGGACATCGCGGCCGCCGGTGTAACAAAGGCGTCCGCACTTGAGGTTCTGCGCGCATCCCTTGAGGTGAACAGCGCTCTGACGGTGGCCGTCGGGGATGGCTCCAATGACATTGAGATGCTCCGCTGGGCCGGCCGCGGCGTAGCCATGGGACAGGCCGAGGCCGAGGTCAAGGAAGCCGCCAATGAGGTGACAGCCTCCGTGTACGACGACGGAGCTGTAGCCATCCTGCGCAGCTTGGTTTGAGCCACGGACTTCTGGTCCACATCGCAGAAATGGCGACTTTCAAAGTCTGAAAGTCGCCACAGGTGCCATTTCGATGACCAGATGAACTATGGGCTGGCTTCACGCCATCGCGGCGTCCACCGGGGTCATGTCTTTTTCGATCGCGGCCCGCAACTCGGGTCCGTCAACGTGGCCGTGAGCGTTGACATCGTGCCAAACGGCTAGGGCCATCACTTCCTCGGGTGACCCTGCAATAGTCACCTGACAATTGGCCTCACTGGGAGTCTTGCGGCAGTCGACCATTACTCTGTTCATAATTCGCCTCCTTTCCACGTACTCCCACCCATTTTCTACCTGCTGGTGGGCAAAGACAAGGAGAAAGGGCCTGGCCACACCTACCCGGACATTGTGAAGCTGGACGCAAAAACGGCGCTCCCAAGAAGGGAGCGCCGTTTTTGAGCCGGGCCCCAAGTCAAGGCGCGCCGGCGGCCTGGATTGGGGAGGAGCTGGGGACTAGTGCTCGGTTGCTTCGAAGCGCTTGATCGAGGCTTCGAGCTCGGCTTCGGCAGCGGCGCGGTCGGCCCAGCCCTCAGCCTTGACCCACTTGCCGGGCTCCAGGTCCTTGTAACGGGTGAAGAAGTGCTCGATTTCCTTGACAAGGAATTCGTCAACGTCGGAGAGTTCCTGGATGTGGTCGAAGCGCTTGTCGTCGACAACACACAGAACCTTGGCGTCGCCGCCGCCGTCGTCGGTCATGTTGAATACGGCGATGGGGCGGGCATCGACAACTACGCCGGGGTGCAAGTCAAAGTCCTGCAGCATGACGAGGGCGTCCAGGGGATCGCCGTCTTCGCCGAGGGTGTTGTCGAAGAAGCCGTAGTGGGTGGGGTACTGCATGGAGGTGAACAGCACGCGGTCCAGGCGGACACGGCCGGTCTCGTGGTCAACTTCGTACTTGACGCGTGATCCGCGCGGGATCTCAATCGTGACGTCGTGCTTCATGGTTATGCTCCTCATGAGGTGGTGCGCACGGCCAGACACGGCCTTGCACAGGAATTCCGTCTAGTATGAGGATATAGGCGCTTTCGTTGCGCTAAAAACCCGCCTGGAATTTCCGGGCGCACTTTTGCCCTTTTCCCGCACCGATTGGCGAGCCGGGACCATTCACGAAGGAATCACCTGCTCTATGGGACGCACGTCAAAAGTTGTGACGAGCGGATTGCTCATTTGTTCTTTGGCTGCCGTGAGCGTTCCGGCCGGGATGCAGCTGGTTCCCGCGTTCCTCCCGCAGGACCCTGCTGCCGTGGCTGTTTTGCCTGCCGCCCAGGAAATGCCAACGACTCTGGGCGAGATATCCGGGGTTGCGCCGTTGCTTTCCACCGCGCCCCTGCCCAATGCGGCGACCCTTGCCACGGACCTCAAGAAGGCTTTGACGTACGACGCCGAAGGTACTTTTGGCATGTATGTGGCCGACGCCGTGACCGGCCAGGAGCTGTTCTCTCAGGCTGGTGAGACTGCCAAGACTCCCGCATCCAACCTGAAATTGCTCGCGGCCGGTGCCGTATTGCGAACCCTGGGACCCGATGCCCGCTTCAGCACCGATGTTGTCTCCGGCGCCACGGCTCATGAGATTGTGCTGCGGGCCGGCGGCGACGCCATGTTGGCCTCCGGTGAGAGCGAGCCCGGTTCGGTCATGGGACATGCCGGCCTGGCCACCTTGGCACAGCAGAGCGCCGCGGCGCTCGCTGCAGCTGGCGTCACAGGCCCGGTAACCCTCACGATCGATGACACCCTGTTCACGGGAGCCGCACTGAATCCCAAGTGGACCGACGGTGATGTTGACGCCGGTGAAATCGCGCCAATCTTCCCCATGGCCATGTATGCCGGACGTGTTGCCCCGGAAGTGTTGACGGGAGCCCGCCCACAGGATTCTTCTGTTGCCGTGGCCGAAGCATTCGCCAATGCGCTGGAGGTGGCGGGAGTGGCCACGACGGGAGCCATTACCCGTGGAAGCTCGCCGGCGGCAGATGCTGACACAACACCAGGGCAGGCCAAGCCCGGCTCCGTACTGGCATCGATAAGTTCGGCCACTGTGGCCGAACAGGCGCAGTACATGCTGGCCGAGTCGGATAACTATGTAGCCGAAGTCTTAGGGCGGATGGCGGCCCTGAAATTGGGCCTGCCCGCCAGCAACGACGGCGCCGTGGCGGCTGTGCGCCAAGTGGTGACCGAGCTGGGTTTGCCCATGGACGACGTCGTAACCACCGACATCTGCGGCCTGGCAACGGGCAACCTGATCAGCCCCCGGAAGTTCGTCAAGCTCCTGAGCCTCATGCTGGCCGACCCGGCCGCGGACATCGGCCAGGCACTGCCCGGACTGCCGATCGCCGGGCTGACCGGGTCTTTGGACAACCGCTTTGTCAGTTCAACCCAGATCGACGGCGCCGGCGTTGTCCGCGCCAAGACCGGCTCCCTGAATCTGGTCACCTCACTCTCGGGCTACGTCATCAATAGTGAGGGCCGGCTCCTGGTCTTTTCCATTCTTGGCAACGGCCTGACCGACGGCGCCGCGGCCGCACGTCCTGTGGTGGATGCGGCCGCGGCGGTACTGGCCCGCAGCTAGTTCAACCGTCTTGGCCGGCCTGTCTTAGTTGGCGAGTGCCTTCTCCAGTGCCTCGCCGCGTTGGGTGAGGAAAGTGCCTAGAGTTTTTGATTTCTCCGCAATCTCCTCCTTGGTCAAATCGTCGCTTGCAGGAATCGACTCGGTGATGGAGGCTAGGAGCGATTGCGCCGTCCCCTCGGCAAACACCTGGGTGTAAAGCTCTTGGTAAGCGGAGTCGTAGAGCAACTTGAAAGTATCCGAAGCAAGGAAACGGGTCTTGAGGGAGTTGCCGCCCAGTCCACCGCCCTTGCCGCCCATTCCGCCGCCACCCATGGACAAGGATTCGTCCGGGCTGGCTGTGGCATTGCCGCTCAGGGCCAAGTTCAGATCCCACGAGATGACCGAGATCTTCTTAGTGCTCAGATCGTAGCTGAGGTAGTAATTCTGGCCCGGGCCGGCCATGTCATCGGAGTTGGCCAACAGGTTCTGCGTAGCCACGTACTTGGCAAAAGAATCCACATCAACCCAGTTGGCCAGTTCGGCGTCGAAGGTGGCGTCATCTGCCCCATCAAGCCATTTAAGGAAAGCCACGATCGGGGTGGCGTCCTGGGTGTCAGTTTTGTTGAGCTGCTTGAACTGGTCCTCGTATACCGAGAGATCGTCACCTTGGTAGCTGAAGCTTGAATCGGCGTCGGCCTTGAAGACCACGCTATTGCCGTCATCGATGCTCTCGCCGTAGGCCTCATCGGGGTTCTCCAGCAGTAGGCGGGTCTGCGTCGCCGAGCCGTTGACCGAGTATGTTGTGTAGGCGTAGCGCTGGGTGGACTGGCCCGTGGCTGCTGTAACCGACAAGGCCAGTGCCTCATTGATGACGGGAGTGCCTGGCCGGAGGGCCAACTGGGTCAGACCCTCGTATTCAGTGCCGTCAACGTACTTGTCGAAACGTATGAGCAGTGGCAGTGAGGCCGGATCGTCGGCAGAGATGTTGGAGGAATCGCCCATCCCCCCGGGGGCGCCACCGACTCCTCCCTTTGCCATATCGGTGGGCATATCGGTGGGCATGGTGCCGCCAGCACCTTCCGGCGGAGTCCCACCGCGACCGCCCATGCCGCCAGCCATATCTGTTGGAAGATCGGTGGGCATGGTGCCGTCAGCTGCCCCGCCCTGGCCCATTCCGCCCCCGCCGGACTGCGCGCCACCAAGGCTCCGCAGGGTGGAGTTGCCCTTGAGCCGGACGCCGACGTTTTTGATCAGTGTTCCATCGATCGTGATGTCGGCACTGATCCAGGCCTTGTCTGAGTCGGTTTCGTAAGCCGCGATCATGGTGTCGTAGTCGTCCTCGTCCCAGACGATGCTGACATTGTGGGCGGCGTTGGCGTCGAACAACTCCACTGCCCCCTCGATCGACGTTCCGGCCTTGCCCGTGACGGCCGCCGTGCTCGAGGTGGAGACGGAACATCCGGACAAGGCCAACGCCAAGACGGCTGCCGTTGCGGAGACGGCCTTTGCTTTTTTACGAATTTTTCTGAGAAACGAGTTCCTGGCCATGATGGAGTCCTTGCAGTGGGGAGGGGGCAGTGGGAGGGAACGCGATGGTGGTGCGGCTTAGCGCATGCCGGGGCCACCGCTGGTGGTGTATTCGCCGGCCGTCGCCGTGGTGACTTCCGTGGCGCCGGTGGCGGAACCCGTGGCGAGTCCGGCTTCAACGTCTGCCGTGCCGCCGGTGAAGACCGTGTATTGCTCCCCGGCCTTGATGTCAGCGCTTGAGAAGACGATTGACGATGTTTGCTTTGCGGTCACAAACGTTGCCACTACGGCACCTGTTGAGTCGGTGATCTGAACTGCTGTTCCGGCGGCGACGGGGGAGTCAAAGCTGATCTGAAGGCCGGACTGGGTTGATGTTTCACTGGGGGTGACAACCATTCCTGCGCTGCCTGCAGCGGCGATGGTGCCGCCCGAGACAGTCAGATCGCCGTTGACGTCCAGGGCGCCATTGCCGTCAGAGGAGGGCCCGTTGACAACTACGGTTCCGCCGCTGATCGAGGCATTGCCGTTGGAGTCCAGGCCGTCCCCTTCTGCGTTGACGGTTACCGTGCCACCTGAGATATCCAGGGAGAAATCGCCCACGGTGTCCATGCCACCGCCACCCATGCCGCCTTGCGGGGCGCCTTCGCCGGCGCCTTGTGCGTCACCGGCGGCTGCATCTGAAGTTGTGGACCCGCCGGCGGCGTTGAGGCCGTCGTCGTTGGAGGTGATGTTGACGGTGCCGCCCGAGATGGCAATGTGTGCGGCCTCGAGGCCTTCTTCGGATTTTGAAACTGTGGCCGCGCCGTCGCTGATGGTCAGTGTGGTGGCGGCCTTGATACCGTCATCGCCGGCTGCCACATTCAGCGTTCCACCAGCCACCAGGAGCCAGCCGCGGTCGGTTTCGGTGTCGTTGGTGGACTTGACGCCGTCTCCTCCTGCCGTGACCGAATAGCTGCCGTCGAGCAGCACTGTGTAGTCCTTGCCCTTAATGCCGTCGTCGGTTGCCTTGACGGTGACATTGCCTGCGGCCAGCACCAGCCCGTCCTTGGTGGAAATGCCATCTTGGTAATTGCCGTTGACGCCCAGGGTGCCTGTTCCGGCAATGGTGAGATCTGCCAAGGAGTAGATGGCCGCGTTGGCGGCATCGGTTCCCGTATCAGCGTAGGAGGCAGCATCGCTGAGGGTATTGGTGGTGCCGTCATCAAGGAAGAGCAGAACCTCATTGGCGCTTTGAATATCAACCGCCGAGCCGCTGGAACTGGTCACTGTGGCATTGTCCAAAATTATGCGCACCACATCTTCTTCTCCCGCCGCGACCACCAGCTCGCCGTCGCCCAGCGTTCCGGAGACCCGGTACGTTCCGCCCGCGGTGATGGTTACCGTGTTGCCATCAACGGAAACTGCATCGGCGTTGGTGCCCGAGGCTGCGCTGGAACCATCTGCCAGGGACACCGTGGTTTCCTTGGCCGCATCCCACGAAAGATCGTCAGCATCGAAGTGGGTTGACTCGGCGATGCTGCCGGCCAACTCGGCCGTCGTTCCGCTGGTGACCACGCTGGTAGCTGAGGACGTGGCAGCGGAGGTGGTCTCCGACGTCGAACTTGAGGACTGTGCCGAACAGCCAGCCAAGGCCAAGGCAAGGGCGAGTGCGGCTACGGAGGTGGCGCGTTGTGCTCGGGAGAAGAATTTCATGGTGTGTTCCTTAGTGGCTGGGGAGTTGCGGCATGTTGTGCAGCACTGTGTGGTGCCAGCGGTTGGCTGGCAGGTGGGGCATGAGGGTGGCCATGCCGGTGGCGAACTTCGAGATCCGGGAGGGGCGGATGCCGTTCCGCCACAGGTGCTTGTCGAGTTGTCCGGGGGCGGAACCGGATTTTGTTTCCACCACGACTTGGTCCCTCATGACGAGCGGACACTGTCCGGGCAGTGACCAGGCAACGTTGAGATCGATCGTGGCCCGGCTGTTGGAGGCTGGGAGGTAAAGGGTGATTCGCCCGTAGACGGTTTCCAAAACGGGGGCAAGATTGACCGGCGGCGTCCGCCCGGTGCCCGTCAGCGTTTCGGCGATATACGCCGCACCCTCAACTGTGATTCGGGAGCGGTCGGCAAGGTTGTAGGGGATGCGTTCCTTGACGGTGGCACTGCGTGAGCCCTCGGTTTTGACCTCCAAGAAGCTCACACCGCTATTGAGATAGCTGCGGGTGCGGATCTTGTAGCGCCGGCGCCGGCCATAGGCGGCCAAATGGTAGCTATCCAGGGCGGGCGTATCGAAGTACACGGAATCGTAGGGGAAGATCTGCAAACCGTTGGTGTCCAGGACCTGCATGTCCGCGTCGAAACTGTTGAAAATCTGAGTGAATTTATCGACCGGAACCAGATATTTCCGGTCGATCCGGGTCTGCAGGGCCGCAGTCGTGTTGAGGTCCTCCAGAGTGATGGTGGGCAGTGCGTCCAGCCGGGGACTCAGGGACGTTTGGTAGCCCAGGCTCACGAGGCACCAACCTGGTCAAAGCCGTGGCCGGCCCGAGCTGGCAGCTGTTCCTGGAGCGGGCCGCGTGATGCCGTTTCCTGCTTGGGGTAGACGCCAATCTCGAAGCGAACGTCTACATGGGTCTTGTCGTTGACCAGGTCAAGGCACTGGACAATCACGGTGTGGACGGTTCCGCCGAGGACCTCTTCAAGCCGTGCATTCAGAGCCGAGGGATCGGCGATGGCCTGATCCAAAATGACGCTTTGTTGACGGTAGGACGGCAAGACGCGGGGGCTGTCGCCGATGAACATGACCACCAGAATCAGGGCCATGAGGGAGAGTGAAAGCCACAGTGGTTCAACGCCCAACCCGGCAATCAGGCCAAGGGCCAGTGCCGAGAAGTAGTACGCCACCTCATGCTGGGAGAGTTCGGTTGAGCGCAGGCGGATGATGGAGAGAACTCCAAAGAGTCCCAGGCCAAGTCCGACGCCGGCTGCCGAGCTTGAGAGTGCCGTGGCCACTGCCAGGACGCCAACGTTGATGCCGAGGTAGGAAACCACCAGGTCGCGCCGCCGGTGCCGGCGAAGATACATGCCAAAGGTCATCACCATAATTGCCACGAGATCGGCGGCCACGAATATCCAAGCGTTCATAATTGTCTCCACATTCAAGGTTCAGAGGGGTTCTATAACTAGATTTCCGCGTGAAGCTGTGCTGAATCTGTGCTGGCAGGCAGCTGGGCTTGTGAATACATCGATGGCGCCGAATTCTTTTCTGCAGCCGTGGTCCGATCGCGGAAAAGGAACCGTTTTTGCACGGCGAAACTAAGCAGAAACAGGATTGTCTCGGTCAGAATTTTGGCCGGAAACGCAGGCAGGCCGGCTTCTGTGAAACTGATCAAGAGGCCGTAGTTGGCAGCCAGCAGGAGCGCCACGAGAGCAAAGTAGCGCCCGGCCGTCCGTGTGAGCGGGACAGAACGTCCTTCGGGAAAAACAAGGTGCCGGTTGACAGCGAAATTAGCGCCGGAACTTATGATTCTGGCGCCCAGGACGGACAACCACAGGGACCCTGTGACGGCCATGAGAATCAGGAAAGCCACGGTATCGATTAAAAAACCCATGAAGGATGACATGGAGAATTTCACGAGAGGTGCGTAGATCCTCAGGGAATCGCGCAGGGGGCGGAAATGGGACGACTCGTTCTCGGCAATATAGATTGTGGCGATGCTGACGCTTTCCAAGGTGTAACCCTGTGAGCGGGCCTCCAGCAACACATTGAGCTCATATTCGTAGCGGTTTCCACGCACCGACAGCAGCCAGGGCAGCAAGTGTGCGGGGTAGCCGCGGAGGCCCGTTTGGGTGTCTCGCAGCCAGGTTCCGGTGGCCAGTGCAAAGAAGAACCGGGTGGCGCTATTGCCAAAGCTGCTGCGCAGCGGAACTTGGCCGCTGAAGTGGCGTTCGCCGAGAACAATCGCATTGTTGGGCGCAACCGCGCCGGCCACACTGAGGATGTCTGCGACACAATGCTGTCCATCGCTGTCGGCACACACCACATCGTGACCGGGGAAGTTGGCGGCGATATAGCTGAAGCCGGTTTTGAGCGCCTGCCCCTTGCCATGATTGTTGGGGTAGCCAATGACCCTGGCCCCAAGGAATTTCACCTGTTCATAAATAGCTTCAAAGCGTGGGCCGCTACCGTCGTTGACAACAACTATGGTTGCCCCGGTTCCGGAAGCGTTCAGTTCCCGGATCAGTTCTGGGAGTTTTGCATCGGGTTCAAAGGACGGGATCAAAATAATCATCGCGGCCTACCTCGCCAAGTAGAGGATGTCGGAGGTGCCGCGTTCCTGGTTCTTGCCCAGCGGGTTGTTCACCAGTGCGCCGTTGAAGTACATGGTTGAGGAACCGCCGCCGTCGATGTTGTACGCGCTGGTGGCACCCAGATCCAGCATGATCTGAGCCAAGTCCGGGATCGTGACTCCCGCGCTGTACCCCGTGGAGCGGCCATCCACCACCACGAGCACCAGCTGATTGGTGCCGAGGACACCAATGGCTGTTCGGGGCTGAAGCCCCTGAATGGAGTGATTGCCAAAATTGGTGTCGACTTCGATGCTGTCTATGCCGTCCTTGACGGCGCCGTTCTCAATGAGTGATGGGCCGAAGGAGAGAGTGTTCCACACACCGTTGGCCACGAGGGTTGCGGCATCGGTGGCCGTCTCGTCATACACCTCCACAGTTCCATCACGGTAGAAGGCGAGGCCCTCCCTGGCGCCGGCGTCGCGGTAGGCAACACCGTTGCGAATCACGATTCCGGTGTCGCGGAAGCCATAGTAATCACCGTTTATGGCAAAGATGGCGTCCTTGTCCTGGGCAATTGCGGAGGTGTTTTCGGTGATGTTCTCCCCGAAGCTGTTTTGCGCGAACGCCGACTTCAACGCGGTCGCGTCGCGCAGATCAATCTTCGCTGTGAAGTAGTTCAGCGTCTCGTCGCCGCTTCCGGCGGTCACCTGCTCAATGGCCAGCGTGACGTCCTGCGAGGTGAAGCCTTTCTCGCTTACGACGCCGGAGGCATCGGAGCCGCTGGTTTCAGCGGCGCTCGCCGTGCTGGTGGATTGGGACGCGGCAGCACTGGCCTCGTAGGCATCGACGTCGCTGATTTCAACGTGTTCTACGACGAACCGGTCCAAGGCCCAGGCCGTGGCGCCACCGGCGGAGAGGAGGAGGCCGAGCGCCCCGCCGAGGACAACGCGCCGGGTGGGCGTCTTCTTGGTGGCGGCGCCTGCGGTCGGTGAATCGTGGTCAGTGGGAGGGGAAGAAGTGTTCATACTTCTTTTTTACGCAGGCACCCTGTGCCGTTTGCGTCCCCTACCTTGTGCTGAAGCTGTGAGCCTAAACCGGATTGTTACCGGCTTGGAAGCTGCAGCGTGAAGCACGTCCGGCCGGGGATGCTGGTCACGGTGATGGTGCCTTGATTTGCTTGGGCCAGGGCGTCAACAATGGCTAGGCCAAGCCCCGAGCTGTTGCTTCCCCGGCTACTGGCCCGGGAGGCATCTGCCCGGCTGAAGCGCGTGAAGATGTGATCAAGGAACTCTTGGGGGATGCCTTCCCCGTTGTCCTCAATGGACAGTGTGGCCAGCCCCTTTGCAGTTTCCAGGCTCACCCGAATGTGGGTGCCTGCTTTCGTGTGCTTGGCGGCATTTGAGAGCAGGTTGATGATGATTTGCCGCAGTTCCGACTCAACGGCAAAGACCAAGACGGGTTCCTCCGGGAGCGCCAGCGCCCAAGAGTGATCCTGGGCGGCAACTTTGCTGTCCTGGGTTGTCTCCATCAGTAGGTCCGTGAGGTCAACCGTTTCCGGCTCTCCCCGCTGGCCCTCATCGAGTCGGGCAAGGAGCAGCAGATCCTCCACGAGTGCGGACATGCGCCGGGATTCACTGTCGACCCGGTGCAGGGCTGCGGATCCGGACGGGGTCAGCTTCTCACTTAACAGCACAAGCTCCGTGTAGCCGCGGATGGATGTCAGCGGGGTGCGAAGTTCATGGCTGGCATCGGCCACGAACTGGCGGACCTTGACTTCGCTGGCATGGCGGGCCGCAAAGGAGCGGGTGAGGTGGTCCAGCATGTTGTTGAAGGCCACTCCCACATCCCCAATTTCGGTGCCTGGGGCGGCAGCCATGGGCGGGATGCGCACATTGATGGCGGCTTCGCCCGAGTCCAAAGGCAAAGAGGCAACCGTCGTTGCTACCGCCGAAAGCTCATCCAAGGGGCGCAGGGAGCGCCTAACAATGAGGGTGCCTACGAGTCCAATCAACGCCAGACCAGCCACTGACACGACCACGGTTGTCCACGCGAGTGAATTCAGCGTTGAGTCCCGCTCAGCGGTCGGGAATCCCACCACGAGTTTGCCATCCGTAGGAATGTACGTTGTTGAGGCGGCGAGCCGGTACTTGCCGGTGGACAGGGTCAATTCCGTGGCCGCTCCGGTGGGTGCCAAATGTTGAATCTGTTCCAGATCCGCGGTGGTCAATGCCACGGCAGAACCGTCCGCCTGAACAACAGAAGAATCGATGACGGTGCCCGGGGTCCCCTGCGCGAAGACCGCTCTCAGCGTGCCCGGGCGCTGTCCACGGGTGTCCAAGGGATTGGGCGCCCCGGTGGGAAGCGGATTTCCGCTGCTGGGCTCCGTGGGGGATCCCTGCGGCCCGCCCTTGGGCCCGGCGGAGCGTGCAGCGGATTCGTGCAGGCTGCTGTCGATTTGTGCCGTGAGGTAGTTGTTCATGGCCAGATGGCTCACGATTCCAATCGTGGCACAGATGGCGGCAAGCAACGCCAGGACGGCAACGATCAACTTGGTGCGCAACCTGTGCGTTCGCTGGTTTCGCGCCCCGGCGCTCGCGGAAATAGCCACTATTTAGCCGGCTTGAGTACGTAGCCAACGCCACGCACGGTGTGAATCATAGGGGCGCGTCCGGCATCGATCTTCTTGCGCAGATAAGAAATGTAAAGCTCCACAATGTTGGCCTGGCCACCAAAATCGTAGTGCCACACCTGATCCAAGATTTGGGGCTTGCTGACCACCCGTCGTGCGTTTTCCATAAGGTAGCGCAACAGTTCCCACTGGGTGGCGGTCAGGTCAATGTCTTCGCCGCCGCGGGTGACCTCACGGGTGTCGAAGTTCAGCACCAAATCGCCCACCACAATCTCGGCGTTGTCGGAGGAAGCAATGCCGGAGCGCTGCACCAGGCGGTGCAGGCGCAGCATGACTTCCTCCATGCTGAACGGTTTGGTGACGTAGTCATCACCACCGGCCGCCAGCCCCGCAATGCGGTCGTGGACGCCGTCGCGCGCTGTCAGGAAAAGTGCCGGGATGTCCGTGGCGAACTCACGGATCTTTCCCAGTGCCTCGATGCCATCCATGCCGGGCATCATGACATCAAGAACCAGCACGTCGGGGCGGAAGGTGCGGGCCGTGCGGAGGGCCTCGGCGCCGTCGCCCGCAGTGGCAACTTCCCAACCGGCCATGCGCAGGCCCATGCTGATCAGTTCCGTCAGGCTCGCTTCATCGTCAACTACCAGGGCGCGGATGGGGCTGCCATCCGGGTGGGACAGCGGCGGCAGGTCGGTGAATGAGATTCGCGGGGTCTGCGTCATGAACATGTGTCTTTCGTGAAGGCTGGCCCTGGCGCGGCCCGCATCTGGTGGTTCCAACAGTAATGGCTTTATTTCAAGTGTGACCGGCGTTTCTAGGGCAGATCTAGTCCCATCCTGTGCCGGAGCTGTGAACTCGCGGCAAGCGCCCAGACATCTATGGTCTGATGGTATTTATGACTCCGCAGAGCAAAACTACTTCCGCGCCGCTGCCCAGCATGATCAATTGGGACCTTGCCGCCAAGACAGCCGCGAACTTAACACCCGCCGGTCCTGCGCTGAAGGGTGCGGAGATTGCCGCGGCCGTGGACAACCTCAGGCTCATGGCGGAGACGTCCGTTCCTCACGTTCATGAAATCAGCCGGCTCGAGGCAGCCAAGGATCTACGCGATTCCGAAGTGCTGGTCGTGGACAGGGCCTCCTGGGCCAAGGCCAACACCCAAAGCTTCGCCGTCATGATGGACCCGGTATTGCGGGCGATTGCGGCCAAACAGGCCAATACCACCCAGAGCGGAGCGTCCAACAGCAACGCGCTCAGCGCCACAGTCACGGGCGCCCAGCTAGGTGGCGTATTGGCTTTCATGTCCAGCAAGGTTTTGGGCCAGTACGATCCCTTTGCCGCCCTGGCGCCGTCGAGTTCGGCTGCGCAGCAGGCTTCCGGCGGTCGCTTGCTACTGGTGGCGCCCAACATCATCACGGTGGAGCGTGAACTCAAGGTTGACCCGGCCGATTTCCGGCTCTGGGTGTGCCTGCACGAACAGACCCACCGCGTGCAATTTGCTGCCGCGCCGTGGCTGCGCCACCACATGCTCAGCGAGATTGAGAAGCTCGGTGAACTCCTGGTGGGTGACTCGGAAAAATTTGGCGAACGGCTTCTGGCGTCAGCAAAGTCCTTGGGCGCCAAGAAGGGCACATCAGGCAGTGATGTACAGGATCCCAGTCGCGGCGGGGTCTTGGACCTCCTGCAAAATCCCGAGCAGAAAGCTGCGCTGTCCCATCTGACGGCCGTCATGAGCCTGCTTGAAGGCCACGCCAACGTCGTCATGGACGGGGTGGATCAGCGGATCGTGCCCACCGTTCGCACCATCCGCCAGCGTTTCAACGGCAGGGGCAAGGACCGCGGCGTGATTGAAAAGTTCATCCGCAACCTCATCGGTTTGGACGCGAAAATGCGCCAGTACAGCGACGGCGCAAAATTTGTGCGTGACGTTGTTGCCGTGTCCGGCATGGACGGCTTCAACAATGTCTGGACGCAGGCAGAAAATCTGCCCACGGAACCGGAAATTCACAACGCCCGGCTTTGGATTGAACGGATGGGCCTCTAGTTGGAATCCACGTTCACACCTCCGGAACACCGCCGTGCCCGCGGCCGCCTGGACCCCACCGTTGGCAAGGCGAGAGCCATGGTGGGCGAGCTTCTCGGCCTGAAAACCACCGGCAAGAACCGCCCCGTTGAGAACCCTCCGCTGATCCTGGTTGGGTGCAGCGGCGGCCCTGACTCGCTGGCGCTGGCAGCTGTCTGCGCCTTCTTCGCCACCCGCGGCGAAGTTCGTGTGGGTGCCGTGGTGGTTGACCACCAGATGCAGGATGGAAGCGCCGACATAGCCCAGGCAACCGCGGCCCAGTTGCGGGGGCTCGGTCTTGACCCGGTTCTGGTGCGCACCGTTGATCTGCAGCACGACGGCGTTGGTCCGGAAGCGGCGGCCCGCGCCGCCCGCTTTGGCGCACTTGAGGAGGCGGCGCTGGAATCCGGGGCCAAATATGTCCTCCTGGGACACACCCTGGATGACCAGGCCGAGTCCGTGCTTTTGGGCTTGGCCCGCGGTTCGGGCACCCGTTCACTGGCCGGAATGCGTGAACGTCGTGGAATGTATCTGCGCCCCTTCCTTGCCCTGCGCCGCCATGAGACATTGGCCATATGTGACGCACTCGCCTTGGCCCCTTGGCATGATCCAGCGAACCAGGACCCGGCCTATCTGCGGGTCCGGGTCAGGAACAACGTCATCCCCTATCTGGGTTCCGAACTGGGCCCCGGGATCGCCGAATCCTTGGCAAGGTCAGCGAATATTCTGGGGCATGATGCAGATTATTTGGACGAGTTGGCGGATGCCGAGTACCTCAAGCTGGCTGTCCGCACCCCGGCGTCGGAGGGTGGAAATGACGCGGGAAATGGCGAAATAACTGGCGGCACGCAGGAAATTGCCCTGTCCGAAGACGGCCTCAGGGGACTGGCTCCGGCCTTGCGGATGAGAGTGTTGGCGCTGGCCGTCGTCGAACTTGGGGGAGTGCAACCAAGCCTGGAACGGTTGGGTTCTGCCGAAAAGCTGCTCGAGCGCAAGGGCTCCGCAGGACCGGTGCAACTGGCCGGAAAAGTCAGTGCCTGGCGAATCTCACGAAACCAGGCTGTTCCCCACGAGGGCCCCGGCTATGGGAAGCTAGTTCTTAGACGCAGCAGGTAAGCGCCCATTTGTACTAAAACCAGTACCAAAACCTTCACAATCAGGAGTCATTGGTGGATTCACAAGACGTCCAAGCCGATCTTAAGCACGTTCTTTATACCAAGGAACAAATCCAAACCCGCGTCGCCGAACTGGCCGCACAGATTGATGCTGACTACCAGGACCGCGATGTCCTCCTGGTCGGTGTCCTCAAGGGTGCTGTCATGGTCATGGCCGACCTGTCCCGGGCGCTGCACAGCCACGTCACCATGGACTGGATGGCAGTTTCCTCCTACGGCTCCGGCACACAGTCCTCGGGCGTTGTTCGGATCCTCAAGGACCTGGAAACGGACCTCATGGGCAAGCACGTGCTCATCGTCGAGGACATCATCGATTCCGGCCTGACCCTGTCATGGTTGCGCGCCAACCTGATGTCGCGTGGCCCGGCCTCGGTTGAGATCTGCACCCTGCTGCGCAAGCCTGACGCCGCCAAGGTCGAGATCGACGTCAAGTACGTGGGCTACGAGATCCCCAACGAATTCGTTGTTGGTTACGGCCTGGACTTCGCTGAGAAGTACCGCAACCTGGACTTCATCGGCACCCTGGCGCCGCACATTTACGAGTAGGCCTCGTTTGTAACGCCCGTTTCCCCGGTTTACTTCGGGGAGGCGGGCGTTTTTGCGTTTCAGGCACCCTCGCATGCCACGCGGTGTCACTTTTGGGTGAAAATTAGACCAAAGAGGTAAAAACGTTATGCCCTCAGGGAACTATTGGGCATTGCCATACGTGTAAAAAGGCGAACGGTGTAAAGCTATTACATGGGAACGTGTCGCCGCGTCCGCTACAGGTATGAATTGGTTGAGCAGGAGGGACGAGGCCTAGCCTCGAACACATGAAAGTCAAGAAACTCTTCAAAGGTCCGTTTGTCTGGATCGTTGTGGTGGTTGTGCTCATTGGAGCCGGCCTGTTCACATTGACCGGCACCGGGACCAGCCGCATTGGCACCTCCGAGGCACTGGACCTGCTCAAGAGCGACAAAGTTGCCTCAGCGAAGGTCTTTGGCTCCGAGGGCCGGGTGGATTTGATCCTCAAGGATGACTACACAACTGCCGAGGGTCGCAAGGCCGGCAAGAACGTGCAGTTCTACTACGGTGGCTACCGCGCAACAACCATGGTTGATGCCATTGACGACGCCAACCTGGAAAAATTCGATGACCAGCCGGCATCCAATAACTTCTGGTCCAGCATGCTCTCGCTGCTGATCCCGTTCGTCCTTATTGGCCTGATCTTCTGGTTCCTGTTCTCCCGCATGCAAGGTGGCGGCTCCAAGGTCATGCAATTTGGCAAGTCCAAGGCCAAGCTGCTCACCAAGGACCACCCGCAGGTCACGTTCAGCGACGTGGCAGGTGCCGATGAGGCTGTGGAAGAACTCCACGAAATCAAGGACTTCCTGCAGAACCCCGCCAAGTTCACCGCCGTTGGCGCCAAGATCCCCAAGGGCGTGCTGCTGTATGGCCCTCCCGGAACGGGTAAGACCCTGTTGGCCCGCGCCGTCGCCGGTGAAGCTGGCGTACCGTTCTACTCCATCTCCGGTTCTGACTTCGTTGAAATGTTTGTGGGTGTGGGTGCTTCGCGTGTCCGCGACCTCTTCGAACAGGCCAAGGCGAATTCCCCGGCCATCATCTTTGTTGACGAGATCGACGCCGTTGGCCGCCACCGCGGTGCCGGCATTGGCGGCGGTAACGATGAACGTGAGCAGACCCTCAACCAGCTGCTCGTGGAAATGGATGGCTTCGACGTCAAGACCAACGTCATCTTGATTGCCGCAACCAACCGTCCCGACGTCCTGGACCCCGCCCTGCTGCGCCCGGGCCGCTTTGACCGCCAGATCCCTGTTGAAGCACCCGACCGTTTGGGCCGCGAACAGATCCTGAGGGTTCACTCCAAGGGCAAGCCCATGGCTCCCGGCGTGGATCTGAACGCCGTTGCCAAGAAGACCCCCGGTTACACGGGTGCCGATCTGGCCAACGTCCTGAACGAGGCGGCCTTGCTGACCGCCCGCTCCAACGCCCAGCTCATCGATGACCGAGCCCTGGACGAGTCCATTGACCGCGTTATGGCCGGACCGCAGAAGCGCACCCGCGTCATGAAGGAAATGGAACGCAAGATCACCGCGTACCACGAGGGTGGTCACGCCTTGGTGGCCGCAGCCATGCACAACACGGCCCCGGTTACGAAGATCACCATCCTGCCTCGCGGCCGTGCACTGGGCTACACCATGGTGGTTCCTGAGGATGACAAGTACTCGATCACCCGCAATGAGCTGCTGGACCAGATGGCTTACGCGATGGGTGGCCGCGTAGCCGAGGAAATCGTGTTCCACGATCCCTCAACCGGTGCCTCGAATGACATTGAAAAGGCAACGGCTACGGCCCGCGCCATGGTCACCCAGTACGGTATGAGCGAGCGGATCGGTGCCGTGAAGTTGGGTGCCGCCGCGGGCGAGCCGTTCGTTGGTGGCGGCGGAGGTCACGAACGTGACTACTCGGAATCTGTTGCCGGGATTGTGGATTCGGAAGTCCGCAAGCTGATCGACCAGGCCCACGATGACGCTTACGAGGCCCTGATCGCCAACCGCGACATCCTTGACCGGCTCGCCCTGGAACTGTTGGAGCGCGAAACCCTGAACCAAGCCGAAATCGCAACGATCTTCACGGATCTTCGCAAGCCGGCCGAGCGCAAGGTCTGGCTCTCCAAGGACACCCGCCCCGTCTCGGATCTGCCCCCTGTCATCACCGACAAGGAACGGCGTGAGGCCGCGGCCGCCATCGAATCTGCAGCGGCGCCAGCACTGGACTTGACGAAGGATGACGCGCCGGAACTGCCCGGCCAACCGTAATCGAAGATAGGATCACATCCGTGACTTATTACGACGACGAACACGACCCCACGCAGGGCGGTGCCTCAGGCGCCGCCCTGCCGGGTGACGAATTCCAGGTTGACCTGCCGCGCATTGAGGCGGCCGTCCGGGAAATCCTGCTGGCCATCGGCGAAGACCCTGAGCGCAGCGGACTCCTTGAGACCCCCAAACGTGTTGCCAAGGCCTATGGCGAAGTTTTTGCCGGCCTGCACCAGGATCCGGCCGAGGTCCTGGGGGTAACCTTTGACATTGCGCACGAGGAGATGGTCCTCGTCAAGGACATTCCCTTCTACTCAACGTGCGAACACCACCTGGTCCCGTTCCATGGCAGCGCACACGTGGGCTACATCCCGGCGTTGGATGGGCGCGTTACCGGCCTGAGCAAGCTCGCACGCCTGGTTGATATTTACGCCAAGCGCCCGCAGGTCCAGGAACGGCTCACCACCCAGATCGCAGATGCCTTGATTGAGCATCTGAAACCTCGCGGCGCCATAGTTGTCGTTGAGTGTGAACACATGTGCATGTCCATGCGTGGCGTGCGTAAACCAGGGGCCAAGACAGTCACCAGTGCTGTTCGTGGTCTGCTTCATGAGCCCGCAACCCGGGCCGAAGCCATGAGCCTGATTCTCGGAAGGTAACTTTACAAACCATGGATTCTCTCGCAGCCGCCCCCGGTACGGGCCCGGCCACCTCACCCTTGCCCGTCCTACGGGCACGGCGCGCGGTGGCAACGTTTGCCGCCCTGCCGAAGGACCGCACGGTGGTCATGGGTATCTTGAACTGCACCCCGGACTCCTTCAGCGACGGTGGCGAGTACAACTCCACCGAAACTGCCATTGCGCATGGTTTGCGCATGTTTTATGGCGGTGCGGACATCATCGATGTGGGCGGGGAATCAACCCGCCCGGGCGCAGTGGATGTTGACGAGCTCGAGGAGCAGCGCCGAATCCTGCCGGTTATCTCCACCTTGGCCAAGGCCGGCGCCTTGATCAGTGTTGACACGCGCCACGCGTCCACGGCCGCCCTGGCACTGGATGCCGGTGCGGGGCTGATCAATGACGTCTCCGGAGCGCACGTTCACGATGACATGATTGCCCTTATTGCAGAGCGTGGAGTCCCATACGTTTTGATGCACAGCCGCGGCAACTCCCGGGCCATGGATTCCTTGACCCAGTACACCGACGTTGTGGAGGACGTGGTGCGTGAACTGGGTGAAATTCGCGCCAAGTTCTATGCTGCGGGTGTCAAGGAGGAAAACCTGATCCTTGATCCAGGAATTGGTTTCTCCAAGACCGCGGAACAAAACTGGGAATTGTTGGCCAACCTTCAGCAAGTGGCCGAGATGGGCAACAAGATTCTGGTGGGCACCTCCCGCAAGCGTTTCCTTGGCTCGTTGCTGACCAGTGCCGGCAAGGCCGCCGCACCCAAGGAACGCGATGACGCCACCTCGGCAACCACCGCCATCTCCGCGGCCCAGGGTGTGTGGGGCGTTCGCGTGCACGACGTCGGAGCGAGCCTTGACGCTGCAAAGGTCGCCGCCAAGCTGGTGGCTGGCAAGCGCGCCCGCGACGCCCGGCTGCTGGCTGCCACGCAGGTTGGTGGCGAGTGACGCCTCCGGCCACAACTGCGGTGGCACACAGCGATTTGATCAAGCTCTCCAGCGTGACGGCCATCGGCTACCACGGTGTTTTTGAGCATGAGAAGCGCGACGGCCAGCCGTTCATCACCGACGCAGTCCTGCACATGGATGTCTCGGCTGCGGCGCAAACGGATGACCTGAGCAAAACGGCCGACTATGGAGCCGTTGCGGAGACCATTGTTGCCCTGGTGACCGGGGAGGCTTTCGATTTGATTGAAACTCTCAGCGTTCGCATGGCTGAGAAGATCTTGGCCGACTTCCCAGTGGTCAATGCCGTGGAGATCACCGTACACAAGCCGAAAGCCCCCATCCAGGTGCCCTTCGGCGATGTCAGCATCACGGTATTCCGCTCACGCACCGGAACAGAGCTGGCATGAGCACCGTCCGGCCGCTGACCAAGGCCATTTTGGCCTTGGGCAGCAACCTTGGCGAACGAAAGGGCACGCTGCAAAGTGCCGTGGCCGATCTTGTGGACCGGCCCGAGGTGCGGCTGCTCAACGTCTCGCCAGTGGTCACGACCAAGGCTGTGGGCGGGCCCGTTGGCCAGCCCGACTTCCTGAACATGGTTATTGCCGTGGACACGAGCCTGACTCCGGAAGAACTTCTGGCGCACTGCCAGGCCGTGGAGCTGGCCCATCACCGGACTCGGGAAGTGCGCTGGGGTGCCCGCACACTGGACGTTGACATCATCATCTACGGTGAAGTTCTCAGCGATGATCCGGTCCTGACGCTGCCGCACCCGCGTGCCGCCGGACGGGCCTTTGTTCTCTACCCGTGGTCGCTCATGGACCCGAATGCCACCTTGGCCGGGGTGCCCGTAGCGGAATTGGCGGCCGTTGCCCCGGATATGGCAGGTATTGCCCATGCCCAGGACGGCCTGCTGGCTCAGGACTCACCAAGCACAGCCCAATAACGGCATCGCCGCGTAGCAGTACGGCCCAATGGCTGGCAGCTACAAGATCAAAGGGCCGCAAAGAAGTCCAAAGCGGCAAAAAACCAGTACGGTTAAATGTGTAGTTCCAACGCGAATCGATGAGGCAATCATGAGAAGCACAATGCGGACCATCAGGCCCACATGGCTGCTGGCCGTGGCCATTTCTGCGGCAGTCATTGGCTGGGTTGTCACCGAGCTGACCTCCCGGGCCAGCTTGGCCCTACCGGTCTTGCCGTTGAGCTCTCTGGTGACCATGGGCTTGATCGCCGTGGTGTGCCTGATTCTAGGCTTGAAGGTCCGCCGCTGGCGTGACGGCAACCGTGACAGGGTCCTGGACCCGCTGCTGGCCGCACGCACACTCGTGCTTGCCCAGGCCTGCGCCTACGCGGGAGCCATGCTGTTCGGCTGGCACGCCGGCATCCTCCTGGACCAGCTGCCCACCATTGCCTTGCGGGCGGACCTCGGTGTCATTTGGCAGATCGTGGCGCTGCTGTCAGGCGGGGTTGTCATGGTGGCCGTGGGAATCGCCGTCGAACGTTTCTGCAAGCTGCCGCCGGAAGACAGCGAGCCAACCCCCAAACCACGGCCCAAACGCGAAAGCCATGGGGAGGAAGAATTTGCCTAAGCAACACATCAGTGCGATCGACCCCGCCGACGTCACCTTTCTGGGCGTTTCCGGGAGACTCATCACGGCGCGGTTCATCTCCGGCGGCATCGGCGCCTTGATCTTACTGGCCATCACCACCCTTCCCCTTGTCCTGAAGCTGACAGGGGTCTGGAGTGGCTACCCCACATGGCTCGCATGGGCGGCCCCGGCCGTAGTGATCCTTGTTGCGGTGTGGGAAATGATCCTTATTCCACGGCAAGTGCGCGCCATTGGCTATGCCGAACGCAATGAGGACCTGCTGATCCGCGGCGGCATCATGTTCCACCGGGTCATGGTTGTCCCGTATGGACGCATGCAGTATGTGGATGTCACGATGGGACCGCTGGAACGCATGCTCGGGCTGAGCACAATCCACCTGCACACGGCCTCGCCCGGAACCAACGCCGTGATCAACGGCCTGCCCGCGGCGGAGGCGGCGCGACTGCGTGAACAGCTCTCGGCCCGTGGTGAGGCGAAATTGGCCGGCTTGTGAGCGAGAATCTTCTTGACGGTGAGCAACCCTTCACCACCGACGATGCACAATCATGGCACCGGGTACACCCCGTTTCGCCGCTGGTCCGGGGCTGGGTTGCGGTTGTTGCGGTCATTTTCATTTTTGGACGAAACTCCCTGGAGTCCGTTTTTACAAAGGGCTGGGACGGCGGGGATTCGCTTACCGGTGGCACACCTGCGCTGTTCATCGCCGCCATAGTGGGAGGCGCGATCGTCATTTTTGGTGCGGCCTTCTTCCTATCGTGGCGTTTCACGCGCTACCAGGTCACAGATGAGCATGTGCACATCAACTCCGGGGTGGTGTTCCGCCAGCAGCGGCGCGCACGGATCGATAGGGTGCAGGCCATCGATGTTGTGCAGCCGCTTGTGGCGCGCGCCTTTGGGCTGGCCGAGCTGAAGTTTGAGGTGGCCGACGGCGGGAAGTCGGCCATGAAGCTTTCCTTCCTCAAACTTGCCGAGGCCAAGCGGCTCCGGGCGGCCATTCTTGCCCGAGCCGCCGGTGTGGCGCTCGATCCGGAAGCGCCGGGGCAAGTGCAGGAGGCCCCCGAGACGCTCGTGCTGGCATTGAAGCCGGGCCGGATCATTGGCGCGGCCCTCTTCGGCAGCACAACTATTGTGGCGGTGTGCGTCATCGTGGCGGCCGTCGTGGCCGTTGCCTGGAGCGGGGAACCCGGTATTTTGGTTGGTGCGGTGCCCCTGTTCATCGGTATTGGTGCCGCGTATTGGAAGAACATCACGGGCGAGTTCAATTTCCGGGTGGCTCTTTCGCCCGACGGCGTGCGCCTGCACTACGGCCTCTTGGAGACTCGTTCGCAAACGATTCCGCCAGGCCGCGTTCAGGCCGTTGGCATCACCCAAGGACCCCTCTGGCGGCTTTTCGGTTGGTACCGGGTGCATGTGAACGTGGCGGGCTACGGCACAGACCCTTCTGACCATGGCTCCAGGACGGTACTGCTGCCGGTGGGGACCCTGGATGAAGTCATGGCCGTGCTGGGTCTGATCTTTCCGGATCCGGGCGTGGACAGCCCCTTCGAGGTGTTTGGTGCCGGTCTGCGTGGCCCCGGGGATGCCAACGGTTTCGTCCACTCGCCACGCTCCGCCCGCTGGATCGATCCGCTGTCCTGGCGACGCAACGCCTTCCGGGCCACCGAGACCGCCTTGCTCTGCCGACGCGGCGTGATCTTCCGCAGCCTGCAGGTGGTGCCGCATGAACGGACCCAATCGCTGGGGCTGCGCCAGGGCCCGCTGATGGCCGCCCTTGGACTGGTGGACTTTGAGCTGCATTCAACGGCGGGGCCCATCCGCCCTTTGGTGCACCACATGTCCCTGGCCAACGGGCTGCAACTTTTTGACGAGCAGGCCGCCCGTGCAGCCACGGCCCGGCGCATCCACCGGAACGAAAAGTGGCTCGCAACTCCGATGGTCGAGGCTGTCGATCCTGTTGCGGCACCTGAGGACACAGAACAACACTTGCGCACCGAGGAGCATGAACGTGGCTATTAAGCCTGGCCGTCTAGGTATTGGAATCATTGGGGCAGGCAAGGTTGGCGCCGTTTTAGGTGCTGCCCTGCGCGGTGCCGGGCACGCCGTCGTCGGGGTTTCAGCGGTTTCGGAAGCCTCCAAGGAGCGCGCCGAGATGCTTCTTCCGGGCGTCCCGGTGCTGGAGGTTGCGCAGATTGTTGAGCGGGCGGAGCTTGTCCTGCTCGCCGTTCCGGACGATGTCCTTCCCGAACTTGTGGCTGGTCTTGGAGCCATGGGGGCGTGGCAGGTGGGCCAGTTGGTGGCACACACCTCGGGGCGTTTCGGTGTGGGCGTCCTGGCCTCCGTGAAGGCGGCCGGTGGCATCCCGCTGGCTTTGCACCCGGCCATGACGTTCACCGGGATGAGCCTGGATTTGGCCCGGCTCACCGACTGCAATTTTGGTATCACGGCCGATCCCGCCATGCTCCCCATCGCTCAAGCCTTGGTGGTTGAAATGGGTGCGGAACCGGTGGTCATCGCCGAGGCAGACCGTGTTCTTTACCACGCGGCGCTGGCCCATTCGGCAAATCACATGGTCACGCTGGTGGCCCAGGCGGCACAGATTCTGGGCGACATTGGCGTTGAATCGCCGAGCCAGCTGCTTGGCCCGCTGCTGCGTGCCTCACTGGAAAATGCGCTGGCATCCGGTGAATCCGCGCTGACCGGCCCGGTTGCGCGCGGCGACATTGGCACCGTGGCCGCCCACTCGGCGGCCTTGCGCGAGCACGCCCTGGATACCGGATCCGGGGATGTCCTTGAGGCTTATCTGGCCATGGCAGGTGCAACCGCAGCAAGGGCCGCCCGGCGCAGGCTGCTCTCCGCGGAGGCGTATCTTGGAGTGCAGGCCGCGTTGACTGCGGACGACGCCGGACCCGCCACCGGGTCCCCGGCCGCTTAAGATATTAACTGGCCAAGTGACGGCCTGCCGGCTGTATCGCGGGCTTTCACTGTGTGATTTGTATGGATTGAAGAGAGTGAAGAGCATGAGCATTGCCTTGGTGACCACGATTGCCGAGCTGCGGGCGCGCACCAGCGAAAAGCTGCGCGAGGTGGAGGCTTCGGGCGGGTCAAAGTCACTGGGGCTGGTGCCCACCATGGGTGCGCTGCACCACGGGCATGCCACTTTGGCCCGCCGGGCTGTGGCGGAAAACTCCGTTGTGGTGGCTTCAGTGTTTGTGAACCCGTTGCAGTTTGGTGATGCCCAGGACCTGGCCCGCTACCCGCGCACCACGGACGCCGATCTGGCGCTGCTGGATGAAGCCGGTGTTGACTTCATGTTTGCGCCCTCCGTGGAGGAGATGTACCCCGACGGCGAACCGTCGATCCGTGTTACGGCCGGAACGATGGGCGAGATCCATGAGGGTGCCTCGCGCCCCGGGCACTTCGACGGCGCCTTGACAGTGGTGTCCAAGCTGCTTCATGTGGCTTTGCCCAACGAAGGATTGGCCGCACCTGGTGGCCGTCCGGCGTATCGCGCATACTTTGGCCAGAAGGACGCCCAGCAGCTGACCCTTGTCCGCCGTATGGTCGCGGACCTGAACTTCCCGGTTGAGATCGTGCCGGTTTCGATTGTTCGTGATCCGGACGGCCTGGCAACCTCCAGCCGAAACCGATTCCTCTCTGAGCAGGAACGTACCGCCGCCCTGGTGCTCTCACGCGCACTGGGGCTGCTGGCGAGCCGTGCACAGGCCCACGAGCCGCTGGACATCGCCTCGGCGGAAGCGTTGGTGCGCAGCGCCCCCGGTGTGGAGCTGGATTACCTGGAAGTTGTTGACCCGCAGACATTGGCTCCGCGAGCCGAGAACTGCCAAGACACTCCTTTCACAGGCGAGGCCATCGCGCTCATTGCCGCCAAGGTGGGCTCGGTCCGCCTCATCGACAACATGCGGCTGGGCTAGCGGGTCTCGTTCCACAAAAAAGCCGCCGCTCCTGACATCCGCCGCCGGTAGATCGGCGGCGGATGTCAGGAGCAGCGGCATTTTTCATGCCCCGTGCTAGATCTTGGCCGCTACTTCCGCGGCCGTGGGGTACGCGGTTTGCGTGCCCTTCCTCGTCGCGGCCAGGGCAGCCGCAACTGAGGCATAACGGGCTGCCGCCACGAGGGAGTCGCCGGCTGCGAGGCGTGCGGCAACCCCTCCGGTGAAAGCGTCGCCGGCCCCTGTGGTGTCCACGGCGTCCACAACTGTGGGTGCAATGCGAACCACCGGCTCGGCCGTGTTGGTGGAATCCAGCACCACCGATCCGTCCGCGCCCAGCGTTAGCAAAACTTTCTGCAGTCCGCGCCCGGCAAACGCGCCGACGGCGTCAAGCCACGCATCCAGGGGAGCGTCCGCAGATGGCATCGCGAAGCCGCCAAGGAACTCGGAGGCCTCGTGCGCGTTGACGAGGAGAACGTCCGTCAGGTGCGCCAAGGCGTCGGCGACCGGAGCGTACGGCGAAAGATTCAGCAGAACGGTTGCCCCGGCGTCGTGCCCGGCCTGGGCGGCGGCCTGCACGGTCTCCAGCGAGACCTCAAGGCACAAGCACACCACGCCCGCGCCGTCGAACACGGCCGGGGCCATGTCAGCAGGCGTCAGGGTCGCGTTGGCGCCGGCCGAGATAATGATGCTGTTTTCGCCCCGGGCGTCCACGGAGATCACGGCAACACCGGTGGATTCCAAAACGCGCCGAACATGGCTCACGTCCACGCCCGCACCGGCCGTTGAGGCCACGAGCATGTCGCCATTTGCGTCCTGTCCCACGGCACCAATCAGCGTCACGTTCCCACCCAACTTGGCGGCCGAGACGGCCTGGTTGGCGCTCTTGCCGCCAGGGTTCACGGCGAAGCCGTTGCCGTGCAGCGTTTCGCCGGGGGAGGGGAGTCGCTCGGTGTAAATCGTGAGGTCGGCATTCAGGGAGCCGGCAACAACAATGCGGGCGCTCATGAAGCAACCTCGGCAGCAACAGGCTTAGGTACAAGCAACGAGGCGGCAAAGGCTGCTGCTGTGATGATCATGGCAACCACCACCACCGTCACATAGGAACCCTGTCCACCCAGGGGCGCGGTGGCCACGAGGATGGCCGGAAGCACCAGGAAGCTGAGCCCGGCGCCCAGGTTGAAGGCTCCCGCGTTCATGCCAGGCAGGAATCCGGGATTTCCTTCGGGGGAGAGCACCACGCCAAGACCGTTGAGCATGATGTTCACGGTACCGGCGTACATGATGCCCAGCAAGACCGTTCCGGTGATCATCATGGGCAGGCTGTGCAGGCCCAGGAAAGCGATGATGGCCAGGGCCGCAACGCTTCCCAACAGGCCGATGCGGAGCATCTTCGTGTAGCCAATTACGGGGGCGAGGCGTCCGGTGATGGGTCCAAAGATCCAGCCAAGGAGGGCATACGGGGTGAGGATCAGCAGGCTCATCTGCGTGGCACCGATGTTGAAACCGGGGTCGACCGCTTGAACATAGGCGGGCACAATGCCGTTGATGACGGCGAAGATGCCCGTCATGGTCAGCATGGTGGTTAGCAGCGGAGCCCAGGTGGAGCGGCGTCGAAGGTGAACAATTTCCACCATGGGCTGGTCGGTGACCTTTTCCACCTTCCAGAAGGCCATGAAGGAGACAATGGAAACCAAAGCCAGGGCCAGCGCCGCCACGAGCGGGACGGTGGTGATGCCGCCAACCAACTTGGTGGCCTCGTTCAGGGCGGTAAGCAGTGCACCCACGGCTATGACGATGAACAGGACGCCAAGCCAGTCCATGCGGGTTCCGGCGCCGGGCTTGCTTTCCCCGGCAAGAATGAACAGCAACACAACCGCTACAGCCGCGATGGCCACCATGAGCCAGAAGATGCTGCGGAAACCAAAGTGTTCGGCAAAGTAGCCGCCAACGAAGGAGTCAATGCCTGCGATCCCACCGTTGACAGCGGTGACCAGGCCCATGAGTGCGCCGTACTTCTTGGGATCCTTCACGGCGGAATGGAGCATGATCAGGCAGAGCGGAACCGTGGGTCCGCTGACGCCCTGGATGATGCGGCCAACAAAGAGCCACGTGATGTCTGGTGCCATGGCGGAAATGATGGAGCCAACACCCATCATGACCATCATGCCGATGAGAACCTTCTTGCGCCCGATGATGTCACTCAGGCGGGGCAGGAACAAGGAAAAGACGGCGGCCGCCGTGAAGAACCAGGTTTGGGACAGGCCAATCGAGGCCTGGCTGGCGTTGAGTTCCTCGCCCATGGTGACCAGGGCGGGGCTGAGCATTGAGGCGTTGAGCTGGAAGGCCACGCAGGCCGTTAGCAATGCCACCATGAGGGCTGTGACGTTGCCGGACTTCTTCAGGGTTGGCGACAAGCTCATGCGTCAACCTCGCCAATACGCACAAGTGAATCCGTGACCATGTCCCAGAACTTCTTGTGGTCCAGTGTCACGGCTACGGAGGTCTTGCAGTCTGCGGGAGCCGGGGCGCGGAAATCCGCCACGGTCATGCCCAGGGTCAGCGTGCCGGTGAGTTCAATGTCAACGGGCACTTTCACCGTGGTCATGACAGTGGGGTCGATGACGTAGGCCACGGCGCACGGGTCATGAACGGGTGGGAAGTCAAAGCCCTGCGCATCCTTGTACGTCTTGGCGAAGAAGTCCATGAGCTCCATGACGAACTTGGCCGGCTTGGTGCCTACGGCGTCGATCGCGGCAACTACCTCATCGGTGGCCAGCGCCTGGTGTGTCAGGTCGAGGCCAACCATGACAACGTCCCAGCCAGCGTTGAACACAATGTGCGCAGCTTCGGGATCGATCTTGATGTTGAACTCGGCTACGGGGCTCCAGTTGCCCACGTGGTAGCCGCCGCCCATGAGGACAACTTCCTTCACGCGCTCCACGATCCGAGGTTCCTTGCGGGCGGCCATGGCGATGTTGGTCAATCCGGCCGTGGGTACCAAGGTGATGGTGCCGGGTTCGTGGGACATAACAAGCTCAATGATGAGGTCGACGGCGTGGCGCGGGTCAAGTTCGATCGTGGACTCGGGCTGTTCCGGGCCGTCCATGCCGCTTTCCCCGTGGATATCCGGTGCTGTTTCAATGTTGCGGACCAGGGGCCGGTCGCAGCCGGCGGCGAAGGGAACGCCGGTGATGCCAGCGATGGTGCCAACGCTCAAGGCATTGCGGGTTACTTTTTCCAGGGTCTGGTTTCCCACCACTGTGGTCACTGCCAGCAGCTCAATGTTGGGGTTTCCGTGAGCCAGCAGCATTGCTACGGCATCGTCGTGGCCGGGGTCGCAGTCAAGAATGATCTTGCGAGGCTCTGTGGCTGACAGGCTCGGGGCCGTTGCGGCGTTATTGGAAGATGCTTCCGTGTTCACTTAATTTCTCCACGTCGTTGGGGTGGTCCCGGATAACCGGGGGTGGTGCGATGGAATTAGTCTGACACCTGGCCACGCCAGCGTCAAGCGCTTAACGTGATTCGCGTCAAGCGCTTGACCCGCTGTCTTTCCAGCAAACACTCAGGCACGGCTATACGATCTATTCATGCGTCCCCCAGCAAGCCACTCATCGCCCAACAGCGCGCCGCGCAATTCACCAACTCAACGAGTCACCGCCTCCATGGTGGCAGCAAGTGCCGGCGTTTCCGCAGCCACGGTGTCACTCGTAACCAGTGGCAAGACGGCGGGGCGGGTCTCGGCGGAGAATATTGCCCGCGTGGAGTCCGCCATCAATGAGCTGGGCTACGTTGTTGACGGGCTGGGCAGCTCCCTGGCCAAGGGGCGCAGCGACATTGTGATCCTGGTGGCCCCGGACGTTTCCAACCCCTTCTACGCCAAGGTCATTGCCGGAGTCAGGGAGTCCATCGGCAAGGACTTCCAGCTGTTGCTTTCGGTCACCGATGCCGGGCAGACCCCCGCGCCCAGCGATGTGCGACGCTTGCTGGCCCTGCGCCCGGCGGGACTGTTGGTCGACGCGCCCAGCTCAGCGTTCCTCGATGAGCTTCGCGTGCCCGATCCCATGGTGCTGCTCGACGCCGCCGGCGTTGCCAGCGACGCTCCCTCGGTGAACTTCGACGTAGCCCAGGGAGCCCGGCTGTTGGCGGAGCACCTGGCCGCACTGGGGCACCGGAAGGTGGCGTACCTGGACAGCTCAACCGGAACCACAACCTTCCAAGTTCGCCGTGAAGCCTTTGCTGCTGCCGCGGCCGGTCTGGGTCTGGAAGTGGTGGCCACAACGTCCTCAACAATCGACGTCGGCACGTCGGCGCGGGCTTTCACGCAGGCCTGGGCAGGGTGGTCCCGGAAAGGAACCACCGCCGTCGTCTGTGCCACAGATACCCACGCCTACGGTGTTCTCCAAGAAGCGCGCGTTGCGGGGATCGCAGTTCCCCAGGCGCTCGCCGTCACGGGGTTCGATGATTTGCCATATTCGGAATCCTCCAACCCTTCGCTGACCTCGGTCCACCTGCCGGCCTTTGAAATGGGCAGGCTTGCCGGAAAGCACCTGCTGGCGCTCATCTCCGGTGATGAAATTGAACGCCCAGACCTGAGCCTGGAGGCAACTCTTGTGGTGCGCGGCTCCACAGCAGTCCCCGCAGGCCTGTGACATTCATCGGTTCGGGGTGCAATCAGCGCCTTTAATGCCGGCACGGAGGGTTCACCCAGATTCACCATCTAAACTGGTATCTCGTGAGCGCAGAAAATACTTTGACCCCTGAACCCAGTGATGTCTCCGAGCAGATGCTTGTTCGTTTGGACAAGCGTGCCAAGCTGCTTGAGCGGGGCGAGCAGGCCTACCCGGTAGGGGTGGGTCGTACCCACACGGTTGAGGAAATTCGGGCCAAGTACCCGGATCTCGAAGCAGACACCGCCACAGGTGAAATTGTTGGCGTGAGCGGCCGCGTTGTCTATGTGCGCAACAAGGGCAAACTGTGCTTCGCCACCATGCAGTCCGGAGAAGGCACCCGCCTCCAGGTCATGCTGTCCCTGGCCAACGTTGGTGAAGACGCCCTCGCTGACTGGAAGTCCCTCGTTGACCTCGGAGACCACGTGTTCTTCAAGGGCGAGGTCATCAGCTCCCGGACCGGCGAACTCTCCATCATGGCCAGCGAGTGGTCCATGGCGTCCAAGGCACTGCGTCCGCTGCCAGTGCTGCACGCCGAACTCTCCGAAGAGATGCGCGTCCGCCAGCGCTACGTTGACTTGATTGTCCGTGACGATGCACGCCGTCAGGTGCGTGCCCGCTCCGCCGTCGTCAAGGCAATCCGTGACACCCTCCACGGCGAGGACTACATCGAGCTCGAAACACCCATCCTGCAGCTGGTCCACGGTGGCGCCTCGGCCCGCCCGTTCCGGACCCACCTAAACGCCTTCGATCAGCCCATGACCCTGCGCATCGCTATTGAGCTCTATCTTAAGCGTGCGGTAGTTGGCGGCATGGACAAGGTCTTTGAAGTTGGACGCATTTTCCGCAATGAAGGCGTTGACTCCACGCACAGCCCCGAATTCACCATGCTCGAAGCATATGAGGCATATGGTGACCAATTCACCATGGCTAAAACAATGCAGCGTATTATTCTTGCCGCCGCAGATTCCCTGGGCTCCCGTGTCATTGAAAGCGAACGCGGCCCCATCAACCTCGACGGTGAATGGCCTTGGCTGCCGGTTTACGAAGGTCTTTCCAATGGCGTAGGCCGCGAGATTACTCCGGAAACAACTGCCGAGGAACTTCGCGCAATTGCCGCAGAGCGCGATATCAAGATTGATCAGGCGTGGGATGCGGAGAAGCTAGTCACCGAACTGTTTGGTGAAATAGTTGAACCTACACTTATTCAGCCGACTTTTGTTTGCGATTACCCGCCGTCGGCCCAGCCACTGGCGCGTCCGCACCGGGATAAGCCTAATCTGATTGAAGCCTGGGACCTTATTATTGATGGTCGCGAAACCGGTACCGCATTCTCCGAACTCATTGATCCCGTTATCCAGCGTGAACGCCTCACCCGGCAGTCCCTTGCAGCCGCGGCCGGCGATCCTGAGGCCATGGCGCTCGATGAAGACTTCCTGCGTGCCCTGGAATACGGCGCACCGCCCATGGGCGGTTTGGGATTGGGTGTGGACCGCCTGGTCATGCTCTTCACAGGCGTTGGCATCCGTGAAGCAATTCTCTTCCCTTTGATGAAACCAGAGTAGGAGCAGCACGGTTATGGAATATGTAGCAGTTATCCTGCCTTCATTGGGCGTAGGTGCGCTTTTCTACTTTGCAATGAAGGCTATATTCAATGCAGATCGTCACGAACGTGACGCTTTGGCTCAAGCCGAACGTGATGCGGATTCGAAGACCGATCGTGAAGCCTAAAGAATAATTCCGGTATTGGGCTTTGACGTGAATGAATTTTCCGCCCATAATTTGTGATGAAGTATTCATCAATACTATGTGAGGCGATTAATCACCATGGCACAGAAAATTCATGTCACACTCGTGGATGATATCGATCAGAGCCCGGCCGAGGAGAATATCACCTTCGGCTTGGACGGGATCAATTACGAGATTGACCTCTCTGCAGAAAATGCGCAGTCATTGCGCGATGCGTTGAGCAAGTACATCTCCTCCGGACGCCGTGTAGGGGGCCGCGCCGTTCGCGGACGCGGACCGGCAGCAGCCGCTGCAACAAAGGGTGGTGGCGATGTCGCCCAGATCCGCTCATGGGCCCGCGAGAATGGCTACGACGTTCACGAACGCGGCCGCATTCAAGCTGAAATTCGCGACGCTTACTACGCCGCACAGGGCTAAAACCCAGTTGCAGCGACGGCGGGACCTCCACTTAAGGAGGTTCCGCCGTCGTTCTTTAATCGCTAAATCGCGCGCCGGGGTGGTATTGCTATTTCCCCTGTGGCGAACACGCCCCCATTGTGGCCGGGTACTGCGTAGCATCAAAGTACGCAGTAAAAGGAGTGTGGCGAAATGTTTGAGCGATTTACTGATCGAGCCCGACGTGTTGTTGTGCTGGCCCAAGAAGAGGCCCGCATGCTCAACCACAATTACATTGGCACTGAGCACATTCTGCTCGGCCTCATCCACGAGGGTGAAGGTGTTGCCGCCAAGGCCCTGGAGTCCTTGAACATTTCCCTCGACGGTGTCCGGGAACAGGTCCAGGAAATTATTGGACAGGGACAGCAGGCCCCCAGCGGTCACATCCCGTTCACCCCGCGCGCCAAGAAGGTTCTTGAACTTTCACTGCGTGAGGCCCTGCAACTGGGCCACAACTACATCGGCACGGAGCACATCCTGCTCGGGCTGATCCGTGAAGGTGAAGGCGTTGCCGCGCAGGTGCTGGTGAAGCTTGGTGCTGATCTGGGCCGTGTGCGCCAGCAGGTCATCCAGCTGCTCTCCGGCTACCAGGGCAAGGAACCTGTCGCCAGCGGCAGCCAGCAGCCCGAAGGCCAGCCTGCAGGCTCCGTGGTCCTGGACCAGTTTGGCCGCAACCTGACCCAGGCTGCGCGCGAAAACAAGCTTGACCCTGTCATTGGGCGCGAGCACGAGATGGAACGCGTCATGCAGATCCTCTCCCGCCGCACCAAGAACAACCCTGTGCTGATCGGTGAGCCGGGTGTGGGTAAGACCGCCGTTGTTGAAGGTTTGGCTCAGGCCATTGTGCGCGGGGACGTGCCGGAAACCATCAAGGACAAGCAGCTCTACACCCTTGACTTGGGCTCCCTCGTGGCTGGTTCGCGCTACCGCGGTGACTTCGAGGAACGCCTCAAGAAGGTGCTCAAGGAAATCCGCACCCGCGGAGACATCATCTTGTTCATCGACGAGATTCACACGCTCGTTGGTGCCGGTGCCGCCGAAGGTGCCATCGACGCGGCCTCCATCCTCAAGCCCATGCTGGCTCGCGGTGAGCTGCAGACCATCGGCGCCACCACGCTGGATGAGTACCGCAAGCACATTGAGAAGGACGCCGCCCTTGAGCGCCGCTTCCAGCCCATCCAGGTGCCCGAGCCCACAGTTCCGTTGACCATTGAGATTCTCAAGGGCCTGCGTGACCGCTACGAAGCACACCACCGAGTGTCCATCACCGACGGTGCGCTGACGGCTGCTGCAACACTGGCTGACCGGTACATCTCGGATCGCTTCCTGCCGGATAAGGCCATTGACCTGATCGATGAGGCTGGTGCACGTCTGCGCATCCGCCGCATGACAGCTCCGCCGGAGCTCAAGGCCATGGACGGTGAAATTGCTGCTGTAAAGAAGCGCAAGGAAGACGCCATTGACGCCCAGGACTTTGAAGGCGCCGCCTCGCTGCGCGATGACGAGCAGAAGCTCATCAACGCCCGCGCAGAGAAGGAACGCCTGTGGAAGTCCGGAGGCCTGGATGAGATTTCTGAGGTTGATGAGGAACTCATCGCCGAGGTGCTTGCCAACTCCACCGGCATCCCGGTCTTCAAGCTGACCGAGGCCGAGTCCACGCGTCTGCTGAAGATGGAAGAAGAAATTCACAAGCGTGTTGTTGGTCAGAATGAGGCCATCAAGTCCATCTCGCAAGCCATTCGCCGTACGCGGTCGGGTCTGAAAGACCCCAAGCGTCCCGGTGGCTCGTTCATCTTTGCCGGCCCCACGGGTGTTGGTAAGACTGAGCTGGCCAAGGCACTGGCCGAGTTCCTCTTCGGAGACGAAGACGCACTCATCACGCTGGATATGTCCGAGTACTCCGAAAAGCACACGGTTTCCCGTTTGTTTGGTGCGCCTCCCGGATACGTCGGCTACGAAGAGGGTGGCCAGCTGACCGAGAAGGTCCGCCGTCGTCCGTTCTCCGTGGTTCTCTTCGACGAAGTTGAGAAGGCGCACGCCGACCTCTTCAACTCACTCCTGCAGATCCTTGAAGATGGACGTCTGACCGACAGCCAGGGCCGTGTGGTGGACTTCAAGAACACCATCATCATCATGACCACGAACCTGGGTACCCGCGACATCTCCAAGTCCATCGCCACTGGTTTCCAGTCCGGATCGGATACGCAGACCGGCTACAACCGTATGCGTGCCCGGGTCAGCGAAGAGCTCAAGCAGCACTTCCGCCCCGAGTTCCTGAACCGTGTAGATGACGTTGTGGTGTTCCCGCAGCTCACACAGGACGAGATCATCGAGATCGTTGACCTGATGATTGCTCGTTTGGAGGGCCGTTTGGCTGACAAGGGTATGGGCATCGAGCTCACACCCGCAGCCAAGGTTCTGCTCGCCACCAAGGGTTACGACCCCGCGATGGGTGCCCGGCCGTTGCGCCGCACCATCCAGCGCGAGATCGAGGACCACCTCTCCGAGAAGATCCTGTTCGGCGAGCTCAAGGACGGCGACATTGTCACCGTTGGTGTTGAGGGCGAGGGCGACGACGCCAAGTTCACTTTTGTGGGCACGGCCAAGCCGCACATCCCCGAGGCAATCGCGGCTTCTGCCTAAGGTTGATCGGCAGTAACAAGCAAAGCGGCATCCTCCCCGAGTGGGAGGGTGCCGCTTTTGCTTTGCCTCCCATGCCCAGCGACGGGTCCGGATCGGCATGGCGTGCGCCGAAAACGGGGCCAAGCCATCCGGCACCTCCTAGCCCGATCTCATATCCGCCGAAAACGGGGCCAGGCCGCGAAGACGGCGTATCTTGTGGGGCGGTTCGCGAGTTGACCCCGTTCTCGGCGAAATGGAGCAGTTCCTGAAATATTTCTTGTCCGTTTGAGCGGTAAAACGCCCGCGTTATCCACAGAATTGCCCGGTTCTTCAGGATGCTCTTGCAGCTGCTCGTGCTGTTGAACAGACTCGAAGTATGGAACGACTTCATTTGGCACGACGGTTGGAGCAGGCATGGCCGGACAAGGCGCTCCTTGCCACGTCGGCGGTGCTCGCTGAATCGGGCTTTGGCGAAAGAGCATTGGCAGAGGCGTTGAAAAGCGGGCTGGTATGCCGATTGCGCCGAGGTGTCTACGTCCAGGCAGCACAGTGGCGCTTCCTCAAACCCTGGGAACAAGACAAGTTCCGGCTCCACGCACACTTGTTGACCGTGCGCGGCGATCCCGTCTACTCGTATTTCAGCGCGGCACGCCTGCATGGGTTGTACGTCTGGAATTGCGGTGCAGGGGTCCATGTGACCGGGAAGTCCGCGGTTTCGGGAACGAGCAATGCCAAGGATGTGGTGGCGCATCACGAACCGCTGGCTGAATCGGAGTCTGAGCCGTTGACTCTGCGAGATGGGAACCGCGTGTTGGTGACATCTCTCGAACGGACGGTAGTGGACTGTGCCCGGGTCGGTGCCTTCTCCCAAGCAGTGATAATTGGTGACCACGCTGTGCACAATGGCGCTCGCTTGGAGGTAATGTGGGCCGCTATCGAGGCCATGCCCGGCCGCAGAGGGGTGCGTAAGGCCCGGAGAGTACTGCGTGCAATCGATGGTAGATCGGAATCTCCAGGTGAAAGCCGGACGAGGCTGATCATCGCTGAAATGCCCATTGAGCAGCCAGAACTTCAGAAAGAACTTTTTGCGGGCGATCGGATCTACCGCCCTGATTTTGTGTGGGAAAAACAGAAACTGATTGTCGAGTTTGACGGTGACATTAAGTATTTTGCTTACGGACGCACTGCTGACGTCATCTTGGATGAGCGGAAACGCGAAAAACGACTCACGGAGCTTGGGTGGAGGTTTGTCCGACTCGAATGGAAGGATCTGGCCAATCCGGTCGACGTGAAACGACGCATCATGGCCTGCTACGCGGCACCGTTCTGGAGCGACGCGGCCTAAACACGCAACTTTTCTCGCCGAAAACGGGGCCCACCTGCGAGAACGGTGTAAGTTCTGGGGCGTTTGGCGAGTTCACCCCGTTCCCGGCGAAATGGAAGCGAAATGGCAGGGGCAAAATAGCACAGAAAGCGGAACAGCGGCGGGAGACGGCCATTCTGGCAGCCACGTTCACCAGCGGCAGTCAAGAGTCATAGACTAAAACGGTGACTGCTGATACAACCGCTCCCGTAATTGTCCTCCGTCCCGCCCGGACCTCTGATGTCCACGCAATCAAGGATCTGGTTGCGCCGCTGGCGGAGAAGCGAATCCTGATCTCGAAGGAATCGGTGACGTATTACGAGGCGATCCAAGAGTTTCTCATCGCCGAAGTGGACGGCGAGGTAGTGGGTTGTGGGGCGTTGCACGTCATGTGGGAGGATCTTGCAGAAATCCGGACCCTGGCAACCGCAGATGCTTGGCAGGGCAAGGGGGTTGGTCGCGTCATCGTGGAAAAGCTGTTGGAGAATGCCCGGGTACTAGGGGTCAGCAGGGTGTTCTGCCTAACCTTCGAGGTGGATTTCTTTGTTCGCAACAACTTCACCGTCATGGCAGATCAAAGCGCCGTGGACCCGGCAGTTTACTCCGAACTATTACGTTCGGCCGATGAAGGCATCGCCGAGTTCCTCGACCTGGCCCGGGTTAAACCAAACACGCTAGGCAACACGCGCATGATCCGCCAACTCTGAGCTCCTGAAACCTGATCGTCTCTACCAACGAGCAACGCTGCCGGGTATGGTTCAGGTGAGGCCGGACCCATACCCGGCTTGCTACTTACGGTTGTGCAAATCGGAGGTTTACGGCATGAAAAAGCTCATAAATGATCCCAGAACAGTTGTCGATGAAGCGGTGGAAGGGTTTGGCCAGGCGCACGCGGAACACGTAAAAGTTCATCCGGATCCGCTCTTCATCACGCGCAAAGATGCGCCGCGAGAAGGCAAAGTTGGCCTGATTTCCGGCGGTGGCAGCGGTCACGAACCATTGCATGCCGGATATGTTGGCTACGGAATGCTGGATGCTGCCGTCCCCGGTGCCATGTTCACATCCCCCACCCCCGATGCGATCATTCCCGCCACAATCGCGGCAAACGCGGGCGCCGGCGTGGTCCACATTGTGAAGAATTACACGGGCGACGTCCTGAACTTTGAAACCGCTGCTGAAATGGCCCAGGCCGAAGGCGTGGAGGTTCGGACCGTCCTGGTGAACGACGACGTCGCCGTGGAAGACTCGCTGTACACGGCCGGACGCCGAGGGGTTGCCGGAACCGTCTTGGTGGAAAAGATCGCAGGCGCAGCCGCCGAACGCGGAGACAATCTCGACGCCGTTGCTGCGATTGGCCAGCGAGTCAACGACAACGTACGCAGCATGGGCGTAGCCCTGTCAGCTTGCACGGTTCCCCACGCCGGAGTGCCTAGTTTTGAGCTTGCCGACGATGAGATCGAGATTGGGATCGGCATCCACGGCGAACCCGGCCGTCACAAGATCCCCATGGAAAGCGCCGACGGCATCACTGAACGGCTGCTTGAGCCGATCCTTGCAGACCTCAAACCCGTTGCAGGGGACAAGGTGCTCCTGTTCGTGAACGGCATGGGTGGGACCCCGGCCAGTGAGCTGTACATTGTTTACCGCCACGCGGCCAAGTTGCTTGCTGCCGCCGGAATAGCGGTTGAGCGAACACTTGTGGGCAACTACATCACGGCGCTTGAAATGCAGGGTTGCTCCATTTCGGTGCTTCGCCTGGACGATGAAATGACCGAGCTGTGGGACGCTCCCGTGAACACGCCGGCACTGCGATGGGGGATGTAAATGGGAAACCCAACACTTGATGTCACCTGGGCAGTCGAGTGGCTGCGCAAGAGCGCGGCCGTGGTGGCTGAGAACCGGATGGCCCTGATCGAGCTGGACCGAGTCATTGGCGACGGCGACCACGGCGAGAACCTGGACCGCGGCTTCACAGCCATCCTCGAAAAGCTCGACGCCGAACCGCCCGCCACCCCGGGCGCCGCCTTCAAACTGGCCGCCATGGCACTTATGTCCAAGGTGGGCGGGGCTGCCGGACCCCTATATGGCACAGCGTTCCTGCGCGCCGCAACTACGCTTGGGGACGCGTCTGAACTTGATGCGCCCGCGCTTGCCGCTGCGTTGGGTGCTGCCAGGGACGGTGTGGTGGCCCGTGGCAAGGCAGAAGTAGGGGAGAAGACCATGATTGATGCCTGGACTCCAGCCGTTGACGCTGCTGCCGCAGCCGCCGCCTCGGGAATGGGCCCCGCCGAGTTGCTGGACGCCGCAGCCACGGCCGCCGAAGCCGGTGCGGTCTCCACAGATCCCCTCATTGCCAGGAAGGGCCGCGCAAGCTATTTGGGTGAGCGCGCCATCGGTCACCGGGACCCGGGTGCTGCCTCTTCAGCGCTCATCCTCCGCGCGGCAGCCCAGGCCGCGGGGGTGAACGCATGAGCGTCGGACTTGTGATCGTCTCGCACAGCGCCCAGCTCGCCGCGGGCGTTGTTGAGTTGGCCGCCCAGATGGCCCCCAACGTTGTCCTGATTCCCGCCGGTGGCATGGACGACGGCGGGATCGGGACTTCGCTGGAAAAGGTCATGAACGCGCTCGGGCTGGCAGATACCGGAGACGGTGCCGTGGTGCTGACGGATCTTGGCTCGGCTGTCATGACCACCGACTCGGCACTTGAATTCATGGGCAACCCCGAGACCATCCGGCTTG
Organism: Arthrobacter alpinus; assembly: GCF_900105965.1. NCBI lineage: Bacteria > Bacillati > Actinomycetota > Actinomycetes > Micrococcales > Micrococcaceae > Arthrobacter > Arthrobacter alpinus. The sequence continues at coordinate 3,593,869 of NZ_FNTV01000001.1, forward strand.
CTGACGCACCCTTGGTGGAGGGCGCCGTGGCGGCGGCCGTTGCTGCCCAGTCCGGCTCATCGCTTGAGGTGGTCTGCAAGGCCGCAGAGACGGCACTGCAGACCGCGGCAGCTGTCCCAGCAGCGACTGCCGGGTCCACCGGCGTCGAGCCTGTGCGCGGCGGTGACGGGGAAACCATGACGGCAGTGCTCACCCTGATCAACCCCATGGGTCTGCACGCCAGGCCCGCCGCGGTTCTCGCGGGGGAATTGGGTGCCTTGGATGTGGACATTGAGATCAACGGGGTGGACGCGCAATCGGTCATGCTGCTGATGACCCTTGGCGCGGGGCAGGGCACTGAATTGAATGTGAGCGCAACGGGACCCGACGCCAAACGCGCCCTCGATTTGGTGCGCAGCGAAGTAGCGGCGGGCTTCGGCGAACTCTGACGCCTCAAGTATCGGCGGCGGACGATTCCCTCGCGGCAGTAAGATTTCCTCGGTCGCTGGGCGACCTCAGAAATCCATCCCCGCTCCGGGAACCGTCCGCCGCCTTCCTGCCTGCTCGGTCACCCCGGCAGCTGGTAGCCGGCCTCGGACAGCTGGGCCAGGCCGTCGGTCACCAACCCGGCAAGGGCACGTTCAAGTTGGGGTGCGTGGGTATTTAGTGCGTGCAGTTTGCCCAGTTCGGCGGCCACCTCGATGTGCTGCGCGGCGGCTGCCTGATCCCACATCAGATCGGCGTGGATGGGAGTGCCAGCAGCGCGCAGCACTGCCATCACGGCGCCGCGAACCTGCCGGTCGGTGCCAGCCCATGGCTGACCCTTGGGAATGTAGGTGGGTTCGGGCTGGCCGGCCGCGATCCACGCGCACTTGTCAAGGACGGGGCAGTCACCGCATTTGGGGCTTCGGGCCGTGCAGATAAGCGCCCCCAACTCCATGACCGACGCATTCCAGAGGACCGATTCCTGCGTGTTCTCGGGGAGCAGATCGGCGGCCAGCGACATCTCCGCGGCCGTGAGGGCAGGTGCTGGCAAGGCCTGGCCGATCACCAGACGGGCATGGACGCGACGGATATTGGTGTCCACCACGGTTGTCCGGCGGCCAAAGGCAAACGCGGCTACCGCAGCCGCCGTGTAACTGCCCACGCCTGGAAGCGTCAACAAGGCCTCGTAAGTGTCAGGTACGGCGCCGCCATGTTCTGCAACGATCTGCCCGGCTGCCGCGTGCAGGCGCAATGCGCGGCGCGGGTAGCCAAGCTTTCCCCAAGCACGGAGCACATCCGCAGGCGGGGCTGCGGCAAAATCGGCGGGGGTTGGCCAACGCTCCAGCCATTCCTCCCAGATGGGGCGCACCCGCACCACAGGAGTTTGCTGCAGCATGATCTCGCTGACCAGAATTCCCCAGGGTGAACAGTCGCCACGCCACGGCAGATCCCTTGCTTCGCGCTGGAACCATTCCTGGATTTCCGTGTACACCCATTCTCCTTAGTGCTTAGTGGCCAATGTCCGGCCACGACCGGAAGGGCAGTTCAACTCTAGGCCACGCACCCGGGCCGCACTGAAAGGGGTGTGTGCAGCCTTTCATTTTGTGCGGCGGCGTGGTTGTCTTTGCGCAGCTCCGCCCTTGGATACTCTTGGGAGGTGGGAACTACAGGAAAATCCGGTCAGGGCAAGGCCCCAGTGCCTAAGCCTGCCCGGACAACTCCCCAAACTTCCCGGCCGACCACAAAATCAGCTACTCCCCGCATTTCCGCCAAGGTATTGCGCCGCCGCAGGCTTGCAGCCGCAGTTTTGGCGTTGTTGGTCATCGGCGGGCTCGTGGCTGGCGGCATCTACCTTGTGGGCCTGTTGGGCGGAGATGCCAAGAATGACGCCGGAACCTCCCCGGGTGCCAGCAGCAGCCCCGCGGCAGCCAAGGAGGCAGCGAAACCCGGCACCGCGCCGTCGGCCGTGTGCGATGAGGCCGGCATCAAGGTAGTGGCGGCCGTGGACAAAACCTCCTACGGGCCCGAGGAACAGCCCGTGTTGACCTTGCGCGTGACGAATTCGGGGAAGGCGCCGTGCGATATCAACGTTGGCACCAGCCAGATGGAATATCAGATCACCAGCGGTGACGACATCATCTACAACTCCAAGAATTGCCAGCTGGAACCCACCGACCTGGTCAAGAACCTGGCCCCCGGCGCCTCGGAAACGGCCAATATGGTGTGGAAGGTCAAGCGCAATGCCCCCGATTGCGCAGCCGTGGTGAGCTCTCCGGGACGTGGCGGTGCAACGTATTCGCTCGTGGCGATACTGGGCAAATGGTCCAGCGAAAAGGTCACCTTCACGCTGCAGTAAGCGGCTTAGAGGAACCGGTCCAAAAGGCTGGCCTCGGCAATGCGCGAGAGTCCTTCGCGGACGTTGCGCGCACGCAGCTCGCCAATGCCGTCAACCACCATGAGCTCATCGATCGTGGCAGCCATGAGGTTCTGCAACCCACCAAAGTGGTCAACAAGCCGCCCCGCCACGGCTCCGGGGATGGCCTTCAGGCCGGAAACCAGACGGTAACCGCGCGGCTGAATGATGTTGTCGAGGGTGTCGTTGCCGCTGCCCAGGCCAACCACACTGGCAATCAGGCTTAGATCAATCAGGTCCGCCTGGTCGATCTCCTGCAGGGCGGTGACGGCCGCATCCACGTCAGTGGTTTCCGGATCCGTGTAATCGCGGATCACGGTGTCTGCGCCGGAACCGCGCGTGGTGGAGAGCTCTTCGAGCTGCAGCGAGAGTAGCCGGCCATCAACGCCGAGTTCCAAAACGTACTGGGCGATTTCCTCGGAAATACGGCGCACCATCTCATGGCGCTGCAAGGTGACGGCCACATCGCGCACCGTGACCATGGCCTCGATTTCAAGTGCCGAGAGCGAGCTGGTCACTTGATCGAGGCGGGCGCGGTAGCGTTCCAACGTGGCCAGGGCCTGGTTGGCCCGGGCCAAAACCTTCTCGGAACCTTCCAAGACGTAACGCAACCCATCAACGTACAGGGCAATGATCTGCATGGATTGGCTGACCGAAACCACGGGTACGCCGGTCTGGATGGCAACACGTTCTGCGGTGCGGTGGCGGGTGCCGGATTCTTGGGTTTCGATGCTGGGGTCCGGTACCAATTGGACGGCGGCGCGCAGGATCTTCGTGACGTCTTTGTCGCACACGATTGCGCCGTCCATCTTGGCCAGTTCGCGCAAGCGGGTTGGTGCAAAGTTGATGCCGATCTCAAAGCCGCCCGAGCAGAGACTTTCGATTTGTTTGTCGTAGCCAAGGACAATTAGCGCACCGGTGCGCCCTCGAAGGATTCGTTCCAGCCCGTCGCGCAGCGGCGTTCCCGGCGCGACACGGGCAAGAGTGGCTTTGAGGGCCTCTTCGGGGCTGCGAAGCATGGGCAGTTCCTTCTTTTCAAGCGCGGGAATCCGCGCAAGTCACAATGCCCATGATAGTGGGAACTTCGCACTGATACCGGCCTGAAAGGCCATGGAACAGGGGGATCTTGATCGATCTGTGTCCTTTTGGACAGGCCACCACCTGCTAGAGGCGCGGCTCCGGGGAGCCGTGAAGGATTAGCTCGGTGGCTTCAGCAATGTGCTCGATCTGTTTGACCGTGAAATTCGGCGGAATTTCCCCGGGCCCGTTTGGGCTTCGCGGCACCAGGGCATGGGTGAACCCCAAGCGGCTGGCCTCATGAATTCGCTGGTTGATGCCCGGCACGGGACGGACCTCCCCGGCAAGACCAACCTCGCCAAAGGCAACCATCTTGGCATGCACAACCTTGTTGGTTTTGGCAGAAACAATAGACAAGGCCACGGCCAGATCCATGGCCGGTTCGCTCAGCCGGGCGCCGCCAACAGTTGCCACATAGCTGTCATCGGCATCCAGGCGCAGCCCGGCCCTCTGCTGCAGGACTGCCAGCAGCATGCCAATTCGGGTGGAATCCAAGCCGCTGACCGTGCGCCGTGGCGATGAGCCCATGGCCGGCGTCAGCAGGGCCTGAACCTCGGCCAGCAGTGGACGGCGCCCCTCCATGGTTACCGTAATGCAGGTTCCGGATACGGGTTGGGAGGTGCGGGAGGTAAACAGGCCACTGGGGTCGGCAAGTCCCTCAATGCCGTCGTCGGTCAGGTCAAAGCAGCCCACCTCGTCGGTTTGCCCGTACCTGTTCTTAACTGCGCGCAGGAGGCGCAGGCGGGAGTGCCGTTCGCCGTCGAACTGGCAGACAACATCCACCAGATGTTCCAGCAGGCGCGGCCCGGCAATTGAGCCGTCCTTGGTCACATGCCCCACCAGCAGGGTCGTCATGTTCAGGCGTTTGGCGGCGGCGATGAGCGAGGCCGCAACCTCGCGCACCTGCGACACTCCGCCGGCAGCGCCGTCGACCATGGCACTGCTGAAGGTCTGTACCGAGTCCACGATCAACAGGGCCGGCTGCACGGCTTCGACCTGGCCAAGGGCCGTGCCAAGATCCGTTTCGGCCCCCAAGTACAGGGTGTCGGCGACGGCGCCAATCCGTTCAGCCCGCAATTTCACCTGGGCTGCGGATTCCTCACCCGTCAGGTACAGGACCTTCTGCGGCGCCTGGCCATGATCATTGCGGGCAAACTTTGCGGCAACGTCCAATAGCAGCGTAGATTTGCCGACGCCGGGTTCCCCCGCCAGCAGGATCACGGCGCCTGGGACCATGCCGCCGCCCAGAACACGGTCCAGTTCCGGCACGCCCGTGAGGTTGTGGGCGGCCTTCGAGGCGTCCACTTCGGAGATCAGCTGGGCAGGGCGAACCACGCTGGTGGCGGCCGTGGTTCGCACAACCACAGTGCCAATCTCCTCCAGAGTGCCCCACGCCTGGCATTCGCCGCAGCGCCCCACCCATTTGACGGCAGTCCAACCGCACTCGGTGCAGCGGAAGTTTTGCCCGGTGTTGGTCTTTGCGCTCTTTGTTGCCATGGCCCAAGCCTATCGCCGGGGTCTGACACTCCCATCACGGCCGGGCCCCGTCGCTTCTCTCAGCCCGGGGTCAGTACGCAGAATTCATTGCCTTCCGGGTCGGCGAGGGCCGTCCACGGCACCTCGCCCTGGCACACATCGGCAGGCGTCGCACCAAGATCCATCAGATGCGCCAGCAGCTCTGTGTGGTGGGCGGCCGAGGTGGTCGCGAGATCCAGGTGGGCGCGGTTGTTCACGGTCTCGGGGTCCGGGACGGAAACCAGGTCGATGCAAACCGACGTGGGGCCGGCCAGGTGAAACCCGGTGGTTCCAGGTTGGTGACTCCGGGGCCCTCGCTGGAGACGCCCCACCCAAGGGCGTCCGCCCAAAACTGGCCCAGCGCTGCGTCATTGCAGGCCTTGAAGTTCACTTGGACAAGTCGCAGTGTCATGCCGCCAGATCCTATACCTTGGCCAGGCTGGGTACCGCGCTGCAGCTAGAGCGTTGGCAGCAGCGCCCTGGCTTCGTCTGGATCCATATTGGCCGCTTCCAACAGATCCACCATGAGGGTTCGCAAGAGCAGGACCACCGTTTCGCCTTCCATGCGTGTGATCTCCAGGTCGCTGGGGTGGAGGCGGACAGCGATGTCGGCCAGGGAGTCGCGCGCGTGGCTCATGGCGGAGTGTGCCTTGGCCCCGGAGATGGCTGCGGCCAGCTCATCAACGGCCGACGCCGTTTGGCTCAACGCCTCAGCCAAATGCACCGTCCCCGTATCCGAGAGTGCCGCGTTGTTGATGACGCTGGCGAGCCTGCGGGCCAGAACCCTGCTGGAGCGCATGGCGTAGTCCACGCGAACCATGAGCCTTGCCATGCCCTCCACTTCCTGCAGATGTCGCCTGTACATGGGCGAGAGTCTGGCAATCTCCACAGATCCACGCAGGCCTTGGCGCATCTGGTCGATTCTCTGCTGCTGGCCGCGGGCACGCACCAATGCATGCCATGCGGTGGTGGAATCGTTGTAGGAGAGGGCCGAGGCGCAACCACGCAGCACAAGGGAGAGTTCGGACAGGACCTCCTTGAGGTCCTCCCTGGGTTCGCGGCGGGGGTCCCGGGGGATGAGGAACGTTGCGGCCAAGGCGAAACAACCACCTACGACGGCGTCAAGGCTGCGGGAGAATGGCCCTCCCTCCGGCATGGGCAGGAGCACCACCAGGAGAGACTGCAGCGCCAGCTGCGTAGTAAAGATCGCGCCACTGTCCAAGAACCGGGCCAACAAGATGGAGAGAAAGACCACTAGGGCGGCCTGCCAGATTCCGGAGCCGAGCCAATGGAGCAACATGTCGCCAACGGCAATGCCAATGGTGCAGCCAACACCTACTTCAAGGACACGGCGCAGGCGGGGGTCGCGGGAGAAACCCAATGCGACAATGGCACTCGTGGCGGCGAACAAGGGCCCCTTGTGGCCCAGCACCATCTCGGCGAAGTAATACGCACCTACCGCGCAAACTGCAATGAGAAGGGCGTGGAACACAGAGTTGGCGCTACGGCGCAGCCCCAAGCGGGCACGCCGCTTAAGGAACAAAAATGTGGCGGCGGCCCGGGCGGGCCCTGCCTGCACAGGCTCTGGCATGAAAACCAGTCTATGCGCGAAGAGCGGCTTCCCCGCACGTGCCAGGTGCAGGGAAGCCGCTCTGGGAAAAGCGCAAGGGGGTACTCGGCCTAGCTAATTAGTCGAGGTCCTCGTTCAAGCGGGCCAACAGATCCGCGAAGCGGCGAACCTCGGTGAGCTCCCACCGGGAGAGCCTGTCGAACAAATGCTGACGGGCACCTTCCTGTGTTGAGTTGTAGCGCTCGTGCGCCTCAGGAGTCAACGCCACAATCATGGCCCGGCCGTCAGTGGGGTCAACGGTCCGCGAAATCAGGCCGAGTTCCTCGAGTTGCTTCAGGAGGCGGCTGACCACGGCTTTGTCAGTGTCGAGCTGCTGCGCCAGCGTTATCTGCTGCATGGAACCGCAGCGTGAGAGCAGCATCATCGCCGAAAAGCCCATGGGCTTCAGGTCAGGATGGATGGTTGCTGCCCGGACTGCGATGCTTTTCCGGGCCCGGACGAGCATCGTTCCGATCTGCTGCTGGGCGTTTTTGATGGCCTCGGCCATGTCTGCCTCATCCATGGGACCCTGCGGGGGCAGGGGGGACATACTCACCTGCGCGCCGCAAGCTCGTCGGCGCCCGGGGTGATGGCCCCGGATGCTTCGCTGACGTCAAGGAGGATATGCTCGGCCTCTTCAAGCGGGGAACCGTCGCTGCTGGCTTCGGAATCGCTCTTTGCCCGCTGGTCACGGGTTTGATTGCTCAGTTCAAGATTCGGCAGGAAGATGACGGCCAGAATCGTCAGGATGCTCAGCGGTGCGGCGATGAAGAAGACGTGGGCCACGGCGTCGCCATAGGCTGACTCGATAATCACGCGAACGGACTCGGGCAGGGTGTGAATTGAAGGGATGTTGCCGCTGGCCAGGGCCCCGCCAATTTCCTTGCCTTTCTCACCAAGTGCGCCAAGTGCGGCCTGCATTTCGGCGGCCTTGCTGCCCATGAGATCAACAACTTTCGTCGCCATGATGGCGCCCAAAACCGAGACGCCGATAGTGCCGCCCAAGGAGCGGAAGAAGGCGATGCCCGAGCTGGCCACACCGATTTCGGCCGGGGTGACCGCGTTCTGAACAATCAGGACCAGGTTCTGCATGACCATACCCAGACCGGCGCCCAGGATAAACATGTACAGCGAAACCAGAACGAAGTTGGAATCGTAGTGAATGGTGCCCAAGAGGAACAGACCAACCAGCTGCAGAACGGAGCCGGTCACCATGATCGCCTTCCACTTGCCGTGCTTGGAAATGAGCGCACCGGCAACGGTGGAGACGATCAGCAGGCCGGCCATCATGGGGATGGTCATGAGGCCCGACTGGGTTGCGTTGGCTCCACGTGCCAGCTGCATGTACTGCGCCAGGAACACGGAAGTGCCGAACATTGAGACACCCACGGAAATGGAGGCAATCACGGACAGCGTGAACGTGGAGTTCTTGAACATGGTCAGCGGGATGATGGGCTCGGAAGCCTTGAATTCCACAACGATGAAGGAAACAAGGGCAACTACGGCGCCGCCCACCATCCACACCGAAGCCATGGAGGCCCAATCAAACTGGTGGCCAGCCAATGAAACCCAGATCAGCAACAGGGAGACGCCCGCCGAGAGCAGCACGATTCCTGCGTAATCGATGGTGACCTTGCGCTTGGCCTGCACAGGCAAGTGCAGGGTCTTCTGGATCAAGATGATGGCAACCACGGCGAACGGCAGGGCTACAAAGAAGTTCCAGCGCCAGTTGATGGCATCGGTGATGAAACCACCAACCAGCGGTCCGCCCACGGTGCCCACGGCCATGACGGCGCCGAAAAGACCCATGTATTTGCCGCGCTCGCGGGGGAGATGATGTCAGCCATGACAATCTGGCTCAGAGCGGTCAAGCCGCCGGCACCTAGACCCTGGAAGACACGCATCGTGATCAGCATTGTGGTGTCTTGCGAGAAGCCCGCAATGGCCGAGGCAATCACGAAGATCAGCAGGGAGAGCTGCAGCAGCACCTTGCGGTTTGAAAGGTCCGCAAGCTTGCCCCAGATGGGGGTGGAAATTGTGGTGGCCAGCAAGGTGGCGGTGACCACCCAGGTGTAGGCCGTCTGATCGCCGTGGAGGTCAGAGAGGATCACGGGAAGCGAAGTGGAAACCACCGTGCCTGCCAGGATCGAGACGAACATGCCCATCAGGAGGCCGGTGAGCGATTGCATCACCTGGCGGTGGGTCATGCCCGAATCGGACAGCGCGGGGGCTGCCTTCGGGGTGGTTGATTTCTGGGACAAAAGGACTCCAAGGACGTGGCTCAAGTTGGTTGATTATTGTCAACTATATTCAGTTAGTTGATCTAAGGCAACCAATTTATTGTGTGACGTACGTCAAATTGCGGCCGGAACCTGCCATGGTGGTGGCCAATGGTGCCCCAGAAGCGGTTGGAATGTGACTGGCGTCGCCCTTAATTTCAAAGAATCCCCGCAGCGTTAACCTTCTGTTCACCTAGTTCGGGGCGTTGCTTCACCTGTGCCTCCTACGCTCAAGGAGTAAGAAATCCTTAGACACCCATCGAAGAGGTAAATAGCGTGAAGGCACTTCACATTGGCCGCGTGGCAGCAGTTCTCACCGTCGGCGCGTTGGCACTGACAGCTTGTGGCACCGACAACGTAGTGTCCACCGGCAACGGCGGAACTTCGGCAGCAAGTAACGGCGCTGCCGTAACCGGCACCTTGACCGGCACCGGCGCCAGCTCAATCTCTGCAGCCATGGACGCCTGGAAGGCCGGATTCGAGTCCGCCAACTCCGGCGCCAAGATCCAGTACTCTCCGGAAGGCTCCGGAGCAGGCCGCAAGGCCCTCATTGCAGGTGCTGTTCAGTTCGCCGGCTCTGATGCGTTCCTCAAGGACGAAGAGCTGGTTTCGGCTCAGGAAAAGTGCGGCCCCGCGGGCGCCATCAACATCCCCTGGTACATCTCACCGATCGCTGTTGCGTTCAACGTTGAGGGAGTCAAGGACCTCAAGCTCGACGCCGACACCATCGCCAAGATCTTCCGCGGCGACATCAAGAACTGGAACGACGCAGCCATCAAGGCAGCCAACCCGGATGCAACCTTGCCGGATCTGGCCATCACGCCCGTTCACCGCTCGGACAACTCCGGCACCACTGAAAACTTCACAGACTACCTGGCTGCAGCAGCCTCAACCGTGTGGACCGACAAGAAGTCAGGCGACTGGCCCACCGCACTGCCCGGCGAGAACGCCAAGGGAACCTCCGGCGTCGTCAAGACCATCACCGAAACCCCCGGCGCCATCACTTACGCCGATGACTCAGCCATCACCGATGCACTGGGCAAGGTTGAGCTGAAGGTTGGCGATAGCTACGTCCCCGTTACGGCAGAAGCAGCAGCCAAGGCCGTCGACGCGGCAACCGTTGTCGAAGGGCGCGCCGCTAACGATCTCTCCTTGAAGCTGGATCGCAAGACCACCGTGGCTGGCGCCTACCCCGCCGTCTTGGTCTCGTACGGCGTCTTCTGCGCAAGCTACCCTGACGCAGCCACGGCAGATCTGGTCAAGGCATTCGGCACCTTCGTTCTGAGCGAAGACGGCCAGAAGCAGGCCGCGGATGCCGCCAAGAGCGCACCGCTGTCAACCGAATTGGCTGCCAAGGCCAAGACGGCGCTTGACTCCATCACGGTCGCTGCAAAGTAAGCGCCTCAAAGTAAGCGTCAGTAGAAAGTACTAGATTGTCCACCACAAAGCTCGTACCCAAAGCGGGAGCTGGGCAAGCCGCGTCAGGTCGCATCGGAGACAAAGTCTTCTCCGGTGCGGCCTTGACCGCCGGTGCGCTGATTGTTGCCGTGCTGTTTGCCGTGGCCCTGTTCCTGATTGTTCAGGCCCTGCCAACCTTTGGCGCGGCACCCGCCGACATCACCGGGGGTGAGGGGTTCTTCTCCTACATCTTCCCGATCGTCATTGGCACGCTCATTGCAGCCACCATCGCCTTGCTCATCGCCACGCCGATTGGTGTGGCCGTGGCCTTGTTCATCTCCCACTATGCCCCCCGCAGCCTTGCTCGCGGACTCGGCTATGTGGTGGACCTTCTGGCAGCCATTCCTTCAGTTGTCTACGGAGCCTGGGGCGCAAGCTTCCTGGCCTCGAACCTGAAGGTTTCCTACCAGTGGCTCGCCGACAACCTCGGCTGGATCCCCATCTTTGGTGGCCCCGCCTCCGGTACCGGCAAGACCATTCTGACGGCCGGCATTGTCCTGGCCGTCATGGTGCTGCCCATCATCGCCTCACTTACTCGTGAGATTTTCCTGCAGGCACCCATGCTGCACCAAGAAGCGGCGTTGGCGTTGGGAGCCACCCGGTGGGAAATGATCCGTATGGCTGTTCTGCCCTTTGCCCGCGGCGGCATCATCAGCGCCGTCATGTTGGGACTGGGCCGCGCACTCGGTGAGACCATGGCCGTGGCGCTTGTTCTCTCCTCTGGACCGTTGATCGCCTCCTTGATCCGTTCCGGCAACCAAACCATTGCCGCAGAAATTGCCCTTGACTTCCCCGAAGCCTTCGGCCTGCGCATGCACGAACTCATTGCCGCCGGCCTGGTGCTGTTCCTCATCACGCTTGCTGTCAACATGGTGGCCCGCTGGATCATCAACCGCCACAAAGAATTCTCGGGAGCCAACTAATGGCCACGCTCATGACTGAACGCAAGCGCTCCGCCCTGACCCGCGGCCGCCTCCCGCGCTACACCCCGTACGTGATCGCCGTTGCCGCCATTATTGTGGCCGCCGCTCTTATGTCGCTGATCGGCTTCAACGTCTTTGGCTGGGCCCTGCTCTCCGCAGTCTTGTTCGCCGTTGGAAACGTCACGGCAGCCGCCGTCGTCGAGGGCCGCCGCAAAGCAACTGACAAGCTGGCCACCTCGCTCGTGTACGGTGCCTTCCTCGTGGCGCTGCTCCCGCTGGTCTCCGTTATCTGGACGGTGCTGGTCAACGGTGTTCCCGGACTGATGGCCCCAGGCTTCCTGACCACCTCCATGAACGGTGTGACAGGCGCCGTGGACAACGCAGCCGTGAAGGATGGGACTCCCGTGGTTGGCGGCGTCTACCACGCACTGGTGGGCTCCGTGCTGATTACCCTGTGGGCAACCATCATCTCGGTTCCCGTGGGACTGCTGACCGCCATCTACCTGGTGGAATACAGCGCCGGAAACCGTTTCTCCAAGGTCATCACGTTCCTCGTGGATGTCATGACAGGCATTCCCTCCATTGTGGCCGGCCTCTTCGCAGCAGCCTTCTTCGCCATGATCCTGGGGCCAGGCACCAAAACGGGCTTTGTGGCCGCCGTGGCGCTGTCCGTACTCATGATCCCTGTGGTGGTTCGCTCCAGCGAGGAAATGCTAAAGATTGTGCCCAACGAACTGCGTGAGGCTGCATACGCCCTCGGTGTTCGCAAGTGGCGCACCATCGTCAAGGTGGTCATACCCACGGCTATCTCCGGTATTGCCTCCGGTGTCACCCTGGCCATTGCCCGTGTCATCGGGGAGACAGCCCCACTGCTGGTCACTGCCGGATTCGCAACCACTATCAACATGAATGTTTTTGCCGGGTGGATGTCTTCCCTGCCCACGTTCATCTACACCCAGATCATGACGCCCACGTCACCGTCCAACCCGGATCCTTCAACCCAGCGTGCCTGGGCTGCGGCGTTGCTCTTGATCATCCTCGTCATGCTTCTGAACCTCGGTGCCCGCCTGGTGGCCCGCATCTTCGCGCCGAAAACCGGCCGCTAAATTCTTGTGAAAAAGGAACTCTAGTTATGTCCAAACGTATCGATGTCAGTGACTTGAATGTTTACTACGGCGATTTCCTCGCCGTGGAAGACGTCAACATCAACCTTGACGCCAAGTCCGTAACGGCCTTTATCGGCCCGTCCGGCTGTGGCAAGTCCACCTTTCTGCGCACCCTGAACCGCATGCACGAGGTCATCCCCGGCGCCCGCGTCGAAGGAAAGGTCCTGCTCGACGGCGACAACCTCTATGCCGACGGCGTGGACCCCGTGACCGTGCGCAGCCAGATCGGCATGGTCTTCCAGCGTCCCAACCCGTTCCCCACCATGAGCATCCGCGACAACGTGCTGGCCGGTGTAAAGCTCAACAGCCGCCGGATGCCCAAGTCCGACGCCGATGCTTTGGTGGAGAAGTCGCTGCAGGGCGCCAACCTCTGGAACGAGGTCAAGGACCGCCTCGAGAAGCCCGGCTCCGGCCTCTCCGGCGGGCAGCAGCAGCGCCTGTGCATCGCTCGCGCCATTGCAGTCTCACCCGATGTGATCCTGATGGACGAGCCCTGCTCCGCCCTTGACCCCATCTCCACGCTGGCCATTGAGGACCTCATCAATGAGCTCAAGGACGAGTACACGGTAGTGATCGTTACGCACAACATGCAGCAGGCTGCGCGCGTCTCCGACAAGACCGCGTTCTTCAACATTGCCGGCACCGGCAAGCCCGGCAAGCTCATTGAGTTTGCCGACACCACCACCATCTTCAACAACCCCGCCGAAAAGTCCACCGAAGACTACGTCTCCGGTCGCTTCGGATAGCAGCCCCGCTCTTCCAGGAATGACCCCGATTCCGCTCTCTGACACCGATATCCCGGTATCCGAAAGCGAAATCGGGGTCATTTTTCGTGGAGGGCCTAGGTCAGCGGTGACAGGGCTAGAAAGAACACTGCGCCCAGCAGCACGCAGGCCAAGGGGGTAGCGAGCCAGGCGACTGCTATGCGGGCCAGGATCCGGCCATTGGTGGCTGTGAAGCGCTGGTTGGCCCCAGCCCCGACAATCGCCGCCGTGACGGTGTGTGTGGTGGACAGCGGCATGTGCAGCCCGATGGCGCCAACGAACAAAAGCCCGGCGGCCACAATTTGCGCCACAAAGCCGCGCATGGGATCCAGCCGGACCAGCCGGTGCCCCAGCGTATAAGAGATCCTCCAGCCGCCAAAGAGGGTTCCGACGGTGAGCATCCCCGCCGTGAAGATCGGCAACCACACCGGGATGCTGCCGGCCCCGCTGGCACCGGCCGCCACCAATGCCAACAAGACAACCGCCGTGGTGCGCTGACCGTCCTGCAAACCGTGCCCAAAGGCCACGGCGGCACCGGCCACCGCCTGCAGTTGCCGTGTGCGCCGATTGACCTGACTGGGTGCCGTGTATCGCGCCATCCAAGAGGTGGGGTAAACGGCCACGAATCCCAGCACAAACGCCACAAGGGGGGACACGAGCATCGGCAGCAGGACAAGCGTCAGGAGTGTCGTATTGATGCCATCCAGCGGCGGATGGCCAATGGCGGCCGATCCCATGGAAGCGCCCACCAGGGCGCTGATGAGGGCGTGCGTGGAGGACGAAGGGAAACCACGCCACCACAAGTAGATGCCCCACAGGCTGGCCGCGATGAGCCCGGCCAACAGCAACACCAGGCCGTTTCGCCCCGGAGGCATGGTGAAAAGCTTGTCCGCAAACGTCGCGGCCAACACCGCGCTGGCGAGTGCGCCAAGGCAGTTGAAAACTCCCGCCAGGATGATGGCGATTGAAGGGGTCAGGGCCCGGTTTCGAACCGAAAGTGCGACGGCGGTGGAGGCATCTCGGAAGCCGTTGAGGAAGGCGAAAATCGCCGCCGTGACGATCACGGCCATTAGAAGGGCGGTGACCAAGGCTTAAGATTCCTTGACGATGATGCTGCCAACATGTGTGGCTACGGCCCTCATTTGCCGGCTTGCAAAGACTAGTTGGTCCGCCAGTGCCCGGTACTTGACGAACGTTGTGGGGCTGTGGGCGTCAAGCAGTTCTGTCACTACCACCCTGTGGGTGTGGTCGGCCCGCTTGGCCAGCCGCAAGATCTCCAGCCAATAGTCTTCCAGGCTGTCCAAATCGTTGAGCGACTTCATGGCGGTGACTGTCAGTTCGGCCTGCCGGGAAAGAATTTCCAGCTGATCGCTGACCCGGGCGGGAATGCGGTCCAGGCTATACAACTCAATGGCTTCCCCTGCACCCGTGAGTATTTCGCTGGTCTCATTGAGCAGCTGGCCCAATGCATAGAGGTCTTCTCGGGGCAGGGGATTGATGAAACTGGTCCGCATTCCGGTTAAGAGTGTGGCGAAATCTGAGGATGAGGCGGCTTCGTGCTGGCGCAGGGATTCGGCGAGCGATGCAAAGTCACCGCGGGCGGCCCCGAGAAGCTCGGCCAAGGTCTGGGTCCCGGCGGTGACGTGTGTGGCCATGCTAGCCAGTGCCTGAAGTCCGGCAGTCTCCTGTGGGAAAAGTCGAAGCTTCATTCTGAGGCCTTAGTGTTAGCGGATCGGGTCGGCAAATCCGTTGTATTCAGGACATAAAAGTGGTGTCGAACCGGGAGCGCCTCTCGGCACTGGGCCGCTCAAAGCGGCTATAAAATGGAGCCCGGGGGTTCCACGGTTCGACACCGCTTTCAGTCTGATACGTCTTGGCCCGAGTGTCAACTGGGACCTGTGGATTAGTCCAGTTCGCCCTTGCGCCAAGACTTGGCTGCACCCTCGAGATCCTCGGCCGTTCGCACCAATTGATGGGCTTTGTTGGTCAACTTAGTGGAGTGCTCGGGGTGAGCAGCCTCACGCTCGGTGGCCAGCGTTGCCTGCCCCAGGGCAATCACTCGGCAGAACGCTGCCGAGCGTTCCAGCGCAACGTCAAAGTCGCCGTCGAACGCGCCGGACAGGATGGCGTTGGCCATGACCGTGATCTCCTCAGCGCCCGGGGGTTCGGCAACTCCGGCCACGGCATTGGCCACCTGGGCCTTCTGCTGTCCGGCACGGAAGAAGACGCTGATGCCTTCAGGATCCTGCAGTGTGGCGGCACGGAGGGCGTACAGGCGCCACAGGGCGCCAGGTAGCGATCGGGCAGGGCTGGCCGCCCACATCTCTGCGATCGCCTCGAGGCCTTGTTTATCCGCAAGCTTCACCAGCCGTTTGGTGACCTCCGGGTCTGTGCTGGCGCGGCCGCTGTGGACCAGTGCGTGAGCTGCGAGGTGGGCCGCCTCGGAAACGCGTGCCGGATCGGTGCCGCCTGCATACGGCTCAAAGTCGACGGGTGCAAACGGTACGGGCTTGTGCGGCCGGGGAACGTTGGTGGCTGCTCGATCATTCATGACATGACACTACCCCCGCCGCCCGGGTGTGGTCGAGGGAGGCGGGCGGTTGCTGTGCAAATCAACCATGCGATTGCATTCTGGTCCGTGGCGTGCGGTAGTCTGATACGCGTCAACTTTTGCAAAGATGGATTCATCTTCGTATCGGTTGTCGTTAGGTCGGGCCTTTAGCTCAGTTGGTAGAGCATCGGACTTTTAATCCGTGGGTCGCGGGTTCGAGCCCCGCAGGGCCCACCGACTTCTTGAAAATGCCGCCGTTGGCGCCGCATGTCACCGTGTAAACCGTGGCAAGAGGCGCCAACGGCGGCATTTTTGCGTTTGTCACCGGCCGCAATCCGGGCGGCCATCAACGGATCAAGATGGCAAGATGGTTCTATGACAATAATTGCCCCTGCACTTGCCCTGACCATCGCCGGATCTGAAGCGACAGGCGGTGCCGGCGCCCAAGCCGACTTGAAAACGTTCCAGGAATTGGGCGTCTTTGGCATTGTGAACCTCACCTGCATTGTTTCTTTTGACCCGAAGGACACCTGGAACCACCGCTTTGTGCCGGTTGACCAGCAGGTCATTGCAGACCAGTTGGAAGCGACGACGGCGGCTTATGGTTCCGCTTCCGGCGCACCGACCGTTCTTGAGACTGTGAAGATCGGCATGCTGGGCAGCCCGGCCACAATCACCACGGTGGAAACCGCCCTCAAGGCCGGTGGATTCAAGAATGTTGTGTTGGATCCCGTCCTGATCTGCAAGGGCCAGGAGCCTGGCCACGCACTGGATACGGATCAGGCGCTCAAGGCTCAGATCCTTCCGCTGGCCACGTTTGTTACCCCGAACCATTTCGAGGCCGAGTCCCTTTCGGGCCTGACCATCAACAATGTTGCCGACCTTAAGGCTGCTGCCCGCAAGATCCACGAAATCAGCGGGGCCGCAGTCCTGGCCAAGGGCGGCGTGCGTCTGGAAGGCTCGGAGGCCGTGGACGTGTTCTTTGACGGCGAAACGCTTGAAGTTCTCTCTGCTCCCAAGGTTGGCGAAGTCGCCGTGTCCGGTGCCGGCTGCTCCCTGGCCGCTGCCGTGACTGCAGAACTAGCCAAGGGCGCAACACCCCTCGAGGCAGCCCGCACGGCCAAGACCTTTGTGACCGAGGGGATCAAAAACAGGGTCACCTCCGGCGCTCCGTTCACAGCCTTGTGGCAGGGTGGCGCGCGCGCCTAACTGCTGACACGGCGGCGCGGGCACAGTGCCACCACCATGCACCTGGTTATGGGTGCGTGGCACTGTTGCCAGCGCCGCGCTGGTGTGCCAAGCTCGCTTTATGAGCGCCAACGAAGCCCAAGAGTCCGATCCCTTCGACGCCTCCGTCCGGATGACCCGTAACGATTCCCGGCATCGCTACGAGCTCTTTGAACATGAGGAACTGGCCGTGATCAGTACGTTCAAGGATCTCCCTGGCCACATTGATTTTGAGCACACCATTAGTCAGCCCGGTTTTGAAGGGCGCGGTCTGGCAAAAATTCTTGCCCGCTATGCCCTCGACGATGTTGTTGCCTCCGGCAAGCGTGTCATCCCGCACTGCCCATATATTTCGCGGTTCATTGCGAAGCACCCGGACCTTTACAACCAGTACACAGACTTCCCTGAGGGCCCCTAAATGGAACGTCCAACCGCATTGGTCACGGGAGCCACCTCCGGCATTGGCGCCGAGTTTGCGCAGCAGCTGGGACGCTCGCAACACGATCTCATCCTCGTTGCCCGGGATGTTGTGCGGTTGGAGGCAAAGGCCGTGAGACTACGGACCGAATACGGCGTTAATGTGGAGGTTCTGCCTGCAGACTTGGTGACGGACCATGGCGTCGCCTCCGTCTGCGCCCGGCTGGCAGACTCCGCAAAACCGGTCTCCATGCTGGTAAATAATGCAGGTTTTAGCTTGGTGAATGCTTTCGAGCGGAACACCATTGATGAAGAATCGGCGCACCTGCGCATTTTGGCCCAGACTCCCATGGAGCTAGCGCATGCAGTTCTTCCGGGAATGCTGGAACGCGGCACCGGAAGCATTATCAATGTGGCCAGTGTTTCGGCGTTCATTCCCCGCGGAACATACGGGGCTGCGAAGTCATGGCTGGTCAGCTTTAGCCGTTTTGCCAACCTTAGGTATGGGCCAAAGGGAGTGAGGGTAACGGCTGTATGTCCGGGATTCGTGCACACCGAGTTCCATGAACGCATGGGGGCCAATATGCGCGGAGTGCGCCCATGGATGTGGCTCGATGCCGGGCGGGTAGTACGTGTTGGCTTGGCCGCCAACATGGCAGGTAAAGCCGTGAGCATCCCCTCGCGCCGCTATGCCACGCTCATGGCGCTGAACCGGTTGTTGCCGGACCGGCTTGCGGCCGCGGCAGGTAACCGCGGCCGCTGAAATCTGCCATAAGCGAGGCAATGTTACCGTGGATCAGCCATCTGACTCGGGCCGACCAACAGTGACTGGAATGCCTGCACCGGGGGTAGCAGGCTCATAGGAATCGTCAAAGGGCATGTGGTCCATGTCCAGCAACGGGTTGTCATCCTGGGTAGCCACCAATTCCTGTGCCTCCTCGAGCGTTGCCACACTCGGCATGGACCCTGGCAGCGGTTTCTGTGCAGATTCCCGCAGGAAGTAGATGGCAACCGCGCCAATCGCGGAGGTCAACATCAGGTAATACGCGGGCATCATGTCGTTGCCGGTCATGGTGATCAGGCCCTGGATGATGAACGGGGCGGTGCCGCCAAAGATCGCCACGGCAAAGTTGTAGGAGATCCCCATACCGCCGTATCGGCTGGACGTCGGGAACAACGCCGGCAGTGCCGAGGCCAAGTTTGCCACGTAGAACGTGACGGGGAAGGCGATCAGGGCCAGGCCCAGCAGGGTGGTCCAAACAGGACCAACGCCAATTAGGAGGAAGGCGGGGACGGCGAGCACCACTGTGCTGATCGCCCCGACCCACAGAACGGGGCGGCGGCCCACCCTGTCGGAAAGACGCCCCGTAAGCGGAATGCACAGGGCCATGGCGACCAGAATGGGAATGGTCAGCAGGGTTCCGTGGACGGGGTCATAACCCTTTGAATCCGTCAGGTACGTGGGCATGTAGGAGGTCAGCGCGTAACCTACGGTATTGGCAGCGGCCACCAGCACCATGGCCAGCACCACCTGACGCCAGTAAACCTTGACCAAGCGGACGGGGCCGCTTGACGTGGCTTCGTCGCTGGCGGCGGCGGATTTGGCGTTCTCCTCGTTGGCGTCCAAAGTTGCCTGGAACTGGGGAGACTCCTCGATCTTCATGCGGAAGTACACGGCGATGAGCCCGAGGGGGCCCGCAATCAAGAAGGGCAGGCGCCAGCCCCACTGCTCCATGGCTTCTTGGCCGAGCGTTAGCTGCAGCACCGAGACCAGCGCGGCACCGATGGCGAATCCCATGTAGCTGCCGAGGTCCAAAATGCTGGCAAAGAATCCGCGCCGGTTGTCCGGCGCATACTCGCTGACAAAGGTGGTTGCACCGGCGTACTCACCGCCGGTGGAGAAGCCCTGAACAAGCTTCAGCAGGACCAACAGCACGGCGGCCCAGATGCCGATCTGGGCATATCCGGGCAGCAGCCCAACGGCGAACGTTGAGGCAGCCATGACGATGAGTGTGGCGGCGAGTACTTTCTGCCGCCCAATCTTGTCACCGAGCCAGCCAAACACGACTCCGCCGAGTGGGCGGGCCAGGAAGGTGGCGGCAAATGTACCGAGCAGGAAGAGCGTTTGTACCGAGGGGTCTGAATCCGGCAAAAATACCGGTCCCATGGTGCCGATCAGGTATCCGAAGACACCTACGTCGTACCATTCCATGGTGTTTCCGACGACGGTTCCGCCGAGGGCTTTTTTGAGCATGGGTGCATCAACAACATTTACGTCGTCAACGCCCAGGCGGCGTTTCTTAAGTTTGGGCAGCCGGGGCTTTTTGAGCTTAGGCTGCGATCGATCTGCGGTGTCCTTAACACCTGAATCCGGTTGAGTCATGCTTCGGTCTGTGGGCATTTGTTCATCTCCTTAAGGAGGTCATTTGCTTGCGACTTTCTGCTGCATCGCTACGGGCAGACCTTAAATTCTAGCAGATGGGTCATTGTGGACCCTGGGGAGGGTTTCTGTCAACCATGCAAAAACCCCGTGTTGAAAGCTCTAAACGGGCTTCTACACGGGGTTTCTGAGGGGGCGAAATTAGGCGTCGTGGTTTGTCTCCAAGATGCGAACCAAGGCCTCAAGACCTTCGGTGGCAGAGTCATCCTCGGTGCGCAAAACAACGGCTTCGCCGAACTCGATGCCCAGGCTCATCAGGGCCAGCATGCTGTCCGCGTCGACGGCCTCATCGAGGACTTCGCCAACGCGTGCGATGGTCACTTCCACACCAAGATCGCCTGCGGCCTCGGCGAAGATGGCGGCGGGGCGGGCGTGCAGCCCAACGGTGCTGGCAATGGTGGCGGTGCGTTCAATCATGAAATGCTCCAGATCTTTGTTTGATAGTCAGGGGTTTGGTGGTCGAACTTGGTGAAATCTTGGACTCGCCAACCGTGACCACCGCGGGTTTGTTCGCCCGCAGGGGCAGGAACTACAGGCCGAGTTCGGCCAAGGCAGGCAGCCCGGCGCGCACAAGCTCGCGGGCTTCGGAAGCGGAGGCTGCACCAACCGCGAGGTACGCCAACTGGCGGGACTGCTCCATGGTGACGGTGCGCAGGACCGCTGCAACGGCCGGAAGCGCCCGCGGTGTCATGGACAGCGAGGACACACCCAGACCGGCAAGCACCACGGCGAGAGCCGGGTCAGCGGCCGCCTCACCGCACACACCCACCGGCTTGGGCGGGGAATCCTCAAGGCCCCGCGACACCGAATGCTTGGCTTGTGCAACAGCACCCTCAACGGTGGCCAAAATCAGGGCCAGCACGGCAGGCTGCCAGGGATCGTTGAGCGCAGCAAGCGTGCCAAGCTGTCTGTCGGCAGCCATGGCGTACTGGGTCAGGTCGTTGGTCCCCAAACTGGCGAATTCCACACGGTCCAGCAAATGTCGGGACGTCAGCGCGGCCGAGGGCACCTCCACCATGACACCGGGAGTGTTCAGGCCCGCGGTGGCGCACAGGGCGGCAAAATCGGCGGCTTCGGCTGGCGTGGAAATCATGGGTGCCATGACCCAGACATGGGCTTGCGACTGTGCCGCGGCATCGGCAATGGCAGCTAGCTGGCGGGCCAGCACACCCGGAGTTGAGGTGTCGGTGCGGTAGCCTCGAACGCCCAGTGCCGGGTTTGGTTCGGTGCTGTCGGTCAAAAATGGCAGGGGCTTGTCCGCCCCGGCGTCGAGGGTGCGAACAACAACTTTCTTCCCGCCGAAAGCATCGAAGACGCCCTTGTAGGCGGCCACCTGATCCTCGTGGCTGGGTTCGGTGCTGTGGCCGAGGAAGCAGAATTCGGTGCGCAGTAGTCCAACACCTTCGGCGTTTGCCGCGGCAGCCTCCTGCGCATCCTTGGCTCCGCCGACATTGGCCAACAGGGCCAATCCGGTGCCGTCTGCCAGCTGTCCCTGACCATCAAAGACATCCAGCAGTGAGGCCTTCTCCAGCCACACGGCCACTGCCGCACGCTCGGCGTCACCCGGGTCCGTGCTGACAATTCCGGCTGACCCGTCAACGAACACGTCCGCGCCTTCTTCAAGTGCAGCTACTCCGGCGGCCGCAACCACGGCCGGGAGCCCCAAACTTCGGGCAATGATGGCGGTGTGCGACTGCGGTCCGCCACCCGCCGTGACTAGAGCAACAACCTTTGTCGGGTCAAGCGTCGCCGTGTCTGCGGGAGCAAGGTCGTCGGCAACCAGGATGAAAGGAACGGGGGAGTCCGGGATTTCCGGTGCCGGGACCCCGCGCAAAGCCGCCACGATGCGTGAACGCACATCAAGGACGTCGTGGGAGCGTTCAGCCATGTAACCGCCCAAGCTAATGAGCATGGCCGCCACGGTGTCGCCGGCATCCCAAATGGCCCGTTCTGCGGAGCTGCCCTTGTTGATGAGCTTGATGGCGGCCTTGATGAGCATCGGGTCGGTGGCCATCAAGGCTGTCGCCTCAAGGACTGCCTTGCCATCGCCCGTGGCGCGGGAGGCCCGCTCCGTCAGGGCGGCCTTAACCGTTGCCCCGGCTTCCTTGAGGCTGGCAGCGGCCGTCTCGGCCGACGTCGAACTATCCAATGCTTCACCCGCCGGTGGCGCAGTCAATGCGGCGGGCATGTGCCTGACGGGGCCAATGACACGGCCACGGAAGACGCCGACTCCAACAAAGCTTTGCACGGTTGCTCCTTCGAAAAACATGTCAGGTACTAGTTGGCCGCGGTTACAGGCTGTGCTGCTGCAAGAGTATCAACGGGCTTGCGAACAGCCCAGCGTTTCAGAGCCACAACTGCCAATCCGGCCACGATCGTGCCAACCACGATGGACAGGGCGAACATGCCCAGGTTGCCGATCGCGAAGAACACGAAGAACCCGCCGTGGGGTGCCTGTGAGGTGACATGGAATGCCATGGTCATGGCGCCGGTGACGGCACCGCCAAGCATGGAGGCGGGGATGACGCGCAGGGGATCGGCCGCGGCGAACGGGATGGCACCCTCAGAGATGAAGGAGGCGCCGAGCAGCCAAGCGGCCTTGCCGTTCTCACGCTCTGCAAGTGAGAAGCGCTTCTTGTCCAGCACGGTGGCAAGAGCCATTGCCAGTGGCGGAACCATGCCCGCTGCCATGACCGTGGCCATGATTTCCCACGGTGCCTGGTTGGCGAGGCTGCCTGCGCCCAGACCTGCAACAGCAAATGCGTAAGCAACCTTGTTGACCGGGCCACCCAAATCGAAGCACATCATGAGTCCCAAGATGATGCCCAGGACCACGGCGGAGGCGCCGGACATGCCCGTCAGCCAGTTGTTCAAGGCAACGGTAAGCGCCGCGATAGGTGCACCAAGGAACAGCAACATGGCGCCGGAGGCGATGATTGAACCAAGTAGCGGGATGATGACCACGGGCATGAGGCCCCGCAGCCAGCGAGGGACACTCCACGTGCCGATCCAGTACGCGGCAAGACCGGCCAAAATACCGCCCACCAGACCACCAAGGAAGCCCGCATCCATGAACACGGCAAGGGCGCCGGCCGTGAAGCCGGGTGCAATACCAGGTCGGTCAGCAATACCGAAAGCAATGTAGCCAGCAAGCGCCGGGACCAGGAAGCCCATTGAGAGGCCACCGATCTTGAACGCGACGGCACCCAGATATGCTCCCAGCGGTCCCAAGGCCTGGGCAGGGTAGTCCGTGGGCAGGTTGGCAAGGCTGTTGGAGGTGAGGATCTTGTCCGCAAAGTCGGGAATCTGGAAGCCGCCCAGTAGGAAGCCCAGCGCAATCAAGAGACCTCCACCGGCCACGAACGGGATCATGTAGCTGACACCGGTCAGCAAGACCTTCTTAATCTTGGAGCCCAGGCTTTCGCCAGAGGCGGCGGCCTTCTGCTCGGCAGTCTCTTCTGCGCCGAAGTGAGGCACGCGGCGCGCATTCGGGTTGTCAGAGGCAGCCACGGCCTCCTGGATCATCTTGGCCGGCTCGTCAATGCCGCGCTTGACCGGAGAGCTCACCAGCGGCTTGCCGGCAAAACGCTCCTTGCCACGAACATCCACATCCACGGCAAAGATCACGGCATCGGCAGCGGCAATCACGGCCGGGTCCAGTGGCGTCACAGCCCCTGAGCCCTGCGTCTCGACCTGTAGGTCAACGCCAGCTTCCTGTGCGGCCAGCACCAAGGAGTCCGCTGCCATGTAAGTGTGTGCAATACCTGTCGGGCATGCAGTCACAGCAACAATCCGCTTCTGGCGCGTTGTGGATGCCTGCGAGGCCGGACTGGCTTCACCGGCAATGGGCCCCCCGCCCGCTTCGCGGACGCCCGAAGCCGCTCCCGGGGCCCCATTGCCGGCTTCGCCAGCCGCGGCAGTCGCTGTTGTGACTGCCGGCTTCGGCTTGTCCTTGAGCGCCTCTGCCACGAGGGCGACGATGTCGGCAGGGGTTGCTGCTGCGCGCAGGGCTGCCGTGAAGTCCTTCTTGATGAGGGAACGGGCCAGCTTGGACAGCAACTTCAGGTGTTCGTTGTCGGCACCAGCCGGGGCTG
This sequence comes from Arthrobacter alpinus, assembly GCF_900105965.1. NCBI lineage: Bacteria > Bacillati > Actinomycetota > Actinomycetes > Micrococcales > Micrococcaceae > Arthrobacter > Arthrobacter alpinus. Next base: position 3,617,766 of record NZ_FNTV01000001.1, read on the forward strand.
CAATGAAGAAGACGATGTCTGCCGGGCCGTCTTTGGCGCCGAAGTCAACGGCCGGGTTCAAGCGGGCCATGGCCAGGGTGGGCTCAAGAACAGCCTCGGAACGGCAATGCGGAATGGCAATGCCACCGGGGACGCCTGTGGCGGTCTTTTGTTCGCGGGCCAGGGCGTCGGCGAACAGGCCCGCAACTTCGGAGGCCCGCCCGGTCTTAGCCACAAGCTCGGCTAGGTTGCGGATGACGCTGGTGGTGTCCGTGCCGAGATTGGCATCTAGGAGCACCAGATCGGTGTTGATAAGAGTGGTCATGAGAGTTTCTCTTCGGCTTCAGGCCAGTACCGTCACGTTGACGGCCTTGGGGTTGGTTTCTTCAACGGACGGAACCAGGGTTCCGGGGAGGGAAGCTGCGGCCGCCCCATGGGCCACTGCTTGCTGCAAGCAGGCCTGCGCGGAATCGCCGCGTAGAGTGCTCAACAGATATCCGGCCAGTGCGGAATCGCCCGCGCCGACTGTGCTTTTTGCCTCGATTGCCGGGCCATTGCCGTGCCAGCTACCATCCCTGGTGACCAGCACGGCACCCTTGGAGCCAAGCGTTGCAAGAACTGCGCCAACGCCCTGGTGAACCAAGGCGGATGCCGTGGCGGCAGCCAGGGCCGGATGTGATTCGAGGTCCTGGCCGTTGGTGGCGCCTGTCAGCTCGGCAAGTTCTTCACCATTGGGTTTGATCAGATCCGGAGCCGAACTTAGGCACTCGCGCAGAGGTGCACCGGAGGAATCCACGGCAATTTTTGGGGCCTTCGCGCCGTAGGCGCCACGCACGGAATCGATCACGTGGGCGTAAAAATCATTGGGCACGCCGGGCGGCAGGGAACCGGCCAGAACCAGCCAGGAAGCGCCGTCGGACTTCTCAACCGTTAGAGCCAACAACGCGGCAACCTGTTCCGGAGTGAGGGTGGGGCCGGGCTCATTGACCTTGGTGGTGGTGCCGTCGGGCTCGGTGATGGCAACGTTGCTGCGCAGGGCAGCGCCGATGGGCAGGCTCTGGTGCGGGATGTTCTCCACGCAGAGGGCGCGAACCAGGGCGTCATCGGCGTCGCCGGGAAGCAGCGCCAGTGACTGGATGCCGGAGGCAGACAGGGCCCGGACAATGTTTACGCCCTTGCCGCCCGGATGCTGGGAAGACGCCGTTGCGCGCTGAACCTCGCCGCGCTCAAGGACTCCTGCGAGCTCAATGGTGCGGTCAAGGCTCGGATTGGGGGTCAGTGTCAGAATCATGCCACCACCACCTCAACACCCGCGGCGGACAACGCGGCGGCAAGTTCGGTGGATGGTGCGGAGGTGGTGATCAAGGTGTCGATCTCCTCAAGGGTTGCAAAACGGACAAGAGTTTCGGTGCCGAGCTTTGATGCATCAGCGAGAACAACAACCTGACGAGCGGCGCGGACCATGGCGGTCTTTGTTGCCGCCTCAACGGGATCCGGTGTGCTCAAACCGAAATCGGGGTGGATGCCGTTGGCGCCAATGAAGGCGATGTCGGGGCGAAGGGCGCCGAGCTGCTCCGTGGCGCGGGCGCCAACAACGGCGCTGGTCAGGCCGCGGACGCGGCCGCCAACAATGTCCAACAGCAAATGTTTGTTTGTGCTTAGCGACGCCGCGGTGGGCAGTGAATTGGTGATGACGAGCAGTTCATCGCCAGAGTTTGCCGGGGTCCAACCTGCTAGGAGTTCGGCCAGTGCTGCCGTGGTGGTTCCGGAGTCGAGCAGTATCGAGGCCGTAGGGGCGTTGGGAACCAAGGCAATTGCGGCGGCGGCAATGCGCTGCTTCTCATCCAAGCGTTGGCTTTGGCGTTCGCTCAGGCTCAGCTCCGAACGGGTGAGCCGGTCTGTGCCAACTGCACCGCCGTGAACCCGGCGCAGCTGGTTGGAGTCCTCGAGGGCTGCCAGATCGCGGCGGACGGTTTCCTGGGTGACGGAGAAGAGTTCGGCCAAGTCATTGACGCTGACGCGCCCCTGGGCGTTGACGAGTTCTGCAATTCGTCGGTACCGTTCCTCGGCAAACATAGCGGTCCTTCCGCAGCGACTCTGATGCGTGACGGGTGTCACAAGATGTTGATTTGAATGACTCTATCTGTGTTTATCTTTGTTTGTCAACGCAATTCCCACATAAACACAGATTTGGCTTGCGTGGCGCTTCGTGACAGCTGCGGGAATCGCCCATTAAAACAAACAACCCACACTCACTCACCACACATCACAGGTGTTCCGTGACGTGTGGTGAGTGAGTGTGGGCGGATTGCCTGCAGCCTGCGGCCGTTAGTTTGCCTGGAAGATCTGAACCACCGAGGGGCGGGGCGCCCGCACCTTGCCGGGGGCCGGCGTCGAACCTTGGGCCACGTAGTCAGGGAAGAAGGAGCTGTGCGCGCCGTAGCTGCCGTCTTCACCCGGGTGTTGCACGGCAACAAAGGCCATGGACTCGTCATCGTGGATGAGCGGCCCACAGGTCTCGGCGTCGCGCGGCATGGAGGCGAATTGCTGGACGTTGCCGCGGTTCCGGCCCTCCAAGCCCACCTTGAACAGGCCATCGTTGTAGCCAATCACTGAAGGTGCGCCATCCGTGGAGATCCACAGGTTGCCCTGAGTGTCGAAGGCAAGGTTGTCGGGGCAGGAGATGGGGCTGACCTTGTCGGCCGGGAAACCGCTGAAGTATGTTTGCGTGTTCTTGGCAGGATCGCCACAGAGCAACAGCAGACTCCAATTGAACGTAGTTGCGGTTGAATCCCCGCGGCGTTCGGTGATCTCCACAACGTGGCCATCCCGGTTTTCGGTCCGGGGGTTCGCCTCATCGGCGGCAGCCTGGCCGGGAAGGCCCCGCTTGGTGTTGTTGGTGCAGGCCACATAAACCTTGCCGGTTTGCAGGTTTGGCTGCACATCCTCGCAACGGTCCATCTTGGTGGCCCCAGCCTTGTCGGCGGCCAGGCGGGTGTAAACCAAAACCTCCTGGACGCTCATGCCCGCAATGACACTCTTACCGTTGAGCACCAGGGGAAGCCACTGGCCGGAGCCATCAAACTTTCCATCGGCCGGAACCGTGCCGGAGCCGTCGATCTCCACGGCCGAGTTGCCGGCGAACTGGGCAACGTAAAGGTCGCCCTCGTTCAGCAGCGTCATGTTGTGGGCCCTGTTGTTCTTCTTGTACTTGTTCTTGGAGACGAACTTGTACAGGTAATCAAAACGCTCATCGTCACCTGAGTAGGCCACCACCTTGCCATTGTCGGCGACGATGACGTTGGCGCCCTCATGCTTGAAGCGGCCAAGGCTCGTGTGCTTCTTCGGAGTGGAGTTCGGGTCTTCGGGATCGATCTCCACGATGTAGCCGAAACGGTTGGGTTCGTTGCGGTAGTCCTCGCCACGGGCATCAAAACGAGGATCCTCGAGCTCCCAGCCCATGCCCGTGGCGGCGTTGCCCAGGCCATAGCGGCGGTCCTCGACGCTGGTTCCGTTCGTGCGGAAGAAGCCGTTGAAGTTTTCCTCGCCAGAGAGGATGGTTCCCCACGGTGTTGTGCCACCGGAACAGTTGCCCAGGGTGCCGAACACCTTGGTGCCGGTGGGATCGGCGGCGGTCTTGACGAAGTCGGAGCCGGCCAGGGGCCCGGTCAGCTCAAATTCGGTATCCATGGTGACGCGGCGGTTCAACCCTCCACCGCGGACATAGCTCCATGGCTGGCCCTTCTTCTTGCGCTCCAGTTCCACCACTGTCATTCCGACGGCGTTGCGGAAGATGTTGCGACGCTCGGCTTCCTCGGCGGCAGAGGCGGGGGCGGCAGGGAACATGATCTGCGGGTTCACGTATTCGTGGTTGCAGACCAACAGGCCCTTCTTGCCGTTGGGTTGGCGCAGTATCTCCAGGTAATCGTTGTTGTACCCAAACTGACCGGCCTGAGCGGCAGCATTCTGGTTTGCGAAGTCGAAGTCGGGGGCTTCGTTGAAGATGGGATCGCCCCAGCGGATGATCGGCGACCAATCAAAACCAGCGGGCACATTGAAGCTGTCCACGGACGCATCCACGGGCGCAATGGGCGTGAACCCAAACTTGCCACCCTTGCCGCTATGGCCAACGCCGTTGTTGCCCTGGGAATTTTGACCCTGGCCGTTGCCTTGAACCAGCACCGCGGCGCTCAACGCACCGGCCAAGCCAATGCCAAGAGCCGATCGGCGCGAGAATTCCGTGGAGGCAATGTCGCGAAAGTAGTTGTTGGCGGAGGTGTTACACACGGCCTTGGAGCAAGCGTTGTCACACTTGAGGCTGCAGGTCACGGCGCTGCGCTTCCCTCGCGTGTGGCCGAGCATGGGCAGGAGCTTCTTCAAATCGTTCATGGCAAACCTTCTATCGGTGGGTGCGTTGCGCCCAGAATGTCAGCCCGGAATAACGAAAAGGAGGTGTTTGGTTGAACCGCCGGTTAACGCGATGCCAATCATGTGAGTCGGGCAGGTATTTGGGTGGGTAGTCTTGGCCCATGGATACGGTTGCGTGGTCCCGGCCCGAAGGCGAGCGTGCAGGCACCCCGCTGCTCCTGATGCTTCACGGCTACGGATCAGATGAAGGCCGCATGAAAGCCCTTTTTGCTGACCTGCCGAAGGGATTCACCTGCGCGGCGCCGCGGGCGCCAAAAGACATCTCAGGTGACTACGGTTGGTTCCTGCTGGACTACTTCCTAGCCAACGACTTCGCCGAGGTGGTGGGTGCGGCGTCGGCCGTTCTTAGCTGGCTTGATACTGTCATGGCCCGGTACGCGTTCAGCAGCGTATCCGTCCTGGGTTACTCGCAGGGCATGGCCATGGCCACCACACTCATGCGGTTCCGCCCGCGGGCCTTCAGCGCAGGAGTGGGGCTGTCCGGCTTTGTCCTGCGCAATGAACTTCTTGCCACGATGGAGCCGTTGGAACACCGGATTCCGTTTTACTGGGCCCGTGACAGGGCCGATCTGGTCATCAACCCGGACGCCACCGCCTTCACGGCAGGCTGGCTCGCCACCAACACTGAACTTTCCGCTGCCAATTATGACGGCATGGGCCACAACACCCGTGCCGATGAGCTGGCCGACGTCTCATCATTTTTGACTGCACACATACCCGGCTCCTTCGTTCCCAGTAGTTAGGGTGTGCCAGATGCCGAAGCCATTGGATCGCTGCCGCCGGCACCATCCCCTTTGTTCTGGAACCGTGGCTCTAGAACCAAGTACGACGCCGTTCCTCCCTCTGCGCTCGCAGGCGGGACTGCCACTAGTCCGCCAGGCGGCTTTCGCCTCAGAGTGAACGCCGAGTTCCGTTCAGGAATGACGGCTACCCTTGAGACACAGACTCAGCAGGGAGAATCCATGGCAAGCAAAGACCTTAACCACGTAGGAATGCCGCCCGGTCCCGGCTTTGCGCGATCGGCGGGCAAGGTTAATCCGGCGGTACAGATTGCTGCTGACGCGGCATTCGATAAGCAGGGGCGACCCGCCCCCGCAATCCACAACATGCTGCTCAAGGCTGTTGAGGTTCAGCGGCCCCTGGTGCTGGCGAACTTGCGACGCCTGCGCAAACGCTACCCGCACGCAACCGCCTACGAACTCAGCCAGCGGTTGGAGCGCGACTTCCTTAACGGTGTGGGCTCCGGCGGTGCCGCCATTGGTGCCACTGCAATCATTCCGGGTGTGGGAACTGTGGTGGCGCTGTCCATTTCGGCCGCCGCAACTCTTGTGTTCTTGGAAGCGACGGCACTCTACGCGCAATCCATTGCCGAACTCCACGGGGTCCGGCTGCAGGATCCGCAGAGCGCCCAACTCACCGTCATGGCCATCATTCTCGGTGAAGAAGGTCAGGCCATGTTGACGGGGCTGACAGGCCACGCACTGGGGACCGGAAAAACGCCCATGCAGGCGTGGGGCAAGACCGTGAGCAAGAGCCTTCCGCTGACCACCGTCAAGAGCCTCGTAGGGCCCATGCAAAAAATGTTCCTCAAGAAAATGGCCGCCAAGGGCAGCGTATCCATTGTGGGCAAGGCACTGCCGTTTGGCATTGGTGCGGCCGTTGGTGGAATCGGCAACTACATGATGGGCAAGGCGGTTATCGCCTCGGCAAATCGCGCATTTGGGCCGGCCCCCATGGAAATTCCGGCGCTGCTCCTCGCAGAACTCGAGGCGACCAGCAAACAGCCCAAGCTTCCGAAGGCCCTAAAACCACCGAAGGCCGCGCGCCGCTCGAAGTGACTGCCCGCGATGGCCGGTGCGCCAGCGCGCCGGCCCCGCAGCCTGCCTAGCCGAACACCAGCGTGGCGATCGTGAAGATGGCCAGGCCGGCGAGGGAGCCCACCACGGTGCCGTTGATTCGGATGAACTGCAGGTCCTTACCCACCTGCAGTTCAATTTTCTGCGAAGTTTCCTCTGCATCCCAACGCTCAACAGTCTCGGTGATCAGCGACGTGATCTCGTGCTTGTAGGTGCCCACCAGGTAGGCGGCGGCGTTGGAGATCCATTGGTTGGCTTTCTCCGCCAGTTCGGTGTCTTCCACGAGGCGGGTGCCGAAGTCCTGCACGGCCGCGGCAAATTTGAGGCGAAGCTCGGAATTTGGGTCCTCGGCTGCATCTGTCAGGGCTGATTTGATGGTTTCCCAAGTGCGCCCGGCCAATTCTCGGACCTCGGGATCACCCAAAACCTGGGCCTTGATGGATTCCGCCTTGGCGATCATGGCCGGATCGTGCTGCAGTTCCTGGGCCAAATCCTTGAGATAGCCATCCAGCTGGAGGCGGACCTCGTGGCGGGGATCGTCCTGCACAGCGCGGGCAAACTTATAGATTTCGGTATAGATCTTGTCGCCAACCAGGCCGTCCACAAATTGCGGAACCCAACCAGGGGAGCGGTCGGAAACCAGCCCGGAAATGGTTGAGTGGTTGGTCCGGATCCACGTTGTGGACCTGTCAACCAAAAGATCCACCAAGGCGTGATGGTGACCTTCGGCGAAGATTCGCTCGGCCAGCTTGCCAATGGGCGGGCCCCACGGCGGCTCAAGCACATGTTTACGCACCATCGACTCGATAACGTCCTTGACGTCGTCGTCCTTTAACACCTCAATGGCACCGCGCAGGGCGGCGGCACCCTCGGTTGCCACACGTTGGGCGCTGGCTGGTTTGGAGAGCCAGGCCCCAACTTTTTGGGCAATCCGGGTGGTGGCCAACTTCTGCGAGACAACTTCCTCGGAGAGGAAGTTGGTTTCCACGAAATCGCCCAGAGATGCACCAATCTCATCCTTGCGATTAGGGATGATGGCCGTGTGGGGGATCTTCAAGCCCATGGGGTACTTGAACAGTGCAGTGACGGCAAACCAGTCAGCCAGCGCGCCAACCATGCCGCCTTCGGCCGCCGCACGAACATAAGTCAGCCACGGGTAGTGCTCCTGAAAGGCAAACGCAAAGCAGAACACCACCGCCATGAACACCAGCAGGCCCAGTGCGATGTTTTTCATCCGTTTCAGGGCCGCAGCCTTTTCCGCATCGGGATGTTCAGTGGGAGGCACCGGGGTGCCCTGTGGATCTAACCGAAGTGTCTGCGCCATGAAGTAAGCGTAGCGTGGAGCCATGACCGTTCAGATTTACGCCCACCGAGGATCAAGCGCCGACTTTGCCGAGCACACCCGAGCCGCCTATCTTCAGGCCCTGGGCGACGGCGCCGACGGGGTTGAATGCGATCTCCACCTCACCGCCGACGGTGAACTCGTCTTGCTCCACGACGACGACGTGGGCCGGACCTCCAACGGAACCGGTCCAGTGGCAGAGATGACCTTGGCGGAACTGCGTGAGCTGGACTTCAGTTCCTGGCACGGCGTGGAAATCCCCGCGAGCTACGGCTCCGCGGCGGCCCAATTGCTCACCCTGACGGAGCTGCTGGAAATTCTGTCGGGCGCAGGCAGGGTGCTTGGGCTGGCCATTGAGTTCAAGTACGGGGCTTCCTTTAGTCCGCAGGTGATCGAGAAGACGCTGGAGACACTTCGCAGTCACGGCTGGACACCGGAGGATTCCAAGGCCTCGAATGTGTTGGTTTCCTTCATGAGCTTCCACCCGGCGGCCGTGAAGTATTTGTCCAAACAGCTTCCTCCCGACCACATCTGCCAGCTTCTGGAAGATGTGGGCGTTGAGGACATCAAGGATGAACTGGAGGTAGGCCCCATTGCCGGCCACACTGTCGCATTCCTGATGCGGCGCGCCATGGCTGAGGGGGAGGCGCTGGTGGATGACGGCGTGGCCCACCTGGCAGGGCCGGGCGTGGACTACCTGCGAGCCAACCCGGACAATGCAGCGAACTGGGTGAAGAATGGCAGGGTGCTTCGGGTGTGGACAGTGGACACGCCCGAAGATTTGAATTTGTGTTTGGCAGCAGGGGTTACCCAGGTTACAACCAACAAGCCGCGTGAAATCAGGGCCTTGTTGGCCGGTTCGCAGCCCTCACTGCGGATGGTCGACGCGAGCGGGGCGCAGGCATAACCGAAGGCGCCATGCAGGGGCTTGACGACATGTGATTGCATGGAACCATGGCATCGCGAATTGAAGACTATGCACTGCTTTCGGATCTGCACACGGCCGCCTTGGTGGGCCGGGACGGGAGTATCGATTGGTTGTGTTTCCCCCGCTTTGACTCACCATCGGTGTTCACCGCCCTGTTGGGAACCTCTGACCACGGCCGCTGGTTGATAGCGCCGACTCACGCCGAGGCCGCCGTTGAACGCCGCGCCTACATGGGCCGAACCTTTATTTTGGAGACCGTGTGGGAAACCCCTGATGGCTCCGCAAGGGTCACCGATTTCATGCCGGTCAAGGACCGCCGGGCCTCCGTGGTGCGCCGCATCGAGGGCCTGCAGGGCAGCGTTGAATTTAGTGAACGGATTAGCGTCCGCCCGGGCTATGGCAAAGTTTTGCCATGGGTCCGCCGTATGGATGCAGCCGACGGGACAGAAGCGATTGTTGCCGTAGCCGGGCCCGACGCCTTGGTGCTGCGCGGAGATGAGCTGCCCGTGGCCGTCGAGCATGAACATGCTGGGATCTTCACGGTTCAAGCAGGGCAGCGAGTGCAGCAGGAACTTTCGTGGTATCCGTCGCACCGCCCGGTTCCGGCCGCGATCGACATTGATTTTTCCCTGGAGCAGACGGCTGACTATTGGGAAGACTGGGCGGCGAGGTACAACCAGGACGGCAAGTATGCGGCCATCGTAGAGCGCTCGCTGTTGGTGCTGCGCGCCTTGACGCATGAGGATACAGGCGGGATTGTTGCGGCACCCACCACCTCCCTGCCAGAGGACTTTGGTGGTGCGCGGAACTGGGATTACAGATTCTGCTGGCTGCGCGACGCTGCCCTGACACTTGAAGCCATGCTCACCCACGGATTCGACGACGAGGCCATGAAGTGGCGCGATTGGCTGCTGCGGGCTGTGGCTGGAGATCCTGAGGACCTGCAGATCATGTACGGCCTCTCTGGTGAGCGTGACCTGGCGGAGGGCGAATTGAGCCACTTGCCAGGCTATGAGGGTGCCCTGCCGGTACGGATCGGCAACGGTGCTGTTGGCCAGTACCAGGCCGATGTTGTGGGAGAGGTGCTTGTGGCCTTGGAGAAGCTGCGTTTGGCTGGCGGGAATGAAGACCACTTTTCGTGGCCGCTGCAACAGGCCATGTTGGGTTTTGTGGAGAAACATCTAACCGCCAAGGATCACGGCATCTGGGAAATGCGGGGGGACCTCCTGCACTTCACGCACTCACGCGTCATGATGTGGGCGGCCTTCGACTGTGGTGCCCGGGCCGTGCGAAATCACGGACTGGAGGGGCCCGTGGAACGCTGGGAAAAGCTCCGGGATCAGTTGAAGGAGGAGATCATGGAGCATGGCTTCAACAAGGAGCTGAACACCTTTACCCAGACCTATGGCGGTACAACAACTGACGCATCGCTTCTGGTTCTGCCGCAGGTGGGGTTTGTCCCCTACAGTTCCCCAGAGATGCTGGGCACCGTGGATGCATTGGAAAACGAGCTGGTGGATCGCCATGGCCTGATCCTGCGTTACCAAACGGCCTCCGGCCTGGACGGTCTGGAACCGGGCGAGTACCCATTCCTGGCCTGTTCCTTCTGGCTGGTTGAACAATATGCGCATTCTGGCCGCCACGCGGATGCCGTGGCGCTGATGGACACCTTGGTTGGACTGGCCAATGAGGTGGGGTTGCTGAGCGAGGAATATGACATGGAGCAGGGCAGGATGGCGGGAAACTTCCCCCAGGCCTTCTCGCACCTGGCCCTGGTCCGTGCGGCCGATGCCTTGCATGGCACCGAAAGCCTCAGCCTGTCCACCGAGGCCATCGACACGAACACCATGCCCATAGTGATCCTGCAGGGTTGAGCGGGTTCTTGCCATGTGGACAGACGTGAGCCTGCCTGTGCCGGCGTGAAAGCATGGGGCGATGAAGCTTAAGGATTCGCCCGCAGCCAAGATCGGCGCCTCGATCGCGATCGCCACAGGCCTTTACGGCGTTTCTTTTGGGGCGCTGTCGGTCGCCGCCGGACTTTCGTTCTGGCAGACCATGGTGCTGAGCCTGATGCTTTTCAGCGGAGGATCGCAATTCGCCTTCATCGGCGTTGTTGCTGCCGGCGGCACGGGTGTTGCGGCCATGAGCGCCTCGGCTCTGCTGGGCATACGCAACGGTGTTTACGGCATGCAACTGAACGCCTTGCTGCGCCCCACGGGCTGGCGCCGCTTTGTCGCCGCCCACGTCACGATCGATGAATCGACGGCCACCGCCACCGGCCAAAGCGATGCCGACGAGCAGGAACGCGGATTCTGGGTGGCCGGCGTTGGAATATTCCTGCTGTGGAATATTATGACAGGCGTGGGAGCCCTAATTGGTGACGCCATGGGCGATCCCAAACAGTGGGGCCTTGACGGTGCCGCCGTGGCAGCATTCCTGGGCTTGTTGTGGCCGCGAATCAAGGCGTTCCAGCCCGCCGCGATTGCCGTGGTGTGCGCCGTGGTGACACTTCTGGTGGTCCCGTTCGTTCCGCCCGGCATACCGATCCTTGTGGCGGCGCTGGTTGCCGGGCTGATCGGCTGGTTTCGCGCGGACGCTGCGCCGGACCATGCACCCGGCCACATCACCGATGGCCTGGAACCTGACATTGAACCCTATCCGCACGCAGGCCAGCCGCCGCCGCATAAGCCGTCCACTCACAGGCACGACGCCGGAAATCACCGAGGGAAGCAATCATGAGTATGTGGGTCTGGCTCTTAATAGCGGCGGTGATTGGCTACGCTACCAAGCTGTTGGGGTACCTGGTGCCCGCGAAGGTGCTGGCCAATCCAAGGATGAGCCGCGTTGCCGGAACGCTGACCATTGGTCTTTTGGCATCGCTGACGGTTGTAAATGTTGCAGCGACAGGCACGGCAGTTGTTCTCGACGCGCGGGTTGGTGCCTTGGTGGCGGCAGCCATTGCCCTGTGGTTCAAGGCCCCATTCTTGGTGGTTGTCCTGGCCGGTGCGGCTGCCGCCGCCGGACTACGGCTGCTGGGGTGGCCCTGAACCGTACGGGTACTGGTCAGGGTTTTGCTGGGCATTTGGCTGTGCCGGCGGTTGGTCAAAGGCCTGGGGCTGCCCCGGGTAGGGCTGTTGGCCGTAGGGCTGGGTGAATTGTTGCGGAGCGAATTGCTGGCCGTACTGCTGTTGGGCGTATTGCTGGGCAGATTGCTTCTGTGCCGGTGTCAGATAGGACGGGCCAAGGTAGCGGGCATCGCCGTAGGAAAGTATTGCGGCGAAGACTACCGGCAGGAAGACCAGGCCCACCGTGAAGGCAGCGTCCTTGCCAAAGGACTTGGCAATGTCGTTCAGGATCACGATCTGCATGTAGATGTTGAAGTACGGAATGAACAAGAGCCAGAAATGCGATTCCGGACGGCCCGAGATCTTGACCAGGATCCACATGCTGTAGAACGGCACATAGGCTTTCCATTTTGCGTGGCCCGCCTTGCTGAAGGCGCCCGCCCAGACCAGACCGGAGATCACAAATGCCACGGCAAATATCAATAGATACAAGAAGATCATCAGAGTGATCAGGCCCGCGACAGCGGCCGGTTCCATCGTGGTGTCACTGTAGTAAGAATCGCCGTAAGGGTCCGGGCTGGTGGTAAAAGGGCGCGCGAAGGCAGCCAGGGAAGCAAGCATGCTGCAACTCTATGCGCAATGACGGTGCGGTCCCATGGGCAGGAGTACCCATAATGGAAACAGCTTCAAGGAATGAACAAGGCAAATTGAACAAGGCAATGAGGAGACTTTTATGATTGTGGCATTTTCAGTGGCACCCAGCGGCACCCCCACCGATTCCCCGGCCGGAACGGGCGACGACGCCTCCGTCCACACCGCGGTCGCGGCAGCGGTCAAGGTGGTTCGCGAATCGGGCCTGCCCAATCAGACCAGCTCCATGTTCACCGAGATCGAGGGCGAATGGGATGAAGTCATGGATGTCATCAAGCGAGCCACAGAAGCTGTGGCTCGCTACGGAACAAGGGTTTCCTTGGTCTTGAAGGCCGATATTCGCCCCGGCCACACCGGTGAGCTCAGCGGCAAGGTAGCTCGCTTGGAAGGCGCCCTCAACGCCTTGGGCGAGTAAACGGCGTCGAGCACTCCGGCGGCGCAGCGGCTGCAGAGCGGCAATCTGCGAGGATGTGGCATGAGCTTATTGTTGCGAGCAGCCACTGTTGACGATGCCGAAGCCGTCATGCGCCTGCATCTGCGCTGCCATGAGGAAGCGTATGGCAGGCACTTGCCGCCGGAGTTCTTTGAGATGCGCCGAAACACGCTGGACGGGCGCATTGAAACTCTTCGACAGGGGATAACGGCCGGCCATATTCCAACTGTGGCATATGATGCCGCGGGGCTGGTGGGTGTTGCCGCCAGCGGCGCATCGGAAGATCCCGAGGCCCCAGCACCCGTGGAATTGCGAATGATTTACACGCTGGCCCGGGTTCATGGCAGCGGGGCGGGGCAGCTGCTCCTCGATGCGCTCATCGGTAGGGGTGCGGCCTTCCTTTGGGTCTTGGAAGACAATCCGCGCGCCCAGGCCTTCTATGCAAAGAATGGCTTCGTTGCGGACGGAACTACCGATCGCATGGATGACACATGGCACAACCTGCCAACCGTCCGGATGGTCAGGGCCGCGGCGGGCGGGAGCTCGACTACGCTTGAACGGTGACTATTTCGCCGCGGGCAGCTTTTCATTCATGTGTTGGGGACTTCTGATGGGCCGCCAACGCGCACCCAAAAACGCCGTTCCCGAAGCTGTTGTGACTCTCAACGGTCCTTTGGCCGGAACATTCGTCACCGATACGGGCAAGGCCGAGTTGATTCCCGACGGCGACAACCCCAATGGCTGGTTGCTCATGCTTAACGGTGTGCAAAGCTCACACGTTGATTTGGCGGATCCGCTGCGCCTGGATTTTGAGTACATGCGCTGGATCATGGCATTGGTCCAGGACCGGTGGGCGCCCGGGGAAAAACTGCGCAGTTTGAGCCTTGGCGGTGCGGCCTGCTCCATGCCCCGCTATCTGGTGGCTGCATACCCCAACTCCCGCAATGTGGTGGTGGAGATTGACGGAAAGCTGGCCAACTACGTCCGGGATTGGTTTGATCTGCCGCGGTCCCCACTGCTGAAGATCCGGGTCGGTGAGGCGCGTGAGGTGACAGAGACGCTGACCGAGGCCAGCCGCGACTTGATCATCCGGGACGTCTTCGCCGGGTCCAAAACCCCGCACGCCCTGACCACGGCCGAATTTACGCAGGCGGCCCGCAAGGTTCTTGTTCCAGGCGGCGTATATGTTGTCAACTGCGGAGACACTCCAGCGCTCCTCACTGCTCGCCGTGAAGCCGCAACGATCGCAGCCGCGTTCAAGCACGCCGTCATCATTGCCGATCCGCCCATGCTCAAGGGCCGGCGTTCCGGCAATGTCATCATCGCCGGAAGTGACGCCCCTCTGGGCGACGGTTCGGGCCTGCCGCGCAACCTCTTGGGCGGTGCCATGCCCGCACAACTGTGGGATGACGCCAAGGTCCGCCAGTTCGGTCGCAGCGCCGTGGTGTTGACCGACGCCGAATCGGAGTAGGTTCCGCAGTTTGCCAGCCTGGCGGTCATGTTGGCGCGGCCGCTGGCGCTGATGTTGCCGCCAAGGTCAGAACTCGTGGGGCCGTGCCGGAATAAGGCGGCCGGGATGCGGCTACTTGGCCCCGGCCGCCTCCGGTGCCAGCCTGCCCACAGGGGAAAGCGTGGTTTCGTCGAGAAGGGTGGGCCGGCGTCGTCCATCCCCACGAACCCAGAGCTTGAAGGCAAGGGTCAACAGGACCAGCCAGATCGCGCCCACGTAAAGGGCAACGCGGGTTTCGGGGTAGATGCCCAGGAGCACAATCACGCCCGCCATGAACACCGCGGTCAGGATCGAGGCCAATGGCCAGAGCGGGACGGGGAAATTGGACGGCGCAATGGCTTTGTTGGCGATCTCGCGCTTCATGGCCACGTGGGAGGCCAGAATCATGATCCATACCCACACGGTGGCAAATGTGGCGATCGAGGCGATGACAAGGAAGACATCCTCTGGAATCGTGGCATTCAAGACCACGCCAACCAACAGCACCCCGGTCATGAGAACAACAGTCATCCAGGGCACGCCTGAACGCGAAATCTTGCCAAATACCGCTGGCGCGTGACCCTGCTGGGCCAAGCCGAACAAGACTCGGCCGGAGCCAAAGATATCTGAATTGATGGCTGAAAGTGCCGCGGT